>CAIXUZ010000038.1 GCA_903922735.1 uncultured Verrucomicrobia subdivision 3 bacterium
ATCACGATCAATCCGTCGCTGACGAACGTGTTCTACCGGATGCAGCACCCGTAAGCGGGGCGGAGAAAAATTGGATTTAAGCACAAGCGCGGATGGCCCGGCGGCCATCCGCGCTTTTTCGTTTGAACCCGGGATCGCCGCCAATCAAACCCTTGGCCAAACGCTGGTAGGGCGGGCAGTCCGCTGCCCGCCGGTCTTTGCCGCCAGCCACCAGTCAATAAACGCGTTCTGATTCGCCAAGGACGACGGCCAGGTTTAAAGCTGGATCGTGTTTGGAAGTTTGCTTTTGGGCTTTAGCTTTCCAGTTTTTCTGGGCATTTTTTGATGCCGATCAAACCACAATCCGACATGAACGCGCCCAATCTCTCCGCCCCGCCGCTGAAACTTTTTTCGGTGGTCATTCCGGCGCGCGATGAGGAGAAATCGCTCCCGGCGACGCTGGAACATCTGCACCTGGAATTTTCCCTGAACCAGGTGCCGCATGAGATCGTGGTGGTGGACGATGGCAGCCGGGACAAAACCTGGGAGGTGTTGCATCAATTGCAGCAAAAAATCCCGACCCTGCGACCGATCCAGAACCTCGGCGAGCACGGCTTTGGCCGCGCCATCACATTTGGCCTGCGTCATTGCCGCGGCGACGCGGTGGTCATCATGATGGCCGACGAATCGGATGACGCCCGCGACGCGGTGCGCTATTGGAAATTGCTGAATGAAGGCTGGGACTGCGTGTTCGGCAGCCGCTTCATCAAGGGCGGCGGGGTGCTTGATTATCCGGGGGTGAAATTGTTTGTGAACCGACTGGCGAATTTTTTTATCCGCGTCATTTTCGGCATTCCGCTGAACGATACGACAAATGCGTTCAAAGCGTATCGCCGGGAAGTGATCCAGGGCTGCGAGCCGCTCATTGCGCCGCACTTCAATCTCACGGTGGAAATCCCGCTGAAGGCCATCGTGCGTGGCTATACGTGGACGGTGGTGCCGATCACCTGGCGCAATCGCCGCTTCGGCGAGGCCAAGCTCAAGATCAAGGAGATGGGCAGCCGCTACTTTTTCATCTGCGCCTACGTCTGGCTGGAAAAATATTTCAGCCGGGGCGATTACCGGCAGCGCCCGTGAATTTTCACTTCAGGGAATCTCCTTGATGATGAGTTCTTCGGTCTGGCAGGTCGTCGGCCATTTCTCCACCAACGGGGTCACAAACGATTTCGCCATGATGCGCGGAATGCCGGTCTGGCCGGGATTCACCATCTGGATGGCGTTCTGATAGGGCGACTGGCTGATGATGACCAGTTTGGTGAAACCCAGTTGCTTCAGCCGGCGGTAGCTGGCCGCGTCTTCGAAAACTTTCGCGTTCCAAATGGAAAGCCCGCGCCGGTCGCTGCGGAACAATTCGTCGCCGCCCCAGGCGCCATTGATCACCGCGAGTTTGTCGGCCGGGGTCGTGTGCGCGCGGATGGCTTCGATAATCAGGGCGGGGTATTTATCCAGGCTGAACGCCTTGATGCCCATCAATCCTTGAAACAGCGCGGCCAGGATAATGCCGGCGGCGGTGATGGTGATGAGCGCGGGCCGCCCGCCGCGTTCGTTGAGAAAACTTTCGCTGTTCGCCAGGGCGGCGGCGCAGAGCATGGCCACCGCCGGGGTGAACATCAGATAGTAATGATAGTGGTGCAGCACCAGATGGCTGAAGATCAGCGTCGTCAGGAATGCCCCCGCGAGAAAATATTTTGCCGCCGGATGGATTCGCCGTCCGGCGACGCCATAAATGAATAAGGCCAGCAGGGAAAAGCTGCCGAACACGGCCGTGGCAAACCGCCAGCCGGCTTTCACCCAGATGGCCGGGTTTAGCCGGTAGTGCCAGTCGCCAAAATACCAGAATAGCATCTCGGGATTGTCTTTGGAGACGCTCAGGTTCACGAACTTGAATTCCGCCCCCGCCTGCAGCGCCTCCGTGTAGCGCGTCCAGAGCAGGAACGCGATGCCCGCCACCAGCCCGACGCCGGCCAGCGCCGCCAGCTCCCGCCACTTCAGGCCGCGGGTTTTCAGCAGCAGGAAAAATGCGGCCAGCCCCGTGGCCATGAAAAAGGGCAGCTTGGAGACCGCCAGCAAGGTCCCGAGCACCGCCGCCGGCAGAAACCACTTCACCGGATTTTCCACCAGCCGCCCGCAGGCGAACCAGAACCAGATGGCCACCGCGAGGCTGAAGCCATCCGTGCCGCCCTCGCCGGCATAAAGAAACACCAGCGCCTGCGACAGGAAAAATATCAGGGTCCACCACGCCGTGCGGTCCCCATAGAAACTCCGGGCCATCCGGAACAAGGGATACAGGCAGGGCAGAAACAACCCCAGCGACACCACGTTGGCCCAGCCCAGCCAGTGCGTGCCCGCCAGCTTGAACACCGCGCCCGCGACCGCCTGCCACACCGGCAGTTCCTGGATGGTGGGCGTGTCGGTGGCGTTGAACCCGACGATGACCGTATGTTTCAGGTCAATCTGCGTGGCGGCATAATGCAGCGCCGTGCCCAGATGCTGGTCGCGATACTGGCCCTGGCCGTGCAGCGCCAGCGCGAGATGATAAACCACCACGAGGCCCAAAAGGAAAAGGGTTAGCGTTGCCAGATCTCGATGCTTGGCGGGCAATAATTTGCTGATCATGTGAATAGGGGGTTTGGGTTAGGGCGCGGATTTGAATTTATCTGCTGGCCTGCCGGCCGGTCAAGTACAGGACTTCCTGGTAAATTTTCAAATGCTGGCGGGCGACCGCCTGCGGATGAAAACGCTGAAGTGCCATCGCTTTTGCGTTCGTTGCCAGTCGCTGCGCCAGCGGCGGGTCATCCAGCAGCCGCGCGATGCCGGTGCCAAAACTTTCCGGCCGGGCCGGATTGAAAAACAGGCCGGTGACTTCCGGTTGGATGAGGTCCGGGACGCCGCCGACATTCGACGCCAGCACCGGCACGCCCGCCGCCATCGCCTCCAGCACCACCATCGGACAATTGTCCTCCAGCGTGGGCAGTACTACCAGACTGGCGGATTGAAAATATGTTTTCAGGGTGGTGCGATCCGCAAATCCGGCGTGTTCGCACCAAGGCCGCGTCCGGATTAGTTCCAGAAACTCGCGGCTGTAAGCGGAGCTGTCCGTCTGGCCGAAAAAGAGGATTTTGAATTTCCGTTCCGCTGCCAGCGAATCCAGCGCGCGGATGAAATTATTTTGGTTTTTGCGGTGACAGATGGTGCCCACACAAAGACCGATGGGCGGCGCGGTCAAATCCGGCGTGGCTTGCACGCTGAAAAAGCTTTCGTCCACCGCATTCGGCAGAACCCAGGTGCGCCGCGCCCGGTCGGCCACGGCGTCGTGGGTGTAATTCGTGATGGCCACGATGCCGTCCGTGCGCGGCAGGGTGAAATCTTCCAGCCGGGCGGCCATCCAGTTGAAGGAAAACGGCCGGGCCCGGTTTACTTTGGCGATCAGGCGCATGTTGCCGTGGATCGTGAGCACATTGGGAAACCCGCTGAACGCCGCGCTGATGCCGCAGTCCAGTTCCGTGCCCTGGCCGTGGACGATGTCGGGCTGGATTTCGCGCAGTTTTTTCCGTGTGGCGCGGACGCAGCCCTGATACAGCGTGCGCATCCAGCCGATTTTGGGCACGACGACACTGTGGAAGAAAATGTTTGGCGCGAGTTTTTCCGGTGACGGCACCGGCTGCCGGATGCAGGCGACCACATGCACTTCCACTCCCGGCAGCGCGGCAAATCCCTGCAACAATGCTTCGGGCGCGGTGCCGAAGAATGGCTCCGGCCGGTCAAATTGCCGGAAGGGCTGCCGGTTGTCCGTCGTGAGCAGGGCGATTTTCACTGGCGGCCAAGGTACAGCGAAAATGACCCGCAAATAAAGGCTTAATGACCGGCCGCGCCATCGTTGCGCCCCGTCTCCTGGCGGGCTTGCGGCCGGTGAAAGTTGCCACAAAACCGTTTGAAACGTTGCGGGAACCAATTAGCATGGCCGTGAATTACATTATGCCTCAAGTCGCCATCGTCATGCCGGTCCGAAACAGTGAGCGGTTTCTGGTCGAGGCGGTGGATAGTCTGCGCGCGCAGACTGTCCAGGATTTTGAATTGATTGCGGTGGATGGCGGCAGCACCGACCGGACCTTGGACATTTTAACCAGCTATAAAGATCCGCGCATCCGCATTTTTGAGCTGGCGCTAAAACCCATGCAAATCACGCCGGCCAGAAATTTTGGTATCGACCGGGCGGAGTCGCCGTGGATTGCCGTTCAGGATTCGGATGACATCAGTCTGCCCCGGCGTTTGGAAAAACAACTGGCCGCTCTTAACCGTATGTCCGGGTCGGTCCTTGCCTATACCGATGTTAATTTCATCGGTGACATTGCGGCGGCGGGCGGCCGGGCTCGTTTTCCCCGCACCCAGGCTTTTCTGGCCACCCGGTTGTGTTTTGAATTTCCCATCGTGCATAGCACCCTGATGTTCAGTAAACCGGCGGCCTTGGCCGTCGGCGGATATTCCAAGACTTCGGCGGAGGACTTTGAACTGGCGGGACGGCTTGTCGAACAGGGTCGGACTGCTGCGGTGTCTGAAAAACTGGTCAATTTTCGCCTGCACGCCACGTCTAGCACCCACCAGTTGATTTCAGAAATGAAGCTCATTAAGGTGGAAATTGCGATTGATAATTGTCGGCGGCTGTTGCAGTTGTCTGATTCGGAGGCGCACCGGGCCTATGCCGCTTTAATGAACCGGGGCCAGGCCGGCCAAATTCGGGAGTGGGCCTGGTTTCTGCAGCATTGTGTTCCGCGGTTGAAATGGAAAAGCCCGGAGCTGTATGCCTGGCTGGGGTGGCAAACTGTGAAATTGTTTCGTCCGGGAAAAGCCGGGGAGCCAAAGACCACCGCTTGAGTTTTGCAGTTTAGAGCCGTTCTCGGCAACCTTGGGTCTGGTAGGGCGCATCCGCTCCGTGCGCGCCGTTTTTGTGAACCAGAATGGGCCGGTTGGCCGTCTGCAAAGACCGGCGGGCAGCAACCAGCATCCAGCCAACCACTTTTTACCTGCTATAGTTTCGCGGGCCGGCCGCGGCGGCGCGTTGCTGGATGGCTTGCTCGCAGATGCGGATCAACCGGTCGGCAAAATCTCCCCAGGAATTATTCTGCGCGCCGCGGGCATGAGCGGCTTTGCCCATGCGTTCGTTTTCCTCCCGGTTCGTGGCGGACCGGATCATGGCTTGGGCCAGTTGCTCCACATCGCGAGCGCGGATGATCAAGCCCTCCACTCCGTCGTTCACCAAAGTGGTGGCCCCGCTTTCATGCGTGCCGATGATCGGCAGACCGGCCCCCATCGCTTCGACCACGGCGCGGGCAATGCTTTCCTCATTGGAAGGAAAAACAAACGCGGTGCATTGCTGTAAAACCTTGGCCAGTTCGGGTTGAGGCAGGTTTTCCAGATGGGTGAACGTGCCTTCCCAGCGTGTCCGCTCGCTCGCAAAATCAGGGTAATAAGGCCCGGCGCAAATCAATTCTGCGTCCGGCAAAACCTGCCGCACTTTTTCGAACGCGCGGAACAGATATTGATGACCCTTGCGCAAACAGATGCTTCCGACACAGACAAACCGCGGCTTTTCCGGCACGACGGTTCGCGGCTTAAAAATGGAAGTGTCCACGCCATACGGATTCAATACGCATTTGGCTTCCGGAATTCCGTTATAGACCATCGAATCAATGACGAAGGTGGAGGGGCACAGGATCACGTCCGCGCGTTCCAATTCCCGGTTCCAGCGGGCGAACAACCAGCGCGAAGTGGCAACCTGCGCGCCCGGGTTCCAAATATCGCACTCTCTTTGCCAGAACCCATAGGCGCTGGTAGGGTGGCTGCTGGAGGAGTCTATCACTTTGAGTGCACCGGTTTGATCTGCCAGATCAAACAACTCTGTGCCTTGCCCGCCGCCGCAGCCATAGGCAACGTCGAATATAGGTGGTTTCTGGCGTTTGACCCAAGCCGCCCAAAGTGGCACTAGCCTTAACGCCATCTGTTCTCGCAGGCCCAAGGAAGCCAGATGATAAAATGGCTTCATCGCCAGATGATACGGCCAGCAGCGGCGGTATTTGTCCGGCGCAATGCCGGTGCTGTTTTTGTCGGAAATCCACAGCCCTGCGAGCGCATCGCGATCTTGCAATGGTCGCGCAATTTGCCGGGCATGCATCGCCGCAACAGCTGTCATGAGTATTTTCATGCGCGACCAGTCTAATTTCAGGTCTCAGATTAACAAGGTCTTTGGTGGGAGTTCGTTCCAGCTATTTGCCGCCTTTCAAAACTTGTTTCCTGAACCATTTTGTTTTACTCAATGGTGGTGAACCAACGTGCCGGTCATTCTGGTGTTCCGCGTGTCGCCCTCGTTAGCGGCGGGGTTCCGATGGGTGGCTCCACCACGTTTTTGGTCAATCTCGCCGGAGAACTGGTTCGTCGGGGCATTCCCGTGGAGGTCTTCAGCTTGGAAAAGGAAAACCCGCTGGCGGCCGATTTTGCCAAACAAAACGTATCTCTGCTGTGTCTGGATCAGCGACGGATGATTTTTGAGGACCGGCAGGAAAGTGTGTTGCAGCAACTGGCTCGTTTTCAGCCCACGGTGGTGGTATCCACGCTGGGTGCCGTTTCCTTTGAAGTGTTGCGTTATTTGCCGGACGGTGTTTACCGCATTGGCATGGGTCAGTCGGATGATCCGCTGGTCTATGACATGATGCGGTATTACGCGCCGTGGATGGATTTGCTGGCGGTCGTCTCGCAAACGATGAAGCAAAAAGCGGAGGTCATGCCGGAATTTGCCCGGGTGCCGGTGGCCTGCCTGTTCTACGGCGTGCCGATGTGTCCCGAGTCGGAACTGCCGGTGCGGGATTTTACCGCGCCTTTGCGCCTCCTTTATCACGGACGGCTGGGGCGTGAGCAAAAGCGGGTGCATCTGTTTCGCGAAATCTTCCGGCAGCTCCGCGAAAGCGGGATCCCGTTTCATTGGACGATTGCCGGCGAAGGGGAGGAACGCAATTTTTTGGAAGCGAACCTGAAGTCGGATTCACCGCATCAAACGGTTTCCTTCGCGGGGCAGGTTGGTTATGCCGACATTCCGGTTTTGTTGAAACAGCACGATGTTTTTCTGCTGGCATCGGATTACGAAGGTCTGCCCTTGAGCCTGCTGGAGGCGATGGGCCATGGGCTGGTGCCCGTGGTAAGTGATCTGAAAAGCGGCATCCCGGAAGTGGTGGATGGGAGTAACGGTATGCTCGTGCCTGTGAACGACGTGCCTGGCTATGCCCGTGCCATCATCCATCTGCACGAACAGCGCGGGGAGTACGTAGACAAGTCGCGCGCGGCCCGGGGCCGCGTGGAGAAGGTATTCTCGGTTTCCGCGATGACCGATCGCTGGCTGGCCGCGTTCCCCGCAACGCCCGGCTCCGCTGCGTCCTGGTCAAAGAACTGGCGGATTCAAGCGCCATTGACGGCGGCGAACCCGGTTTATTTTTCATCACCCGTGCGCGTGCTGCGGCGACTGGCGGCGAGGTTCCGGAACTAGCGGATGAACCCAGCTTCCCCATCCAGGCATTTGGAGCGGATTGATGTGTTGCGGGCTATGGCCATATTGATGGTGGTGGCCTTCCATTACCTGCCCAATGTGACCGGGCAATATGAATTGAACTGGCAGGGAATGTGGCGGGATGGCGGAGATGTGCAGACCAGCCTGATGTGGTGGCTGTATCCGCTCAGTCTGGGGTGGAGCGGCGTTTCACTATTTTTCGTGATCAGTGGATTTTGCATCCATTACTCGTTTCTGAAGCACGCTGCCGGCTCACCTGGAAAATCCTTTTTGAAACAGTTTTTTTGGAAACGATTTTGGCGGATCTATCCGCCCTATTTTGTCGCTTTGACGGTCTTTTTTTGTTTGCTGCTGCGGCACCACGTGGCTGGGACGACGGCCGGCAACTACTGGTCGCATCTGTTGCTGATCCATAATTTTGGCCCGGAAACATTCGCCGGCGTCAATCCTTCGTTTTGGAGTCTGGCGGTAGAAATGCAGTTTTATCTGCTGTTTCCACTGGTGCTGATGTTGCGCCAAAAAGTTGGAATCAAAAATACATTTTGGTTTTTTGCGGCCGCCAGCCTGCTTTGCCGGATCATCGCCTTATTTTTGCAGGATTGGAGCCAGCTCCCCGCCCAGCATTTGTGGGATTTTACTTTGACCCTTTTTGTGGACTGGTTGTTGGGGGCTTGGTTGGCGGAAAGTTGGCTGGCTGGCCACCGTCTTTTCGGAGCCTCCTTCGGCAAGGTGCTGGTGCTCGGAATTCTTGCCGTGGCGTTGACCTGGAATAAAATCACCGCCGCATTTTTGGGTTTCACGGCTTTTTCCCTCTGGTATGCCGTACTGATGGAATGGTATCTCTTTTCCAAACTGTCATTCAGCCGCTGGGAAAGAATCCTCGTGCCGGTGGGCTTGTGCAGCTATTCAATCTACCTATGGCATCAACCTTTGCTGGGGCGCGCGCTGTACTGGCTGCATAAATTGGGACTGCCTCAAACGCTTGTCGCCACCTTAGCTGTGCTGCCCGTCGTCGTTTTGGTGATGTGTCTGTTCGGATTTGCGTCCTACAAGTTTCTGGAATTGCCGGGCATAAACTTGGGCAAGCGGCTGTTAACCAAGATCAGATTATGATCTTCTTGTCTCCGCTCCGGCTTGGCGTGAAAGCGGGTCAAATTGGTGCGTTCCTCGCAAAAAGCCGGCTTGTATTTCCTTGAATCCTTCCAGTTAGAATATATTTTTCCAAACTGTGCCGGGTATGCTCGCCAAACAACTGACGGAAAGCCGCTGGTCATGGTTCCTGCAAGGGTTGCCGGTTTTGCCCCGTGCCGTCGCGATGTTTCGCGCCAAACGTTATACCATGACCACGCCTGTCCGCTGCCGGCGGCTGTGGGATTCCTGCAAAGAGTTGCTCGATCAAAATGTGCCGGGTTGTTTTGTGGAATGCGGTGTTTGGAAAGGCGGCTCCAGTGCCATGATCGCGCTGGCAATTAGAGATTCCGGTCAGGAACGGCATCTCCACTTGTTTGATTCGTTTGAAGGTCTGCCTGAACCCACCGAGAAAGACGGGGAATATGCCGCCACCTACAGCGGCGGGCGGAATGAGGGAAAACTGGCGACCGTCAACCAATGCCGTGCCGGCTTGGACGAGGTGCGCCATTTGATTCTGGATACGATTAAAGTGCGCCAAGACCTGGCTCATTTTCATATCGGCTGGTTCCAAAATACGGTGCCGGTGGATGCCAAAAATCTTGGTCCCATCGCCTTGCTGCGCTTGGATGGCGATTGGTATGACTCCACGAAAGTCTGCCTCGAACATCTTTATCCGCTCGTGTCGCCCGGCGGCATCATTGTCATGGATGATTACTTTGCCTGGGAAGGCTGCCAGAAGGCGACCGACGAATATTTTAAGCTGCACAATATCAACAGCGTGATTGAACGCATTGATTTGGACGCTGGCTTCTGGGTGAAGCAATGACGGGTGTCACTTGGGGCGCTGCGCCACGAAGGCCCAGCCCAGCGTGTGGATGTCCTGCTTCAAATGCAGATCGCACCAAAGAAAAAACCGGTTGATGAGCCAGTTGACCGGTTGGGCTCCGATGGGTTGCGTCTGCTGAATGATCTGGCCGATGAAGGCGTAAGAACGGCCCCGATTATACAACTGCACCAAATCAAATCCGCTTGTCTTGACCAGATGCAGCAGGCCGTCGTAAGGATAGCGGAAATAATCATACGGCACTTCATGGCGCGGCCAATACATCGGCGTACTCAAGACCAGATGCCCGCCGGGCTTCAGCACGCGATGCATTTCCCGTAGCGCCTTTAACGGATCGGGGACGTGTTCCAGAACCTCCGTGCAGACGACGGTGTCAAAACTCGCATCGCCCAGCGGGATGTCCGTGGCGGAACCCACCACGTCCGGCGTGGAACGGTCCGTGAGATAATCCATGCCGACATATTTTTGCGCGCCCGCAAAAAAAGTTTTTTCATAGGGCTTGCGGCCGCAGCCCACGTCGAGCGTGACGCCCTGGACATAAGTGCCGCATTGTTTGAGCGAGGCCTCCAGCATCAAGGTGTGAATAAAAGCCCGGTGACTGACGGGCAGGGAACATTTGAAAGCGCCGGGAATATTCTCCAGTGGATGCTTGGCTAGGGGATGAGACGGAGTGCGTGGCATAGGAAATTAATGGGCGGTGGGAACGAAGACGCGTTTGAGCAAGGCGGCGGCCTTGACGGGAACCCGGCCCAGCAGTTCGTTTTGAAAAGAGCCGGGTATGCCGAAACGCAGAAACAAATAAACGCCGAGCGAACCCGCCAGCGCGACGTGGCCGGCCAACTGAATCATGGTGCTGGCGGGTTCCAATAACCACCACGTCAACCCGGCGGCGGGCAAGTAAAGCAGCAGCGCCGCACCCATCGGTCGCAACCAATCGATGGCAATCTCCCTGTATGAAATCTCGAAGAAACGGCCGATGCGCCAGATGCCATACGCGCCACTGAACGCGGTGCTGCAAAGAATCGAGCAACCGATGATAGCCGCCAATCCGCCCCGGCGCGCCACCAGGAACGAAGCGGCCACAAAAATGACGCCTTCAAAAAAATACACAAAGCGCATAAAGCCAACCTGCTTGGTGAGTATGACAAAGCTGTTGTGGCAATGGACCACAGCGGAAAGGATCATCCATACCGCCAGCAACCAGTCATTCAGCACCGGCCATTGGATTTTGCCATGCGTCCAGAGCGTGACGAACAGGCTGTTGCACAGCGCAAAAGAAACCGCCGTCCAGCCGGCGAGTGAGAAGCTGAACGTGGCCAGGCTGCGGTAACGGTCGCGTAAGCGGGTGAGCTCGCCGCGTGCGAGCATTTCCGCCAAGGCCGGCCCGGACATGTCGAACGGCCGCCAGATGAGCTGGTTCAGCAGGTTGAACACCCGCAGGCCGATGCCCCACGCCGCCGCCGAGGCTTCGCCCAAAGTGGAGGTGATGACGAGGATCTGGCTGGTCATGATCAACTGCGTGCCGACGCCGACCAGAAAAACGTCTTTGCCATAGTTGAACATTTCGTTGAAGTGGCGCCGGGAGATTCCGCCCCAATGGCGGGCATCCGGCAGCAGTTTCAAGGTGGTGCAAGCCAGCGCCTGTCCGGCCACCGCTATCGCAGTGGCCACCAGCGATCCCAACGCCAGACTCAGCAGGCCGAAGCCGAAATGAAAGAAAATCCACTGTGCCGCAAAGTTCACCGCCAGCCCGCCTGCGCCGAGGTAATTGGCGAGGTCCATCCGCTGGTGTGCGTTCAGCACCAGGTTGAACATGCGGGTGGAGAACGACAGGGCCACAACGCCGCATTGCCAGTTGACCAGCTGGATGAATTCCGGCCGCAACGCTTCGGTTTTTACCAGCAGGCGGGCGAAAACGCCGGCCAGGCACAGCCCGATGACAAAAATAATGGCTCCTTGCAGCGTGGAAACCAGCCAGCCGGTCTTGATGAGGCTGCCGTAGTTGCCGCCATTCCGGTCGTCTTTGTGGTCAATCAGCAGGCGGGCCACCGCTGCGGTCATGCCCGCATCAATGAGATTGAGATAGCCGGCCAGCGTGCCCATGACGATCCATAACCCGAACCGTTTGGTATCGTCCAGGTAATGCAGCGCCACCGGCACTGACGCCAGCGAGTAAAAGGCCGTGGCCGCCAGCAGAACATAGCTGGAAACGACTCCGTGAATGGCACGACGAATCCGGGACATTGCTGGTTGGATTCTGCCGCATCGGACACGGCCAACTCAATTGAATTGTAAAGAAAGGCCCGCTGAAATTTTCGCTCGCCAGCCCTGCGCCAGTGGCCCAAACTTTTGCACCGAATGGAACTCGCAATTCTCATGCCCAGCCTGAACGAGGCGGAGACCATCGCCCTCTGCATTGAAAAGGCCAGGCTCGGCCTCCAGCGCGCCGGGGTGGCTGGGGAGATCCTCATCTCCGAAAAGCTCGGCGCCCGCGTGGTGGCGATGAATGACAAAGGCTATGGCAACTTCCGGCCGGTTTGCCACCGGCCATTTCATTTCGGGCTGAATAATTTGTTGAGCTTCGAACGCGCCGCGATTTTCTAAGATGCAATCGAACCGCATACCCATGGCCCTCCGGCTGACTGGATTATGGCTTCTTTGGGCCGCGTGGTGTCAATGCTGCGGCTGGTGGCTTTCCGCCCTTCACCAGCTTTCCGGGTGGGGTTATCTCACGGCCGCGCCAATTTTATTGGGTGCGGGTTGGTGGTGGCTCAAAACCACTGCGGCCCCAGAAACCAAAGCGGTTTTCTCGCCGGTAAATAAACTGGGCCGGCGTTTCCGGCGTCCGCTGCCGATGATTTATCTCGGCATTGCGGCGCTGTCGCTGGTGGCCGCGCTGCTTTATGCGCCGTGGAGCTTCGACGCCACCAGCAGCCGGCTGCCCCGCATCCTTTACTGGTGGGCGGCGCAGCACTGGTATTGGATCGGCACGATTGACCACCGGCTCGATCTGGGCGGCTGCGGTTACGAATGGCAGATGCTGCCGGTGATTATCTTTACGCGCACCGACCGGCTGATTTTTTTGTTGAGCTGGATTCCGTTCCTGTTGCTGCCGGGACTGGTCTTTTATGCGTTCCGGGCGCTGGGCGTCACCGGGCGGAGCGCGCGGCGATGGATGTGGCTGCTGCCGTCGGGATTTTGCTACGCGCTCCAGTGCAGCGGCCTGCAAAACGACGGTTACATGGTTCTTTATACGCTGGGCTTCGTTAGCTTTGCGGTGCTGGCCAGCCACCGCCGCCGGGCCGTTTTTCTGTGGCTGGCGTTGCTGGCGGCGGCGCTGCTGACCAGCGCCAAGCTGTCCAACCTGCCGCTCCTCTTGCCGCTGGGCCTGCTGCTGCTGCCGGCCCTGCGCGTGGTGAACTGGATGAACTGGCGAACCCTCCTCATTGTTTTCATTGCGGTTGGCTGCTCGTTTGTTCCGCTGGCGTTCCTTTGTTGGAAACATTCCGGTGACTGGTCGGGTGACCCGACCGACCGCCAGTGGGGTGTTCATCCCCGCAACTCGGCCGGTGCGTTCGTCGCCAACTCCCTCGCCATTGTCAACGATACCTTGCAGCCTCCCGTTTTTCCCGTCGCCAAAAAACTCAATAATTGGTTGGAGCCGCTGAATCAGACCCATTTTATGCAATGGCTGCGCTGGGCGCAGCCCAACAGCGAAGGCTTTCGCTTTGGCGAGATGGTTTACGAAGGCCAGGCCGGTCTGGGTTGCGGACTTGGACTTTATGGTCTGTTTTTATTGTCGGGCGTCTGGTTTGTCAGATCCGCCCTGCGCGGCGTCCCGGCGGTTCTCCCTTGGGCCTGGCGGCTGGCGCCGTGGACCGCCTGGCTGTCGCTGGGCGTGCTTTTGGCCAAGCTGGCTTTTACGCATGTCACCCGCTACGGCGCGCCGTATTATCCGCTTTGCCTCATCTCCATTTTGCTCCTGCCCCGCATCGCCATTTTGGAACGACGCAAAGTTGCCGCCGTGATTTCCGGGCTGGCCATGCTGGCGGTCGTGCCGGTGATTTTGTTGACACCGGCCCGGCCGGTGATTCCGTGCGAGCGGCTCGCGCAGTTTTTTAACCGCCCGGCCCTGCAAGCCTTCGCCGCCAAATACCATTTTTGGGCGGTGATGCGCGACGACCTCGCGCCATTGCGGGATCAATTGCCGCCCGGCGTGGCGCGCGTGGGTTACGCCGGTGGGTTCCGAGACACGTCGTATGGCCTCTGGAAACCATTTGGCAGCCGGGTGATCGTGGAACTCGGCTTGCCGCTGGGCTCCAAGCTCCGACCGCCGGTGGATTTGGAATATGCCGTGGTCACCGAAAGAGGGTTGCGGGAACGCTATGGAATGGGATTGGCGGAGTGGCTGGGTTTTGCCCGCGCGCAAATTATTTTTGAAATGAAGCGCAACACCTCACTGGTGGCATCCGATCTGAACTCCTATGAGGTCTGGTATCTCGTCCGGTTCCGGCCTTGATGCGCCGGTGATTATTCCGGACGGCCCGCCGTCATTTGCGGATGCCCAGCCGCAAAAATAAAAGGGGGCGCAATATCCCCCACCAATCATGAAACGGGCGGATGTGGGAATGTTTCATGCCGTCTTTAAAATGGACGTAAGATTTTGTCACTGGCACTTCCGCCACCCGGTAGCCCCGGCGGAGTACATTATAGTGGACGTAGGTTTCCAATTCATAATGATCCAGCCATTCCTGCCAGATGTTAAACTGCGGTTTGTCGTAAAACATTCCGATTTTATAGGCCCGGAACCCGTTCAGCGCGTCGGTGCACCGAAACCCAGTAAAGCCGCTCATCACCAGGGCATGCACCGGGACCATCAGGCGCCGGAAGAGTGGAATGGACGGCGAGCTGCCGCCTTGCAGCATGCGCGAGCCCTGCACATAATCTTTGCCATCCTGATAAATGGGTGCCAGCAGGCGCGGAACTTCGTTGGGATCATCCTTGTTGTTGCCGGCCATGATCACCACCACCTGGTGGTTGGTCTTATGCGCATGCTCGATGATGTTTTTGATGGCGCGTCCCAGGCCGCCATTTACGGTCTGACGCAGCACGGTAAAACCGCTTTGCTCGAGGATTTCCGGCGTTCCATCGCTTGAAGCGTCGTCATGAAAAACGACATCAATGCCCGACCAGCGCGGAAACCGCGCCAGCAACAGCGGCACGCTCTCGCCATTGTTATAGAACACCACTCCCACCAGCGGCCGGCCCAGCGGATGATTTTTCATCATCTCTTCCAACCCGCTGGTGGACCGGTTTTCCTCATGCCCGTTTTTGACAACACTCGTCACAAATAAATTTGAAAATGCAAAAGGTGTGCTGACCGGCGATCACCAACTCAATGTGGACAGCACGATTGGAACGCGCAGCGTCAAGCAAGTGGGCGGGCTTGTAAAGTAAATTCAATTCGCGAGGGGTGCCGTATGTTTCCGCCGGTTTCCAAGCTCCGTCATCCGGGGGTGCAGAACAATAAATGACGTTTGCCGGGCTGGAAAAAACTGATGCATTTATCCATGCATATCCTTATGCTGGTTCCTTTCAAGCCCGTTGAACGCATTGTTGCCACAACTTGATTGCCTATGAACCTGCATCCTCAAGCCTTGGTGGATCCGGGGGCCATCGTGGGTGCCCGTACCCGGGTCTGGGCCTTTGCCCATGTCTGCGCGGGTGCCGTGGTCGGGGAAGATTGCAACCTTTGCGACCACACGTTTGTTGAAAAGGGTGTGCGGATTGGTCATCGCGTCACCCTCAAATGCGGCGTTTATCTTTGGGACGGGGTCGTGCTCGACGACGACGTATTTGTTGGACCCGGCGTGGCTTTCGTCAACGATTTGCGTCCCCGCAGCCGGAAATATCCCGCTCAATTTTTGAAGACCCATTTGCAACAGGGCTGCACCGTGGGTGCCAATGCCACCCTCCTGCCGGTGACCATCGGTCGCGGGGCCATGGTCGCGGCGGGCGCGGTGGTCACGCGGGATGTGCCCGCGCATGCGCTGGTTCGGGGCAATCCGGCCCGCTGGGTCAACTGGGTTTGCGACTGCGGCGAAACCTTGGATTTCCAAGCCCGCGCCCGGACCGCCTGCGGCTGCGGCCGGAATTTTCTGAAAGTTTCTGAAACCTCCATTCAAGCCATAAACCCATGAGCCTGATCGACTGCAAACTCATTGACCTGCCCAAGATCAACGATCCGCGCGGCAACCTGACGTTTATTGAAGGCGGGCGGCATGTGCCCTTTGACATCAAACGCGTGTTTTACCTCTACGATGTGCCCGGCGGCGCGGATCGCGGCGGCCATGCTTTGAAAAAATGCCACCAATTTCTGATCGCCATGTCGGGCAGCTTTGACGTCATCCTTTACGATGGCAAGGAAAAGCAGCGCATCCAGTTGAATCGTTCCTACCACGGCTTGATCATCCCGCCGATGATCTGGCGGGAAATGGACAATTTTTCCTCCGGCTCGGTCTGCCTCGCCCTGGCCTCGGCCGTTTACGATGCCGGCGATTATTATCGGGATTACAACGAATATCTGACGGCGCTCGCCGTTTCCCGCCCCGGCAAATGAATATTCCCTTCAACGATTTCGCCTCGCCCTATCAGGAATTGAAGGCGGAACTGGACGAGGCTTACGCCCGTTTCATGCAGTCGGGCTGGTATGTTTTGGGCCGGGAAGTCGAGGGGTTCGAGCAGGAATACGCCGCCTATTGCGGCACCAAATATTGTGTCGGGGTGGCCAATTGCCTGGATGCCATGCACCTCGTTTTACGGGCGTGGAACATCGGCCCCGGCGACGAAGTCATCGTGCCTTCCAATACTTACATCGCCACCTGGCTGGCGATTTCCCACGCGGGGGCCACGCCGGTGCCGGTGGAGCCGGATGGGCGAACTCATAATCTGGATCCCGCCGGTCTGGCCGCCGCCCTCACTCCCCGCACCAGGGCCATCATGCCGGTGCATCTATACGGCCAGCCGGCGGACATGGATCCCATCATGGCCTTCGCCGGCCGGCATGGGTTGAAAGTGCTGGAAGACGCGGCGCAGGCGCAGGGGGCTCTTTATAAAGGCCGCCGCGCGGGCGCGCTGGGCCATGCGGCCGGACACAGCTTTTATCCCACCAAAAATCTGGGCGCCTTCGGCGACGCCGGGGCCGTCACCACGGACGACCCGGAACTGGCCGGCCGCTTGAAAGTCCTGCGCAACTACGGTTCCCAAAAACGCTACTACAACGAGGTGATCGGCTATAATTCGCGGTTGGACGAATTGCAGGCGGCCTTTCTTCGCATCAAACTCCGCCACTTGGATGAATGGAACGAACGGCGCTCCAAGATCGCCAGCTGTTATTTGGAAGCATTGCAAACGGAAATCGGAAGTCGGCAATCAGAAATGACGTTGCCTTTTGTTCCGGCTTGGGCCAGCCCGGTTTGGCACCTGTTCGTCATCCGTCATCCGCAACGCGATGTGCTGCGGGAGAAACTAGCCGCGGCCGGCATCGCCACCCTGATTCATTACCCGGTGCCGCCCCATCGTTCCGGGGCCTATGCCGGTTTGCGGCTGGCGCAACCCTCTTTGCCATTGGCGGACACGCTCGCCGCCGAAGTTTTAAGCCTGCCTATTGGGCCGCATTTGACGGAGGCGCACGCCCGGCAGATTGCCGGCGCATTAAACGAATCATTGAACCTCCTGGCCGGGTGACTTTTATTTCAAAGATTTAAAATCACCGGTGCTGCTCCACGGCTTCGCGATAGAAACTTCGCATCTGCTCGTTGATCAGGCGCATGGTGTAATTTTGGGTGACGTGCGCGCGCGCGGCGGCGGACATCGCGGCGAGCAGCGAACGGTCGCGGTCAATCTTTTCCAGGAAATTCGCCAGCGCAGCAACCGCTGCCGCCGGATTCGCTGTCGGCGCGGCGAAGCCGGTCGCCGGTGTGATTTGCGATGCCGGGCCGCCGATGTCGAGGCAGCCAACGGGTCGGCCCGCCGCCATCGCTTCCAGACAGACGTTGCCGAAACCTTCGTGCAGCGCCGGATGCAGCAGGACATGGGATTGACCGAGTTTTTCCAGCACGTCGGTGTATTTCGGCAGGGTGCCCAGGAATTTCACGCGGGCCGAAACCCCCGTTCTAGCAGCGGTTTTTTCCAGTTCCCGCCGGAACGGGCCGTCGTTGACAATCCACAATTCCGCTTCGGAACTTTTTCCGGCGAACTGCGCGAAGGCGCGGATGGCCAGGTGAAATCCTTTCCAATGAACGTGTCGCCCGATGCAAATGGCCCGAAGCGGACCGGGCGGCGGCGCGGGCAGCGCGGCGAATTGCGCGAGGTCGGTGTCGGTGAGCGCCATTTGCGGCAGGCGTTCGACCCGGCGGGCGCCCAGTTGCTGGAGGGCGGCGCAGCTTTCGCGCGTGACGCCGATGGCGATGGTGGCGGCGCGGGCGGTATGGCGCAGCGCGGAGCTGTGTTCGCAAAAACTTCGGGCGCCGTCGCGGGCGGCTTCGCTGAGCTGGTAGCGCAGTGGCAACTCGCGGACAAAAGAGCGCGGCGGGGTTTCCGCGGCGCCGACCGGACCCCAGATGAACGGCCGGTTTAATTCGCGCAGCCCGCTCGGCGACCAGTAACGGCCGTAGGTGACGTGGTGAACGAGGTCGAAGTTGATTTTCCGATGCAGTTCGCGGACCACGCCGCGAAGCTGCTCCTGCCAGAGGTGGTAGTAAATTGCGGTGGTCGAAGTTTTCCGGCTCAGCCACTGGAACGCGGGCGGCAGTTTAAAAAAAACGGGATAAAAATTCGGCCGTGGATTTTTTTCGAGCCACGGTTCGGTGAGTTCGCGGTATTGGTGGGCGTCGGCGATGACCGCCCAGACCTCGTGTTCGCGCAGCGCCTCGTTGATGGCGCGCCAGGCGTTGCCCGGTTCGGAAGTCTGGCACGGGAAGCAGGAGTAGGTGGAGAGCAGGACTTTCATGCCGCATCAAAGCCGGTTCCACCAGATGGCCGTGGGCTTGGGTACGGCGACCGTCATCCGCCGGTCAGGACCAGCCTTGGTGTAGATGGCGTAGCTCGTCGGCTTCAATGAAAAGTGCCCGTGCCGCACGCGGCGCAGCCGGTGGCTCACAATCCACAGCGGTTTCAGCAGCCGCCGCCAGGCCGGGATCATGTTCTTGGTTTCAACCATTTCCCGCCGGGCGTTTGGTTTGAGGTTCATGTTGTCGCCGGTGTCGGCAAAGGCGGAGGTGAACTCATTCACGGCGGCCATCGGCACGTTGTTCTTCATCAGCGCGAGCATCCAGTGAAAATCACCGAGATCGCGCCATTTAGTGTCGAAGTAAAGGCCGCGTTCGGCAATCACCTTGCGGCGGATGAAAATGGAACTGGTCAGCGTCGGGAAGCGGAACCAGATATGGTTCGGCGTCGGCACCATGGAATGCCGGTGGCAGATATAGTTTCCTTCGCCGTCCGTGACGATGCTGCCGGCAAGTAAAACTTCGACGCGGGGATTTGCCTCGAAGAACTTTTTGACCGTGGCGAGCGCGCCGGGTAGGTACTGTTCGTCACAGTTCAGATAGGCAAGGATGTCACCGGTGGCGCGGCGGTAACCTCGATTGACGGCGTCATACATGCCGCCGTCCTTCTCGACGAACGCCTTTACGCGCGGATCGCGCGGCAGCCAGTCCTGCGTGCCGTCGTCGGAGCAGGCATCCTGCACGAGATGCTCGAGTTCGACGCCCTCTTGGTCGGCGACGGAGGCAATGCAGAGCTTCAGCCACTCTGAATTGCGGAAGCTGGGCGTGACGATGGAGAATTTCACCGGCGAAAGTGATAACAATTGACCCTGTGGCTGGCAATGAAAGTCGTGTGTCCGGATGACAATCCGGTTGACTTGTCTGGCTGATAGTTTTTATTGGTTGATTTCCATTTCGGCCGATTCCTGTCATGCCCATCAGCTACGCCAACCGATTCCAGCAACCCGACGCGGTCGCAGCCTACGAGGCTGATGAATACGCGGCGGACAGCTATGCCTCGCGCATCTGGCAGCTGGAACGTCCGGTGCTGGAGCAGATTTTAAAAAAACTTCGGCGGGAAAATCCGGGTCCGCTGCGGTTGCTGGATTTTGCCTGCGGCACCGGCCGGGTATTAGCCGTGCTGGAACCGCTGGTGGACGAAGCCGAGGGCATTGACATTTCCGGGAACATGGTCGCCGTGGCGCAGGCTAAATGCCCGAAGGCGTGGTTGCGGGTCGGTGATATTCTGGCCCGCCCGGATCTGTTGGGAAAAAACTACGATGTCATTTCCAGCTTTCGTTTTCTTCTCAATGCCGAACCCGAAATGCGCCGCCGGGTATTGTGTCAATTACGCACCGTGGTGCGCGAGCCGGGCGGCCTGCTGCTGGTGAATATTCACGGTAATTCCCGTTCGCTGCGGCATCCGGCCATTCTCTGGCGGCGCTGGCGCGAGCGGACGGAACAAAAAAACACCATGCTCAACGAAATGTCGCCTGCCGAAGCCAGGCAATTACTTGCGGCCTGCGGGTTTGAAATTGTGCATCAGTTCGGTTTCGGCATTATGCCGCCGACCCTTTACCGGACCCCGCTGCGCCGGATTGCCCATGCCGTGGATAAAATGTTTGCCGGCGAAAACGGGTGGAGTTCCTGCTCGATTGATATGCTGTTTGTATGTCGCCCTTGCTGAATTATCCGGTTGTGCAAAAATGTATCCCAACGTCTAGGTCGGGCGTCTATCTTCGGAGTTAAGCCATGTCCAAAACCGTCCGTCCCATCCTCGAAGCCTTGTTTGCCCACCGCGGCGAGCCGGGGCAGTTGGTGGCTTTCGACTGGCGGTTGGTTCGTAAAAATGGCCGTCCGTTTCTTCTGTTGCCGCAGCATTCAGCGGATATCCGCACCGGACTGTACCTTTATTCTGCGCAACGGCAACGCGCCAAGATTTGGCGCGCCTTGTTGCCGGCGATGATCCGGATGCCGGTGGCCAGTCTCTTCGAACGTGTCTCTTTTCAAGCGGATACCGCGTCGGAAATGATGCGATTTATGGCGCAGCAATCCGGAATTCCCGCCGGTGAACTTGCCACCGCCGCCATCAAAGTGAGCGAAGTGGGAAACCGCTCGCGTCTGGTGATGCTTTTGTGTGACGAAAGCGGTCGGCCGACCCGCGTCATCAAGGCGGGACTCAACGCCGCTGGCAAGGCGGCGACGGATCGCGAGGCGGATCTGCTGGAGAAACTTCCCCCCCATACCCTCGGCTGCATCCGCATGACCGGGCGTTTGTCTGCTCCTACGCTCTCGGCCTTTGCCACCGACTATTTTCCCGGTGAAAGCCCAAATGATGACGCTGGCATGGAATATCTTTTTCATGCCTGGCTTAGTTCTGATTCGCCCGTCGCGATTGAAGCTCTGCCGCTCTGGCGTGGACTGACCGCTAACTGCGGGCACTTGGAATATTGGCCGTCGCTGAATCAGGCGCTGGCCGGAAAGCGGATGCGCACTACACTGTATCACGGGGATTTTGCGCCGTGGAACACCCGCGTCGTCAACTCACAAAACCTGGAGGCTTTTGACTGGGAGCGTGGAACTCTGCAGGGCATTCCCGGCTGGGACTGGTTTCATTTCATCGTGCAAACTGCCATCCTCGCCCGGCGTCATTCCGTGCCGCGCGTCGCTGCCGAGGTGGAACAGTTGCTCGCTTCGGCGCGATTCCAAAAATACGCCGAGGCCGCCGGCATCAGCGAAATTGTCCAGCCGCTGGTGCTGGCCTATCTTCTGCACCAGTGCTGGGTCATTAAACCGCTTGATGGCGGCAAGGCTACCGCCGAATTGTTTGAATTTCTCTTCACGCATTGGCAAATGAAACCGGACCAGGCGACCATTGCCGTCGTGACGGAAAAACCAACTGCAATCCCGCAGCTCGGGTTGCTGTCTGCCGTCCGGGAGCAATTGCAATCCGCTGCCGAACAATGGAGCAACCTGTTTTGGGAGCCCAGCCTCAACTCCGCCGGCCAGCCGCCGCTGCGCGCCCAGTTTCAACTCCACTGGCCCGTAGTTCTACTGGCCAGCCTGTTGCTGGCAACGGTGATCGCTGTTCAATTCTTTTCTAGCGTTCATCTGACTTTCCTGCCGTTCTACCTCGCGATTTGTGCCGGGGTGACGTGGAAAACTGGCCGCCGCTGGGGAGTTTATTTTGCCACGGTTGCTGCCGTGCTCAGTCCTTTGGTGGTGGGATTGAAGGGTGTAGAGCATTGGCAGTTAACCGTGATGTTGTGGAATGGCGTCATGCGTTTCATTGTCCTGCAGATGGGCGTTTTGTTCGTGTCCCGCATCCGGCAGCAGAAGGATTTTCCCCGCCACCATCAATTGTTCAATGGCAAGCCGGTGAAACTGGCTGAAACCTGGGCGATCGTTATGGGCAGCGGACTGGTTTTCATTGGCGCCATGATTTTTGACCTCAACACGGATCCACAGCTGATGGTTCTACCATTTTATCTTTTTCCCTGCATGGTGCTCACCCTCGCGCTCAATCTCCGCTGGGGCATGGTCGCTGCGGTGATCGCCAACTTAGCCGAGGCGTCTATTGAATATCTGGCGAGCTCCACCCATCACTATACTGCGGCGGAAGTTTTTGGCTGGAATTTCATCATGCGCCTGGCGATCTCGCTGCTGGTCGTTGTTTTGCTGAATCGCATCCGGTCGGAAAACATTCTCTTTTCCACCGCCAAACCGAAACGCGTTTGATAGGTCAGGCACTCCCGGGGACGGACAATTTCATCCCGGCCGAAAATAATCTGTGTTCATCCGCGCCCGACTATGGTTAATTGCCTGCCGATGCCGCCCCAAAAAAATCCTTTTGCCCGCGCCAAGATTCTTGCGCAATGGCGCGGCGTGGACTACGCCCCGCTCGAGGCCGCCCGCATCACCCCCGCTCGGCGGCCGGCCGACGTTTTGCCCGGCTTGATGAAAGAACTGCGGCTCGACGCGCGCCAGGCCGAAGCCGAGGTTGTAAAGGTGTGGAATGCGCTGATTGATCCGGTGGTCACCGCCCATGCGCAGCCGGCGAATCTGCACAAGGGAACTCTATTCGTGAACGTGGATAGCAGTGTGTGGCTGAATGAAATCGTCCGCTACCGCCGGAAGGAAATCATCGAACGCCTCCAGCACAGCTTCGGCAAATCCGTCGTTCAGAAAATTTCCTTCCGCATTGGTTGAGTCGTGGGGTGAGGCGGCTGGACGGCTCCCAATACTCAACAAATGGCTGGGGGTTATTATCGCTTGATTTCAGGACCGAGCCGTTCGTGCAGTTTGGCCAGTTTCTTCGCCGGCGTCTTGATCACCTCGCGGTCGTAGGTCATCAGGCCGTTGATTTCACCTTCGACATCCGTGGTCTGCGTGTAGACGCCGGCGGAAATGCCTTGGGCCTTCAGTTCCGCGAGCAAATCGAGCGACTTGATGTAGCGCGCCAGATATTCGTCCTTGTCCTTGGGCAGTCCGCCGTAGCCCCAGTTCCGCATGGTCTTGCTCCAGAGATGGCCTTCCACCGGGTAACCGTGCCCGCCGAATTCACCGACCACTTTCACAAAGTCGGCAAAGCGCTTGTCTTCCAGCGGAAACCCGGGATTCGGATAGCGATGATCGTCCGCGATGTGGCCGACCGGCCAGAAGTTGCCGCCGCTGACGATGTTCACCAGCCGGCTCGGATCGTAGGCCATCGTCCATCGGCCGACTTCCAACGTGCGGTGCTGGCCCCAGGCTTCATTGAACGGCACCCAAACGACAATGCTCGGCGCGTTGCGCAGTTCATCCATCATCGCCTTTAATTCAGCCAGCCACTGCGCGTGATCCGCGTCGCTCCATTCGGCGTCCACCGGGTTCGGCAGCATTCGCGTCCATTTGGGACTCTTGCCGCCGCTCACCTGGTCCTGCCAGAGCATCAGCCCGATGCGGTCGCAATGATAATAATAGCGGCGCGGTTCCACCTTGATGTGCTTGCGCAGCATGTTGAAGCCGGACGCCTTCAGAAAGTCCAGGTCCGAGCTCATCGCGGCGTCCGACGGAGGCGTGAGCAAACCATCCGGCCACCAGCCTTGATCCAAGGGCCCCCAATGGAAAATCTCGTTGCCGTTCAGCGTGAACCGCAGGTGCCCTGCCGCGTCGCGTCGGGTTCCAATTTCGCGGATGCCGGCGTAGGATTTTACCGTGTCCACCACCTTGCCGCGCGCGTCCAGCAATTCCAGTTTGAGGTCGTAAAGGTCCGGATGCGCTGGCGACCATAGCTTCGCGTCGGCAATCGCCAGTTTTAATTCACCCGTTCCCTCTGCGGTCGCCACTTTCTTCCAGCCCAACGAAGCGGTGACGCGAACTTTTTCACCGGTTTTCAAGCCGCCTTTTACTTGCGGTGCAATCATGATTGCTGCGGGAGCAATCGCCGTGGAGATTATTGCGTCAGCGAGGTGCCGCGCGGAAACTTCCTCCAGCCATACGGTCTGCCAGATACCGGAGACGCGCGTATACCAGATGCCCTTCGGTTCCAGCGTCTGTTTGCCGCGCAACTGTGCGCCGCCCGTGGCGTCTTCAACGCGCACGATGATTTCGTTCGCGCCTTGCTTCAGCGCTTCCGTGATGTCGAAGGCGAACGGTGTGTTGCCGCCGATGTGTTCGCCAACCGGCTGGCCGTTGACCCAGACCTGGCTGCGATAATCCACCGCCTCAAAGTTCAGCAACGTGCGCCGGCCTGTTTCGGGCTTGAGCTTGACCGTTTGGCGATACCACAACGCCTGTTCGGGCGTCAGCAGCCTGCCCACGCCGGACAGCGTGGATTCCACGGCGAACGGCACGAGGATATTACCCTGCCAAAGGGTCGGCGTGGCGGCATCTTTGGTGGTGATGGTGTAGTCCCACAGGCCGTTGAGGTTTTTCCAGTTGCTGCGCTCGAATTGCGGGCGCGGGTATTCGCGCCAGGCGTTGTCCGGCGTCACCTGGCGGCCCCAGCGCGTCATCATCTTGTCGGGAACAGCTTGCCATCCTGTGTCTGCGTAAGCGGTGGCGAGCAGCGAAATGGAGGCCAGGATGAATACCGATTTAAGCGGAAAGGTGATCTTTGACATGGGTTTTCAAAAAAGACGAATTGGCAGTTGCCGACGTTACGGAAAAACTCTCGCCATTGAAAGTCCGGATGCGGTGCGATTACCGTTTGCAAAATGTCACAATTTACCTTTTGGTCTGGTCGCCGAAATTTTCTATGCTGCGCCCAATGGCTTCCCTTCGCCGCGCCGTGATTGATGTCGGCACCAATTCGGTCAAGCTCCTCGTCGCCGATGTGGCGAGCGGCGGCGTTTGTCCTGTGCATGAGGACAGCCGGCAGACGCGCCTTGGCCGGGGATTTTATGAGATGCACCGGCTCCAGCCCGAACCGATTGCCCTCACCGCCGTCGCTGTTGCGGAATTTGTCGGGGTCGCCCGCCAACAAAAGTCCATTTCCATCCGCGTCATCGCCACCAGCGCGGCGCGGGATGCGATCAATGCGACGGAGTTGACCGATGCCATTTTCCGCGCCTGTGGTTTGACCACGGAAATCATCACCGGAGCCCGCGAGGCGGACTGGGCGTTTCAGGGTGTCGCCACGGACGCGGAACTGGCGAAACATCCATTGCTGCTGCTCGACGTCGGCGGCGGTAGCACGGAATTCATTCTCGGTCATGGCGCCAGGAAAACTTTTGCCCACAGCTTTCCGCTGGGCACGGTGCGGCTCATGGAAAAATTTCCCTCCAGCGATCCGCCGATACCGGATGATTTTCTCCAGTGCCGTGACTGGGTGAAAAACCTGTTCGCCGCCGAGGTCTGGCCGCTGCTCGGACCGGCGTTAAAGCAGGAAAAAAAAGCCGGCACCATTCGGCTGGTCGGCACCGGCGGCACCACCAGCATTCTCGCCGGATTGGAAAAGAAATTGGAGGGCTTCGACCGCGAAAAAATTGAAAGCGTGGTTTTGACCTTCGATCAGGTCGTCGCCCACCGGAAAAAACTCTGGCGGCTGCCGCTGGCGGAACGGCGGGAAATCCCCGGCCTGCCTCCAAACCGCGCGGACGTGATCCTCACGGGTGTTTTGATTTACGAGGCGGTGATGGAGGAATTTGACTTTCCGCAACTTTACATCAGCACGCGCGGCCTGCGCTTCGCGGCGGTCATGGATGAATGAGGAAAGCAGGAAAATAGGAAGCGATTTTTGTTCCTGCCTTCATGGTTTCCTTATTTAATTTGTCTCATGCGTGTCTTGATTGTCGGTTGCGGTTACGTCGGACTGCCGCTCGGGGCGGAGTTGGTCCGGCGCGGGCACGAAATTTCCGGCCTGCGCCGCAGCGCCCTCGCGGAAGCGGAGCTGAAAGCCGCCGGCATCACGCCGCTCCATGCGGATATCACCCGGCCCGAAACCCTCGCCCGGTTGCCGCGGGATTTTGACTGGGTCGTGAACTGCTCCGCCTCCGGCGGCGGCGGCGCGGACGATTACCGGAAAGTTTACCTCGACGGAAATCGCAATCTCCGCGCGTGGCTGGCGGATTCAGCGGTGAAAAAATTCGTCTATACCAGCAGTACCAGTGTCTATGCGCAGAACGATGGCTCCATCGTGACCGAAACCAGCCCGGTGGCACCCGAGGCGGACACGTCCAGGGTTTTGGTCGAGACGGAAAAACTTCTGTTGGAAGCGGTGGCTGAACGCAAATTCCCCGCCGTGATTTTGCGCGTGGCGGGCATTTACGGGCCGGGCCGGGGCTATGCGTTTAAGCAGTTTCTCCGCGGCGACGCGCGGATTGAGGGCGATGGCTTGCGCGTTTTGAACATGGTCCACCGCGATGATTTGATCGGCATCGTCATCGCAGCCTTGGAGCGGGGCGAGCCGGGGCAGATTTACAACGCCGCGGATAATGAGCCGGTGTCGCAACGGAAATTTTACGACTGGCTGGCGGCGGAATTGAAACAGCCCCTGCCGCCCCAAGTCGCCTCGGACGCGGAGGTCTGGCGCAAGCGCGGCGTGACCGACAAGCGGGTGAGCAATGCGAAATTGCGGGCGGAGTTGAAATACGAATTTCAGTTTCCGGATTTCCGTGCGGGTTATGCGGCGGAAATCGCGCGGCTGGCGACGGAAGGTTCGTCACCGGGTTGAGGTTAACAAAAAACGTTGAACCGGCGGATGCCGCTTCAACGTTTGAAATGATTTTGGCGTAAAAATCAGACTGCGTTGTCGCCGCGCTCGTCGGTGCGGATGCGGACGGCTTCTTCGATGGTGGTTACAAACACCTTGCCGTCGCCGATCTTGCCGGTCTTGGCGGCCTTGATGATGGCCGCCACGGCGGCGTCCTTCTGGTTGTCGGCCACAACAGTTTCAATCTTGATCTTGGGCAGGAAGTCCACGGTGTATTCGCTGCCGCGATAGATTTCCGTGTGGCCCTTTTGCCGGCCGAAACCTTTGACCTCGCTCACGGTCATGCCTTGAATGCCGAGCTCGTTGAGCGCGTCTTTGACTTCCGTGAGTTTGAACGGCTTGATGATGGCTTCAATTTTTTTCATAGATTTTATTCATTGTAGGCACGTTCGCCGTGCTGTGACAAGTCGAGGCCGACACTTTCGTCTTCCTGGTCCACGCGCAGGCCGATGACCTTGTCCACCAGTTTCACGATCAAAAATGTCCCGACCGCCGCCAGCACCACCGTGAAAGATACGCCGATGAGCTGGTTGATGAACTGGTGCGAACCGCCCGCCAGCGAGACCGCCGCGCCGTTCGCGTGAAAGGTATTGGTGATGGCCGGATTCACTTCCGCGTTCGCCAGAAATCCGAGCATTAACATGCCGATGACGCTGCCGATGCCGTGGACGCCGAACACGTCCAGCGAATCATCGTAGCCGCATACGGATTTGATTTTCGTGACCGCCGTGTAGCAGATGATGCCGGCCATCAAACCGATGCAAAATGCCGCCGGAATGCTGACAAAACCGGATGCCGGCGTGATCGTCGCCAGGCCTGCGACCATGCCCGCCGCCGCGCCCAGCACGCTGGGTCTGCCTTTCAATTTCCATTCCATGGCCGCCCAGCTCAATGCCGCCGCTGCTGCCGAGAAGTGCGTCGCCGCAAAGGCGCTCGTGGCCAGCGAACCGGCGTTCAGCGCGCTGCCGGCATTAAATCCGAACCAGCCCACCCACAGCAAACCGGTGCCGATGAGCGAGAGTACGACGTTGTGCGGCACCATCGGTTCATGCGGAAAACCATCGCGCTTGCCGATCATCAGCGCAAACACCAGCGCCGACACGCCGGAGCTGATGTGGACCACCGTGCCGCCCGCGAAGTCGAGCACGGGGATTTTTCCGCCCAGCGCCCAGTTGAAATAACCGCCCTTGCCCCAGACCATGTGGCACAGCGGAAAATAGATCAGCGTCACCCAGATCAGCATGAAGGCGACATACGCGCTGAATTTCACGCGTTCCGCCACCGCACCGCTGATGAGCGCCGGCGTAATGATGGCGAACATCATCTGGAACAGCATGAACGTCTGGGCCGGAATCGTCCCCGCGTAATCCGCATCCGGGGCCGCGCCGACGCCCCTCAGGAACAGGTGCGTGAACGGGTTGCCGCAGAAGGCGTTGCCCGGCGCGAAGGCCATGCTGTAGCCGAAAACCATCCACAGCGCCGAGATCAGCGCCATCAAAATCAGGCTGTGCATCATGGTGGAGAGCACGTTTTTGCTTCGCACGAGGCCGCCGTAAAACAGGATCAATCCCGGCGCGGTCATCATCAGCACGAGCGCCGAACTGGCGAGCAGCCACGCGTTGTCACCGGTGTTCACGGTGACCAGCGGCGTGACGGGGGTCTGGATTTGCGGGGTGTTTTCAGCTCCCCAAGCCGAAAAACTGAGCAGCAGCAAACATGAAAAGACAAAAACCAGCCGTCTTACCAAAGGAGTGGAATTCATGGGGGCGAAGTTCACCAAAATCATGCCGTGGTGTCAATGTCATGCATTGCGCAAAACTTATTCGATTTTGTCGTCGCATCCGTTTACTTTTCCCGCCGAATGTCCGCCGAAGTGCAACTCACCCCCATGATGGCGCAGTACCGCCGCATCAAAGGCGAACTGCCCAAGGACGCGCTGCTGCTCTTCCGCCTTGGCGATTTCTATGAGATGTTCTTCGAGGATGCGCAGACCGGCGCGCAGGTGCTCAACCTCTCGCTTACCGCGCGCAATGGCGTCCCCATGTGCGGCCTGCCGCACCACGCCGCCAATGGCTACATCGCCCGTATCCTGAAAAGCGGCCGCAAAGTGGCCATCTGTGATCAAACCGAGGAGGCGCGTCCGGGAAAACTGGTTAACCGCGAGGTCACGCAAATCCTCTCGCCCGGCACGCATTTCGACGAGCGGATGCTCGTGGCGGAGCGGAATAACTTTTTGGCATCCGTTTATCCATCGGGAAAAATCTTCGGCCTCGCGCTGGTGGATTTGACCACCGGCGATTTTCTCACGACGGAACTGGAGGACCAAACCGCGCTGCTCGCCGAATTGGAGCGTCTGCGTCCGGCGGAAATTATTTTCCCGACCGAGGCGGTTTCGCTCCGCGATTTGCTGCGCGGCGCGTTCCAGATCTTGAGCGGTTACGATGACTGGACCTTCGCACCGGAAACAGCGTTTTACACGGTCAAGGAACAGTTCAAGGTCGCCTCGCTCGACGGCTTTGGCCTGAAAGATAAGACCGCCGCCATCGGTGCGGCGGGCGGAGCGCTGCATTATCTCACGCAAAATCTGCGCCGCGACGTGAAGCATCTCACGCGCATCTCGTTTTACCAGCGCAGCGATTTTCTCACGCTCGATTACACCACGCTGCGGCATCTGGAAATTCTCGAGCCGCAGCACCATGACGCCCCGCGCAACGCCTCGCTTTATGGCGCGCTGAACAAAACCGTCACGCCGATGGGCGCGCGGCTCCTGCGCAACTGGCTTTCGCAACCGCTCGCCCAGGTGGAAGCGATCCGACAGCGGCAGGATGCGGTGGAAACCTTCATCAACAATTCCTTCGGCCTCGACGCGTTCCGCCAGCAGCTCGCCCAGGTGCGCGACCTCGAACGCACGCTGGGCCGCCTGAGTTCCGGCTCCGGCAACGCCCGCGATCTGGTGGCGCTGCGAACCGCGCTCGAACAGATCCCGGCGCTGAAACAGACGCTTGTTGGAGTTCAAGCTTCAGCTTGTTCCCGCGCCGACAAGCTAAAGCTTGAACTCCATCCTGGCGCGACGCCCCCCTTGATTGACTCGCTTAATTTGCAGATTTCCGAGTCGCCGGATCTCGTTGAAATCATTGCCCGCGCCATCGTGGATGAGCCGCCGCTGCCCATCAAGGAAGGCGGCATGATCCGCGACGGTTTTGACGCTGCGCTCGACGAACTCCGCACCGCGCAGCGCAGCGGCAAGGATTGGATCGCCAAACTGCAGGCGGATGAGATCACGGCCACTGGCATTTCCTCGCTCAAAGTCCGGTTCAATTCCGTCTTCGGCTATTACATCGAAGTCACCAAGTCGAATCTCGACAAGGTGCCGCCGCACTACCATCGCAAGCAGACCGTGGCGAACGGCGAGCGGTTCATCACACCGGAGCTGAAGGACATGGAGGGCAAAATCCTCGGCGCCGAAGAACGCAGCGTGAAACTGGAATATGAAATCTTCCAGCGCGTGCGCGAGGAAGTGCTGGGCCAGTTGCCGAAAATTCAGCAAAGTGCTTCCGCACTGGCACAATTGGATGTCCTCGCTTCTTTTGCGGAGATCGCGCGGCTGCATAATTATTGTCGTCCGCAGGTGGCCAATGAAGGCGTGTTGCAAATCCGTGATGGCCGGCATCCGGTCCTGGAACAGCAGCTTGTCGAGGAACGCTTCGTGCCGAATGATACGGGGCTGGCGAGTAGCACCAATTCTCCTCCCTCTCCGCCAACGGGAGTTGGGGGAGAGGGCCGGGGTGAGGTGGCGCTATCCCAATTCCCTCACCCTAGCCCTCTCTCTGCCGGGCGGGGCGAGGGAAAAGATTTTGCTTTTGCCCAAATCGCTTTGATCACCGGGCCGAACATGGCCGGCAAATCCACTTACATCCGGCAGGTGGCGCTGCTCACGCTGCTCGCGCACACCGGCAGCTTTGTTCCTGCCGCCGAAGCGCGGATTGATCTGGTGGACCGCATCTTCACGCGCATTGGCGCGAGCGATGATCTGTCGCGCGGGCAATCCACTTTCATGGTCGAGATGACCGAGACGGCGAACATTCTGAACAACGCCACGGCGCGCAGCCTGATCGTGCTGGACGAAATCGGGCGCGGCACCAGCACCTTCGACGGCCTCTCGCTCGCGTGGTCAATTGTTGAACATTTGCACAATCAGGTCGGCGCGAAAACGCTGTTCGCCACGCATTATCACGAGTTGACCGAGCTGAGCGCACGACTGCCGCGCATCAAGAATTTCAACGTCGCCGTGCGCGAATGGCACGACACGATCGTGTTTCTACGCAAAATCGTCGAGGGCGGCACGGACAAGAGCTACGGCATCCAGGTCGCGCGGCTCGCGGGCGTGCCGAAGGCAGTCCTGGAACGCGCAAAACAAATTCTTGGCAATCTGGAGGAATCTGAACTCACGCCGGAAGGCAATGTGCGCCAGCCGCGCAAGCAGCAGGACCGCGAGAAATTAAAAGCCCTCGCCCCCGCCCCGCAGATGGATTTGTTCTCTCACTGAAAGTCTTTGATGAACCCGTCTCCTACCAAGTTCAGCCAATTTCTTCAGAAGTTCACCGTGCTGCGCGGCGCCCCGCGCGAGCTGTGGATCATTTACGCCGCCTATATCCTCGAAAATCTCGCCTACAAGGTCGGCGCGGCCACGGTGCTCACCCTCTGGCTCTCGTCCGATCTCGGCTTCGGCGATAAATCCGCCGGGGCAATGGTGGCGACGTGGTCGGCGGTGATGACGCTCATCACGGTTTTCATCGGGCCGCTCACGGATGCGCTGGGCGTGCGGCGGACGTTCCTGCTGGGTTTCGGCGTCTGCCTCGTGGCGCGCACGGTGATGATGCTTACGGCGGAACGCTGGGTGGTGCTGCCGTGCGGCTTGTATCTGCAGGCGGTGGGCATCGCGCTGATGATTCCGGTGATGGCGGCGGCGATGAAAAAATATACCAACACGGCGCAGCGCTCGGTGGCGTTCTCGCTTTATTACGCGCTGATGAACCTCGGTTTCGCGCTGGGCGACTGGCTGTTCGACCGCGTGCGCAGTCCGGTGTACGGCTTGGGCGAGCACGGCCACTGGACGTTGCCGCTTTTGGGCACGGACTTGAGCACCTACCGCGTACTGATTTTGTTGGGCGTGGTCTTCACGATTCCGGGAATGCTTCTGACGTGGTTCTGCCTCCGCGATGGCGTGGAGGTGACGGACGCGGGCATCACCATCACGCCGCGCGAAAAAATCGTGGCGGCAAATCCGCTGGCCGCGCTGGTCACGACGGTGCGCGACACGGCGGTGAAGACAGGAAAAATCTTCGCGAGCCTGTGGCGGGAGCAGTCGTTCTATAAATTTCTCGCATTCATGACCCTGGTGGTCGGCGTGCGGATGATTTTTTACCACCTGTTTTATACCTTCCCCAAATACGGCCTGCGCGAGCTCGGCGATGGCGCGCCCATCGCGCAAATCAGCGGCATGATCAACTCGATTCTCATCGTGGTGCTGGTCCCGATCTGCGGCGTGCTGACGCAGAAGATCGCGGCGTATCGCATGGTTACGGTGGGGAGCTTTATCTCGGCTCTGTCGGTGTTTTTCCTCGCGGTGCCGGCGGCATGGTTCAAGCCGCTGGCGGATGGCTGGCTGGGGAATTTGATCTGCCACCAGTGGTTGCATCTCAACGGCCCGGTGAATCCGCTCTACATTGCCATTTTCCTGTTCGTCACGCTGCTCTCGGTTGGCGAGGCGTTGTGGTCGCCGCGTCTTTACGAATACGCTGCCGCCATCGCGCCGAAAGGCCAGGAGGCGTCCTACATGGCGCTGTCGCTGCTGCCGTATTTTCTGGCGAAGTTTTTTGTGGGTGGCAGCTCCGGCTGGCTGCTGGCGAATTTCTGTCCGGCTGAAGGCGCGCGGAATCCGGCCATGATGTGGCTCATCATCGGCGGCATGGCGCTGGTGACGCCGCTGGGCGCAATTTTGTTCCGGAAATATATTCAAGTCCACGAGGCGGGCCGCTAGACTGGCCGCACAATCCTTAAACCATTATGCAAATCAACCTCATCCCCGAAAAACTCCGCCGGCTGGAAATCTCCGGCCGCGTCGAAATCGTCAACGGCCGCGGCGGCTTGCCGCTCGTGAAAATCACCACGCCGTGGAGCACGGCGGAAGTCTATCTGCTGGGCGCGCACGTCGCGGGCTTCCAGAAAAACGGCGAGCCGCCGCTGCTGTTCATGAGCGCTCAAAGCTGGTTTGAGAACGGCAAGCCGATTCGCGGCGGGGTGCCGATTTGTTTTCCGTGGTTCGGTGGGCGCGATGGCGAGCCGGCGCATGGTTTGGTCCGGATTTTGCCGTGGGAGCTGGTCGAGGCTGCGGCTGCGACGAATGGCGCGGTGACGATTCGCCTGCGCTTGGCGAAAGGCAGCTTGAAATCGGAATGGGCGGCGCTGCGCACGGAATTGGTCGTCACCGTCGCGGAAACGCTGACGATGGAGCTGGTGGCCACGAATGAATCGGCGGACAAGACGCTGGAGATCGAGAATTGCCTGCACACTTATTGTCAGGTCGGTGATATCGGTGCCGTTTCGCTCACCGGCTTGCAAAACGCGCCGTTCAATGATTTTGCCGCTGGCGCCGCGGGCGCGGGCAAGGTGGAAAATGATGCGGTGCTGCGCATCGCGAAGGAGACCAACCGCGTTTATCCCGACCACACCGCCACGGTGGAAATCCGCGATGAAAAGCTGAAGCGCCTTATCCGCGTGGAGAAATCCAACTCCAAATCCACCGTCGTCTGGAATCCGTGGACGACGCAGAAATTGCCGGATGATTTTGATCCGGTGGAATACCGCCAGATGGTCTGCGTGGAATCCGGCAACGTGAAGCAGAACAAGATTTCCCTCGCGCCGGGCAAAGCGACGGCGCTGAAAGTGGTTTTAAGCAGTTACGTTCTGTGACCCGGTAGTGGGTAAATACCCGATTCAACTCGTCGAGTTCGACGAGCCATTTTGAGGAAAAAATCATTAAAGCCAGCCTGACTCAATTGAATCGTAAAAGCATACGCAACGCGGCAGGAGTGCGGCTTCGTTTGTTCGCCCACCTTCTTCTGGTGCTGCCAGTTTTTTTTGCTGTCACAGCACCCGCCGTCGACGTCCTTACGCCTATCAGTCTCCGCGACATTCAGGTCGGTGGCGAGATCGGCCGTCGCATCGCTATCACCGTCACGAACAATCTGCTCGTGCTCGACGTCGACCAGGATTTTCTTCCGCCGTTCAGAGCCAAGACCGCCACGGGCGGCTACATCGGCTTGGGCAAATTGCTAGACGCAACGGTGAAATTCGCCGCCAACACCGGCGATTCCCGGGTGCTGGCCTTGAAACGGCATCTGGTTGAAGAAATTCTTAAAACGCAGGAAGCCGACGGCTACATCGGCATCATGGCTTCCCCGAAACGCGTCTGGGGATTGTGGGACACGCACGAACTCGGCTACATCATTTGGGCGCTGCTCACCGACTACCAATATTTCGGCGAGGAACGCTCGCTGGCCGCCGCCCGCAAGGCCGCCGATTATCTCATCCGAAGCTGGCCGGCCATGCCGAAGAATTGGGGCAAAGGCGCAGAGGTGGCGCCGCATGTCGCCTTCATCGGCCTAGAACGCACGATGCTCGCGCTGTATGGTCAGACCGGCGATTCGGCCTATCTAGATTTCACTGTGAAAACGCGGGCGCTACCCGACTGGGACACGCCCATCGTTATCGGCCGCCGTCGCGGAATCGAAGGCCACATCTATGCCTACATGGCCCGCTGCCTCGCGCAACTCGAACTCTATCGCTCCCAGACCGACCGTCATCTGCTGGCTCAGACCGACCGCGCGCTGGATTTCATGCTGCGCCACGATGGCGAGTGCATCACCGGCGGCACCGGCCAGTGCGAGATTTGGACCGATGACCAGGATGGCCGTGGCGAACTCGGCGAAACCTGCGCCACCGCCTACCAGATTCGGGTCTATGACAGCCTCCTCCGTTTGCGCGGCGACGCCCGCATGGGTGACCTCATGGAGCGCACCCTTTTCAACACGCTCTTTGCCGCCCAATCTCCCGATGGCCGCAGGCTCCGTTACTTCGCACCGACGGAAGGCCCGCGCGTCTATTGGAAAACCGACACCTATTGCTGCCCGTGCAACTATCGCCGCATCATCGCCGAGCTGCCGGCAATGGTTTTCTATCGCGCCAACGACGGCGTGGCGGTGAACCTCTACACCTCCGCACAGGCAAAATTGGCGGTGGCCGGCGGTGTTTCGCTGGCCATCCGGCAAGAAACCGATTACCCGAACACTGGCCGCGTCCAGATTCATCTCGATCCCGCGCGCCCGGTGAAGTTTCCGCTGCAACTCCGCATTCCCTCCTGGGCGCATGGCGTAACGGTCTGTATCAACGGCCAGCCGGTCAAAGCCGACCCGAAGTCCGGCTCCTTCCTCAAGCTCGCCCGTGAATGGAAAACCGGCGATCAGGTCACGCTGGATCTGCCGATGCCTTGGCGTTTGGTCAAAGGCCGTGAGCGCCAGGCCGGACGCGTCGCGGTGATGCGCGGACCGCAGATCTTCTGCCTGAATCCCGCGCAAAATCCCGGCCTCGCCAAACTTGACGGTGTCGAGTTGGGCCGGCTGACGCTCGATCCGGCTTCGTTTTCCGAGCCGGTGACAAACAGCGCCGTGCGTCCCGACGGCATGGGCTGCCGCGTGAAAGCGTGGAGCCCGGGCTTCGGTCTTGGCAAAAAAGGCGATCTGACGCTCACGCTCACCGAGTTTCCCGACCCGGACGGCAAGGCGACCTATTTCCGCCTGCGCGATTTAGCCGGTGCGGTGGACGACGAATTGTTTGTCATCAAGGCGAAGTGACGGCCTCGGCTTCCAAACGTCGGTTTTGCATGGCTTGCGGACGGCGCGCAAGGCATCTTACGAGGCCATGATTTCACTTTCTGAAATCCAGCCGAGCGGCACGGATTTGGTTTCCCAGGTCAAAGAAATTTTTTCGCCGACGGGCATCCTGTCGCGTGCGAAGAATTTCGAATTCCGTCCGCAGCAGCAGGAGATGGCGGTGGCGGTGGCGCGGGCGTTGCAAAATCAGGAGCACCTCGCGGTCGAGGCGGGCACCGGCGTCGGCAAATCGCTGGCGTATCTGATTCCTTCCATCCTGTTCGCCGTGGCGCAGAAGAAAAAAGCCATCGTCTCCACGCACACGATCAATCTGCAGGAACAGCTCACGGAAAAAGATCTGCCGATGCTCACCGGCGTGCTCGGCGCGCTGCCGGAGCCGGTGAAATTCAGCTACGCGATGCTGAAGGGCCGCGCGAATTACCTCTGCACGCGCCGGCTGCAAAAGGCGATGCAGCAAAGCGGCAATCTCTTCACGTCCTCCGAGGCCGAAGAATTGCAGCGCATCTACGAGTGGTCGCAGGAAACCAAGGACGGCAGTTTGTCGGATTTCGAGATCGAGCCGGACCCGAAAGTCTGGTCGCAGGTCTGTTCCGAACGCGGATTGTGTTCGCCGAAAACGTGCGGGCATCAGTCGGATTTTGCGCGCGACCATGACGCCTGTTTTTTTCAGCGCGTGCGCAACCGGATTTTGTCCGCGGATGTGGTGATTTTGAACCACACGCTTTTCTTCACCTTGCTGGGCGGCGTGGACGAAGAGATGGAGGGCGGCATCTTGTTCAAAAACGACTTCGTGATTTTCGACGAGGCGCACACGATGGAGAGCGTGGCATCGCGCCACATCGGCTTGAGCGTGTCGAGCGGGCAGGTGCGCTATTCACTGAACCGGCTGTGGAATCCGAAGACGGAAAAGGGTCTGCTCGCCACGCTGCGCCAGGGCAAGGCAGTGAAGCTCGTCGCGGATATCTTGAGCGAGTCGGACAAATTCTTTGCGAGCGTGGAGGCGGCGTGCGAAGAGATTCAGGCCGAGGTGAAAAAAACTTCTGTCGGCGGCGGCGACCGGAAGCGGGAGTGGAAGGAACTCCGCATTCGGCGTGCGGAATTGGTGAAAGACAACGTCACGCTGCCCATCCAAAGATTGCGCGAGGCGGTGAGCGAACTGGTCAAAACCAGCGAGGACAAGGATATCGGGCAGGAACTGATCGAGTGCAACCGGCGGCTGGGCGAATTGAAGATCGAAGTCGCGGAATTCTTGAATCAGGAAGCGGATGATCATGTTTATTGGGTGGAGCGCGGCGGCAAATCGCAGCGAAACCTGTCGCTGAACGCGGCCCCGGTGGACGTGGCGGAATTTCTGCGGCGGCGTTTGTTCGAGACGGACACGAGCGTCATCATGACGAGCGCGACGCTGGCCGTGGCGGAGAAACCAGTGGAAGGTGGCAAATTGAAGGTTGCCGGTGCGGAAGGGTCCCCGCGTAAACGGGCTGCCGCATCCGCCAATAATTCACCGCTGAATTATTTTGCCAGACGCGTTGGTTGCGAGTCTGCGACGAAACTCCAGGTGGGCACGCCGTTCGATTACGAGCGGCAGATGAAATTGTTCACGGTCAAAAAAATGCCCGACCCGCGCGAACATGGTTACGCCGATGCGCTGGTTCATTGGGTGGAACATTTCGTGAAACAGACGCACGGCAAGGCCTTTGTGTTGTTCACCAGCTACAAGCTGATGCAGGAGGTCGCGGACCGCATGCAGCCGTTCTTCGACCAGCTCGGACTGGAGCTCATCGTGCAAGGCACCGGCACGCCGCGCTCGACGATGCTGGAGCAGTTCAAGGCGGATGTGGACTCGGTGCTCTTCGGCACGGACAGCTTCTGGCAGGGCGTGGATGTGCCGGGCGAGGCGCTCTCCAACGTCATCATCACGCGGCTGCCGTTCGCGGTGCCGGATCATCCACTGATCGAGGCGCGGCTGGAGGCCATCGAAGCGCGCGGGGGAAATTCTTTCGGTGAATTTTCCCTGCCCGAGGCGATTTTAAAATTTCGCCAGGGCGTTGGCCGCTTGATCCGCACGAAAACGGACACCGGCATCGTGGTGGTGCTGGACAACCGGATTTTGACGAAGCAATACGGCCAGGCCTTTCTCGACGCGTTACCGAAGTGTCCGATGGAGATTGTGTGAATTAAAAACCGCTAATCCGCTTCCCGCCTTGTCGGCGACAGGTTTTCTGGTAATTTCTCCGCCTTTGTGAGCATTGCCAAAGAAATCCAGAAACGACGCACGTTCGCCATCATCTCGCATCCGGACGCGGGCAAGACCACGCTGACGGAAAAGCTGCTGCTTTATGGCGGGGCGGTGCAGCTCGCCGGCTCTGTGACCGCGCGTAAAAACCAGCGCGCCACCACCTCGGACTGGATGGAATTGGAAAAGAAGCGCGGCATCTCCATCAGCTCGACGGTGCTGCAGTTCGATTACGACGGCTTCCGCATCAACTTGCTGGACACTCCCGGCCACAAAGATTTTTCCGAAGACACTTACCGCGTGCTGACCGCCGTGGATTCCGTCGTGATGGTGATTGACTCTGCCAAGGGTATTGAGCCGCAGACGCGCAAGTTGTTTGAAGTTTGCCGCCAGCGTGGCGTGCCGATTTTCACCTTCATGAACAAGTGCGACCGCCCAATGAAGGAGCCGCTGGCCTTGCTGGACGAACTAGAGCGCGTGCTGGGGATCGGCGCGTTTCCGGTGAACTGGCCCATTGGCAACGGTGCCGATTTTCAGGGCGTTTATGACCGGCAGACGAAGCAGATGCACCTGTTCGAGCGCGTGGTGGGCGGCAAATATCGCGCGCCGGTGTCCGTGGGGGAACTGCATGACCCGGCGGTGCGCGGCAATTTGAGCGAAGCGGACTTCCTCAAGACGGTCGAGGAACTGGAAATGCTCGAACATGCCGGCGAATTGTTCGACGAAGCCGCCGTGCTGGCCGGCAAAAGCACGCCCGTTTTCTTTGGCAGCGGCGTGAATAATTTCGGCGTGCAGCTCTTGCTCGACGGATTTCTCAAACATTCGCCCGCGCCAAAATCCCGCGTGATGGGCGGCATCGAGATCGCACCGGAAAATCCCGCGTTCTCCGGCTTCATCTTCAAGATTCAGGCGAACATGGATCCGAAGCATCGCGACCGGATTGCGTTCATTCGCGTCTGCTCCGGCAAATTCGACCGGGACATGACGGTGCATCACTCGCGCTCCGGGAAAAAAGTCCGCCTCTCCAGCTCGCACAAGCTGTTTGGTAACGAACGCGAAACGGTGGACGAAGCGTTTCCCGGCGACGTCATCGGCCTCGTCGGCCACGACAGCTTTGGCATCGGCGATACGCTGACGACGGATCCCAAAATTCTCTACAAGGAAATCCCGCGCTTCACGCCGGAAGCTTTTAGTTATCTGCACAATCCGAACACCGGAAAATATAAACAATTTCGCCAGGGCCTCGACCAGTTGTTGCAGGAAGGCGTCATTCAGGCGTTGTATCTGCGCAACTCTTCCATCAAGACGCCGCTGCTTGCCGCTGTTGGACCGCTGCAGTTCGAAGTCGTCCAGTTCCGCCTTGAAAGCGAATATGGCGCGGAATCGCGGCTTGAAGCCGCGCCCTGGAATGTCGTTCGCTGGTTGCCCACCGACATCACGGAAGCCGCGCTGGATGGGCTTTCGTTGCCTACGGGTGCGCGCGTCGCTTACGACCTCGGCAAGAATCCGGTCGTGCTGTTTCAGAACGAGTGGTCGGCGAACTATTTTGGTGAGACAAACAAAAACTGTCCGCTCACCGCCCTGCCCGTGCAGACGGCGAGGGAATAGGTGCCGCGTTTGGAGTGCGCCATGTATCGTCAGCCCCAGCGTATTGAATATATCGATAGCCTACGCGGTTTGGCGGCTTTGGCCGTGCTGTTGCAGCACAGCTTGATTTTTATTTGGCCTGCCGGAGTGGGGCGTATCCTGGACTGGCCTTTCATTAACATGGCGTTTGACGGCAAGGCGGCTGTGGCGATGTTTTTTGTGCTGAGCGGCTTCGTGCTTTCGCGGCCCTATTTCATTTCCGTCGCCGGCCAGCCCGCGCGCCGGATGTATGTGCCCACGTTTTATCTCCGACGTTTCACGCGCATCTGGCTGCCGTGGTTGGCCGTGTTTGGCTTAAGCGCGTTGGCTCAGGCGGTTTTGTTTGTTCCTTGGGAAACCAATCCGCCGACCAGCAGCTTGCTCTCCTGTGTTTGGCACCATCACCCCGGCTGGATCAATTTCTTCCGCCAGTGCCTTTTCATCGAGCATGACGCCAAGAAAGTATTGCTGATTCAGGACTGGAGCCTTGGCGTGGAACTCAAGGCGTCAGCGCTGCTGCCGTTGTTCATATTTCTGTCGCGACGGCTGACACCTTGGAGCCTGCTGGTGGTCTCGGTTGCTTTGCTGGCCCTGTTGCCGACGGGGCATTACTACGTCATTTTCATTATTGGCCTGCTGCTGGCAGGCACCTCTGGGAATCTGTTGCAGTGGTTGCAACCCAAACCTTTTTTTGTCAAGGCTGGCTTGCTCAGTGCAGGCTTGGTGCTTTACGAAACCCGCCATTTTTGTCAAGACCTGCTGGGTCAACCGTTGGGTGAAAAATTCCCCTGGCTGGGCACCAGCCTGGGTTGCGCGTTGATTCTGCTGGCGAGCATGTCCAGTCGGCGCATCCAAGCTGTGCTCAAGCTGCCCCCCATCGTCTTCCTTGGGAAGATTTCGTATTCGGTCTATCTGCTTCAATTCATCGTCATCTTTTGCCTGCTGCCGCCCTGGGTTCACGCGTTGAACCTCCTGGGGATTGAAAGCGCCGTTTGGCTGCTGCCCTTGTCCATCCTGGGTAGTATCGGCATGACGGTGGGTTTGTCGGCGTTGACCTACCGGTGGATTGAAACTCCCTGCATTGATCTGGGTCACCGGCTTTCAAAAAAGTGGCAGGAAAAATTCCTGAAAGAATAGTTCGCTCTGTTTTACCGAAACGCCGTCCGGCCACCAATCTGCTTTAGCGGGCCAGCACTTCTTTGTGAACGGTTTCGAGCTGTGCGGCGCTCTCAGTCCCGCTGTGCGTCTTGATGCTTGGGGTGGCGAAGTTGGCGTGAGCGGGGCGGTCAAAAACCATCTTTATGCTGATGTCGCCTGATTCGCGCCTCCGCTGAGAATTTGCGCATAGACGTTCTTCAACTGTCCGGCGATTTCGATCCAGTTTGCAGGCCGGACCGGGATTGGAAGATTGGGGGCGTCGCCGTAAAACTTTTTCAGATGGGCGGCGGTTCTGGAAACCTCGCCGCTGGCCGGGCAAAAAACCGCCCCCGCCGGAAACGAACTGCGCGCCCATGGCAAGTCGCTCAAAAGCAACGGACATTCGCAGGCGGCGGCTTCGAGCGCGGAAAGGCTTAAACTCTCCATGTTGCTCAGCAGCACAAAGCCGCGCGCCGCGCGATAAATTTTTGCTAGGGTGGTCCGATCATTGACCCCGCCTTCGTAGCGGATGTATTTCGAATTCGCTTTTGCCAGCGCAAAAAACTTTTCCGCGTAGGCATCGTTTTCCCCGTATGCCTTGCCGATAATCCACGTCGGCGTCTGTGCCACGACGGCGGCTTGAGCGAGTTCGAGCACGCGTTTCCGCTCGGTGATGGTGGCCGTGCAAACGAGCCATTCGCTGCGCGGCGTTTTCGGGGCGGTAAAGAAGGGGGCTTCCACGCCGTTGGGCACAATAAATATCTTTTCCGGCGTTGCCCCAAACTTGAATTCCATCAAGTGTTTTTCCCAGGCGGTGAGCGCAATGAGCGCGTCAGCCATGCGATAGCTTTCCCAGCCGAAGGATTGGGATACGGCGCGCGGGGCAAAAGTTTCCACGCCCCACCGGAAGACGCGGCGCACCCCCCGCTGCCATGGCGTTTGCGAGCCTTGCGCGGTGAGCAAATTGGCAATGACCACCTTGATTTTTTTCTGACGTGCGAACCGGATCTGTTCCACCGGCATGATGCCGACGTAGTGGATGAGGTCGCCGGTCTGCTGTGCGTCCCACCAGCGGAGCGGTTCGACTTCGACGCCGGTTTGCGCGAGCGCGTCCATGGTGCGTTCGAGCTGGATGGCCTGACCGCCGTGCGCGAGCGCAAACGGGAGCGTGCAGTTGAACAGGATTTTCACGCTGGAAATGTGCCGTTCACCGGGCGGTCAGACAATGTCATTTTGAAAGATTCTCGGAAAAGACTGGAAAAAACTTTGCCAGTTGGAACAATTTTATGCATGCGACTCCACCAACCATCCTTGGCCAACCGGCTGGGCAAACAATTGGCCAAACCTTTGAGCTGGCTGGCGTGTGTGCGCGGGATTTATCCGCTGGCGCGAATGGCGGATGCGTATCTGAATTTTCTCATTGGCAAAGGTTCCGGCACGGGGTGGGATTTGCGCGAGGAAGTGCGCGGCGCCGTGCTGCGTATCCGCCGTCCGCGCCCGGTGGTTTTTGATGTGGGGGCGAATGTGGGCAGCTGGACCCAAAACCTCTTGCCACTGGTTCCCGGGGCAAAAGTCTATATGTTCGACCCGTCGCCCGGATGTCAGACGGCCATCCGGGGGAAAAATTTGCCCGGGGTCACGATTGTCCCCTGTGCTTTGGGAGAAACGCCCGGCGAAATGCCTTACTATGCCAGTTCGCCCACCGATGGCAGTGCCTCGCTGCATCCGCGGCAGGACACTCCGTTTGAAACCTTCAATTACCGGCAAATGACCGTCCCCGTCCGCACTCTGGATGAAATCATCGAAACCGAGAAAATTGATTTTGTGGATTTCATGAAGATGGACATCGAGGGTCACGAATTATTTGCCCTCAAAGGTGCCCGCCGCGCCTTGGCCGCCGGAAAAATCCGGGCGCTGTCGTTCGAATTCGGCTGCGGCAATGTCAATTCCCGCACTTTCTTTCGTGATTTTTGGGATCTTTTGGGCGCGGCTAATTTTGCCATCTATCGCATCACTCCGGGCGGGAAAAATATTTTAGTGAGCGATTACTACGAAGACGCTGAATATTTTCGGGGAGCGACCAACTATATAGCCGAGCTAAAATCGAACCAGTGACGTCGCCATCCAGCTTGAAGGTCGTTTTATGCAGCCAGCATTCTTTATCACCGGCACCGATACCGGTGTTGGTAAAACCGTCTTGACGGCTTTGTTGGCGCGGTATTTGAGAAATCGCCGCGTCGGTGTGGCCGCGTTCAAACCCGTCTGTTCCGGCGGTCGCGCCGACGCCCGAGCTTTGCACGCCGCGCTCGGCGGTGCGCTGACGCTGGCTGAAATCAACCCGTGGCATTTTCGCGCCGCCCTGGCACCGGCGCTGGCGGCGGCGCGCGAAAAAAAATCCGTCGCGCTCACCCAAGTGCTCGGTCATGTTCGCGCGCTTCAGGAAAATTTCACCGTGACGCTCATGGAAGGCGCGGGTGGCTTGTTGACCCCGCTCGGAAAAGACTTTGACTCCCGCGATTTGACTATGGCATTGCGCGCCACTCCCGTCATCGTGGCGATGAATCAGCTGGGGGCGGTGAATCATCTGTTGTTGACGCTGGCCGCGCTGCCCGAGGGTTTTCGTGCCCAGGCGAAGGTGGTTTTGATGTCGCCGCCAAAACCCGATGCCGCCACGGCGTCCAACGCGAAGCTGCTGGCGCAATTTTTCCCGGCAGAAAATATTCTGACCCTCCCGTGGTTGGGGCGGGAATTCTCTCTGGCCGCCGCCCTGAAAATACCCGCCGTCAAACGCACACTCGCCGCCGTGGTCAAAGCTTAATCTTTCGCCGGCGCGTTGGTGGCGCGAAAAGATTCCCGCCACGGCTGCCGGTTTTTATAAAGCTCCAGCCGCATTTGCAGCGGCTCGAGATTCTTCATTTTTGCCGCGGTGGCCAGGGTGAGCGCGTTTTCCACACAGACTTGTGCGTTGGTGAAATCGCCGTTGGCCGCGCAGGCGATGCCGAGCGCATCGAACACGGCGGGCTGGTTGCCGCCGGCCAGCCGGTTGGCCTTGCTGCCGAGCATGATGGCAAATTTGGCGTCGCGGGCGGAGGCGTTTTCATTCGCCGCCAGATAATATGCGGCCGTCGCCAGAATTTGGAAATTGTCCGGTGCCATTTGCAGCGCCGCGCGAAGTTCGTTTACCGCTTCGGCATCCCGACCCAGCTTGAATAGTGTTTTTGCCGCCTCCACATGCGGCCAGACGTATTGCGGATCAAAGGCTTCGGCCTCGGTGAATGCGGTCAGCGCCTCATTTGATCGGCCGAGCGCGGCGAGTTCGATGCCGATGAAATTTTGCAGCTTGGCATTGCCGGGGCGCCGGCGGAGCGCTTCGCGAAATTCCGCCAGCGCCTCGGCGTGATGATTCATTTTGGCCAGCAAATTGCCGAGGTTGGTGTGGAGTTGGTAACGACCGGGCCCCAGTTTTTCCGCCTGCCGGTAAATGGCGAGGGCTTCGATCTGCCGGTTTTGCAACTCCAGCGCGACGCCGAGATTGACGAGGGCGATGTCGTTGTTTTGCGTCACGGCGGCGGTGCGGCGGAAAAGGGTTTCGCTGTCACGCCAGAATTGAAGCTGGAATTCCGTGGCGAATATGCACGCGGCCAGCAGCGCGCCGGCCATGGCTGTAACCAGGATTTTTGGCATGTGTATCTGCGCCGCCAGGTCCGCTGCGAGGAAAATGACGGCGATGAAAAAACCAACGGACGGAAGGTAAGTATAGCGGTCCGCCATCGCCGCGCTGCCGACCTGCACGATGCCGATGACGGGAACCAGGGTGCCCAGAAACCACAGCCAGCCGACGCTGAAATAAGGCCTGCTATTCCGCCCGCGCCACGCGGCGATAAAAATCAGTGCCAGCACGGCAGCCGAAAGCGTTATTTGCAGCGCGGAAATCTTTGCCGGCATCGGATAAATGGCGGCCAGATGGACCGGCGCAAAAAAATTCAGCAGGTAATTCACCACGGCGACGGGCGCATTTTCCAGCCGGTAGCGCAACGAAATGTCGGCGAGCGAGACGACGGCTTCGCAGTTTTTTTGCGCGAGAAAAGTGATGGCGCAGGAAATGGCGGTGAGGGCGAAGAAGGGGGCTTTTTCGATCCAAACCGTTCGCCGGAAATTGGAGCATGAAAATCGTTGCAACGGCCAGTAATCCAGCAGCAGCAAAACGAACGGCAGGGTGACCAGCATCGGCTTGGCCAGCAAGCCCAGCGCGAAGAAAATCAGCGCGAGCCAAAAGCTGCGCCGGCAATTTTGCCGGGCGAATTTTGCGTAGCTTAAGAGGGTCAGCAGCGCGAAAAAGGTGCTCAGGACATCTTTGCGCTCGGAAATCCAGGCGACCGATTCGACATGCAGCGGGTGCCACGCGAACAGCGCGGCGACGAGCGCGGACGGCCAGATTCTTTCCGTGAGCCGGAGCAGCAGCCCGAATAGCAGCGCGGCGTTGGCCGCGTGGAAAAGGAGGTTGACGAAATGATGCGCCCCGGGATTCAGGCCGAACAGCGTGCAGTCGGTCATGTGCGAAATCCAGGTGAGCGGATGCCAGTTGCCGGCGTGAAAGGCGGTGAATGCCCATTTTACTCCGGCCGGTGTCAGGCCGGCATTGACGTGCGGATTTTCCGAGACGTATTCGTCGTCGTCATAATTCAGAAAGCTGAACCGTCCCGCCGGCAGAAACACGATCAGCGTGGTGAGCGCAAGCAGCAGGGCGATGAGGCGTGGACGTGACATCGCGCTTGTTTTAAGCGATTTTACGCCGGTGGCAAGGCGGATTCATTTTCGCGTAAAATGTTTTTGCAATTCTTTTGCGTGGACCCGATACTTTGCGCGGCGAACCGATGCTCGGAGTTTCGCCGCTTGGCCAAACCGGTTCCTCACCACCAAGTTTAGAATTTATTTTATGAGCGGGTTATCTCATGCACTAATCGGAGCGGCCTCTAATCAGACCGAACTCCTTTACATTTGGGGCCGGGCGACCATGGAGGCGAAAGCCATCATCGCGCTGCTCTTTGTTTTTTCCATCGCCGCGTGGTTTGTGATGATGTCCAAAGTCATCCAGATGCGCCGCGCGCGGAAATTGAACGCCCTGTTCGGCGAGGAATTCACCGCGCAGAAGGCCGTGCTGGAAATGTTTGACCGCAAGCTGGAGGTCAACGGCTGTCCGCTTTACGCCGTTTATCAAGCCGGCTGCGTGCAACTCGACGCGCGGTTGCGCGGGCCCAGTGGCGAACGCGCCAAGCAGCAAATCAGCCTCAAAAACATGGAGCACATCAAGCGCGCCATCGAAAACGTCGTCGCCAAAGAATCGCTCAAGCTGGAATCCGGCCTGATCCTGCTCGCCATCGCGGTGAGCGGCGCGCCGTTCATGGGTTTGCTCGGCACGGTCTGGGGCGTGATGAGCACGTTCGCCGGCATCGCGCAGCAGGGTTCCGCCACGATGGCGGCGATGGCACCCGGTGTTTCCGCCGCGCTCGTCACCACGGTCGCTGGTCTGCTGGTGGCGATTCCCTCGATGTTTGGCTACAACTGGCTCGTTCACAACTTGCGCGCGTTTACGGTTGAACTGGATAACTTCGCGCAGGAACTCGTTTCAAAGATGGAGACGGAATTTCTCGCCGACGAATAATTTGCGATGAGAAGGTTTTCACAACGCAGTCATCTGGTGACGTTGAGTGAGATCAACATCACGCCGTTGCTGGACTTGGCGTTTGTGCTGCTCATCATCTTTGTCATCACCACGCCGTTGCTGGAACAGAGCATCAATTTGAAACTACCACGAGGCGGTTCACGGGAAACAAAACTGAACAAATCTGACATCCGCACCGTCGAAATCTCGAACACCGGTTATTACGCCCTCGACAAAAAAAAGATGCCGCTGCCACAAATCATTTCCCAACTCGCCGGCGAATTTCGCGGGAATCAGAATCTCGTCGTCTATATCCGCGCCGACAAGGACAGCCGCTACGACCTGGTGGCGCAGGTGATTGACGGCTGCCAGAAATACGGCATCTCGCGCTATTCGCTGCGCACCGATCCCACGCCCAAATGAACCGGCTCGAAAAAAAATGTCTCATCGCCACGGCGGGTTTTCACCTGCTGCTGGTGCTCGTGCTGCTTTTCGGCGCTGCTTTTTTCACGCCGCGCTCCAAGCCGGACGACACCAAAGTTCTCGACGTGATTCCGGCGAACTTGATTGATGCGGCGTTCAGCAGCGGTGTAAAAAACGCCCAGCCGCCAGCCTCTACACCCATCGTTAAACCACCGGAACCGACACCGCCGCCAAAGCCGGTCGTTACCCCGCCGGAGCCGGTGAAACACCTTGACCCTGAACCGGTGAAGCCGCAGAAACTTACGCCGGATAACTTGAAGCCGTTAGATCCGGTGGAAAAAGTGACCAAGCCTGCACCCAAGAAACCTGAAATCAGTCTTACGCCGGTAGTCCGCAAAATTCCAAAAGAGACGACCGACTCTTCCGCCGCCGATGCGGCGCGGGAAGCGAAACGCGTCCAGGATCAGCGCCGGAAGGCATTTCAAAGCGCGGCGCGCTCCATCAAAGAAAATGCCGCGTCAGCCACCACCGTCGAAATGCCCGGCACCGGCAGCGTGTCATATGCGAATTACGCGTCGGTCGTGAAAAGCATATATGAGCAGGCGTGGACGCCGCCGGACGACACGGCGAGCGACGACGCGAATACCAAGGTCACGGTGACCATCAGCCGCGATGGCACGGTGGTTTCCTCGCGCATCCTGAATCCCTCCGGCGATTCGCGCGTGGACAACAGCGTGCGGCGGACCCTTGACCGCGTGACTTTCGTCGCGCCGTTTCCCGACGGTGCGAAAGAAAAAGAACGGACGTTCATCATCAACTTTAATCTCAAAGCCAAACGACTACTCGGATGAAAAAAATAATTCTCAGCTTTCTAATCATCGGCCTCGCCACCTTCGCACTTACCAGCGCGCGGGCGGAGGAAATCAGTATCGACCGCGAAGCCAAAGTTCTCGGTCAGACCAAACCCATTCCCGTCGCGTTAAGCGGATTCTCCGGCGAGGCGCGGTCGGTATTGGAGTTTGATCTTTACGTCCAGGGCTTCAGTTTTGTGTCACCGGACGCCGCGCAGTATCTCATCAACGGTAGTGATGCGGGCAATATTGCCGGCAGCGTCACGGACAAATTTGCCAAAAAGATGATCCTCTCTCGTAGCTACAACGGTGCGAGTTTGCGGCGGCAGGCACATTTGTTTGCGGACGAAATCGTGCAGGCCATCCAGAATAAAAAAGGCATCGGCCAAACCAAAATCGCATTCAAGTCGCAGCCCGGCGGCGTCGGCGCGGGTGAAATTTACGTCGCGGATTTTGATGGCAACGGGGCGCAGGCTGTCACGACCGACCGTGCCATTGTCGCCAAGCCGGCATGGGTTCCGGGGCGGCTGGCGTTGTATTACACGTCCTACGCCCGCGGCAATCCGGATATTTTTTACCACAGCCTGTCGAACGGCCAGCGGAAGCCGGTGGCGGGTTATTCCGGTTTGAACACCGGCGCGTCGGTGTCGCCAGACGGCTCGAAGATCGCCTTGGTTTTGAGCAAATCCGGCAGCGCCAACATCTGGGTCTGCAATGCCGATGGTTCCAATCTGAAACGGCTCACGACCGGCATCGAGGATTCCTCGCCGTGCTGGTCGCCGGACGGGCAATGGATTTGCTTCGGCATGAAAACGAAAGACGGCGAGCGCCGCCGCCTCGCGAAAGTTTCCGCCAGCGGCGGGGAAATCCACCTGATCAACACCGCCGGCGTTTCCAATCCGACCGAGCCGGACTGGTCGCCGGACGGCAAATGGATCGCGTTCACGCGGCAGGCGGGCGACTTCGACATTTGCGTGGTGCCGGCGGACGGCGGTTTGCCGCCGACCGTGCTGGTCAGCGGCCAGAATCCCTCCTGGGCGCCGAACTCGCGGACGCTGGTGTTTAATCATTCCGTTGGTTATCGCCAGGTGTTATCTGTGCTTGACGTTTTCACCAAACAATACAAGGATTGTGTGCGAGCGACCGGAAGTAATTCCCAGCCCGCTTGGGCGAAATAGTTTTCCATTTCGTGACCGTATTTTAACCGAACTTTTAACCAAACAAATTATATGAAGATGAATCAAATGATTTTCCCGCTGGTGCTCGCGCTGGTCGCCACGCTGGCCGCCACCGGCTGCAATAAAGGCCCTATTAAACCCACGCCGTTGCCCGGTTCGCGCGCTGCGCAAGTTGGTAACGACGGCGGCGCCGGCACTTTGTCGAACGGCGGCACGGTGGGCGGTAACGATACCACCGCTGGCACCGGTCCTGGCGGTGGCCCGCTGGCTGGCCGCGATGAATTTGACGGCATGATCAAAGATCCGGCGGCGCTCGCGGCGCACACGGTTCTCTTTGCGTTTGACAGCGCGGTGGTGAAAAAGGGTGAGCAGTCGAAAATTTCCGCCGTGGCCGCCGCGCTCGCCTCCAGCGCCAGCGACAAGCTGCTGATTGAAGGCAATTGCGACGAACGTGGCACGGAAGAATACAACCGCGCCCTCGGTGAACGCCGTGCGCTCGCGCTGCGCGAAGCCTTGTCGAAAGCCGGTGTCAGCCCGGATCGCATCCGCACCATCAGCTACGGCAAGGACAAGCCGGCGGATCCCGGTCACAACGAAGCCGCCTGGTCGAAAAACCGCCGCGGCGATTTCATCCTGCTCCATCCGAAGACCGGAGCTTGATTTGAAAATCTCTCCCACCCAAGGCCGCGCGTCAGCGCGGCCTTTTTTGTGTCTTTACTAAATCAATGATTGGGCGTACTTTGGGATACTAAATACTTATGTATACGAATGCGATGTTTGCAGCTTTTGGTCTTGGCGGAATGGAAGTCGTTTTGATTCTCGCCGTGGTGTTGATTTTGTTTGGCGCGAAGAAAATTCCCGAACTGGCCAAGGGTCTCGGCAGCGGCATCAAGGAATTCAAGAAAGCCACGAAGGAAGTGACGGACGAAATTCAAAATTCCGGCACCTCGAACGCCAGCACCGAATTGCATGCTCCGGCTCCCCCCGCGCCTTCGCGGGCCGATTCGCCGGTGCCGCAGTCCAAGCCGACGGAGACCAAGGTAATTTGACAACTGCTGCCGCCGTTTCCGTGTAGAAGCGCATGGCTGATTTTTCCCCAGAACCGCCGGAGGATGAAGGCGGGCCGGTCAAATCCTTTCTTGAGCATCTTGAAGATTTCCGCTGGCTGCTCGTAAAACTGAGCGTGTCGCTGGCGCTGGCGATGCTGGTCTGTTTGATCGGAGCCAATTACGTGATGGCCATCATCAAGTGGCCGCTCAGCCGGGCCACGGTCGGTTATCCCGGCACCAACCAGGTCGTCACCGTCAGCTTCGGCACCAACCAGCTGGGGCATTTCCAGCTTTCCCCCGCGCAGGAACAGGCGCTGCAGCTTGGCACCAATCGTTTCGTCGCGGTTACCGTCGCGCCGCTCCTGCTGGGCACGAATCAAGTCCTGGGGTGGCATCTGGATCCAACGGTGGACGCCGCGGATAGTGCGCAGCGGATGCAGATTGATCTGATCAATCTGAGTCCGGCGGGTGGTTTTTTTGTGGCCATTCAACTGGCTTTTTACGGTGGCTTGGTGCTGGCCGCCCCGTTTCTCTTTTACTTCATCCTGTCGTTCGTGTTTCCCGCGTTGAAAATCCGTGAGCAGAAATACGTTTATCGCGCGCTCGTAATCGGCGGCGGCTTGTTCCTGGTCGGCGTGAGCTTCTGTTATTTTGTGCTGATGCCGGTGGCGCTGGCCGCCTCGCAGAAATATTCCAACTGGCTCGGGCTGGGTGCCTCGCAATGGCGGGCCGAGGAATACATCAGTTTTGTCTGCCGCTTCCTGCTGGGCATGGGCCTGGGCTTTGAATTGCCGGTGGTGATTTTGACCCTGGTAAAAATCGGCATCCTCAGCTACCGCACGCTGGCGGGTGCGCGGCGCTACATGATCGTCATCAACCTGATTCTGGGTGCGGTGCTGACCACGCCCGAAGTCGTGACGCAAATTTTGATGTTCATTCCGCTCCAGTTACTTTACGAGCTGACCGTCTGGATTGCCTGGTATTGGGAACAAACCGACCGCCCCAAAGCCCGCCGGGTCTTTTTGCTGGTCCTGTTGATAATCGCGGCCGTCATCTGGCTGCTTCAGCAATACGGCTGGCCCTGGCTTAAGCTGCAGCTGCATTGAGCCCGACAAAACGTGCTTTACAAGCCGGCAATTCGGCGTAAAGTCAAAGCACCAATCTGAAAACACTATGAGAAAGATAATTTTTCCTCTCGCTGCCGTGCTGACGGCGGTTTTATTCACCAGCTGCGCTGGTCCCGAACGTAAACTCGGCCGGGGCGTGAGCAACTGCCTCGAAGTCGTCCGCTGGGGCGAAATGCGTCGTTCCATTGAGCAGGAGGCGCTGTTTGGTGAACCTGGCAGTGGTTGTTTTGGTGTGATCCACGGTTTCGACCGTTCCCTCCAGCGCACCGGCCTCGGGATTGTTGAAGTGGCCACGTTCCCCATCCCCTTCGTGCGTCCATACTATGGTCCGATCCTGACCAAGAGTTTTGCGCCTGATCCGGTCTATCCCGCCAGCTATAAGCCCGGCCTCATTTCCGACCCCATGTTTGATACCGACACCTACTCCGGGTTTAGCGGCGGCGACATTGCGCCCTATATGATCGGGAGCCGGTTCCAGGTGTTTGCGAACTGAAAATAATTTCCCCGCAGCGCGCCAGCCCCGGGTTGGCGCGTTTTTCATTTCCCGCGATGAATAATTATCTTTTTCGTGTCTTCCGCGTATTTCGCGGTTAAAAATATTCCGCCATGCGCCTCGAAAAAAAATCGCCCTGCAAGGTCAACCTCATCCTGAACATCCTGGGCCGGCGGCCCGACGGCTTTCATGAGTTGGAAACCGTCATGCAGCCGGTGAACCTCTGCGACGAAATGACCTTCGCGCGCGCCGGCTCCAGTCTGCAACTGACGTGCAGCCATCCCGGACTGCCGGCGGACGCAAAAAATCTCGTCCACCGCGCGGCGACAGCATTTCTCGCCGCCGCGAATATTTCCGACGGCGTCAAAATTCATCTCCAAAAAAATCTGCCGCTGGCCGGCGGCATCGGCGGCGGCAGCGCCAATGCCGCGGTGACTTTTACCGCCCTGAACGAACTTTTCGGCGCGCCGCTGCCGCTGGCAAAATTGCACGAACTCGCTGCCGCGCTCGGCTCCGACGTGCCGTTTTTCCTCCACGACCGGCCGGCGCTCGCCACCGGACGCGGCGAAAAAGTGCAGCCGCTGGAAAATTTTTCGGCCTTAAAAGGCAAGGCGTTCTTTCTCGTCCATCCCGGCTTCGGCATCTCCACCCCCTGGTCATATCAAAACCTTGCGCGGTTTCCCGAGGCGCTCAACGGCCGGCCCGGCCGCGCCGCGAAATTGGTCGCCCGACTGCAGGGGAATGATTGGCCCGCCATCGCTCATGGCTGTTATAATTCGCTGGAAGCTCCGGCCTTCGAGAAGTTTCCCGTGCTGCCACTCTACCGGGAATTTCTCCGCGAGCATGGTGCGCTCGTCTCGCTCATGTCCGGCAGCGGTTCGACCACCTTTGCCATCGCCGAAAATCTTGCTGCCGCCGATGCGCTTGCGGAAAAATTCAAGTCGCAGTTCGGCGACCAAGGCTGGACGGCGACGGTGGCGGTGTGATGCGGGGAACACTCAACATTCAACGTCCAACTTCGATGGTGGATGGGCGTGCTTGACCTTGGGTGTTCAGTGTTGAATGTTGGTTGTTGAATGTTTCTGAAACCGCTTCAGCGCAAACTCCGTCATTTCCTTCGCCGCCGGGATTTTGCAGGCAAGCGCGACTAGCCAGTAAATGCCGCCCGCGATTCCCGCCGGCACAAATACTGCCCCCAGTCTCAGCGCCAGCGTTGCGTGGCCGAGATTTTGTTCCCACATTTTCCAGCCGCCCCAGGCGAGTCCGCCGGCCAGCAGCGCCGCCAGCGCGATGGGCCCGAGCGTTCCGCGCAGTGATTCCATTTCCAGTTTACCGAGTTTCTTCCGCAGCGCAAAGAGCAGCAGTCCGGCATTCAGCGCGGAGGTGAAGGTGTTGGCGATTCCGGGGCCGCCTTCGCCTAGCGAAAAAATCAGCGCGCTGCCCGCGAGGAAATTGATGACGAGACAAACCAGGCTGATTTTCATCGGCGTTTTGGTGTCGCCAAGCGCGTAAAAGGCGCGCGCTAGGATGTTCACCGTGGAAAACATCACGAGCCCGGGTGCCAGGCACATCAGCGCGTAGCTCACGCGGGCGGTGGAACTGACGGAGAAAGCGCCGCGCTCAAACAGCAGCCGCACGATCGGCTCCGCCAGCGCCACGAGCAGCACGCCGGCGATGGCATTCATGAAAATCAGCGTGCCGAGGCCGTGCCGTAGCGTGGAGCGAAATTCGGGATAGTTTTTTTCCGCGGCTAGACCCGCCAGCGTTGGCAGGAGATAGGTTGCCAGGGAAATTCCGAACACACCCTGCGGCAGTTCCATCAGCCGTACCGCGCCGTTGAACGACGAAACGATGCCGGTGCCCGCATAAAGCGCGACGAGTTGCACCAATGCAACGTTGATCTGGAACGCCGCCACGCCGATGGTGCCGGGAATCATCTGCCGCACGACGCGTTGCACTGTCGGGTCGCCCCACGGCGAAACCCAGCGGTAGCGGAAGCCGTCGCGCCAGAGCGTCGGCACTTGAAACGCCGCCTGCGCCACGCCCGCCACCAGCACGCCGTAGGCGAGCGCGAAAATCTGCACCGGCAGTTGTTTTTCCTTCGGCAAATCCGCGCCGAAGTGCGGCGCCAGCCAGAACACCGACGCGATCATCACCACGTTCAGCATCGTCGCGCCCATCGCGGGGATGAAGAAATGGCCGCGCGCATTGAGCATGCCCATCATCGCCGCTGCGAGGCAGACCAGCAGCATGTAGGGAAACATCACGCGCAGCAGTTGCAGCATGAGCGCGGTTTTCTCATCGAACTGGTGCGCCGCCAGCGCGATGGAAATGCCAACCATCACCAGCGCGATGATGATGCTCGCCGAGATAATGAGGCCGGAGATGACCGCGTTGGCCGCGCGCCACATTTCCGCTTCGCCGTGGAGCTTTTCTTTTTCCTTGAAAACCGGGATGAACGCTGCCGTCAGTGCGCCTTCGCCGAGCAGGCGGCGGAACAGGTTCGGAATCGTGAAGGCGTATTGAAACGCGTCGTTGACCCAGCCCGTGCCCATGAAGCCGTAATAGACCATCTCGCGCACCATGCCGAGCACGCGGCTGGACAGGGTCGCGGCGGCCATCGCGCCGGAGGCTTTCAACATCTTTGACACCGGCGAAGATTAAAGTCCAGAGCCCCAAGTCCAAAGTCCAAAGTTTTCACATGGCAAACATGGTGGGGCGAGCGTCCCCGCGAGCCGTCGTGGGCTTTGGATTTAAGCGGCTCGCAGGGACGCTCGCCCACCAGCCGCCTGGCAATTGGAAATTGGCAATTGAAAATCGGCAATCTAATATGCCCGTGTGAGCATCATCGAAGAACTGAAATGGCGCGGCCTGATTGCCGATTGCACCGACCCGGCGGAATTGACCAAGCGTCTGGCGCTGCCCATCACGCTTTATTGCGGTTTCGACCCGACGGCGGACAGTCTGCACGTCGGCAATCTCGTGCCGTTGCTCGCGCTGCGCCGGTTTCAATTGCTCGGCCACCATCCGATTGCCGTCGCTGGCGGCGCGACGGGTTCGATCGGCGACCCCAGCGGCAAGACCGCCGAACGTCAGTTGCTGACGAAAGCGGTGCTCGACCACAACATCGCCAGCGTGAAGGTGCAGCTCGCGAAGCTGCTCGATTTTGAAACCAGGCAGAATCCCGCCCGGCTCTTGGACAATGCCAGTTGGACGGCGGGGATTTCCTACCTCGATTTCCTGCGCGACATCGGCAAGCATTTTTCCGTCAACCAGATGGTTGCCAAGGAATCCGTCCGCGCCCGGATGGAGGACCGCGAGGTGGGCATCAGCTACACCGAGTTCAGCTACATGCTGCTGCAGGCGTTCGATTTCATGGCGCTGTGCCGGGATGCGAATTGCGAGTTGCAGATCGGCGGCAGCGACCAATGGGGCAACATCACCGCCGGCATCGACCTCACGCGCAAGAAGCTCGGCCAACATGTTTTCGGTCTCACCCTCCCGCTCATCACCAACGCCGATGGTTCGAAATTCGGCAAGACGGTTGCCGGTGCCATCTGGCTCGATCCGAAGCGCACGAGCGTCTATAAGTTCTATCAGTTCTGGATCAACGTGGATGACCGCGACGTCATCCGCTACCTGAAATACTTCACGTTCCTGTCGTCGACGGAAATCGAGTCGCTTGAAAAACAACATGCGGAAAATCCCGGCGGCCGCATTGCGCACAAGGCGCTGGCCAAAGCCGTGACGGATTTGATCCATGGCCCCGGTGCCACTGCGGAAGCCGTCCGCGCGAGCGAGATTTTGTTCGGCGGCGAACTCAAAGACATCGCCGAAAGCACGTTCAACGAAATCATCGGCGAAGTTCCGACCAGGGAAATTGAAAAGGTCCGGCTCGACGGTGCCGGGATTCCGCTGGTGGAGCTTCTGGTTCATGCGGATTTGTCCCCATCCAAAGGACAGGCGCGGAAAGACATCGAAGGCGGCGGCGTGAATATCAATAACCTTCGTGAGACCAGCGCCGTGCGCGCAGTTACGTCCGCCGATTTGCTTTTTGGCCAGCATCTGTTGCTGCGCAAGGGCAAAAAGAACTATGTCGTGGTGACGGCAAAATAATTCAGTGGCAGCCGGCGTGAGGAGGCTCCAAAACCATTCCCTCGCTTTCGGATAAGAATGAGCGGGCTCGCGTCCGCGGCGGCCGCCATGCCGCCACGTCGAGGCTGGATTTCTCCGCCGTCATTGGCGATAGTTCGCGCATGGCCGGATTGTGCCTGGAAACCCCCGAATTGCTCACCCGCCTGCTTTCGCAGGTGTCGCGGTCATTTTACCTGACGCTGCGCGTGCTGCCGCGCGCCATCCGTCCGCAAATCGGCCTCGCCTACCTGCTCGCCCGCACGACCGACACCATCGCTGACACGGAAATCCTGCCGGTGGACCAGCGGCTTGAAGCGCTGCAAAAACTTCGCGAGCGGATTATCGGTCAAAGTTCCGCGCCGGTGAATTTTGGCTCATTGGCGGAGCAGCAGGGTTTGCCGGCGGAAAAGATATTGCTGGCTAGAACCGAGGAAAGCCTCGCGCTGCTGTCATCGCTGCCGCCGGAGGATTTAAAATGGGTGCGCGAAGTTCTCGTGACCATCACCAGCGGGCAGGAGCTGGATTTGCGGCGGTTTGGTCGGTGGGGCGAGACTCCCGGCGAGCCGGTGCTTGCGCCGGGACACCATTCTGACTCGGCTCCCGGGGACGCTCGTTCCACCAATCAAATCGCCGCATTGAAAACCGCCGCCGAGCTGGACGATTACACCTATCGCGTGGCCGGCTGCGTCGGCGAATTCTGGACGAAGATGTGTCGGGCGCATCTGTTTCCGGAAGCGAAGCTGGACGACGCCCGATTTCTCGCGGACGGCATCCGCTTCGGGAAAGGGCTTCAGTTGGTGAATATTTTGCGCGATCTGCCGGCGGATTTGAAAAACGGCCGCTGCTATCTGCCGCTGGAACAACTGACGGCGGCGGGGTTGACGGCGGAAAATCTTTTCCGGCCTGAAAACGAATCGAAGTTCCTGACGCTTTTCCACGGGCACCTGGATTTGGCGGAGGCGCATCTGGCGGCGGGCTGGCGTTACACGAACACCTTGCCCTTCAGCCAGTTCCGCGTGCGTCTGGCCTGTGCCTGGCCGGTTTTGATCGGCCTCCGGACGCTGGAAAACCTGCGCGCGGCCAGGGTTGCCGGGCTGCAGCAGCGCGTAAAAATCACGCGCGGCGAGGTGCGCGGGATATTGTTGCGCTCAACGCTGGCGTGCTGGCTGCCGCCCCTGTGGAAAAAAATGTATTCACCCCGCGCAAAAGCAGTTGCTTCTGGAAACAATTTGGCGTAAAAGGCGTCATGCAAGTTCCCAAAATTTCCCTTCTGATCTGCGTTTTGGCGCTGGGTGCCTCGATGTCAATTCGCGCTGCCGACACTCCTGCCCAGGCCGCCGCCCGCGTCGCGCTGGAAGCAAAATTAAATGAGCTGAATGCGCAAACTCCGCCGACGGACACCGCCGTCACCTCGCCCGGTGTCAAAAAGACAACCCCTGAGGCCGCCAAAGTAAAAACTGCGCCGGCGCCGGTATCTGCTGCATCTGAAACCGCCCAAGCCAAAGCTGCCGCCGACAAAAAGGCGAAGCAAGATGCCGCCAAAGCCGCCGCGGAGTTGAAGGCGAAAAAGGAAGCGCAAGCTGCAGCGGAAGCCAAAGCCGTCGCCGAGAAAAAGGCGAAGCAGGCTGCTGCTGAGGCGAAAGCCAAACAAGATGCCGCCAAAGCCGCCGCGGAGTTGAAGGCGAAGAAGGAAGCTCAAGCTGCTGCGGAAGCCAAAGCCGTCGCCGACAAAAAAGCGAAGCAGGCTGCCGCTGAGGCGAAGGCCAGGCAGGATGCTGCGAAAGCGGCTGCGGAACTGAAGGCGAAGAAAGAAGCCCAGGCTGCTGCGGCAGCCAAAGCCGACGCCGCGAAAAAAGCCAGTGAAGCATATTATCCCGGCAAAGATCTCGGCTTGAAGAAAATTGATGCGCCGGCGTTGCCCATTACTGCCTCGAAAGGTGAACGGCTTCAGGCCCTGCTGGAGAAATATAAGGCCGATAAACTGTCGCCTGAAGATTACCACAAACAGCGCTCGGTCATTCTGGCTGAACCTTGACCATTGTTTTTTTACTTGCCCGCCGGAGATCCTCCGGCGGGTTTTTTGTTTTCCCGTTCTTGAACTTTGAACGCCGGGCCTTAAACTGCCCGCGCCATGCATCAATTTCGTTACGTTGGAAACCAGCTGTTCTGTGAAGGCGTGAGCGTTGATTCGCTCGCCCGGAAATTCGGCACGCCGCTCTATGTCTATTCGCAGGCGACGCTGGCGGATCATTTTCAGAAGCTCGACCACGCGCTTGCGCCGCTCGCCCACCTGATCTGCTTCGCGATGAAGGCGAACTCCAATCTCTCCGTGATGCGCTCGCTCGCCAGCCTCGGCAGCGGCTTCGACGTGGTGAGTGCGGGCGAGTTGCAGCGCGTCATCGCGGCGGGCGGCGACCCGAAGCAGTGCGTGTTCGCGGGCGTGGCGAAGTCGGCGGCGGAGATTGAATTTGCGCTGCGCCAGGGGATTTATTCGTTCAACTGCGAGAGCGAGCCGGAAATTCTCCGTATCAACCAGGTGGCGGCGCGGTTGAAAAAGCGCGCGCCCATCGCCGTGCGCATCAACCCGAATGTTTCGGCCAAAACCCATTCCAAGATCACCACCGGCACCTATGAAAACAAGTTTGGCATCCAGTTCGAGCAGGTGGAGGCCATTTACGCCCGCGCCAGTAAACTCAGCCACATCTGGCTGCGCGGCGTCCAGATGCACATCGGCTCGCAGTTGACCGATGTGAAGCCTTACGAGCTGGCCGTGAAAAAAGTCCTGCCCCTGGTCCGCCGGCTGGCGGAAAAGTACGGGCTGGAATTTTTCAGTCCCGGCGGCGGCCTCGGCATCATCTACAATCCGGCGCTCGCCAGCGGTTCCGCTGCCTGGTGGAAAACGAAATCCGCCCGGGGCATCTTGACGCCGGCGACCTATGCGGAAAAATTATTGCCGCTCTTGCAGCCGCTCGGCTTGAAGATTCTTATCGAGCCGGGCCGCTTCATTGTCGGTAACGCCGGTGCGCTCGTCACGCAGGTCGAGTATGTGAAGCGCACGGGCAAAAAGAATTTCGTCATTGTGGACGCGGCGATGAATGACCTCATTCGTCCGGCCTTCTATGATTCGTATCACGAAATCGTGCCGCTCGTCAAAAAAGGCGGGGCGCCGGTTTCGTCCGATGTCGTCGGCGGCATCTGCGAATCCAGCGATTATTTCTGCAAGGACCGGCCGCTGGCGAAAGTCGGCGAGGGCGACCGGCTCGCGCTGTTGAGCGCCGGTGCTTACGGCTCCGTGATGTCCAACAACTACAACTCGCGCCCGCTGGCGGCGGAGGTTCTGGTCAGCGGCAAAAAATTCGCCGTCGCCCGCGAGCGCCAAAAAGTAAAAGATATTTGGGCCGGCGAAAAAATTGTGGCATGGTTGAAGTAGGATTGTGAGCGAAGAAACTTCCATCGCGGCCTATTGGTCGGACGGCATGAACGAGGACGGCCTCGCGGATTGGGCGCGTCGCCTGCGGGCGCGCCTGCCTGCCCGGGCGGTGTCCCTCGGACTGGCCTTCCTGTCGCCGAAGTTTTTTCCGCACGCGGCCTCGGTTTTGGAAATCCTGCGGGTGCACGCCCGGATTCCCTTGCTGGTCGGCTGTTCCGGTGGCGGTCTTGTGGCCAATGCTGAAGAGCTTGAAAGTGCCGGCGGTCTCGTGCTGGCGCTGTATTCGCTGCCCGGAGCGACGTTGCAAGGGGTCCGCTTGACGCCGGAACAGGTTGAGGCCGCTGCCGGTGACAATTTCTGGCCGGTTGAAACCGGCGTGGCGCGTGATCAGGTGAACGGCTGGCTGGCTTTCGTTGATCCGTTCCACCTTGACGGTGAAAAATGGCTGCGTTCGTGGAATCAGAATTATTCCGGCGTGCCGGTTTATGGCGGTCTGGCCAGCGGCAATTTCCCCGAGCCGCTGGCGCAGATTTATCTCGACGGCGAAGTGTTTGAGGACGGTGGCGTGGCCATCGCGGTCGGCGGCGACGTGACGCTGGCGGGCGTGATTTCGCAGGGCTGCACGCCCATCGGCGAGACGTGGACGCTGACGCGCGTGGAGCAAAACCTCATCCGCCACATCGCCAACCGCCCGGCTTACTCGGTGCTGTCTGAGACGGTGCAAAACCTGTCACCGGAGGAACAGCGCAAGGCGCAGGGCAACCTCCACATCGGCCTCGTGGTGAACGAATATCTCGACGAGTTTCATCGCGGCGATTTTCTCGTGCGCAATCTGCTCGGCGGGGATCCGAATTCCGGCGTGCTCGCGGTCGGCGCGCTGCCCCGGATGGGGCAGACGATTCAGTTTCAGCGCCGCGATGCCGCCGCCGCCTCGGAAGATTTGGATGAATTGCTGGGCCGTGAAAAAGCGCGGCTCGCCGGCGTGGAAATCTACGGCGGTTGCCTGTTTTGTTGCAACGGGCGTGGAAAAAACTTATTTGGCCGCGCCAGCCATGATGCCGGGTTGGTGCAGGCGCATTTCGGCCCGACGGGCATCGCTGGATTTTTTTGCAACGGCGAGATCGGCCCCGTCGGCGATCGGAATTTTCTCCACGGTTTCACGGCTTCGTTGGCGCTCTTTGTGAAGAAGTCGGCGTAATTCGCCATTGCTTTTAAGCGCCAAGCCGCCATCCTCATTTAACATTTGTGCCTGACGAACAATCCAATTTAAAATCGCCCGCTCCGCTCCGTTCCGGCGGCAATCGTCGCCGCGGTCGTCGGGGTGGCCGCAGCCGCGGACCGCATCCCGTAACCGGAAAGCCCGGAATAGCCGGGGCCGAAGAAATTTCTCCCGCGCCGGCCGCGCTTGAAGCCGTTGCCCCGCCCGGCGAAGCCGCCGAGCACGCGGAACTGGAAGCCGATTCCTCCGGCGATTTTCGCGAACCGCACGCGGAAGCGCCTGCCGATTTTGCCTCGCACGAAACCGGGTCGGAGGAAGCTCACGAGCCCGAACTCGGTGCGGAAACCGGTCCGACGCCGGAGCCGGCGCGTGCCCCCGAACCGGCGCGCGATTCGCGCCGCGACCGCCGGCCCGAAGTTCGCCGTCTGGAACGTCGCCCGGAACCGCCCGGCCAGCGTCAGTGGGCCAAGCCGGCCGATTTCCGTCCTGCGGAAACCTCGGCTATCAGCGAAGCCGTGGCGCACGCCACGGAGATCGCTGAATCACTCAAGCAGATGATTGACCAGCTCGACGAAGTGCTCGAGCTCGTCGAAGTCGCCGAGCGGCAGAAGCTCGCCGACGAACGCGAAATTGAGGAATTGCGTCGCGCCCTCCGCCGCATCCAGCCGCCCCGTCGCGAGCCGCCGCCGCCTTCCCGTGGTCCGCGCCGGGATGAGCCCCGCCGCGATTATCGCGAACCCAATCAGCGTCGCGACGAACCCCGCCGTCCCCAGCCCGAATCGCGTGAACCCGCCGCCGGGGCCCCGCCCCCGCCGTCCGTCGCGGGCGTAGACACGCCGCCTAAGGATTGAAATTTCCTTCCGCGCCATGAACCTCGCGGAAAAACAGGTTGCACTCACCGCGCAGCTGGCCGCGCTGAAAAACGGCCAGGACCGGTTGGCGCTGCTCGTCGAGCGTGCCAGAAAACTTCCGCCGCTCGCGCCGGAATTGCGCGTGGCGCCGAATCTACTTCCTGGTTGTCTCGCCAGACTCTGGTTCGTTTCCCATTTCCGCGATGGTAAATGTTTCTTCGCCTGCGATTCGGATTCCCTGGTGGTAAAGGCCATTGCCGGTCTGCTTTGCGAGTTTTACCGCGGTCGTGCGCCGGCGGAAATTTTGGCGCACAGTCCAGAATTTCTTGCGTCGCTCGGGATCACCCAGCATCTCACGCCCAACCGCCGCAACGCGCTGGCCAGAGTCTGGGAACGCATCCGGCAGTTTGCGGAACATAATTCCGGCGGTGGGGCGAGCGTCCCCGCGAGCCGCCCGGTGCCATGAACTTTTACGACGCGCACAATCATTTGCAGGACGACCGTTTTGGCGGTCGCCAAAGCGAACTGCTTGTCGCCTGCGCCCAAGCCGGTGTCGTCCGCATGGTCGTCAACGGCGCTTGTGAAGCCGACTGGCCGCAAGTTCTCGCCCTGGCGCGCGCGAATCGTATGGTGCTGCCCAGCTTCGGCTATCATCCGTGGTATCTGCCCGAACGCACGCCGGACTGGCAGCCCAACTTGAAGAGGTTTCTCGATGCGATTCCCGGCGCGGTCGGTGAAATCGGCCTCGACCGCTGGAAACCCGGTTTGAGTTACGCTGGTCAGGAAGCAGCCTTCCTCGGGCAACTCCGCCTGGCCGCCGAACGGAATCTCCCCGTGAGCATTCACTGTTTGCAGGCGTGGGGACGGCTGTTGGAATTGCTGCAGGAAAATCCGCGCCCGCAATGCGGCTTTCTGCTGCACAGTTTTGGCGGTTCGGCCGGGATGATTCCGGCGTTCGCCAAACTCGGTGCGTATTTCAGTTTTCCCGGCTACTTTTTGCAGGAGCGGAAACTCCGCCAGCGCGAGACGTTCAAGCTGGTTCCGCCGGCATGTTTGTTGATCGAGACGGACGTGCCCGACCAGCCATTGCCGGTGGAACTAAATCCGCATCCGCTCACCGGCGCCGATGGCCGGTCGCTGAACCATCCGGCGAATCTGCCCGCCGTTTATTCCGGCCTCGCGGAATTTCTCGGCCAAAAACCGGAATCGCTCGCCGCGCAGGTGGAAGAAAACTTTTCCCGGCTGTTTGGTGGGTAGGAGGTGATGTCCTAATTCCGGAGCGCGGCTCTGTGAGCCGCCGCCCGTCGCCCTGCAAATCCAGCCGCTGCGGGTCACCGACCCGCGCTCTGTTTTCAAATTGGGACACTACCGGGTCGGGTCCCAATTTGACGAAGCGCATGGCGGCGGTTATCGTCTCCCATCTTGAACACTGTATGGAACCGGATCATTGCCCATCGCCTTTGGCGGGGCTTGCTTTTGGTTCTGTTAACGGCGACGGTTGAAACCTCTGCCCAGACCATTCCTTTTGTCCTCCCATGGAATGACGGGACGGCGACCGCGACGGACTTTTCCGCGCTGAACACCGCGATTGGGACGAACCGCGTGGCGGCGGACACCAACGGACATTTTGTGGTCAGCGGCCAGCGGCTTCGTTTTTTGGGATTCAACTTCGCTGGCGATTCACCGTTTATGCCCACCAATAACGCGGACGCTGTGGCCGCCCGGCTGGCCAAGTTTGGCGTCAATGCGATTCGCTTTCATCACATGGATGCCACTTGGGCCTACAATGGCGGCATGCTCGCCTACACGGCCACCAGCAGCACCAATTTCAACGCGACGAATCTGGAACGTGTCCACTACCTTGTCTCGCGGCTGAAGGCGCATGGGATTTACTCGGACATCAATCTGCTGGTCGGGCGCAATTACAAATCCGCCGACGGCCTCGGTTTGGAAGTGACGAACATGGATTGGAAAGATTCACATGTGCTCGGCTATTTCTATGATCCGGCTTTGGTCTTGCACAAGGATTACGCCACCAAACTTCTTACCCCCACGAATAAATTCACCGGCCTGCCGCTGGCCAAAGATCCGGCGGTGGCCTTTGTGGAAATCATCAATGAAAATGGAGTCATCCAGAAATGGCTCGAAGGCGCGCTGGATCAGCTGGCTGCGCGCTACGCCACCAATTTACAGGCGCGTTGGAACTCCTGGCTCGTGGCGCGGTATACGAACGACGCCGCGATGTTGTTGGCGTGGGGGGTCTCCAATCAGCCGCTTGGCACGAATCTGCTGATTAATGGCGCGTTCAGTAACGCGTTGGCTTCCTGGAACGGCGAGTTCCACAACAACGCCCGCGCTGATTTTTCGCGCACCTACGACTTCACTAATGGCCAGCCTTCTGCCCGCATCACCGTCACCAATACGGATACGACGGGCTGGTATATCCAATTTAACCAGGCCGGTCTCAAGCTGACCTCGAATCAGGTTTACACGATTTCTTATTGGGCAAAATCCAGCCCGGCCACCAATGTCAGCGCGCAGGTCACGCGCGCCCATGACGACTACGGTGTGATTGGTTTTTCCAGCAACTTCACGCTGACCAACACCTGGCAGCCGTTTTCCAACAGTTTTCAGGCGACGACAAACGATACCAATGCCCGCGTCACTTTTGGCGACATGGGCAATAAACTCGCCACGTTCTGGTTTGCCGATGTTCGTTTGCAGGCTGGCGGGCAGGTCGGAACCCTATCGTCCGGTTCGTCCTTGGCCGCGCGCACGGTGCCAAATATTGTTTTCTCCGGCACCAACTATACCGGCACGCTCGCGGCCCGGCGCGACTGGCTTCGCTTTCTGCGCGATTTGGAATATGCCTATTACGACGCGATGGTCGGGCATGTCCGCACCAATTGCGGTTACACCGGATTGATCTTCGGCACCATCATGGCGAACAGTCCCGCGACCGTGCAAAGCCGCCTCGACGTGATTGATGGTCATGCCTACTGGCAGCACCCTCAATTCCCGGGCGTGGCTTGGGATTCGACCAACTGGTATCAGCCGAATATTTCCTTGGTCAATACGGTTGGCGAAAACAACACGCTGGCCGGTCTCGCCCGCCAGCGCATCAAGGGCAAGCCCTTCACAGTGACGGAATATGAACATCCTTCGCCCAATTATCACGGGGCGGAAAGCCCGCTCCTCCTCGCCGCCTACGCCGGTTTGCAGGATTGGGACGGCCTGTGGTTGTTTGCCTATGGGCCGGGCAACGACATGTCGCCCATGGGCTATGTCACCAGCTATTTTGACATCGCGCAGCATCCCACGAAAATGGCCAACTTGCTGCTCGCCGCGAATCTTTTCCGGCGCGGCGACGTCCGGCCCGCGACGCAGGAAATAACCATGGCGCTCACCCCGGAACAGGAATTGGATTTGTTGAAAAACGCCCAGTCTTGGAATCTATTCAGCAGCAGCCAGCTGGGCATGGCTTCGAAATTCGCATTCGTAAATCGCTTGAGCACCAGCGTGGGCACCAATGCGATTGGTCTTGCGACCGCACCGGCCGCGCCAACCAACAGTGTATTGACGAGTGATACGGCGGAATTGTGCTGGGATGCCAGCCAGACCAACAGCGGGTTGGTCACCTTTGACACCGCGCGTACCAAGACGCTGGCTGGCTTTGCGGACAACCATGCCATCGTGTTCGATCAGCTCACGTTGCGGCCCGCCACCACGATGCTGGGTTGGAACACGCTGGGCACAACGCTCACGCGGGGCGAGGTTTTCACCAACGATTGCACCGCGATTGTCGTGGCTGGCGGCTGGTGGGAGAACACCGGTCAGGTGTGGACCGATACCAACAAAATCTCACTTTCCAATAAGTGGGGGAAGTCGCCGGTCTTGACCGAAGTGGTGCCGTTTACGCTCACCTTGCCGGTGGCGACGAATTATGTCCAGGCCTGGTCGCTCGATGAGCGCGGCCAGCGCAAAGCCGCGCTGCTGCTGACCGGCAACACCAACTCGACCACCCTGACCATCACGACGAATGCCGGTTCCATCTGGTATGAATTCGATGTGTCCCGCTGGACGGCCAGCTTCAACCTGTGGCAACAGCGTTATTTCAGCGCCGGCGAACTCACGAATCCTGCGATCAGCGGTATTGCTGCCAGGCCCGATGGCGACAGCGTGCCGAACTTGTTGAAATACTATTATGGCTTGCCGCACGGAACTCCTGTCAGCGCCAGTCAACTCCCTGCCAGTACGCTGTTGGCCACGAATAGCCAGCGCTATCTGGCCATGACTTTCCTGCACGACAAGCTCGTGAATGACGTGGATTGCATCGTGGAAGTCTCGTCAAACCTGGTCAATTGGGTTTCCGGAATTGACGCAACGAAGATCGAAAAAATCGCTGACCTTGGCGCCCAAGAACAAATCACCGTGCGTGATCTGACACCCGCTGCCGCCGCCCAGCAACGATTCATGCGGCTGCGGTTCCAGCAGCATTGAAACCTTGGGGTGCCGGGAGACGCGCCCTATCTTTCAACCATTTGCCGCACGATAAATCCGGCGGCCGCGAAACCAAAGGCGCCCGTCACAAACGTCGCCGAGCCGAGGCCGCCGTTGCAATTCAGCCTCGCGCCGTCTTCCGCTGCGGAGCGCATTTCGCAGACCGTGCCATCCGCCTGCGGATACACGGTGCGTTCCACGGAATACACGCAGGGCAAATCCATCGCCGACTGTCCGGCGGGAAAACCATGTTCCTGGCGCAACCGCCGCCGCACTTCGGCCAGCAGTTTGTCGTGGCTGGCCTGGGACAGGTCGCCGACCCGAACAGCGGTCAGTTCGCGGCGGCCGCCCGCGCCGCCGCAGGCCACCACGGGGAAATGGTTTTCACGGCAGCGCACGAGCAGTAAAATCTTGTTCGTCACGTCGTCAATGGCATCCAGGACGAAATCGAATTTTGGCGCCAGCAGTTCTCCGGCGGTCTGGGCGTTGAAAAATTTCTGTTCCGCCGTCACGCGGCAGTCGGGATTGATGGCGCGGATGCGCTCGGCCATGACTTCGACTTTGGCGTGGCCGACGGTTTCCGTGAGCGCATGGAGCTGGCGGTTGATGTTCGTCACGCAGACTTCGTCCAAATCCACCAGCGTGAGCGCGCCGATGCCGGAACGCGCCAGAGCCTCCGCCGCCCACGCGCCGACGCCGCCAATGCCGACGATGCCGACGTGGGCCGCGCGCAGTTTTTGCAAGCCATCCTTGCCGTAAAGCCGCGCGATGCCGCCAAAACGTGTGTCAAAATCGCTCACAGAAAATCTCCCGGCCCATCACGGCAACGGTTCCAGATGGATTTTGCGTAGTTCCCACTCGCCGCCTTCGCTCTGCAACGCGATGGCGCCGGAGGTCATGTTGCAGGCTTCGGCTTCGTTCATCAGCTTGCCGTTGACGAAATTTTTGACCGTGTCGCCGCGGCAGACGATTTCGTAGGTGTTCCATTCGCCCGGTGTATTTTCATTGGACGGAACTGGAATTTTGGCGACCCGCAATTCCCACGTTTCGTGCCCCTTGCAAGTCGCGCCGCTCATCAGGACGAAATCGCCCTGGCGCTGAAACTTGCCCTGATTTTCGATGCACTTGGGCCAGATCTGGTCCGGTCCCTGCACGTGCACGAAAATACCGGTGTTGTCGGCCTTGGGCGCGATTTTCACGTACCGCCATTCCACCGTGAGCTTGTAGTTGCGGAAATCTTTTTCGGTGCGGGCGTAGCCAAACGGCTGGCCGGTGCAGTGGATGACGCCGTTGGTCACGGTGAAGGTGTCGGCCGGCGCCGTGTTGCTTTGCAGGAAAAAATTCCAGCCGGATAAATCCTTGCCGTTGAAAAGCTCGATCCGGCTCGTCGGCGTGATGGGTCCGGGCGTTTCGGCGGCCAGCGTGTTGGGGATGAAGACCAGGGCCGCCAGCAAGCCGATGGCACCAAAAAACGGGGATATTTTCATGTGCGCAGTCTGTCGCCAGCGGATAAAAGCGTCAAGAATTCCTGCCGTATTTTGGCCGTCGTCTATTTTTTGAAATGAAGTTAAAGTGATTGGTAAGGTGGGTGTCCTTGTGAGCCGCCTCAGCCAAGTAACTCTCTCACCTCTGCTGGTTCGCTCGTCGGCAGCTGGCAGGCATTGCCCGCACAGACAAAAACCGTCGCCTCCGCTTTTGCCGCCAGGGTTTTGGCGAATGGCTCCACGGCCCCGACATTGCCCAGGACGATTTTGTTCGGCTGATACACCGAATGCGCGGCGTGCAGTAATTCGTAAAAATTCGCGGAATTCACGTTGCCTCCCAGCACCACCCGGAGCGGATCGTCCAGCCAGAAATCCAGCGCGTGCAGCATATAGGCCAGTGCGGCGGGCTGCTTTTGCAAACGGCTCGCGGCGAGTTGGAGCGTCGCCTCGGCGGGCTGTCGGAAATCATCGCGGCCCGTGATGGCCGCCAGCTTCAGCAGGGCGAGCGTGGCGACGGAATTTCCGCTCGGCTCCGCGCCGTCGTAATCGTCTTTAACGCGCAGAATCAAATCGCTGGTCCCGGCGGGGCTTTGCCAGAACCCGCCGTTCGCCGGGTCGTAAAATCGGGCGATCATGGCGGCCGCGAGTTCGCAGGCAAAATCCAGATGCGCGGGCTGCAGCGCGGCTTCGTAGAGATGAATCACGCCATCAAGCAAAAAGGCGTAGGCTTCAAGCAGCTGGACATTGTCGCGCTCGCCGTCGCGCCAGCGGTGGAAAAGCGCGCCGGGATGTTCTCCCTCACCCTGACCCGCTCCCGTTGGGAGCGGGGACAGCCGTTGGCCGCCTTCCTTTTTTTGTGGGTGGTCCGGGCCGCTGGCAGCCGTCGTTTCGCCGGAAACCTGGGAGCGTTTCTCCCTCTCCCCGGGGGAGAGGGCCGGGGTGAGGGCGGGCATTGAACCAGACTTGACCCATAACTTTTCGCGAATGAATTGTAAGTTTCTCTCCGCCGACGCCAGATATTTTTCCTCTCCTAGCACTGCCGCCGCCCGCGCGAATGCGCCGAGCATCAGGCCGTTCCAGGACGCGAGTATCTTGTCGTCCAGATGCGGGCGGATGCGGGTGGCGCGCACGGCGAGCATCTTGGCTTTGGCCGTGGCGAGGAGTTGTTCATCCGTGGCGGCGTCTCGGCAGAGCGCCGCTGATTTTTCTTCGGATAGTTTGCGGGGCTCTGTTAGATCGTTGCTACGGACCGGTTTCACGACACTCAATACATTCAGTCCCGGCAGCGGCTGCGGATGGCTGTGATCCACGAAGTTGCCTTCCTTCGTGATGCCAAAGTGTTGCGCGGCGACGATGAATTCCTCCGGCGCAAGCAGTTTCGCCAGTTCATCGTGCGTCCAGCAATAGAATTTCCCCTCGTGCCCCTCGCTGTCGGCGTCCTCCGCGGAATAAAAGCCGCCGTCGGGGTGCGTCATGTCGCGCAGGACATAGTCGAGAATATCCCGCGCCGTATCGGCGAAAGTTTCCGCTTTCCGCTTTCCGCTTTCCGTTTTTGCAATCAGATGCGCGTCCAGATACAACTGCGCAAGCTGCGCGTTGTCATAAAGCATTTTTTCGAAGTGCGGCACCAGCCATTCGGCGTCCACGGCATAGCGGGCGAAGCCGCCGCCGAGCTGATCGTGAATCCCGCCGCGCGCCATGGCCTCGCAGGTGTGGAGAACCATCTGGGTCGCCGCGTGGTCGCCAAAGCGTTTGGCCGCGCGCAGCACCAACGCCGGGATGCTCGGCTGCGGAAATTTGGGCGCGCCGCCGAAGCCGCCGTTCAGGGAATCGTAAGCGGCTTTGAACTGTTCCAGCGCCTGCCGCAGCCCGTTTGGCGTGAGCGGCGGGTTTTCTTGCGCGTCCCGGGCGGTGAGGAGTTCCAGTCGCGCGTGCAGTTCATCGGCGCTGGCGGCGATTTCCATTTTTCGCTCGCGCCAAAGCTGGGCGATTTGCTCGAGCAATTGCAAAAAACCTGGCCGGCCATGCCGCGCGTCCGGCGGAAAATAGGTGCCGCCAAAAAACGGTTTCAAATCCGGCGTGAGCCACACATTCAGCGGCCAGCCGCCGCTGCCGGTTGTGGATTGCACAAAGGTCATGTAAATCTTGTCCACGTCCGGCCGTTCCTCGCGGTCCACCTTGATGCTGATGAAATGCTCCTTCAAAAAAGCCCCGACTTTTTCATCTTCGAAACTTTCCCGCTCCATCACGTGGCACCAGTGGCAGGTCGAGTAGCCGATGCTCAAGAGAATGGGCTTGTCCTCCGTCCGCGCCTGGGCGAATGCTTCAGCGTTCCACGCCCGCCAGTCCACGGGATTGTGCGCGTGCTGCAAAAGGTAAGGCGATTTTTCCCGGGCGAGACGGTTGGTGTGCTTGGCGGACATCGGCGGGAATCTGCCCCATAAACCCCTGCCGCGCGAATAATTTTGCGTCGTCTCCCGCCCGCGGCTGCGTTAGGCTGAAATCATGTTGTCAGCGAAGCCGTGGCGGACCGAAGCCGTGATCCAGTTGATCGCGGGCGTGTTCATCTGCCTTTGTCTCGGCGTGACCGCGGCGGGCGTGCTGCGGCAGGCGGGGGTGGCGGCCTTCAAATCGCCGGACAGTTTTGCGGGGGTGTTGCTGGCGACCTTGAGCTTTCAGGGCGCAACCTGGGTCTTGATTTTCATTTTCCTGAAGCTGCACGCGGTGAACTGGCGGGATGCGTTTGGTTTCAACCATTCTAACCTGAAAAAGCCCCTGCTGCTGGCCGTGGGCGTGCTGCTGCCGGCCTTGCCGCTGATTTTATTCCTGGAACACGGCTCGGCGCTGGTGTTGGAAAAACTGGGCTGGTCGCCGGAAAATCAGCTCGCGGTGGGTTTGCTTCTAAACGCCAAGTCGTGGTGGATGCAGGCCTATCTGGCATTTTTCGCTGTCGTACTGGCGCCGGTGGCGGAGGAATTTCTTTTCCGCGGCCTGCTGTATCCTTTTATCAAGCAGCTCGGCTGGCCTAGGCTGGCCTGGATCGGCGTCAGCCTGCTGTTTGCCCTCATCCACCTGAATGCTCCGACTTTTCTGCCGCTGTTCGTTTTCGCGCTCGTGTTGACCTGGCTTTATGAGCGGACCGATTGCCTGCTCGCGCCCATCGTCACCCACAGCTTGTTCAATTCAGCCAATCTGCTCATTCTTTTCACGCAACCGCAATGAACGAATTTGAACTCATCGCGCACCTGACGAAATCGCTGCCGGCGAATGATAGTGTCGTGGCCGGAGCCGGCGACGACTGCGCCGTGCTGGACTTGGGGGTGCCGGACAAATTGATTTTGTTCAAGACCGATGCGGTGGTGGAGGGCGTCCATTTCATGCGCGAAACGCCGCCGGAAAAAATCGGGCGCAAGGCGCTGGCGCGTTGCTTGAGCGACCTCGCGGCCATGGCGGGCACGCCGACCGCGGCGCTGGTGACCATGGCGCTGCCGGAAAAGTTCGAGGTGGAGTTTGTGTCCGGGATTTACTCCGGCCTGAATGCGCTGGCGGAAAAATACGGCGTGGCGGTGGTCGGCGGCGAGACGACGACCAATCCCGGGCGCATGTTGATTTCCATCGCGTTGCTCGGCATCGTGCCGCGCGGAAAGCAGATTTTGCGCAGCGGCGCAAAAGTGGGCGACGCGATTTTTGTGACCGGCGAACTGGGCGGGTCGCTGGCGGGCAGGCATCTGGAATTTGAGCCGCGCCTGACGGAGGCGCGCTGGCTGGCGGAGCATTTTCACGTTCATGCGATGATGGATTTGAGCGATGGACTCGCGGGCGATTTACGTCACCTCACAGCCGCCAGCCAGGTTGGCGCCGTTCTATTGAAGTCCGCCCTGCCTGTTTCCCGCGCCGCCAAACTCCGCGCCCGGGAAAATTCCCGCGCCCAGCCGGCGGCTTTGGCGGCTCTGACCGATGGCGAGGATTTTGAACTGCTATTCACCGTCGCCAGTCCGGACGCGGTGAAGCTTCTGGACGCATGGAAGAAGAAATTTTCGGGACTGAAATTGAGCTGCATCGGGAAAATTGTCGCGGGTGAGGAGATTCACCTGCGCGACCAGCATGGCTCGCACCAGCTTAACGCCCATGGCTACGTTCATTTCGCATAGTCCGGCGGAGACCGAGGCGCTTGGCGAGAGGTTTGGCCGGACGGTCAAACCCGGGCAAGTCATCGCCTTGAGCGGCGATTTGGGCGCGGGCAAGACGCAGTTCGTGCGCGGGCTCGCGCGCGGGCTGGGCGTGCCGGGCCGCGTGCATTCGCCGACGTTTACGCTGGTGAACGAATACGGCGGCGGACGGTTGCAGCTGTTTCATCTGGACTTGTATCGGCTGGAAACGGCGCAGCAGATGTTGAACGCGGGCATCGAGGACTATTTGTCGCCGGCCGGCGTTGCGGTGATTGAATGGGCGGAACGACTGCCAGCGACCAGCGGCCAGCGGCCGGCGGAAAAAAAATGGAGCGAAGTGCAAATCGAGATTGTCAGCGAGACGGAGCGGAAAATAATTTATGACGACATTTTATGATTGTGCTCGCGCTTGAATTTTCCTCGGAGCGGCGGAGCGTGGCGCTGGCGCGCAACGGTATCGTTTTGTCCGAAGCGGTCGAGCAGACCGGCGGGCGTGGCACCAACGCCCTTGGGCTCATTGAGCAGGTTTTGGCCGACGCGAAAGTTTCGCGCGCGGAGGTTGAAGGCTTGGTTATCGGTCTTGGGCCGGGCAGCTACACGGGTGTTCGGGCGGCGATTGCGGTGGCGCAGGGCTGGCAGTTGGCGCGCGGCGTAAAGTTGCTGGGGGTCGGCAGCGCGGAAGCCATCGCCGCGCAGGCGCAGGCGGAGAAAATCTTTGGCCGGGTGAATGTGGTCATCGACGCCCAGCGCGGTGAATTTTATCTGGCCGCCTGGGAAATTTCACCGGCCGGATGGCGGGAAATTTCGCCGTTGAAAATTGTTGCGGGAACTGTGGTGGAATCGCTCAAGTCCACCGGTGAAATCTGTGTCGGCCCGGATCAGGAAAAACCAACCTTCCCCCCCGCCGTGCAGGTGGCGCGGCTGGCCTTCGGGCGGACTGATTTTATGGCCGGTGAAAAGCTGGAGCCCATCTATCTTCGGGCGACGAATTTTGTGAAAGCCCCGTTGCCGCCGCCGCGTTCGCCAGAATGAACCCGCTTTCCCATTGATGGCGGCGGCTGTGTTTTTGATAAAACCGCTCCAACTTCCACCGCTGCGAAAAAGTTTTTTTCTTTTTCGCCGGCCATGGCCAGCGGTTCACTAAATTTGAAAATGGGAGTGGCGCTTCCGTGGGTATCGCCCGCCATCCCGATTTGCTTTGGAACCCATGTCCTTGCAGGGCAATCCCTTCGGGAAAGCCCGGCCGGTTTGGTGGCGGGATAAGCTGTGATTATTACTGGTATTTTCTTGCTGTCAGGATAACAAAAAATGGGTGCATGTTGCAAAATCTTGCTTCACATTTGTTTCGTTAATGTAACAATGCTTGCGGGGTTTTTTGTCATACTTTATTTTTGTCGTGATATGAATCGATTGCACCAATCCCGGCCGGATTGTTTTTTGCGCCGTGCTTTTACGCTCATCGAGCTGCTGGTCGTGATTGCCATCATCGCCATTCTCGCGGCGATGCTGCTCCCCGCGCTTGCCAAGGCCAAGGCCAAGGCCCAGACCACCACCTGTCTTTCCAATATGCGCCAGTGGGGCATCGCCATGCATCTCTATGCCTCGGACAACGCGGATCAAATTCCCCGGGATGGAACGGATCAAGCCAAGACCTATTCTGTCTACTCCTCTGCCACCACCGGCCCCGGCACGCCGAACGATCCGCTGGCGTGGTTTAATACGCTCCCCGCTGTGGTCGGCGACAAGCCGTTGTCCAATTACTACGCCATGACCGGCGGCTACCAGAAAAAATATCCCTTCCCTGGCAACCACGTTGGCAAAATCTGGATGTGCCCGGTGGCCAAGGGGGAAGGGGAGACTTTTCTGCAAAGCGGCAGATATGGATTCTTCAGCGTTTGCATGAACATTGACTTGAAGGACACCTCGCCCATCGGCAGTTCCTATACCGCCCTGTCCTATCCCTCCATGCCCAAGCTTGGCAATGTTCCGAAAACGAGCGCCACGGTCCTGTTGACCGAACAAGCCTTTGGCCCGACTTCCGAGGCGATCCTGCCCAGCGGCAATGACGCCAACGGGATTTTCCCCTGCGCTCGCAGCTATCGTTTCCCCAAACGGCACGGCGGCACGGGCGGCATTCTGGTGTTTCTAGACGGCCACTCCAGCTTCTACCAGCGCAACTATGTGACCAACGGCGCCGCCGACGACAGCGGGGCCAACCGGGCCGAGCGAAACAATGCGGACATCATTTGGAACATCTACCGCAACTAAATTCTCATTAACAACTCAAACCCCAACCAATGCAAAACTCATGAAGTCATACCTCAAAAAAATCGGCAGTCTGCTCGCCCTCGGCTTGGTGGCCGTCGGGGCAAGCGCCACAACCATCCTTCAGGATAATTTTGATAGCTATGCCATCGGGGCATTGCCGACCAATAATATCACTACTAGCCCTTGGCTTGGAATTTCCGGAAGTCCCCTGACAGGAATTCAAGTGGTATCCGACCCAACGAGTGTCAGCGCCAATGCCCTTCAAGTCTCGCAATCCCTCACGCTGGATATTCAAGCCCGCTTTTCAACCAACTCCCTTCCCGGCATTACCTCCATCGCCGACGTGACGACCACCAATGTGTATATACCGAACTCGCAGACCAACCTTACTTATGGGTTCAGCCCCAGCAATTCTGTCAATGCGCTCTATGCCAGCATGAAATTGTATGTGACGACCATTCCCAATGTTGCCAGCGGCAGTCAGACTTACTTTACGCACTTTACAGGAGACGCTAATAATTTCAGGGCCAAAGTGTTCTTGATTACAAATGGTGCGGCTCCAGGAAGTTTTCGCATTGCGGTTCAAAATGGCGGCAACGCAATCACCAACGTCATTCCGACGGACTTCAATCCCTCTACAGCCTACACTTTGGTCTCTCGCTATGTTTTACGCACCGGTTCCAGCACCGTTTGGGTGAATCCGGCCAATGAGGTTTCTGGAACCAGTCTCACCGCACAGGATTCATCCACCGCGGTGAATATCAACGCCTATGGTTTCCGCCAAAACACCGGTGAAGGCATCATTGATGTGGATAATCTGATCATCGGCACCTCTTTCGCCGATGTTGTGCCGGGCAGCGTCAATCCTCCCACCGTGGTGATTCAGCCCCAGGATAACATTACCGTATTTGTCGGGCAAACCGTGTCCTTTACCAACCTGGCCACCGGCGATGCCACCATCAGTTACCAGTGGTATTACAACACCAACACCCCGCTGGCCAATAATCTGGGTTCCATATCCGGGACCACCACCCCGATCCTGACGCTGACCAATCTCGCCCTCATCCAGTCCGGCACCTATTCCTGTGTCTCCTCTAATGCGGCTGGCACCAATGTCACCCGCTACGCCAACCTTCTCGTGAACAACGTGCCGGTGCCGCCCACCATCACCAACCAGCCCGCCGGCGGCACCTATACCCTCGGGGATACCGTCACTTTGACCGTTGGGGCCTACGGCCTGCCGGTGCCGGCCTACCAGTGGAAATTTGTCACGAACGGCGTCACCAACCTCATCACTGGTGCCACCAGCCCGACCTATTCTTTCACGGCCACCAACGTCAACCAGTCCGGTTCGTATTTTGTCACCCTCACCAATACGGTGGGGATCAGCAACAGTGTTCTGGCGGCGGTTCAGGTGAATCTGCCGACCCTCATGAATATATCCACTTTACGCAGCATGGTGGATCCCGGCACTTACGCGCCGACGAACATTGCGGCCTTGGTTTCCGCTCAGGGCATTGTGACCACCTGGACCAACATGAGCACTGGCGGCGCCTCTTTCTTCATGCAGGACAGCACGGCCGGCATCAACGTTTTCTGGGCCGGCGCTGCCGCGGCCAGCAACGTGCCCCCGGCCGGCGCGCTGGTGCGCGTTGTCGCCCCCCTGAGCAGCTTTAACAACTTGCTGGAATTGAACCCCAATTCCACCAACATGCTCCACAGCGTGACCGTGATCAGCACGGGCAATCCGCTGCCCACCCCCCAGCCTTTGGTGTTTGATCCCAATGTCCTCAACAATCTGGCCGCCATGAAAACGCTGGAAGGCAGCTACTTTGTGGCTTCCAATGTCACCCTGACCGCCGGTGCCAACTTTATCTCCGGCAACAACGAAGCCATCACCAACAATGTCTATGGGAAAAAGACGAACACCATGTTTGGGCTGACTTTCACCAACGATCAGGGCCAGACGGCCACCCTTTTTGTCAATGCTTACGTAGGCATCGCGGGACAGGCCAAGCCCTCCGGCCCGGTGACGATTTTTGGCGTCTTGGGCAATTACAAAAACCTCTTTGAATTCACCCCCAGCCGCTTTGAAGACATTGTCTCGTATGATCATTCGACCAATGTTCTTTCCAACGCCCGCAAAGGCGATCTGGCCGCCAACACCTACACCGAATTGGTGCTGCGTCCGGGCGAAACCCTGACTACCCGTGTCAGCATCGCGGATGCGGCCGGCGGCACCATTACCCTCACCCCCGTTCTCTCCGGCCTGTCTGCCAACTCCAGCTGGACGAAAATCACCAACGGGCTGACGGCCACCGGGCTTTTCACCTTCACCCCCACCCAGGCGGATGCGGGCGTTAATTACACGATGCAATTGAACGTCGTCAGCACCGCGGGAACGGCCTATACCAAGACCTTCACCGTCTATGTGCCGACCGCCAGCGAACAGTCCATGGCCATCAGCGAATTCCTCGCCAACCCGGCCACTAACAGTAGCGCGGCACATTTCAACCCGCTGAAGCGCGCCACGGACACCATCGGCATCAGCACCAACGACCAATATGTGGAAATCGCGAACATGTCCGGTTCCGACCTCGGACCGTACAACTGGACCTTGGACAATGGCATTGTTTCCAAACCCATCTTCGATTCCAACGGCGGCGATGGCAGTGGTTACCCCGTGTCCGCTGCCAACTCGTTGGTCGTCTACGGCGGCAATGCTGCGGAAGCTCACGGCCTGGCTACTCCCGCGGCCAAAAGCACCGGCCTGTTGTTGCCCACAACCGGCAGCGGGCTTTTGGTTTTGCGCAACATGAGCGGCCTCATCATTGACCGTGTGGTCTATTCCGCCGGCGATCTGTCCACCAATGGTTCGCTCGCGCGGTTCCCCACCATCAACAGTGCTTTCGTGCCGCAGAACTACGTCAGCACCAATCGCGTCACCCCCGGCGCGCAATATGACGGCGGTGCGTGGTCGGCGGCCACCTCCGTTCCGCAGGGCGTCACCCCGGTTAGCGTCGGTGTGACCAATAATCAGGTGTTCCTCAAATTCACCGCCAACACCACCAAGGCCTCGACTCTGTGGCGCGCGGATAATGTGACGGATTCCTTCACGGTCGTGAACGGCGGACAATTCGCTTCGCCCGCTGCGACCTTTACCGAAACCAACCTGCCGAGCAAACGGTTCTATTTCATCACCACCCAGCAGTAACGGGTGGCAGACCGATCACGAGGGCGGCCAGCAATGGCCGCCCTTTTTCTTTGCCATTGCGGTCAGGCAACGAGACAAAAACTCCCGCAATCGTCGCTTTTGGACGGTTGCGGGAGTGTTCTGCCAGCGCAGAACTTTTGTCAAATCGCCGCCGCAATCGCGTCGCCCATCTGTGTGGTGCCGACCTTCTTCGCGGTCGTTTCGAGCGGATTGTAAATGTCACCGGTGCGATTACCCGCGTTGATGGCCTTGCTCACTGCCGCTTCAATCGCCGCCGCCGCTTCGTTCAAACCAAAGCTGTGCCGCAGCATCAGCGCGCTCGACAGGATTTGCGCGATGGGATTCGCCAGATTTTTGCCCGCGATATCCGGCGCCGTGCCGCCGGCGGGTTCGTAGAAACCGAAAGTCTGATTGCCGTTCGTCGCGCCCAGGCTCGCGCTCGGCAGCATCCCTAGCGAACCGCCCAGCGCCGCCGCCTCGTCGCTCAGGATGTCGCCGAACATGTTTTCGCACAGCATCACGTCGAACTGCGTCGGCTTGAGCATCAGCTGCATCGCGCCGTTGTCCACGAACATGTGGTCCAGCGTCACGGCCGGATATTGCTTGCCGATGCGCGTGACGGTTTCGCGCCACAGGATGCCGTTTTCCAGCACGTTCGCCTTGTCAATGCTCGTCAATTTCTTCCGGCGCAACTGTGCGGCCTTGAAGGCGACGTGCGCGATCCGCTCGATCTCGGACGTGGTGTAAACCATCGTGTCAATCGCGCGCTGCTGGCCATCGGGGAGCGTCTCGGTCTTCTTGGGCTGGCCGAAATACATGCCGCCCGTCAGCTCGCGCACGACCAGAATATCAATGCCGTCGCCCTGGCGTTCCTTCGCCAGCGGGCAGGCGTGGGCGAGCACTTTCGGCAGCGAGACGGGGCGTAGATTGGCGAACAGGCCGAATTCCTTGCGCAGCCGCAGCAGCGCGGCGCGTTCGGGCCGCTCTTCCTTGGGAATCGTCGGGTCACGATCCGGCAGGCCGACGGAGCCGAACAAAATGGAGTCCGATTTCTTGCACAGCGCCAGCGTGGCGTCGGGCAGCGCCTTGCCGGCGGCGTCAATGCCCGCCCAGCCGACCGGCGCTTCGGTGATGTTGAGGGCAAAGCCAAATTTCTTTTCCGTGGCGCGGAGAACCTTGATGGCCTCGCGCATGACTTCGTTGCCGATGCCGTCGCCCGCGAGCGCTGCGATGTTGTAAGTTTTCATAAAAATGGAGGAAAATTTTAACCACGAAACACACGAAACACACGAAAAGAAATCAGAGCCAGCACCCGGCTGAAGCCGGGTGTTAATGAAACTGGAATTTGGCTGCCAAGAATTGAGATGCGCCCCGCCAAAATTTTTCGTGTGTTTCGTGTGTTTCGTGGTTATTGATTTGCCCGTGCCGCTTCCCTACAAAATCGCCACGCTGCTCTACGTTTTCAATGAGCGCGATGAAATCCTGCTGCTCGAACGGGCGCAGGAGCCGAATCGCGGTTTTTGGAGTCCCTGCGGCGGCAAGCTCAAGATGGACCTCGGCGAATCGCCCTACGCCTGCGCCTGCCGCGAGGCGCACGAGGAAATCGGGCTGGCGCTCAAGCCGTCTGACTTGCACCTGACCGGTCTTATTAGCGAGCACGGCTATCAAGGCCAGACGCATTGGCTCATGTTTCTCTTCGAGGTGAAGGTGAAATTAAAATTATTGCCGCCGCCGCATCCGGAGGGGCGCTTCGAATTTTTCCCGCGTGAGAAAATCGGCTCTATGAAAATTCCCCAGACCGATCGCGAGCAGATTTGGCCGTGGTTCTGGCAATATCGCGGCGGCTTCTTCGCCGCGCACTGCCATTGCCATGCGGACGGACGGAACGAGTGGACGTTGGAGGAGACGAAATGAAAAAACATCGAACATTCAACATTCAACGCCCAACCTGCAATGTGACGGACGGATGTTTATCTGCCTTATTCGACGTTGAAGGTTGAATGTTGAGCGTTGAATGTTCCCCACAAATTATGAGCGACCCCATCATTGACCTGCACAGCGACGATTATTTCATGGGCGAAGCCTTGCGGCAGGCGGCGAAGGCCTATGAAAAAGGCGAAGTTCCCGTCGGCGCGGTCGTCGTGCGCGAAGGTCGCATCATCGCCCGCGCGTTCAACCAGGTGGAAGAACTCAAGGACGCCACGGCGCACGCCGAGATGCTCGCGCTCACCCAGGCGGAGAATGCCGTGGGCGACTGGCGGCTGACGGATTGCACGCTTTACGTTACCAAGGAACCCTGCCCGATGTGCGCGGGGGCCGTGGTGCATACGCGGCTGGCGCGGGTGGTGTTCGGCGCGGGCGACCCGAAGGGCGGCGCAGCGGGCGGGGCGTTGAATCTCCTGCAGTTTCCCACCTTGAACCACCGCTGCGAGATCACGTCGGGCGTGCGGCTGGAGGAATGCCGGGAAATGCTGAAAAGTTTTTTTGCCGAACAGCGCGCGGCGAAGAAAAACGGCGAGCCCTGACGGCACCGATTCACCGGATCCGCACGAACATCTTTCCCGGCAACTGTTTCACCAGCCGCTTCATCTCCAGGCTGAACAGCGCCACGCTCACCGCCGAGCTGGGCAGGCCGCTGGCCCGGATGATTTCGTCAATGCTCATTTCGTCATCCGCCTGCATCACGGCCAAAACCTTTTGCTCGTTCCCGTTTAATTCCAGCGCGGGCAAAACGCCGATTTCGCCCGCCGACGGCGGACGGTTGCTGGCGGGAAAAAGATATTCAAACTCGCTCAGGATATCCTCGACGCCTTCGCACAGCTTGGCGCCTTTCTTGATGAGATCGTGGCAGCCCTTGCTGCGCGGCGAATCAATTCTTCCCGGCACCGCAAAAATCTGCCGCCCGTATTCCGTCGCAAAATTCGCCGTGATGAGCGCGCCGCTGCTGAGGTTCGCCTCGACCACGACCGTTCCCAGCGTCATGCCCGCCACGATGCGGTTGCGGATGGGAAAACTCTGCTTGTCGGCCGGCCGGTTGAAGGGAAACTGCGTGATCACCGCGCCGTTCGCGGCGATGCGCTCGAAGAGTTCCGCATTCTCCGGCGGCCAGACCAGATTGATCCCGGTTCCCAAAACGGCAATCGTCCGCCCCTTGCCGCTCAATGCGCCCTGATGCGCCGCCGTGTCAATGCCGCGCGCGCCGCCGCTCACCACGGTGACGCCGGTGTAGGCGAGCTGATACGCCAGCTTGCGTGCCGTCTCGATGCCGTAATGCGTCGTCATGCGCGAGCCGACCATCGCCACGGCGTTCTTGTCCTTCGCCGTCAGTTCCCCTTTGACGTAAAGGCAGAGCGGCGGATCGTAAATCTCCCGCAGCGACGGCGGGTAATTCTCATCCGAGGAAATCAGAACGTGGCAGCCGAAATCCGCGATGCGCTTCAGCTCGCCGGCGAGGTCCGTGGATTTCTCCCAGTTGGCAATGTTTTCCGCCGTGTCTTCGCCGATGTTGTGGACGCGGGTGAGTTCGTGTTTGGCGGCGGCCAGGATTTGCGGCGCGTCGCCGAAATGTTCCAGCAGCGACCGGGCGCGCACCGGCCCGACCCCTTCAATCATGTTCAGCGCGATGAGTGCTTCGCGGGAATCCATGCCGTTTGATAACGGCTACCGCGGCGGGCGGCAAGCAAACTTTCGCGGGGGAAACTATGCCTTCGCCTTGCGCGCCAGCAGATAATCGCACCAGGCTTTCATGCCGTCGCCGGTGCGGGAGGAAAGCTCGAAGATTTCAGCGTGGGGCGCGGCCTGCCGGATGTTTTTCAGCGCCAGTTCGCGGTCAAACCCCGCTGCCGCCGACATGTCCGTCTTCGTCACCACCACCGCGTCGGCGGAATGGAACATCGGCGGATATTTCAGCGGCTTGTCCTCGCCTTCGGTCACGGAATGCAGCACCACGCGCAGCGCCTCGCCGAGGTCGAACGACGCGGGGCAGACGAGGTTGCCGACATTTTCGATGATGAGCAGATCGAGCGCGCGCAAATCCAGCTGCTTCATCGCCTCGGCCACCATGCCGGCTTCCAGATGGCAGAGCGTGCCGGTGGCGATTTGCACGACCGGCGCGCCGGTGGTGCGGAGCCGCGCGGCGTCGTTATCCGTGGCGAGGTCGCCCACGATGACGCCGCAGCGCAGGCGGCCTTTCAATTCGTTCAGCGTTTTCGTGAGCAGCGCCGTCTTGCCCGCGCCGGGCGAGGAAACGACGTTCAGCACCAGCAGGTTCAGGGCTTGGAAGGCGCCGCGGTTTTGCTCCGCCGCGCGGTCGTTGGCGCTCAGGATGCCGGTGTTCAGGTTCAGGATCTGGTGCGGATGCGCATGGCCATGGGCGTGACTGTGCGCAGGGCCGTGATCATGCGCGTGGGTGAGCACCGTGCCGTCCGGCAGCGTATGGGTGTGCGATTCGACTTTCCGGTCGCCCACCTGGTAGGGACCGGGCTTGGAGCAGCCACATTCCTGACACATAAATCAATGGTAACTTAACCGCGAAAGACCCGAAACACACGCAAGAAAGTGAGCCGCTTCCCAGACCTCAGGCTGAGCCACGCGGACGGAGACGCTGACCGAATAAAACCAAAAAAAACCTTTTAAGAAAAAAATGAAACCCTTCACTTAACGCTTGACCGATGAACCCTCATAGGAGGCGTTGCGGCTCTCATGCAAAAAGATTCTGAATGTCGGCTGTCTTCAAGGCAATGCCGGGCGTCAATAGGCGTGCCATAACTGTGTCATCTGGCTGGTCAAACGAAACCTTCTGAACAAGTCGAAAAACCTTGGGATGAGCAGCGCAAAGAATCTCGGTGTATCGGACTAAAATCTCGAACCGCTCTCGCTTCTGAATCTCGGTGAGCTTGCTATCTCTGTCCCAAACCCATCCCTTCAGGAGCTTAACAATAACACTGCCAGCACCGCCCTTGGCGCACCACAAATCGCAAGCGTCAATCATCCTGCAAAAGTCCCGGATGTGTGGCGGACTATCAATCTCTGGTGCGGTAATCATAGCAACGCCTAACAGTTAATGGATGACGCCCTGTGCAGCCTATCCTTTTTCATGAAGGCGAGGTTGCGCTGGACGTAAAAGCTTGTCCAGCCTATTTGTTTGAGCATGGCATCGGATGATTTGTTTTCAGCAAAGGCGGCAAAAGTGCCACCGGAAGGTTTGCTGCCCAACCCCAAAGGCCGAACCGGCTTGGGAGCGGTTCATCGCCAATCCCACGCTGCGGGAGCCGTTGCGCGACGGGAAGCCAAACGCCCGGCTAACTCGCATTTTCAGCCCGTTTTCTCAAGATTATTGGCAAATTTGCGGTATTTAGGGGCAAATCGGGCTTTTTGGGGCGTCTCCAACCTTAATCGTGTCGCATCACACTAAAGGTTGCACGCCATGCATCAAGGGTTGCAGCCGTCACATTAAGAGTTGCAGGCGTCACATTAAGGATTACAGCCATCACACCAAAGGTTGGAGGCATCACGATAATGGTTGTAGGCGTCACATTAAGGGTTGCAGGCGACACGATAAGGGTTGCAGGCGACACGATAAGGGTTGTCGGAATGCCGTTGCGGTCGTTGTGGCTGCGGTTTTGAGCGGGCACGGTGCCGATTAAAGCGTGATTAGATCATGTTTTAGCTTGACAAGCATCAATAAGCTGGCAGCATTGCCGAGGCTTCCCACGAATTATGAAATTCGATACGCCGGGACTTAAATACGACATGCCGGTCATTGTCACTTACGATAATCCGGCGGGCTGGCCACCCACTCAACCACAACCAAATACTACTATGGCACAAGATCAAAATCGCAGGCTGGATCCGGATAAAATCCAGGAAGACATCGCAGCATTGGAAGCAATCCAGGGTATGACGGGCTATGCGCCGGCCAATTCGGCGTATGCTCTGACGGCGTTGACCACCGCGAAAACGGGCATGCAGACGGCACAGGCCACGGAAACCCAGAAAAAGGGCGAATCGGATGCCGCACGCGACGCGGCCAACACGGCGGAATGGGCGTTTCATAATGCCATGCTCGAAGCCAAGAACCAGGTGAAGGCCCAGTTCGGCGCGAGTTCCGACCAGGTGCAGGCGCTGGGCTTGAAAAAGAAATCGGAATATAAAAAGGGCGGCGGACGCAAATCCACGACGACGCCGAAGTGATTCCAATCAACCGGCAGGGACGCCGCACGGCGGCATCCGGTCGTGGCGGACGTCCAGGCGGTCGTCCCTGCCAATCAAAAATGAGCTATGGTCTTCGATCCCAACAAACCCGCGCCGAATGCGGACATTCTCTCACAGGAATTGCGCGACCAGTTCAACAGCCTCAAGGCGCTGATTGACGCGCAGCAAACTCAAATCAGTGCGCAGGCGGCGCTGATAGCGGACCAGCAAATCCAGATCGCCGGTTTGCAGGCGCATTTCCCGCTGTCGGTGCCGGAGATCAGCAGCGACCTGAGTTCCTCCGCCGATGGCAGCATCGACAAAAGCCTGGTGTCCGCCGCGCCGGAGGCGTGGCAATGTGTGGTCACCGTCAGCAGCGGCATCGACCCCAACCAGGATTTGTCCAACTGCACGTTGCTCCCCGTGTTGTCCGGCAGCACGGACGGCGGCACAGTTTGGACGAAGCATGGTGGTAATGGCGGGGTGGCCCCGCTGGTGGCCATGCGTTACCGGGTGGGCGGCCAGTGGAGCCCGTTCTCCGCCTGGGTGATGTCCGAGACCTAGGGTGCTGGCGCACGGCCACCATGGCGGATGGCTGCGTCGTCTCAACCGCGCTTCAGGAAATTTCCAGCGAGGCCAGGTCCATTTCCTTGCCGCGCCGTAGGTCGCCGCTGGGCTGGTGGCAGCGCGGACATTCGTAGTTCAGATTCTTCGCTTCAAATTCCGCCGCGCAAGCCGCACACCAGCAGACGGCGGGGACTTCTTCGATTTCAAACTCTGCGGTCGCCGCGAGCGTGTTCGTCTTTAAGGCCGCAAACGCGAAGCGCAGGGCTTCCGGCACCACGCCGGAGAGTTTCCCGACGCGCACTTTCAGCCGGTGGATCTGCGTGGCGCCCGCCGTCCGCGTGTTTTTTTCGGCGAGGGCCAGGGCGGATTCCATGATGCCAAATTCGTGCATGGTGAAAAAATCCGCGCCGGCCGGTTCAACCTTTCACGCCTTTTTCCTTTTCGCGCAGGCAGTGGGTGAGGTAGGGCAGCAGCTGTTTCTTGCGGGAGACGACATCGCGCAGTTCGTAGATGCCCGGCTCCAGGCGCGGGTGGTCGATGCGCTTGATGAATTTCTCGTCGCCCACGACCAGCAGCAGCGAGCTTTGCGTGGTGACATCGGTGACCAGCAGGGTGGAGAAATGATAGGCGCGCAGGGCGCGATAATTTTCCAGCGCGCCGAGAATCTCGTCCTTGCGCTTCCAGAATTGTTCAAAGCCGATCTCCTCGATTTGCGCGACGCTGAACTTGACGCCGTGTTCGGCGTATTCCTTGCAGTCGGTGGTGATGGCCTGCGGCGCGGACTTGAGCGTGAGCAGTGAGCCGGACGCGAACAGTTTTTCCGTGAACTCGCGGGCGTTGACGGAGGCGATGCCTTCGAGCTTCTTCAAGATTTCCATGTCGCGCGAGGTCGTCGTCGGCGAGGTCAGGTTCAGCGTATCGGTGACGACGCCGGCCAGCAGCAGGCCGGCGATGGGGCGCGGCAGTTCCACGCCGTGCCGGAAAAAACAGTCCGCGACAATCGTGCAGGTGGAGCCGACCGGCTCGTTGCGGAACAAAATCGGCTGTTGCGTCGCCATCGAGCCCAGCCGGTGGTGATCGATGATTTCGATGATTTCCACTTCGTCCGCGCCTTGCACGGCCTGGGAAAGCTCGTTGTGATCCACCAGGATCAGTTTGCGCGAAACCGTTTTCAGGAAGTCGGTCTTGGACAAGATGCCGACGGTCTGGCCTTCGCTGCCCAGCACGGGAAAGACGAAGTAGCCGGAGGAGGTGGCCTCGTCGCGCACGGCGGTGAGCGGGGCGTTCTCCCGGAAGCAGAGGAATTCCTCGTTCAGCACATGGCGCACGGCCACGGCGGCGCGGCAAAGCGAGGCGGTGGTGGCGGTGTCGTGCGGCGAGGTGATGACGCTGACGTTTTTCTTGCGGGCGGCCTCGATGGTTTTCGGCTCGACGGAAATGCCGCCGGTGACGATGAGCACGCGGACGCCTTCGCGGATGGCGACGTTCTGGATGTCCCAGCGGTCGCCGACGATGACGCAGGATTTTTCCGGCGGAAATTGGTCGAGCCGCGCGGCGAAGGATTCCAAACCCATCGCGCCGATCATCAGAATCAATTCGTCCTCGCGTTCCGCGTCCACGCTCACGACGAGTTCGCCGTCGAGCGTCCGGGCCAGGCTGCTGAGCGACGACAGCACTTCGCGGGAATTGTGCTGGCCGCCGTGACGGCTGACAGCCGGGAACAGGAATTTGCTCAACTTGAACAGGGAAAGCAGGCCGCGGCACTTCTGCTCGGCGTCCATCACGGGCAGGATGCGGAGGTTTTTTTCATCCATGAGGCGCAGCGCGTCCGCAGCCGTCGCTTCGGGGCGCACGCTCAGGATTTTTCGTTGCATCACGTCGGAAATCTTCGGCGAGACATCGGCCACAAACTTGGGCGCGGGCACGCCAAAGGTGTTCAGCACGAAATCAATCCGGTCGTTCGTGTCGCCGCAGCGCGCGGCGATGGCCTCGGCCATGCCGGTACGGCGCTTGAATTCCGCGTAGCCGATGGCCGAGCAGATGGCGTCGGTGTCGGGGTTGCGATGGCCGATGACCAGGATTTCACTCATGCAATATTAGGCCAAAGACTAGCCTGAATTATCAAAGGCAGCAAGCCGAAGGCGGGGTGGTGTCCCAACTTGATGAAGGAGCGCGGGTCTGTGACCCGCAGCCGCTTGATTTTCAAATTGGGATACCCCCAACCATGCCGGTGGCTTGCGCTCCGGTGATATTTTTCGGACACTTTGCGCTATGAACGATGTCTCCGATTGGAAAATTCCCAAATGGCCGTTTTTAACCGCCAACGTCGCCTTGCTCGCTGCCGCCGGCGCCGTGATCTGGCGCGCCGCGCATCCGATTTCGCCGGCCGAAATGTATCTTGCCGTCGGCTGTGTCGCTTTCGGCGCTTTGCTCGGGTGCCTGCCGTTCATTCTCGAATATCGCGCGGTGAAAAAACTGGTTGAAGTCAATGCCATCACGACCGTGGCGGAGCAATTGCAGGATTTGAAGAAGTATTCCGCGCAAATCACCCTCGCCACCGACCAATGGGCGCAGGTGCAGGATACCACCAAGGGCAATTCCGAAAAGACCGTGGTTGCGGCCAGGGAAATCGCCGAGCGCATGGCGAACGAGATCCGCGAGTTCAATGAATTTCAGGTGAAGTTAAACGACACCGAAAAAGGTGCGCTCCGGCTGGAAGTCGAAAAGCTTCGCCGCTCCGAGGGCGAATGGCTGCAGGTCGTCGTGCGTATCCTGGATCATATTTTTGCGCTGCACAATGCCGCCGCCCGTTCCGGTCAGCCGGAGCTCGCCGAGAACATCGGCCAGTTTCAAAATGCCTGCCGCGATGCCGCCCGCCGGGTCGGGGTCACGCCGTTCAGCGCCGCCCCGGAGGAAAAATTCGACGCCCAGAAACATCGTGCGCATGGCGTGGAAAATCCGTCCGCCGAGGCCGTCGTCGCGGAAACGCTGGCGCCCGGGCTCACGTTTCAGGGCCGGCTCATTCGCCCCGCATTGGTGCGGTTGCAGGAAGCGGTTTCATCAACGCCCGCGCCGGCACCGGCGGCCGAAGCTGCGCCGGAAACTCCTTCTGAAAAGCCTGATGCCGTCGCGTCCGCCGAGCTCACGCTTGAGCCGGATTGATTTCCTCTAGCGGCTGGTTTTTAAAGTTTCAGGTTTTCAAAGGTGCAGAATTCACCTAAAACATTTGCATGTCTGATTCCCTGCGTCTGAAAGACCAGCCGGCGAGCGAGCGCCCCCGCGAGCGGCTCGTGGCCCGCGGGCCGGATGCGTTGACGCACGCGGAATTGATCGCGATTCTGCTGCGGACCGGCTTGAAGGGCGTCAATGTGGTGCTGGTGGGGCAGACGCTCGTGCAGAAATTCGGCTCGCTGAATGCGCTGGCGCTGGCCTCGGTGGATGAGCTGCGGAAAGTTCCCGGCATCGGGCGCGACAAGGCGGCGACGCTGGTGGCGGCGTTCGCGCTGGCGCGGCGGATGGAGCAGGAGCGGCGCGAGGAATCCCCGGTGCTGGATAATCCGGCGACGGTGGTGAATTTCATGCGCGAGTCCAGCCGGCTGAAAAATGTGGAGGCGTTCCAGGTGCTGCTGTTAAATACCCGGAAGCGGCTGATTCGCGTGGAAGAAATTTCGGAGGGGACGCTGGACACTTTGCTGGTGCATCCGCGTGAGGTTTTCCGCGCGGCCATTGTGGCGAACGCGGCCGGAATTGTTTTGGTTCATAATCATCCCAGTGGCGATCCGGCGCCGAGCGAGGCGGACATCAAGGTGACGCGGGACTTGATCCGGGCGGGGCAGCTATTGAAAATCGAGGTGGTGGATCATGTCATCATCGGGTGCGCGACCGCGGGGCGGGCGAAGGATTATGCCTCTTTGCGGGAGCTGGGATATTTTTATGCGTGACCTCAATAGCCGCTTGCTTTCAAGCCCGCTTGCGCGATGATTTGGGCATGTCAGCCAGTTTCAAAACCAGCGGGCCTGTGACTTTAAGTGAAGAGCAGATTCTGCTATTGCATCAACGGCTTCGGGAAATGCGCCACGACGTGAATGGCCGGCTGGCGAACATTGTTGCCGCGGCCGAGTTGATGCGGCTGCGTCCGGAGTCCGCCGCCGAACGGATGAAGTTGTTGCTGGAACAGCCGCACAAGGCGGCGGAAACCCTCTTGCAATTCTCCAATGACTTCGAAAAAGCCTTCGGCATAGACCGGAAGTAAGCCCACCTGAAAGACCCCGCATGGAAAGGCCGGAAGCAGAACTCATCGCGGCGGTGTTGCAGGGCGACAGCGCCAGCTTTGAGCCTCTTGTCCAGAAATATTCCCCGCGTGTGTTTGCGACGGCGCGGCGTTACGCCCGTCGCGATAGCGAGGTGGAGGACATCGCCCAGGAGGTCTGGCTTAAGGCCTTTGACAAGTTGAAATCGTTCCGCGGCGAAGCGCCGTTCGAGCACTGGCTCATGCGCATGACGGTGCGGGTGTGTTATGACTTCTTGCGCGGCCACCAGCGGAACCGGGAGGCGTCCTTCAGCGAAATTTCCGAGCCGGAGGAAGACTGGTTGGATCGTTTCGTGGCGGATCCCAGCAGCGCCGCCGAAGACGCGGACGCGGCCAGGCTTTTGATTGGCCGGGTGCTGGAAAAACTTTCACCGGAGGCGCGGCTGGTCATCACCTTGTTGGAAATCGAGGATCGTTCGGTGAAGGAAATCGCCAAAATCACCGGCTGGTCGGTGGCGTTGGTGAAGGTCCGGGCCTTCCGGGCGCGGGGCGAGATGCGGAAGATTCTGGCCCGAATGACGCAGGAGAAATATTTGTAACCGCCTTTGAAACCAGACCGTCCATCCCGTTAAGAGTGTATGAACCTCGCCGAATTACATGACAAACTGATCGCCGCTGCCCGGCGCCAAAAGCCGGATGAGCGCGTGCCGTATGCCTTTGAAAAACGGATCACGGCGCTTATCGCCGCGCGCGCTGTGGTTGACCGCTGGGCGGTCTGGTCGAGCGGATTATGGCGCGCCGCTATTTCCTGCGCGGCGTTGACCCTGGTTTTGGGCGGTGCGCTGATTTACCTGACGGCCACTGCTAATAACAGCAAGGATTTGTCCCAAGACTTTGAAAACACGCTGCTGGCTTCGGCCGATCAGCCCGATAATTCCTCGATGCCGTGAACAACTGGAAGGTCATTTTTTCGACCGTGGTCATCTTTGGCGCGGGAGTGGTTACCGGGGGGCTGTTGGTAAATTATGTTCATCACCCCCACCTGAAGTCGCAACGCGCAAAAACCTCCGCCCCCGTCGAGGCGCGTTCGCCGGGCACCAACTCAACGGCTCGTTCAGCGACTAATACCAAGCTTCGTGCGCCGGAGCTTTTGAGCAAACAATTTTTGCAGCAGCTCGATGAGGCGTTGCATCTGACCCCGGAACAGCGGGAAGCGGTTCAAAAAATTATCAGTGAGCGGCAGAACCAGATTCGCCGGGTCGTTCAGGATTCGCGCCGGGAAATTCGCGAAGTGCTGTCCCCGGATCAGCTCAAACCATTTGACGAGTTATTAAAGCAGCAGACTCAGCCCCGGCGGCCGGGATCCGTCACGAATTCCCCGGTCCTGCCGCTCACCAGCGCGCCGGCAGTTTTCACCAACGCTCCGTAGCGTTTTATTCGGCGTCTATCACCGCGCTGATTTTCTTGCGCAGTTCCTTGTTCACGGAATTTACCGGGCGGTTGGCATCAATGATTTCAAACCTGTAGGTTTTCTGGAGCTGGCGAAAGGCTTCGCCCATCGCGGACTGATATTTCAGGAAGCTGTCGAACACATCGCGGGACAAGCCGATGTCCATGCCGCTTTCCCAATAATCCAGCGTCGCGTTCTTCGACAAGTTGCGCTGGACGAGTTCCTCCGGTTCCACTGAAAGATAAAACACCGCGTCTGGCACCGGCGCGATTCCGTAAAGATTTTTCAGCCATTTCTCATCCATGCCGCGCACCATGTCGCGGGCCATCAGTGTGTAAATGTAGCGGTCGGCCAGCACGATAAATCCGGCCTTGAGCGCGGGCAGAATGATGTTTTCCAGCTGGTCGGCGAAGTCCGTTGCGTAAAATAAACTCAACGTCGTCCGGCTCAAAACATTTCCGTGCTGCGCTTTTTCCAGCTCCTCGCTGACGAGCGAGGAGCGTTTCAAACCGACTTGCGCGGTCGGTCGTCCGCTGGTTTCGAGCCAGTTGACGAGCTCGGCGATCTGGGTGGAGCGACCGGAACCGTCGGCGCCTTCGATCGCGATCAATTTGCCGCCGAGGTCTTCGGGCTTGACGCGCGGAATGCCGTGTCCGTAAAAACGATGGGCTGTTTTCATGCGGCTTTATCCTCTTCGGCTTCTCTGGCTTCCGGATTGACCCGCAGCGATGGCGGTAATGGCAGCGGGCTGCGCCGTTTGAATTTCTTCAGGTCAATCCGCTCGCTTACGAGTTTCCGGACGAGCACCTGCTGCTTTTCGACATTCTCGTTTGCATCCATCGTGTGGAAATTAAACTCCTGGCTCATCGCCAGATATTGGTCGAGAATACGCCCCTGAAATATCTTGAAACTTTCATACGGGTCCGTTGAAAGCCGCAAATCCATGCCGGCTTCGAAAAATTTTAATTTCGGCCGGCCCTCCAAAATCCGGTTGAGCGACACCTCCAGATCCGCTTTGAAAAACATCGTCAAATCCGGCGCGGCGGCAAAGCTGTAATTGCCGCGCACCCAGTCGGGCGGGCAGCCGCGCGTCACATCCCGCGCGAAGGCCGTGAACACATACCGGTCGCACAACACAATGTAGCCCGCCCGCAGCAATGGCACCAGATGCCGCTCGTAGCGGTCCGCAAAATCGGTTGCATGGATCAGGCTGAATGTCGTTGGCGTGAGGAGTTCGCGCTTTTTGCCTTTGCTCGTCGCTGATTTTACGAGTTCGGATGAGTTCCATTCGCTGAAATAGACTTTTATGCCCTCGGCTTCCAACCAGCGCTTGAGCAGGTAGATCTGCGTGGACTTGCCCGACCCGTCGAGACCCTCGACGGCGATGAGCCGGCCGGGAAAATTCAATTGGGCAAATGTTTTCATGTGGCGCAATCTGGCGCGTTTTTAGTTTTAATCAAAGCGCCCCCGGTCACAAGTCCAAGATTTTAGCAAGTTTCCGCCCGGCAAAGGCTGCCTCCGGGTGAAGTTTGCGGCGGGTGGCCTGCGGCTCATTGATTATTTCGGCTCGGTTTCAGCTTTTCGAGAAGTAATTTCAAGCTACAATCAACCTAATGTTTCGCACCCAGGATTTACACGTAAAAGAAATTGTTCCGCTGCTCTCGCCGCGGGCCATGAAGGCGCTGTCGCCGACCCCCGAAGCGGTCACCGCCACGGTGGCGCAGGCGCGTGAACGGGTCATCCGTATCTTGAATCAAGCTGCCCCCCGTCTGCTCGTGGTTGTCGGGCCTTGTTCCATTCACGACGAAAAAAGCGCGCTGGAATATGCGGCCCGGTTGAGTCGGCTGCAAAAAGAATTCGCCGACAAGCTGGAAATCGTGATGCGCGTCTATTTTGAAAAACCGCGCACCACCATCGGCTGGAAGGGTCTCATCAACGACCCGCACCTGGACGGTTCTCAGGATATTGAAGCCGGCTTGAAGATCGCCCGGAAACTGCTGCTGGAAATCGGCGGCCTGGGACTGCCCGCCGCCACGGAGTTTCTCGATCCCATTGTGCCGCAATACATCGCCGATCTCGTGACCTGGGCGGCCATCGGCGCGCGCACCACGGAATCCCAGACTCATCGTGAGATGGCCAGCGGGCTTTCCATGCCGGTTGGCTTGAAAAACGCCACCGATGGCAGTCTGCAGGTGGCCATTGACGCGATGGGAGCCACGCGGCATCCACACAGTTTTCTGGGCATGAACGAGGACGGCATGACCGCCATTGTGCGCACCAACGGCAACCCCCATGCGCATGTTGTGTTGCGCGGCGGGCGGGCCATGACGAATTATGACGCGGCGAGCATCAAGGCGGCGGAGGCAAAATTAATTTCGGAAAAACTCCCGCCGGTATTGATGGTGGACTGCAGCCACGCGAATTCAGAAAAGAAATTTGCTAGGCAGGAGGATGTCTGGCGCAGCGTCATCGCCCAGCGGGCGGGCGGAACCAGGTCGCTGATTGGCCTGATGGTCGAAAGTCATTTGAGCGAAGGCAACCAGCCGATTCCGAAAGATATTTCCGCGCTGCGCTACGGCGTGAGCATTACCGACTCCTGCATCGGCTGGGAAACAACCGAGCGGATGCTGCGTTGGGGATATGAGGCGCTGAAGAAGTCGGATTGACCTTTTGCTAAAAATACGTCACAAAGTTGCGACCACCGTTCCAACCCATAAAAATCATGAAAAACTTTAAAACCAGACCCAAGATTAATTACACCACGGTTTGTTTATTGCAAGTCACTGTTACTGCGGCGATGGCTGGCGGTTTTGATTTGCCGGATCAGGATGCCTTTGCGGTGGCGCGCGGTCTGGCGGTGGTGGCCACGGCGGACAATCCCTCGGCAATTTTTTACAACCCGGCGGGCTTGACGCAATTGACGGGTAACAATTTGCAGGCGGGCTTTTATGGTATTTATCTTGATTCGCAATACACCCCAACGGGTGGTGGCAATACTTTTCATAATCAAGACCCGTTCAGTGGTGTTCCGCAAATATATTATGTCCACGGCAATGAAGACCATACGTTTTCCTATGGCTTGGGTGTTTATGCGCCTTCCGGATTGAGTGTTCGATGGCAGGATAATACCGGATTCAGGACGCTGGGCACGCAGGGGTCGCTTTCCCAATTCGCCATCAATCCAGTCGTGGCCTTCAAGCTCCTTGATAGCCTGTCTGTGGGGGTTGGGCTGTCGGCCAACTATGTGAATCTTGATTTGCGGCAGGGAATTCTTTGGCCTAGTCAGTCGTATGATCAGTTTCGCTTTCAAGGCGATGGCTGGGGTTTGGCGGGTAATATGGGTTTGCGCTGGCAGCCAGTGGAAAAACTTTCTTTTGGTGCGGCACTGCAAACGGGCCTGAAAATGAATCTGGAGGGCTACACTTCGGCCTACAATAACGTGGCTTTATCACTCGCCCAGTCCCCTTACTATTATTCGACATTTTCAACTCGCACGGGGGCTCAGGCCGACTTTCAATTTCCCCTCAAGGCGGAAGTGGGCTTGTCCTACCGTCCCACCCCAAAGTGGAATCTGGAGTTTGACGTGGATTACATCGATTGGAACAGCATGGGCACCGTTACCATCCAGCAGGAATCAGGCTATTCGCCGCTGTTTTCGAAGAATATTTCACTCGTGTTGCAATGGGAATCCAGCTGGTATTACGAACTGGGCGCGACCCGTTATTTTGACAACGGCTGGCATGTGAGCGCAGGCTATATTTTCAACCAGAACGCCGTGCCGTCCGCCCATTATAACACTTTAATCGCGGATGAAGACCGGCATTTTTTCAGCGTGGGTGTCGGTCGCAAGGGCAAGCAATTTGACTTCGACGTGGCGTATCAATTTGGCTACGGCCCCGACCGTACGGTGAGCGGCAGCGCTTATTCTAGCAGCGGACAGAATGCGGACGGCACCTATGGATTTATCAGCCACGCCATCTCCGTGTCGGTCGGCTGGCATTTTTAAGAATTCCACTGCCGTACGACGTTGGGTCCATCGCTGGTCCTGCCACGTCAACTATCGCTTTTCAAGGCGGTGAAAATGGTCTATTCATCCGTAATCAATGACGCGCAAGGTCAGCATCAGCACTGAAAACAAGATTTCTTTGCCGCCGGCGAAGCCAGCCGAGGCGGAATCCATCGCCGTCAGCGGACGGAATATCCATGGCACTACGGCATTTTTCAAAACCCCCGAAGGCGTCGAGTTAAGCGCGGTGGTGCTGCGGGTAGAGCGATTTCTGATTGTGATCGAAGCGCATCAGCCCGATACGTGGCTCTGTGTTTCTCAAGTCCTGACCGGTTTAAAATTATATTCTGACGGGCAGCTGCTTTACACCGGGCGCGGCGTCATTCGGAATGTTCTTAACACGGGGGCCGTTTATGTCTGTGAAGTCAATCTGGATGAGCCGGGATTATTCAATCCGATTAAAACCCCGGACAACGGCACCACCAGTGTTTTGGACGCCTGCGCGGCGCAATTTGTTCGTTGGCAGAAGCAGGCCACCATCCGCCCGGAATTCAAGGCGGTGGTTCTGGATTTGCACAGTTATCTCTATGAACTCAAATTGATGTTGGAGCGCATCGAGATTGCCATCCGAACCCACTCACTGCCGGATCGCGAACCGGTGACGCTGCAAGTGGCGCGTGATCTGGCACCGTCGGTGCTTGCGACCATTGATGCCTTGCACGAACGGTTTGAGGAGTTGGCCGCGCAAATACCGCCGGAAGAAATCGCCGCGCATCAAGTGCTTTTGCGCCGCCAGTTGCATCCGCTGTTTTTGTCCGCCCCCTTTGGCCACCGAACGTATCACAAACCGCTGGGCTACGCCGGTGACTACGAAATCATGAACATGATTCACCGCAACACCTTTGAGGGGGCGTCATTGTTCGCAAAGCTGTTGCATTTCTGGTTGGTGAGTCAGTGGGCTTCCAAGTCCGTGCGCAACCGGATTGCGCACATGGAAATCAAACTAATGAAGGAAACCACCCGCGTGTTGCGCCAGGAACGGCCCTGCCGCATCTTAAACGTGGGCTGCGGCCCGGCGCGCGAGATTCAAAATTTCATGTCAGCCCAGGCGGTTGCCAGCCACGCAGATTTCACTTTGCTGGATTTCGACCAAGAAACCATAGAATTTGCCCGCGCCCAATTGAGCGACATCAAGCGGAGGCACGCGCGCCAGACCCGCTTCCAGTTTCACCAGCTGTCGGTGATGAAGTTGATTGCCAATTCGCAACGCACCACCAAGCCCATCGGCACGGATTTTGATTTGATTTATTGCGGTGGATTATTCGACTATTTTTCCGATCTGGCCTGCCGGCAGCTCGTGGAGCAATTTTATAATTGGCTGGCCCCGGAAGGCCTTCTGGTTGTGGCCAACATGAGCAACCATCAGCAACCGTTCAGTCGCATGGTTGAATTTCTGCTCGACTGGCATTTGATTTATCGGGATGCGCGCGACATGGCTGGTCTGGCGCCGAAAACCGTGCCCGCCGACCAGTCATCCGTGGTTATTGAGCCATCCTTGGTCAACCTGTTCCTGGAATTGCGCAAGTCGCCGGCAAACTGAGTTATGGATTTGCTGTCCCAACCAATCCGCGCTGCATTTGAGCAATATGACCGCGAGGTCACGATTGGTAACTTCAAGGTGGCGTGCATCCTGGGCATCCTGCTGGTGCCTTCGTTTGCAATTCTGGACTTCAGCCTTTACCCCGATTTTAGATATGAGTTTTTGGCGGTGCGCTTCATTTGTTCCTCGCTGATCGCCCTGTTTCTCATCATTTTATTGACCAAATTCGGAAAAAATAACTACCGTTTTTTTGCGGTTACCTTGGTGCTTCTGCCGGGATCGGCCATTTGCTATATGATTTCTCGCACGCCGGAAGGCGCGGCCTCACCCTACTATGCGGGCTTGAATCTGGTGCTGCTGATGACTGGCTTTGTGCTGCGCTGGTCTTTTCAGGAAAGCCTCATTGCCGTGGGCTTGGTCGTCTTGGAATTTCTTCTGGCTGGCCGGCTGCATGGTCCGCTGCATTTTCAGGGCGTGCTGGTGAACAACCTCTTCTTTCTTCTTTCCACCGCCATTATTGTCGCCACGGGCAATTTCTTTTACAGCAAGTTCCGCTATCGGGAATTTGCCTACCGTTATCAGTTGGATTTGAGCAAGCGCGAGCTGGAGGCTACCAATCTTAAACTGGCCGATCAAAACGAAGCCCTCAACCGCGCTAACCGCGAAATCAAGGATGCCGAAGCCCAGCTGGTGCAGGCGGAAAAAATGTCTTCGCTGGGCCGCTTCAGTGCCGGCCTCATGCACGATATTCTAAATCCGCTGAATTATTCCCAAACCGGCCTGTTTACGCTTCAGAAGAAAAGCCGCACTCTGCCGCCGGCGGCGCGTGAAGAATTTGACCAGCTATTCAAGGACATCAAGGACGGTATGAATCGCGTGCAAGAAATTGTTCAAAGTCTCCGCAATTTCACCCATCCCGGCGAACAGGCGCCTGAGAGCATTGATTTGTCTGCCATCTTCAGCGACGTCCGTCGCTTTGTGGCCGGTGGATTGAAGGACAAAAATATTTCACTGGAAGTAAACATCCCGGCCAAACAAATGGTTTGGATCGGGCAGAACGATTTTTCAGTGGTGGTCATAAATCTTTTGGAAAACTCCATTGACGCGCTGGAAAGTAAACCATTCACCTTGGAAGAAAAGCCGGTCATAACCGTCGCCAGCCGATCCGAGGGCGATCGGACCGTGATTTCCATCCGCGACAACGGTCCCGGTATTGATGCGAAGATTATTACCAAGATCTTTGACCCGTTCTTTACCACCAAGGACGTGGGCAAAGGAACCGGCCTTGGCCTGAGTATTTGCTTCGGCATCATTCGCAGCTACGGCGGCACCATTTCTGTGAACAGTGAGTCGGGAAAATTCTGCGAGTTCACCCTCGACTTGCCAGCCAACGAAGCCGCTGCTAAATCACCCCTTAAACATGCTGACTGATTACGATTACAAAAATTTGGGTGTCCTCTATGTGGATGACGAGGAAAAGTCGCTGACGACTTTCACTCGCGCCTTCGAGAGCGAGTTCCGCATCCTCACGGCGAGTAACGCACAGGACGGGCTGAAACTGATCGAACAGCACGGTGATGAGATCTGTATCCTGATGACCGATCAGCGGATGCCGGGTGAAAAAGGAGTGTGGTTGCTCGAGCGCGCCCGGCAGTTGCGTCCGCGGATTTTGCGAATTCTGGTTACCGCCTACACGGACATGGACGCTGCCATCCAAGCTGTGAACAGCGGTGCCATTTATAAATTCATCACCAAACCCTGGGACCCGCCGCAGCTCGAACTGACTCTCAAGCAGGGCCTGGAATTTTTTATGGTGCAAGCGGAGCGCGATCAATTGCTGCGCGAAAAAATGTCCGTGCTCCGCAACATGATGATCGCCGACCGCATCGTCAGCCTCGGCCTGCTCGCCGCCGGCTTGAGTCATCACATCAAAAACTCGATGGTCGCCGTTAAAACCTTTCTCGAACTGGCGCCGATGAAAATGGTCGAGGAAAAAGGCAATGCCGATAGTCTTCGTGATCCGGACTTTTGGCGCGAATACCATCACAACGTCCAGGGGCAGATTGAAAAAATCAATCATCTGCTCGCTGATTTGCGCACGGCTTCGGAAAACAAATCCGGCGAACCCTTCGCTGACCAGATTCATTTGAAATCCGCCATTGCCAATTGCCTCGACCAGTTGCGGGCACCGCTGGCCGCGCGGCGGATTGAGGTGCAGAATCTGATTCCTGATTCCCTGCCGCCGCTCCAGGTGGATAAACCTAAGTTTGATCGATTGGTGGAATTGTTGGTGAAAGACGAATTGGCGATGTTGCCGGCGGGCAGCCGCATCACCTTCTCAGCGGAATTGCAAGGTCTGGAGATAGCCATTCAACTCACTGACAACGGTCCCGCGCTGCCGCAGGAGGCGTTGCGGGTCGTTCTTGATCCGTTCGTGGTCACCAGCGGCAAGCCGACGGAATACGGCATAAATTTAATGGCCTGTTTTTTCATCGCGCACCATCACGGCGGTAAAATTGAGGCGCAAAATCTGCCTGCTGCCGGTGGTAATCGTTTCACCATTCGCCTACCACTTAAACCCGGAATCGTCACGCCGTCGGCCAACGACGCCGATTTTTTGAAAAAAGCGCTGTTGAACGAAGGCCTTTGGGATCAGCTTATAATCCGCAGTTAAAATCTGGGCGCGACAAGTTCGTTTGACTTTTGATTGACGGCTACGGAATATGGAGAGCAGTTAATGACGAAACCTCAAAACCAATTTTTGCCTGTCAGTTTATGAAGACAATCCTGGTTTTGTCTCCGCATCCTGACTTTGCCGAGGGCGTTCGCACCAGCCTTAATTCTGAACAATACCGCGTTATCCACCGGCTGAATGTGGAGGAGGCTGAACCGCTCATTGTCCACGGTCTGGCCACCGCCTGCATCCTGGATGCGGACCTCATGGGCGTCGAAAGCGTTTGGGTAATTGAACGCCTCCGTCGCCGCGACGCCCGCACGCCGATCATCGCCTATACCGAAACCACGCAATCCGATTGGGAGGAAGAAGCCTTCTTGCGCGGGGTCACTCATATTTTAACCAAGCCTGTCCGCCACCGCTTGCTGAATTCGGTTTTGGAGCGACTGGTAAACCCGCCGGCCGGTTTACGCCCGCCTGGAGTTCCATTTGGATTCCCGGTGCCGCTCCCCCGCGCGGTGGTGCCGCCCGCCGAGGTTGCACGATCGGTAAACGCGTTGCAGACCCTTGACGTGCTCCGCGATTTTTCGTCCATTCTCACGCATTCGCTCGACGCGGAGGCGATGCTAAAACAATTTCTCCAGTTTCTCCGCGAAATATTGAGCGTCAACCGGGTCGCCATTTTTTTGAACCGGCCTTGTTCGCCGCTCACCGAAGTCCTGTCTCCGGAAGACGCGCGGCGGTTGCGCGTCGTTGCGGCCATCGGAATTTCCTCCGGTCTGCTGGAACATTTTGAACTATCGCTCGATTCCGGCCTGGGCGCGCAGATTTCCCGGCTGGGCCGCATCTTGCGCCGCGATAGCGATGAAACCCGCATGGACGCAGAGGCCCAGAAGGAATTTGAACTGCTTGGTGCTCAAGTGGCCGTCCCGATTCCCAGTCGCGACGCCATTGTCGGGGTCGCTGTTTTCGATGGCCGTATTACGGGCGAACCGCTCGTCAACGTGGAGCTGGAACTCATTTTCCATTTGCTAGAACAGGTTGGTCTTGCCTTGCGCAACATCTGGCTGCACGACCAGCTGGCGGGTAATCACGAAATGCTGGCCAACGTGCTTCGGGAATTGAGCAGCGCCTGTATCGTCGTCGGCCGCGACCTGAAAGTGCTCCATGCGAATAAAGCCGCCCGCCGTCACTTCGGCCGCAAAAACGAGCGCACGGGCGGTTTGGAATTCAGCGACCTGCCACAGTTGCTTGGCGGGAAGATTTATCAGGTGTTGAAAACCGGTGCCGCGCTGGAGCCATTCCGCTTTGAGCCGGAAAATTCGCCGGGAACCGTTTACAGCGTCAGTGTGGTGCCGTTTCAACGCGGGAACTCCGCGGTGCCCGGTTCGGTGCTGTTGACTGCCGATGATCTGACGCAGGGCGAACAATTGCGCAAACTTGAAGTCGAGGCCGCCAATCTCCGGCTCGTCCGCACGATGGCCGACCGGATGGCGCATGAGATTGGCAACGCCATGGTGCCCATTTCAACGCATCAGCAGTTGCTTGGTGAAAAGTTTGGCGACCCTGAATTTAGAGCCTCGCTGGATCAGGCATTAAGCGATGGCGTCAAACGCGTTTCCCGGCTGATTAACCAGATGCGTTTTCTCGCGCACGAAGGACACATCGAGCAGGAGTCCTTCCCGATCGGGAAGCTGATTTTAGAGGCATATCAGGAAGCTGCGCGACAGCAGCCCGTCGAGGGGGCGCAGTTGAAGTTTGATAATACCGGCCAGCCGGTCATCGTCACTGGGGATCGCGCCGCCTTGAAGCACGCGTTGTCGGAAATTATGCTCAACGCGCTCCAGGCCAATCTCAAGCAGCCGCAGATTGACGTCCGGTTGGAATCGGCTGATACCAAAGGCCGTCCTGCCTTGACCATCGAAGTGCTTGACACCGGTTCCGGTTTCAGCCCTGAATCCGTCCAGAAAGTAACCTCGCCCTTTTATACCACGCGCAATGTCGGTCTCGGGCTTGGCTTGGCTGTAAGCCGGAAAATCATTGAGACCCACAACGGCAAGCTCGAAATCATCCCGTCGCCATCCGGCTTTGTGCGGGTGTCTTTGCCGGTGCATACGCCGATGAACTAAGCGGTTTCCAAACAAAAACCCCGCCGGATTAAACCTGCGGGGTTTGCCTTTTATCGGGCGGAATTTTAGCCGTTATCGCCGATGGCTTCCACGGGGCAGCCTTCTTTGGCTTCGTTGCAGCGCTTTTCCTCGTCCGGCGAGGCGGGTTGTTTATAGACGTAGGTATAACCGCCGTCCTCGTTGCGCTTGAAATTATCCGGGGCCGTTTCGCGGCACAGGTCGCAGTCAATGCATTGATTGTCCACGTAAAATTTTCCAGCGATGTTTTCGGGGTATTTGTTTGCAGCGTCAGCCATAAATTTTTTATTTAAAGTTTAGATGAGAACTATGGCTGGGGGGCGCAGAAAAAGCAAGCCTGTTTTCCAGCGAAAGGCAGATAAAATGCTTTTTTGTTGAACGCAGCAGCGTTACTTTTGCCGCCATGCAAAGGGGAACCCTCCGTCGAACCAAAATCGTTTCCACCCTCGGCCCGGCCACGGATTCCGCCGTGATGATCGGCAAGCTCATGGATGCGGGCGTAAACGTCTTCCGCCTGAATATGTCGCATGCGCCGCATGACTGGGTGCGTCGCGTCGTCGCCGACATTCGCGCCGAGGCCAAGCAGCGTCGCGGACACGTTGGTATTCTCATGGACACGCAAGGTCCCGCGATTCGCACCGGTGACATCAGCTCGCCGCTGGACTTGCAGCCGGGGCAAAAATTTACGCTCACCGTCCGCGGAGAAAAAAGTGAGGAGGAACACTCCGTGGACGTGAACTACGAGAACTTCATCAACGACATCAGCGTCGGCGACGTGGTTCTGATCGACAACGGCACCATCCAGATGAAGGTGCTCGCTAAAAATGGCAACAAGGTGGAATGCGAAGTTCTTACCGCCGGCACCCTGGGCAGCCGCCGCCACATCAATTTGCCCGGCGTCAAAGTCAGCCTGCCGGCCCTCACCGCCAAGGACATCAAGGACGTGAAGCTCGGTCTGGAGCTCAACGTGGATTTCATCGCTCTCTCGTTTGTGCGCGAATCCCGCGACCTGCTGCAGCTCCGGGAAATGTTTGAGGAAGGCAAACCCGCGCCGTTCGTCATCGCCAAGATTGAAGATCAGCAGGCGGTGCTCAATCTGGAATCCATCGTTCGCGAAGCCGACGGCATCATGGTTGCCCGTGGTGACTTGGGAATTGAAATTCCCTATTACGATCTGCCCATCGTTCAGCGTCGCATTGTCAAAACCTGTTTGCGCCTTGGCAAACCCGTCATCGTCGCCACCCATATGCTCGAAAGCATGATCGAAGCACCCATGCCCACGCGCGCCGAAGTCACCGATGTTGCGAATGCTGTATTTGAAGAAGCCGACGCCATCATGTTAAGTGGAGAGACCACCGTTGGTAAGTATCCCCTCAAATGTATCGAAGTCTTCGACAAAATTGCCACCCGGATCGAACGCAGCGGCAACGCGCAATTTCATGAGGCCGCCGAACTCACCACCGCCCGCGAAAAACTCGTCAAAAGTGCCGTCGTCATGGCCAATGAACTCAAAGCCGCGGCCATTGTCTCTTTTACGCGGCACGGACACATGGCCCGCTACGCCGGCTGGATGCGCCCGCGTTACTCGCCCATTTACGCGATGTGCGACAACGAAAGATCTGCCAACGAACTCACTTTGAGCTGGGGCGTCACCCCCTTCGTTACAGAATTTGATTTCATCCAACCGCAAAATACCATTGAAAACGGCCTGAAAAGCCTTAAGGCTCAAGGCCGGCTGAAAACGGGTGATACCGTTGTGATTATCGGCGCAATTTCCGTCGGCACTGAAATCGTGGACGCCGTCCAAATGCGGACGGTGTAGGCGGCCGGAAATTCAGCGCGCAACCGGAGCGTCGTGTGGTGCCAGCGTTTTGCGCTGATAGAGTATCACGCTGGCTGCTGGCACATCCGTATCGCTTAACGGCTCGACCCAGCGGCTGTCTTTGCCTTGGAGCACATAGCCGCCCACCCTCTGGTAATCGCTCGCCAAGGTTTCATTCAGGAAGAGCAGCAGGCGGGACGGTTGAGGTTCTTCCTGCAACCAGCTTCGCGCCCAGACCACGAGTTTCGGCGGTTGTGTCTGCACCTCACGGATGGCTTCCGCCTGATACTGCGCCCGCATCGGGCTGGGAATCACCAGCTCATAGACCGTGATGAACCGCGTCGGGCTTTGTCGCCGGGCGTAAAAGAGGATTTGCGGTTCGGAAGCCGCCACCCAGACGCGGTCGGCCGGCGAGCTCAGTTCCGCCACCCGCCGGGCGACCACCGGCGATTCCAAAAAGACCGAGCGGTTGGCCAGCTTCGCGGCGGCGAAGGTTTTGGGCGACAGCGTCACCCACGGCGCATCTGGCAAACACACCAGCCCGACCGCCAGGGCGGTCAGGCTCAGTTGGCTTTGCCGCAGGGAGAACGTTGAGCGCGCGGCGATGATTTCCGCCAGCGTCTGGATGCCGGCGACCGCAAGTAGCGCCCAAAACGGCATCAGCACGAGGTAATAGTGTCCGTAGTAGCTCGCGCCCGTCGCCATGCACGCGCACAGAAATGCCCCGGCCCAAAACCACAGGCGTGGTCGCGGTTTCAAGAATGCCGCGCCTGTCAGCAAGAATATAATCCACCACGCCGTCCAGAAACTTTTCAATTTCAGGATCACGCCCAGCCAGCTGAAATTGTCCGAGGCGACGTAATAGCTATTGAATCTCACTGTGCAATCCCAGAGCGCCGCGCTGCCATCGTGCCCGAGAAATAATCCGAGTTCCCCCGCCGCCGCCAGAATTCCCCCCAGCAGTGCCATGCCCCAATACCGGACGAACCGGCGCACATTTTTTTCCGACCGCCATTGTTCAACCGACCACACAGCGAATACGAAGGCCACCAAGGGCAGTGCCGTGTATTTGTAAAGCAGCGTCGTTACGGCCAGCAACCCGAAAACGAACCAGAATTTTGCCTGGTGATTCCGCAGCCGGCCTTCGCAATAAACCGCAAAGCAGCCAAGCATCGGCAATAGCAGGAACATCTCGGTGTTGGCCGTGAACTGGTCGAGTCCCGGCAGCAGAACCAGCGGTGTCATCAGCCACATTGCCGGCAGGGCAAATCCCCGCCCGAACTCCCGCCGGGCGATGAACCCCAGCAGCACGGTGGCCAGCACCATGAACCCTCCGGCCAGCAGGCGGGGCGACCAGGACACCTGCGGCAGCAGCCGGTCTGCCAGCAGGTAGCTGTAGAAGACCATCGGTGGCTTTTGGATGAAGGCCTGCTCATAAGGAATACCGCCGTGAAGCAGAAGCCAGCCGGCGTAGGCGTATTCCCCCTCGTCGCGAGTGAGTGGCGCGTTGCAATTATTCCAACGCAACCCGATAAACAGTAGAGCCAGCCCAAGGCTGGCTAGCCACCAGGCCATCGGCAAAGCCGTTTTGGTTTTCATGGTTATGGCCGTTAAAATATCGCGGCCGGCTTCCAGCGGCAATGGTCGTGCGGGTGTGTGCCCGGTGGTGACGGCTATTTTGCGAAGATCGCCGCCTGGTTGGCCAGGTTCAACACCGTGTTCGGGAACAGGCCCAGCCAGAAAATTCCGGCGATGCAGATCCAGATGAAAACTTTGGCCGGAGCCGAGAGTTCAATTGGCGACACATCCGCCGGATCTTTGCTCCAGTAAATTGCCCGGATGACACCGAAATAGTAGTAGAGCGAGATGATTACGCCTGCCAGCGTCGTAAACGCGAGGCAATAGTACCCGTGATTTTTTGCGCCCTGTTCGATGACGGCTTTCAGCAACAGAAATTTCCCAAAGAAGCCTGCCAGCGGTGGAATGCCTGCCAGCGACACCATGGCGATGGTCATCGTCGTGGCTAGTAATGGTGAACGCTGGTTCAATCCCGCGAGGTCGGACACATCCTCATTATCCACATTCTTCAGTACGATGGCGATGACGGCGAATGCCGCCAGCACCGTGAACAGATAGCCGGCGAGATAATATAAAACCGCCGCCTGTCCATTCCTGCTCAATGCCGCCACGCCCAGCAACAGGTATCCCGCGTGGGCGATGCTGGAGTAGCCCAGCAGCCGCTTGATGTTCCGCTGCGGCAGCGCGCAGAGATTGCCGTAAAGAATGGTGATACCGGAGATGACGATGAGCAATTTCTCCCAATGCATTGTCACGCTCGGGACAGCGGTGAACAGGAAACGCAGTAACAAAACAAATCCGGCCGCCTTGGAACCGATGGCCAGAAAAGCCGTGGTCGGCGTCGGGGCGCCTTGATAGACATCCGGCGCCCAGATCTGGAACGGAAACGCGGCAATCTTGAAGCCCAGACCCACCAGCACCAGCAGCACGCCGAGCAAAAATATTTTGCTCGTCTCAAACTGGGGTGCCACCGCCGCGAGCTTGGTGAAATTCAATTCGCCGGTCGTTCCCCAGATCAGCGCGATGCCGAAAATCATGAACGATGACGATAGCGCGCCGAGAATCAGATATTTCACGCCGGCCTCCAGCGAGGCGAGCTTGCTGCGCTGGAAGCTGACCAGGATATAAAACGTGATGGTGATCAGTTCGATGGAAACGAACAGCATCGCAAAGTCGTTGGCCGACGCGGCGAACAGCATTCCCGCTAGCGCAAAAACGACGAGTGAGTAGTATTCGGCCACGCTGCCTTCCGCAAACCGGTCGGAAAATTCCGCCGCGATGAACAGCACCAGGATTGCCGCCAGAATAAAAAAGCGCTTGAAGAATAGCGAAAGGCCGTCATTGATGAAGGAGCCGTTGAAGGCCGTGCCCGCGATGCTGCAGGTGCCGACGTCGGCGAAGCTAAAGAGGAGCATCGCCCCCAAAGCGGCGATGCCGGCGTAGCCGACAAACTTGCGTCGTTCGGCGGGCATGAAGAAGTCAGCCAGCATCAGCACGAGGCCGAGGCCGATGACCGAGATTTCCAAACCTATTAGGGACGTGTTCATCGGTTGCGAACTCCAGAATGATCCGCCGCCGCGCTCTTGTCGGCCCGAACGGGGCAGCATTTTGCGGGCGGGATTTGAGCCACGATTTTTTCGACATCGGGATTGATTTTTTCCGTCAGCAGGCGTGGCCAGAAACCAAACACCAGCAGGCTTGCCAGCAGCAGCGCATAGGGCAGCTTGCGCCAGAGGTGGCCGGCATCCGTGAGCGAATTCCATTTTTCCGCCAGCGGCCCGTGCAACACCGTGCGGATGGCGCGGGTCATGTAAACACCGCCTATGACCAGCGCACCCCAGAGCGCGATGACCGTGATCGCCGGGAAGACCGTCCACGCGCCGAAAAACACCGTGGCTTCGCCGACGAAATTGGCAAAGCCGGGCAGTCCGCAGCCTGCCATTGCCGCCATCAAGAGGGCTGTGCCGATGAACGGCAGCTTTCGGCAAAGGCCGCCGAGTTCGCTCATCTGGAGCGTGCCAGTCTGCTGATAGATGTAGCCGCTCAGTGCGAAGGTAAGCGCCGCCAGGAAACCGTGCGCGATCATGATGATCACCGCGCCGCTGATACCGATCAGGTTCAGGCTGGCGATACCGAGGAAGATGAAACCCATGTGCGCCACGCTCGAGTTGCCGATGAGCAGGTTCAGATCTTTCTGGCGCATCGCCACCCAGCCGACATACAAGATGTTTCCGACGCAGAGCCACGCGAGCACCTGCGCCCAGCATTGTGCGGCTTCCGGCAGCATCGGCAGCGCAATCCGGATCAAACCGTAGAGGCCGAATTTCTTGAGCACGCCAGCGTGCAACATGGCGGTCGGTGAAGGCGCGACGCCGTATCCCAGTGGCGCCCATGAGTGGAAGGGCCAGAGTGAAACCAGAATACCGAAGCCGAACAGCAGCAGCGGAAAAATCAGGTGCTGCGCGCCCTGCGAGAAAGGATGCGTTTTGACGTGCTCGATGAGCTTCGGAATATCGAACGTGTTCGCGCCGGACTGGAGATAGAGTGCGATGAGGCCGATAAGCGCGATGAGCGCGCCGACGCTCAAGTAGAGCGTGATCTGGAAGGTGGCGTAGTTCTTCTTTTCGCCGCGGCCCCAGACGCCAATCATGATGAACGTCGGCACCAGTGCAAGTTCGTGCAGGAAATAAAAGCAGAACAGGTCCAGCGATGCGAACGCGCCGAGGATGCCGCCGGTCATCACCAGCAGGAGGATGTAAAATTCCTTTTCGCGCGTCTGGATTTCAAACGAGCACAGCGCGGCGGCGAAGGCGACAATCGCACCCATCAAGATCAGGCCGACATTGATACCGTCCACACCGACGTGATAGCTGATGCCCAGCGATTGAACCCAGGGAATCTGCTGCTCGAACTGGTAGCCGGCCGCACCGGGCACAAACTGGCAAAACAGTTTTATCGCGAGCACGGCGGAGATGAACGTGGCCAGCACCGCGATGGCGCGGATGATGACGCGATAATTGCGCGGCACGACGATGAGCGCCAACGCCGCCAGCAGCGGCCAACCTGCGATGTAAGTTAAGATCGACATTTTATTTCACCAAAACAAAGTAGAGCAACAGCGCCACGCCGAACGCAAACAGGAACGCGTAGGTCTGGAGGTTGCCGGTTTGCACGAGGCGCAGCGCGCGGCCGCTCAAATCCGTGCCGCCGCGAATCAGGCCGATGCAGGCGCCTTCAATGATCCAGCGGTCAAACCAGTCGGAAGCCGCCGCGAGTAAATCATGGCAGCGGATGACTGTGGCCTCATAAAGTTCGTCGAAGTAGAAGCGGTTGGCCATCCAGCGCGAGAGCGCGCCGAGCTTGGCCGGCAGCGGATCGGTCGCGGCGTTCTTGTAGAACGTGAAGGCGAGGAACAAGCCGACGACCACCGCGCCTAGGCCGCAGAGCATCGGGAAAACATCATGGAACGGATGTGTGATCTGCTCCATAACGGTCAGCGAAGCGTGCGTGGTGCCAAACTGGGATCCGTAGAAGTTTGTGACACCGATGAAGCCGCCAACCACGGACAGCACCGCCAGCGCCACCAGCGGCAGCGTGATAACCAGCGGGGATTCATGGGCGTGCGAGGCTTGCTTAGATTTTTCCTGGCCAAAGAAAACGACGAAGAAAAGGCGGAACGTATAGAACGTGGTTAGTGCGGCCACGAACACGGCGACGCCGAACAACAGGTAATTCTTTTCCTCTAGCGCCAGCGCGAGGATGGCGTCCTTGGAATAAAACCCGCTGAACGGCGGAACTCCGCACAGGGCGAGCGCACCGATGAAAAAGGTCGCGAACGTGAGCGGCATTTTCTTCCGCAGGTTGCCCATCTGCCAGATGTCCTGCTCGTGGTGCATGCCGATGATGACCGAGCCGGCGCTCAAGAAGAGCAGCGCCTTGAAAAACGCGTGCGTGGTCAGATGGAACATTGCCGTTGTCGGACCGCTTAAGCCGACCGCCATGACCATGTAGCCGAGCTGTGAGAGCGTGGAGTAAGCGATGATGCGCTTGATGTCGTTTTGCTGGACGGCCATCAGTGCCGCGAGCAACGCCGTGAAACCGCCGATGTAGGCGATGACCTGTAATGCTGTGTGATCGTATAAGAACAACGTTCGGCACAGCATGTAAACGCCGGCGGCCACCATCGTGGCGGCGTGGATCAAGGCGGAAACGGGTGTCGGACCTTCCATCGCGTCCGGCAGCCAGACATGCAGCGGGAATTGAGCGGACTTACCCATTGCGCCGCAGAAAATCAGCAGGCCGGCCAGGCTGGCACTGCAACCAAGCGCAGCCGGATTGGCGGTGACGATACCATTCAGCACACTGAAGTTCAGCGAACCGAGCAGACCCCAAATCATCAAGATCCCGAGCAGGAATCCGAAATCGCCAAGCCGGTTGGTGATGAAAGCTTTCTTGGCGGCATCGCCGGCGCTGGGTTTTTCAAACCAGAAACCGATGAGCAGGTAGCTCGAAACACCGACCAGTTCCCAGAAGATGAACATCATCACGAAATTATTCGCCAGCACGATGCCGAGCATTGAGAACGTGAACAAGCTCATGCTGGCGAAGAAGCGCGCCATGCTGCGGTCGTCGTGCATGTAACCGTAGGAGTAAACGTGGATTGCTCCGCCGACGCCGGTGACGATCAGTGTCATCATCAGACTCAACGCGTCGAGCTTCAGGCCGAAATCAATGCTCAGATTACCGATGGCAAGCCAGTTTACGGTGGTTTCGGTGGCGGCGGGATGGAAAGTGTTGACCGAGATAAACAGGCAGGTCAGCACGAAACCGGTGACGACGGCGCCGATCGAAATGAAGCTGCTGACCGTTTTGTTGCGCAGGGTGAAAAGCGTTATCACCGTCGCTGACAGCAGCGGCAGGAACAAAATCAGCCAAGGTAAATTTTCGTATTTCATTTTTTACCAGCCACAGGTTTACACAGATGTTTCATCCGCCGATGACGCAGATTTCCGCAGATTCGATGAAAGCGGATTCAATCTGCGTTCATCGGTGCAATCTGCGTATGTTTTTTTATCTGTGTGCAATCTGTGTTTCATCTGTGGCTCAATTACAGTTTCATCGAGGTCAAATCTTCGACATGCGCGGACTGGCGTTTCCGGTAGAGCGCCACAATGAGCGCCAAGCCGACTGCCACTTCCGCTGCTGCCACGGTGATGATGAAAAACACCAGCACCTGTCCGTCGAGCTTGTTGTTGAACCGCGAAAAAGAGACGAGCGCCAGATTCGCCGCGTTGAGCATCAGCTCGAGCGACATATACATCACGATCAGATTGCGCCGCAGGATCACGCCGAGCAGCCCCAGGCAAAACAGGATCATGCTCACGGCCAGATAATGTTGGAGTCCGATGTGCATGTTATTCGAGTTTCTTTTTGCTCAACAGGATTACGCCCACCATGGCCACGAGCAGCAGCACGGAGACGATCTCAAACGGGAGCGTGTATTGCGTGAACAAGAGTTTGCCGAGCGCGATGGTGTCGCCTTCAATCTTGGGCGAGGGAATTTTCGATGAGGACGCGAATTCTTCAAAATAGTTGTGCGTAAGTGATTTTATGAAGATCGTGAAGATGCTGCCGACCGAAACCAGTCCGCCAATCAGCCCAAAAAATTTGATTTTCCGCCGCGCCTCCTCCTTCAAGTCGAGCAACATGATGACGAACAGGAACAGCACCATGACCGCTCCCGCGTAAACAAGAATTTGCACCGCGGCGAGGAAGAAGGCATGTAGCAACACGAACAAGCCGGACATGGATATGATGGTGAGCACGAGGAACATCGCGCTGGTCACCGGACTGCGGCTGAACGGATTTGCGATGACTAGCACGGCGCACAGCAGCGTGAGCGCTGCGAAAACGTAAAACAAAACGTCTTCCACGCCGCCTCCGCTGATCAAATTGTTGATGGCTTCCATTGCTGGTTAATGTTTTACCGGGAAATTTTCCTGCGCCTTGGCTTCTTCCAGCTTGAGGCTCCATTTCTGGATGCCGGGGGCAATGCCGCCGAGCGACAGGAGTTTTTCCTTATTATAAATCAACTCTGCGCGACTGGTGGCCGTGAGCGAATAATCTTTCTGCAGGAATATCGCCTCTTCCGGACAGACTTCCTGGCAGAAGCCGCAATAGATGCAGCGAAGCATGTTGATCTCGAACTCCAGCGGCATTTTCTCGGCGTTCGTGCGGTCGGGTTTCAAGCCGCTGTCGCCGGGCGGCGTGATGCGGATGGCTTTCGGCGGGCAGACAAATTCGCAAAGCTGGCAGGAGACGCACTTCGTATCGCCGTCCTGATCCTTCACGAGATAGGGCGCGCCGCGATAACCCGTCGGTACGGTCCATTTCTGCTCCGGATATTCCATCGTCACGGCTTTGCCGCCGAAAAGGGTGCGGAACAAATGCCGGCCCGTCACCTTCAACCCGCCGATGACCACCGGCAGATAAAGGCGTTCCCAGAAATTCAGCTTTTTGCGATTTACGATGATCGCCATATCAGCTCCCAATCCACAGCGCGATGGCCGTGATTAAAATGTTTGCCAGCGCCAGCGGCAGAAACCGCCGCCAGCCCAGGTCCATCAACTGGTCGTAGCGGAAGCGGGGCACCATCCAGCGAATCCAGATGAACACGACCATGAAAAACAGCATCTTCGCGATAAAAATCAAAATGTGCGCGAGGCCCATGCCTAGCGAAGTCGCCGGCTGATCCAAACCCCAGAACGGCAGCGTCCAGCCGCCGAAAAACAGCGTCACCATCATGCCCGCCGATGCGAGCATCGCCGCGTATTCGCCCATCGGGAACATCGCGAATTTCATGGAACTGTATTCCACGTTATAGCCGCCGGCCAGTTCTTGTTCCGCCTCGGCAAAATCGAACGGCGTGCGGTTGGTTTCCGCCAGCGCGGACACGATGAAGATGAGGAACGAAATCGGCGCATAGCAAATCAGCCAGCCGTGCGTCGTCTGCCAGGCGATGATGCCGCTTAAGTTCAAGTTGCCCGCGATCAGCAGCACCGGGATCACCGACATGCCCATCGCGATTTCATACGAAATCATCTGCGCGCTGGCGCGGATGCCGCCGAGGAACGGAAACTTGGAGTTCGCCGCGTATCCCGCCAGCACGATGCCATAAACTCCCAGCGAAACGATGCCGAACGTGTATAGGATGCCCACGTTCAAGTCCGCGATGACCATTTTCTGTGATCCCATGACCGAGCCGAAGGGAATCACCGCCACCGTCATCAGCGCGGGAACCACCGCCACCGCCGGGGCGAGCCAGAAATAAATTTTCTTTACCCCGCCCGGCGTGAAGTCTTCCTTCAAAAACGATTTCAAACCGTCGGCCAGCGGTTGGAAAAAGCCGATGCGCGTCAGGAACGGGCCGAGCACCGGAATGTACTTCACGAACGGCGGCGCGACGCGGTTGGGGCCGGGCCGGTCCTGAATCCACGCGGCGATCTTGCGCTCCGCCATCACGGAATACGCCACCATGGTCATCAGCGCGCCGAAAACCACGGCCACCTTGACTATGCTGAAGATGATGAAAGTCCAGTCCATTTTAGATTTGCACCGTCACGCCGGTGTCGCCGAGGGCTTGCCACGTCAGGCTATTGAACGCGGGCACCTCCTTCGCCATTTGATTGAACAGGCCCTCGATGGTCGCCAAACCGTTCTGGCCGGTGATGTTATGCACCAGGTCGTGCAGAAATTCCCACTCCGCCTTCGCGTCGCCGGGCGCCTCGACGGCCTTCATGAATTTCTGGACGCGGCCCTTGCCGCTGGTGAAGGTGCCGCGCTTTTCCGCGTGCGCCGCGCCGGGCAAAACGTAGTGCGCCAGCTTCGTGGTTTCGTTCGGCAAAATGTCACTGACGATCAGCGTGTCCAGTTTCGCGAGTAATTCCGCCGTGATGCCGTGTTCGTCCACAACTTCGCTGATGGTTTCGCGCTCGCGCAATTTTTCGTTGGCCACGGCGCGCTTGACGATGTTCTCGCCGAACACGATGAGCGTCCTGATCTTGCCGCTGGCGATGCCATCGGAAATTTTCACCAGATTGATGCCCATTTCGGTAAAGCAAATGCCGGTGAGCCGCGCCCCATTGGTGTTCGGATTTTTATCCGCGCTGACGAGCAACTTGTCAGCTTGGCCGTCCCGCGGTATCGAATCGCTGATCGCGTTGAGCTTGGCTTTCAATTTGGAAATCAACCAAAGTTCTTCGTTCGTCTGGCGCGCCGAGGCGATGATCGCCACGGAACCCGCCGGCGCTTTCTTGAGCCGGTCGGAAATTTCGTTGAGCGCCGCCGTCCAGGAAGATTTCTGACCGCGCACCAAAACGTCCTTCAAGCGGTCCGCGCGGGCGATCCACTTGTAGTTCAAACGACCGGCGTCGCACATCCAGGAGGCATTGACCGCGTCGTTGTCGCGCGGCGTGTAGCGGTAGATCTTTTCTTCCCGGGAGCCGATGAGCACATTGCAGCCCGTGGCGCAGCTGGTGCAAACGCTCTTGGTTTCCTTGAGGAACCACGCGCGCATCTGGAACCGGAAATCTTTCGACGTCAGCGCACCCACCGGACAGACATCCACCGTGTTCAGCGTGTAATTGTTGTCGAACGGTATGCCTGGGAACGTCGCAATCGTGTTGTAGCTGCCGCGATTGATGATGCCGAGCGCGTCGTCTTTGGCGATGTCGCGCGTGAAGCGGATGCAGCGCGTGCAAAGGATGCAGCGTTCCGCGTCCAGCATGATGCGCGGTCCGAGATCAACGGCCTTCGGCTTGTGAACTTTCGCTTCGACGAAGCGGCTCTGGCTCTGGCCGTAGTCCACCGAGTATTCCTGGAGTTTGCATTCCCCGGCTTGGTCGCAAATCGGGCAGTCGAGCGGATGGTTGATGAGCAGCGATTCGAGCACGCCTTCGCGCATTTGCCTCACGGCGGGCGTCTTTGTGTAAATTTCCATGCCGGGCGAGATCGGCGTGGCGCACGCAATGGCAGGACGCGGCGACTTGCCGATCTTGAATGAGCCGTCGGGATTGACCACCGGCTTGCGGTCAGGCCCGAGCGCGGGCGTGCCGAATTCGACGAGGCACATGCGGCAGTTGCCGACGACCGGCAGTTTGGGATGCCAGCAATAATGCGGCACGTCGGTCTTGGCCAGTTCACACGCCTGAATCATCGTCGTGGGCGTGAGCTTGCCCGACCAGTCGGCGGTGAGGCGCGGCACTTCGATCTCGCGCCCGTCCACCTTGACCTTGATTTTTTCAATCGCGGTCGGCGCGGGCTTCGGTTCAGTTGTGGCGGCGGTGGACATTGAAATCAGTGGTGCGCGGCTTCCAATTGTTTGATTTCCGGTGCGGAATGAGTCTTCGCCCTGCGCTCCTCGTCCGCCTTGCCTTTGGCCACGAAGTCATCTTTGAACTTCGCGAGAAAACTTTGCACCGGCCAGGAACAGGCTTCGCCAAACGCGCAAATCGTGCGGCCGCCGGGAATGTTGTCCGCGATTTTCACCAGATAATCGGCATCCTGCGCCCGGCCTTCCCCGTGCGTGAGGCGATGCAACGTCTTGTTCATCCAGAGCGAACCTTCGCGGCACGGCGTGCATTGGCCGCAGCTTTCATGCGCGTAAAATTCGGAAAGATTGGCGAGCGCGCCGACGATGTCCACGCTGTCATCCATCACGATGATTGCGCTGGAACCGCTCATCGTGCCGGCCTGCGCGAGCGAATCGAAGTCATAGGGCAGATCGAGCATGTCGGTCTCCACCAGAATCTCTTTCCCCTCGGCGTCCTTTTTCTTGAGCTTGAATTTTTCGCCCGCCTTCAAAACCTTCGAGGAGGATCCACCCGGAATGATGGCTTTCAATGGTCGCCCGGGACGCAGTCCCCCGCCGAAATTTTTGTCGAAGAGCAATTCGCGGAGCGTTGCCTTGCCGACTTCGATTTCGTAGTAGCCGGGGCGCTGGACGTGGCCGCTCAAGCTGACGATGCGCGTGCCGGTGTTGTTCGGCGTGCCGAGCTTGGCGAATTCCGCGCCGCCCATCGCGACGATGTGCTTCACATTGCACAGCGTCTCTACGTTGTTGACGATGGTCGGGCACATCCACAAACCGAGCACGGCCGGGAAATACGGCGGCTTGATGCGCGGATACGGACGCTTGCCTTCGAGTGATTCGATGAGTCCGGTTTCCTCGCCGCAGATGTAGGCGCCCGCGCCGCGGTGAACGTGCATCTCCAAATCGTAGCCGGTGCCGAGAATATTTTTGCCGAGGAACCCTTTGGCGCGCGCTTCTTTCAGCGCCTGATTCAAAATCTTCGCGCCTTCGGGCATTTCGCCGCGGATGTAGATGTAGGCGAGCTTCACGTCGTTCGCGAAGCAGGAGATGATCATGCCCTCGATGAGCTGATGCGGATCCTTGTGGATGATCTGGCGGTCCTTGAACGTCCCCGGCTCGGATTCGTCGGCGTTGCAGATGAGGTAAATCGGCTTGCCGCTCTTGCGATCCACAAAGCTCCATTTGAGGCCGCAGGAGAAGCCGGCCCCGCCGCGACCGCGCAGCCCGGAGGTCATCACTTCCTGACGCAGTTGTTCCTGCGGCGTCTGCGTCTTGCCTTCCGCCAAAGTCTTGGTCTGAAACGCGAACGCCTTCTTGAGCGTCTCGTATCCGCCATGACGCAAATAGCACGCGATGTCCGGCGTGTAGCCCGGTTCATCGGCGTGCTTCAAAATCAATTTGTATTCTTGCGCCATATCAGCAACTTGACTCTTAAAAATTTATCTCTAGCTTACTGTGTCCCGTCATTGCCCGATGGTGTAACGGTAGCACAGCAGACTCTGAATCTGTTTGTCTAGGTTCAAATCCTAGTCGGGCAACCATTCACTTGCATCCCGCAACGATTTCGTCAGCCTTTTTGTGGCTGACCCCTTCGTAAAATTTTTCGCCAACCATCATCACCGGCGCGGTGCCGCAGCTGGCGAGGCATTCGACAAATTCCACTGTGAACTTGCCGTCCTTCGTCGTCTGCGGACCGTGTTTGTGAGCGTCCAAACCGAGTTTCTGGCAAAAATGATGATGCAGCTCATACGCGCCGCCCAGCGCGCAACTCAACGTGCGGCAAACCTTGATCGCGTATTTGCCCTGCGGCTCCTGCCGGAGCATCGGGTAAAATGTCAGGATCTCAAAAACATTGATCGGCTGGAGTTCCAGCTTCTTGGCCGTCCATTGCACGGCGTCGGACGAGATCCAGCCGAACTTTTCCTGGATCGCGTGCAGCACCATCAGCGACGCGGCGCGTTTCACCGGATAGTGCGAGATCAGCTCATTCACTTCCGCTTCCAGTTCCGGTGTGGCTTGGAAACTCATCGGTCACATTCTCCCATGACAAAGTCCAGCGATCCGAGAACCACCGGCACATCGCTGATCATGCAGCCGGGCAGCACTTCGCCCAAGATGCTCAAGTTCACGAAGGAGGGCGCGCGGATTTTCAGGCGATACGGCGTGCCGCCGCCCTTGCTGTTGATGTAAAAGCCAAGTTCGCCCTTCGGATTTTCGTGGCCGAAATAAATTTCGCCGGGCGGACAATTCACGCCTTCCGTCACCAGCATGAACTGGTGGATCAGCTCTTCCATGCTCGACAAAACCTTTTGCTTGGAAGGCAGGGTGATTTTGCCATCCGCAATGTTGACCGGCTCCTTCGCCTCGTTCCCCCAGCCGCCGGGAATCTTTTGCAGGCATTGGCGCAGGATGCGAACGCTCTGGCGCATTTCCTCCTGCCGAACCATGTAGCGATCATAGGAGTCGCCAACGCTGCCAATGGGGATGTCAAATTCCAAGTCCTGGTAGCAAAGGTATGGCTGATGCTTGCGCAAATCCCAATCTACTCCGCTGCCGCGGAGATTCGGGCCGCTCAAACCGTAATCAATCGCCATTTTCTTGGAAATCACGCCGACATTGCGCAGGCGATCCACCCAGATGCGGTTGCGCGTGAGGAGGGTTTCGACTTCGGCGAGCGCGACCTCGAACTCGTCGCAGAACTGCTTCACCTGCGCGCACCAGTTCGGCGGGATGTCGCGCATGAGTCCGCCGATGCGCGTGTAGCTTGTGGTCAAACGAGCGCCGCTGGCGGACTCGGCGAGGTTGTAAATCTTTTCGCGCTCGGTGAAAGTTAGCAGAAAGATGGTGATTGCGCCGGCGTCCATGCCGAAGGCGCCGAGACCCAGCAAATGCGCGGAGATACGGGCCAATTCGCAGCACATCACGCGGATGTATTGGCAGCGCGGCGGCAGTTTTTCGTGAATGCCCAGCAGTTTTTCCACCGCGAGCGCGTAGGCGACATTGCTTGCCAGTGGCGCCAGATAATCCAGCCGGTCCGTGTAAGGGATGAACTGGGTGTAAGTCATGTTCTCGGCGATTTTTTCGTCGCCGCGATGCAGATAGCCCACGTCCGGGTCGGCCTTGGTGATGACTTCGCCGTCCAGTTCCAGCACGATGCGCAAGACGCCGTGCGTGGCCGGATGCGACGGCCCCATGTTTAGGACCATGCGTTCGCCTTGAACGTCCTGAAGCTCCTCCACTCCCGCTGCCGTGCGGGCGGCGGAATCTCGGATTTCAATGTCTTGAACGGTGGCCATGAAATTATTTTAGCCGTTTATCGCTAATACCCGGCTCGGCACCTTTCGGCACACGAACGCGCGGTTCGCGAGCAATCGCATCATCCGTGCTGGGCAACGTCACGAACGGTCCGCCTTCCATAGGCGTCACGCGGGTGAAGGCCACACCGGGCAAATCCGTCGGTTTGCCGGCCAGCGGAAAATCTTTGCGCAAAGGATGATACGGATAGCCTTCCCACATCAAAATCCGGCGCAAATCAGGATGGCCACGGAAGCGAATGCCCATCATATCATAAATTTCGCGCTCATGCCAATTGGCCGTTCGCCAGACTGGTAAAACGCTCGGAAGCTCGGATTTTTCCTCTGAAACGGCGATTTTAAGTCTTAATTCAGCTCCGTTACCGATTGCGCGGATATGATAGAGCACCGTCCAGCGTGGATCTTCGCCGTAGTTATCAATACTGGTGATGTCCACCAGGTAATCAAAACCGATGTTTTTTGCAAAACTGCAAACTTCAAGAATCTTCTCTGAATCGGCTATTTTCAGGGTGATTTCGCCACGAAACTCAGCCGGCTCGGAGACAATGTCGCCGAACCTGGCTTTGATTTGATTGGCGGATTCGAGGGCGGTCATTTTCCAGCGAGTTGCTTGAAGGCGACCAGGTCTTGGAGCACCGGTTCCTTTTTGATTTTTTCCTGAATTTTCATCAGCGCGTCCAGCACGGCTTCGGGTCGCGGCGGGCAGCCGGATACGTAAACATCCACTGGCACGATATTGTCCACGCCCTGCAGCGTGGCGTAGCTGCGATACATGCCGCCGGTCGAGGCGCAGGCGCCCATGGCGATGACCCATTTCGGCTCGGCCATCTGGTCGTAAATGCGCTTGAGCGAGCCGGCCATCTTGTAGGTGACGGTGCCGGCGACAATCATGCAGTCCGATTGGCGCGGCGAAAAACGCATGACTTCGGAACCAAAGCGGGAAATATCAAAGCGGCTTGCCCCGACCGCCATCAATTCAATGGCGCAGCAGGCCAGTCCCATCGGCATCGGCCATACCGAATTGGCCCGGAACCACGCGAGCGCGGCGTCCACGGTCGTCAGCACAACATCGCCTTCGATCTTGGAATTGTAGCCGTATTCGGTTTGGGACTGCATGGTAAAACGCGCCTTAAAAAATCGCGGGCTAGCCTAACTGCCGGTAAAAATACCAGCAAGTTCAAATTTGTGATTTTTTTCACAAGCAAAACTATTGAGCCGGCTAATGGCTGGTTTTATTGGGCGCATCAGCCTGAAATCACCGCCGGTTCCTAAAATTCCGTGCCGGTCAGGAAAAATCTGTTGCTCTATCCACCCTGAATCCGTCAATTTATGCAGACACAATGAGCACTCTGAAAATCAAACCTGCCGGCACCTGCCAGTACGACGGACTTTCCCTTGGCGAAATCATGCTCCGCCTGGACCCCGGCGAGGGCCGCATCCGCACGGCGCGGGAATTCAAAGTCTGGGAAGGTGGCGGCGAATACAACGTGGCCCGCGGTTTGCGCCGCTGCTTTGGCATGAAAACCGCCGTGGCGACGGCGTTTGCCGACAACGACGTGGGCCGGTTGCTCGAAGATTTTGTCCTGCAAGGCGGGGTTTCCGCCGAATTCGTCAAATGGCTGTCATTTGATGGCGTGGGGCGCACTGTTCGCAACGGCCTGAACTTCACCGAGCGTGGTTTTGGCGTGCGCGGCGCGGTGGGCGTATCCGACCGCGGTTTGACGGCGGCCTCCCAGCTCAAGCCCGGCGATTTCGACTGGGATCACATCTTCGGCAAGCTGGGCGTGCGGTGGTTGCACACCGGCGGGATTTTTGCGGCGTTGAGCGACACCACGCCGCCGCTCGTCATCGAATGTGTCAAAAAAGCCAAGGAGCACGGCACCATTGTCAGTTACGATTTAAACTATCGCCCGTCGCTTTGGAAATCCATCGGCGGCCAGAAGCGGGCGCAGGAAGTGAACAAGGAGATCGCCAAGTATGTGGACGTGATGATCGGCAACGAGGAGGATTTCACCGCGTGCCTCGGCTTCCACGTCGAAGGCGCGGACGAAAATCTCCTGCACATTGACGTGACCGCATTCAAGCGCATGATCGAGACCGCGGTGAAGGCGTATCCGAACTTCAAGGCCACCGCCACGACGTTGCGCGCGGCAAAAACCGCGACCATCAATGACTGGGGCGCAATTGCGTGGTATGACGGCAAATTTTATGAAAGCCGCCAATATCCCGATTTGGAAATTCTCGACCGGGTCGGTGGTGGCGACAGCTTCGCGTCCGGTTTCATCTACGGCCTGATGACGACGGGTGATGCGCAACTGGCGGTGGATTATGGCGCGGCTCACGGCGCGCTGGCGATGACCACGCCTGGCGATACCAGCATGGTGAGCAAATCAGAGGTGGAAAAATTGATGAAAGGCGCTGGCGCTCGCGTCCAGCGTTGATCATCAAACTCGCGTCTGAAAAACGGGCGGCTTATTTCCGTTGGCAGCGCCAAATTGGCTTGCCTGGCTTCATTTGATCTTCGCTGGGGGAGTCGTGATGGCCCGATACTGAAGTAGTGCTTCGAGCAGGTAGTAGTCGCCCCAGATCAGGCTCGTGTTGGTGAGCGCGTGATTGGGGTCGGCGTGATAATTGCGCGCGGCATAAACCAGCAGGCTCGCTTTGTCATCGCCTTTGGAAAAATAGGGGGCGGCGGTGAGGGCGCGGAGTGTGGCGGTGGCGGCATCGAGATATTTCTTTTTGAGTGCAGGCGCTTCAACCAAGCGATGGAGCCGCAAGAACGCCGATGCGGCGATTGCGGCGGCGCTGGAGTCCTTGAACTCCAGTCCCTTGAGATCACTGTCAAAATCCGCCGGCGGCACAAAATCCGCCGGCAGCCGGGCCAGATAGCGGTCGGCAGCCTTGAGGGAGGCCTCGAGGTAGCGGCGTTCGCCCGTGGCCTTATACATGTAAGCGAATCCGTAGATGGCCCAGGTTTGACCGCGTGACCATGTGCTTTCATCCGCCTTGCCCTGCTGCGTGCGTTTGCGGAGAACCGCCCCGGTGCGCGGGTTGAGTTCGACGACATGATAGGTGCCGCCATCCGGTCGGAAGAAAAGTTCCAGCGCGCGGTCCGCATGGCTGGTCGCGACCTTGCGCAAATCTGCCGAAGTGCCGCCGCGGGTGGTGCCGCCGTGGGCCGCCGCCCAGACGAGTAATTCGAGGTTCATCATGTTGTCGATGATGACGGTGAATTTGTTCGTATCATCAATCTTCCCCCAGGAGCGGATCATGCCGGTATCGGCGCGGTAGCGGGAGGCGAGCGACTGTGCGGTGCGGTTGAGGATGGGCAGATAGGCGGGGTTGCCGGTGAGCCGGTAGCCGTTGCCGTAGCTGTCAAACATCACAAAGCCGGTGTCGTGATGGCTGGAGTTGAACTGCTGGCTTTCCAGCCCCGCCGTCCATGTTTCCGCGCGCGTGCGCCAGGCTTGCGCCTCTGGCCATTTCTGATCGCGGGCATATTCGTAGAGATACCAAAGTGAGCCGGGATAAAACCCCGAGACCCAGTCGGCCGCGCCCACGGTGCGCCATTGCGCGCCTTTGGCATCGGTCGGATAAGCGGTTTTCTTCGGTTGCGACACATCAAAGGCGGCGAGTTTGCGGGCAGCCACACGCATGACCCCTTCCACATCAATGGAATCGCTGGCCGGCTGGGCGGCGGGCAGCGCGCCTGGCAATGCCAGCAGCCAGGCTGTGAGGGTGAGGGATGGGATTTTATTCATACGGTTCTGTTTCATGGCCAATGGGTGTTTCAGTCTCAATAAAATATCAAAGAATGCGAATTTTTCCCAACCGGAAAAAACTACAGGCTGTTTCTTTTTGTTGATTATTGATGATCAGCCTTGCGTGAAGGCTTTGATGTGCTTGGCGATCACCGCCATCGCACGGTCGGCGTCCTCGACATTGCGGGGGTAGTAATAGTAAGCCGCCATGTCGGGCTTCAGCGCGAGAACGGCGGGATAGTTGCGGTCCATCGGCTCGATCATCGAGGCCTGGAGGTTGTGGTTCTCCATCAGGAAGAAACTTTTCCGGCCCGGAACGCTGCGCGCGGCCTTGATGAATGACTCGCCTTTGCCGCTGAGCAGAATCTTGCCCTTGCCGCTTTCCTGGCCTTCGCCGGAGCCTTTCATCTTCGCGTCGTCTTCCGCGGTCCATGGCCGGCCGTCGCAGCCGTAGTAGTCGAGATGCGGCGTGGCGGCACCGGCGGCGAGTTCTTCGGTGGAATAGTGCGGTTGTTGAAACATCACGGTGATTTTATCCGGCCACTTCTTTTTGGCGAAGGCGCACACACGCCCGAAGAATGCGCTCGCGGCGGCGTAGTGTGCCGACATCGGAGCGTCCTTCGTGCCGAGCGCCTTGACCGCCGCCTCGGATTGATCGAAGAGAAAACACTTCGGCTCGTCAATGATGAAGCCAGCCATGACGGGATGCTGTTTATACATCTCGGTCAATGTTTCGCAGAAAAACTCGAATGTTTTCGGGTGATGCACGCTGCTGATGACGCCCGAAACTTTCGGCAGGACGCGCGAACTTCCCTTCTGGTTGATGATCCACGTTTCGGGGTTCAGGATTGAGAAGAGGCTCGGTGTCTTCGGCGCCCCGGCGGTCAGCCCGCCCCAGCGACACGGCACCGCGAGGATTTTCATCCCGACGCGCGCCGCTTCGGTGGCAATCATCGCGTGATTTTCGTAGGCGGCAAACAAATCCTGTTCCAACACACCGACGCAGACGTAGTTCGTGCCAATCGCCGCCATCCATTCCATATCCTCGCGGATTTGGCGTGGCACGCAGGTATACATCTGCGCGCGGAGGTAGTAAGCGGCGATGGCAGTGGACGTCTTGTTGACAGACTTGACCGGCACGCTGGCGGCTCGCGCCAGTGGCGCGAGCGATGCCACGGCGACCATCGATGATGTTTTCAGGAAGGTTCGGCGGTTCATTTGGAATTGAATTGAAGGCTGAAGGTGTGTAACTTAACTTTTTTACTACCACTTCGACTCTCACGAAAAGGCTCCCCATCAGGGTCATCAATCACAGCCCGTTGCTCTGATTTCTCCTTCAAAGTCATTGCCGGACTGGATTGGCCGACTATTTGCTCGGTGGCATTGTCTCATAAAGTAAAACGTATTTATCTTTGCCAGCTTCATTTGACCGGATGATCTGAATGTGTTTCGTCCCGAAACTGCCGGCGAGATTCAGCGTCACGGAGTTATTGTCTGTAGTTTGGTTAAAGCGGGTAATCGGACAATTATTACAGCCAACAGGTAGAAATAGATAGGCTTGCAGCGCATTCGTGGAATGGGCCGCGTAGTTTACGACGGGAGCCGCCTGATTGCGGCCTTGCTGGTTAATGATGCCATCAGCGAGCTGCGGACGGGTCAGGGTTGGTGAGGTGGCCGGCAGAATCAAAAGATTTTTTTCAGCAAAACCGGTAAAGACCGATTTTAATTTGGCATCAAGGACGGGCGAGCAAGGCAGCAGGTGAAAGAGCCAGGTATATTCGTGTTCTCCTCCGCTTTCGAGTTGATCGACGAGCAGCGTCCCGATGCCTTTTAACTGGATAAAATGCCGCACCCAGGAGACTGGCATCGGCCGGTCCTGAAATCCGTCGTGTTGCATCACCGCCCAATTATAGTTGTCGTTGGCTTGCCATTGAAGCACCCGGCTTCCAGCGGGCTGTGGTCGGGATTGCCATTTTCCGTTTTTGGTGAAATCACCTTTGCCATCCACCAGGATGGTATTGTGTGCTTGCGGCTGGATATACCACGATTGCCTCAAGGGGTCGTCGTAATCGGAAATACCGCTGTCCACGACGAAAGCCTTGTCCCAATACCAAAGATGAAAGCCAAGCTTGCCGCCATGCCAGTGTCCTAAAACCTTGGACCCCGCATCCAGAAAAGCGTAGCCGGGAGTGGTAGTGGAAGCATCTCTCATGACCGCTTGATCGGAGGCGGAGAACCAAAATGAGCTTGCGGCGGGGCTGGGGTAAGGCTGGTCGAACACCTTCGCCAGCACCCGGAGGCTGACTGAAGAATCGCTCTCGGTGGAATCGTTGATGGGCGGCATTTTCCCGTCCGGTTGTGCGACCGTGGCCAGGTAATGGTAAAATTGCTTGAGCCGCTCCTCGCTCCGGGCTGGCGGGGCGATTTGGTTGGCGCGGCACAACAAGTAGGCATCACGAAAGATCGACACAAAGAACGGATAGTAACCCGGAACCTGCTCGATGGAGTTGCCATCATCGAAAAAGGCCTGATCCAGGTGATGGTTAAGAATGGTTAAGGCTTTTTCCTTGAGCTGGGCGGCTTCGGGAAGGTCGGGAAAGAGCAGCGCCGCATAAAGCATGGCGGTGGCGCCGTGTGACTGATGGTTGCCCTCGTTGAGCTTCGCTTTGCCGAAATATTCGAGCAGAACCCGGGCATGAACCTTCACCAGCTCCAAAAGCTCACTCTTCTCTGCCGCCGAATAGCCTTTTTCGCCGAGAAAATAGCACCAGGCAAGATTCTGCATCCGCCAGGCCACCTGCATATCACGCCAGTTTCCTTTTTTGGTGGCGAAATATTCGCTCAGATTCGAGGGCACAGGATTTTCCGCCGCCCATTTACGGATAAACGCCAGCATGTCATTAAGGAATTCCTTTTCACCCGTGAGATAATATTGCCGGGCGAAGCAGGGAAGAAAATACCAGCGGTTGAGCCAGTAACTCTTTTCCGGGTCGGTTTTTTCAAGGGCATCCCAGCGGATGGGATCACCCCAAGGGGCGAAGAAGCCGGGTGACCGGATGGCTTTGATCACATCGGCATCACGGTCGGATCCGATGACTTTGAGTTGAATGAGTCGTCCGCCCTGATCCATGGGGATGTAGTTCCAAACGTCATATTTTGCCGCATATTCGTAAAACGGGAAAACCCCCGTATGAACCGCTCCGTTGGTTTCCACCGCTGCCATGGGGGAAACCCCGGCGAGCAGAAAAATTATAATGACGGCGAAAAATTGAAATTTGATTTTCATTTAATTCCTAACTTGATGTGTGAAGCATGCCAGTTCTTTTTTAGCTTCGAAATGATTGCCCGATTTCAGCCAGTCTGGAACTGTTTGGCGATGGAGATTGTCCGGGCTGGCGTGGCGTTAAATTGGTTTGGTTACTTGGCGGCTGGCACGCGTTCCCAGGCCTTGACCCATTCAACCTCAAACTTGTTGGTGGATTTTTCCTTGGCGCCGCAGCCATTTGCGGGTCGTTCCCCATTCCAGGACTTGATGGTGGATTCGCTTGTGATCATGAGAAACTCCGGAACCTTGGAGCCCGGACAATTCGTGTTGGTCGCCACAACCTTGCCGTCGAAGGTGAACCGGTAGCCGGTGTCATCCCATTCCACGCCGTAATCATGCCATTCGTTGCCGACAATGCCGGGGAACTTTTGGTTGCTGGACTTGTGCGTTCCGGGTTTATAGCTGCCCCGGTGGAGGGCATACTGGTAGGCGCCTTTCATAAGTCCCGTGGTTTCCATGATGTCAATCTCCACACCATCTTCCGCCGCCTTGGCCGGGTCTCCCGACTTGCCGTAAGTCGGCGACTGCGCCCAGAAACAAACCTGGGTGCCGGGTTGGACGGAGAACCGGCAGCGGGCCACAGTCTTGCCCTGCGTCACGAAAAACTTTTTCCGCGTGGTCACGAAGCCGCAATGGGTCACGCCCGCTTCATCTGTAAAAGTCGTGATTACAAGCTTGCCGTCCTTGACATCAACCGCCTCCGGAGAATTTATGGCGTCGCGCCGCTTGCCGGTTTCGACGTTCCAGATTTTCGGGTTGAGTTGGGTGCCGTTAAAATTCTCGTCGAGGGTCAGTTTCCAATCCGCAGCGGCAGCGTTGAAGCTGCCAGTTACTGCCAGGGCGGCGGCTAGACATAGAAACGTGTTGGTTGATTTCTTTTTCATATTTTTTGTTCGCGGAATGAATTTAAATCGCTGGTGGCATCTTGACCCCCAGCGGGTGTTTGCGGTCTTTCGCCTCCCTTTCAAAAATCGGGCCGACCGTGACAATTACATTCGGGCCATCGGCAATAGCGGAAGCGCAATCCGGTGCCGCCGAGCGTTCGCCGGGGCCGGGATGATTCACGCTGGCGGATTTGAGCTTGGGCGGCTGGCCGTTTAAGCGCGGGTAGCCAAAGGTGATTTTCACCTCCGGAATGGCGCTGCGCCGGATTTTTTCGGTGGAATAAACTTCCACAAACGCCGAGTGCTTTGACCAGAAGGTGAAGTCGTCTCCCTCAAATCGCAGGCTGCCGATTTCATGCGCCTGACCGGCGGAATCCTTGACGCGGCAGGTGAACCAGGTGTTGGTCTTGCCGTCGCTCATCTCGGTTTTGGCCTTCAAGATCTGGTAGGTGTAAGTACCTTTCGTCCACGCAAACGGGCGGCGCACGCTGGCGAACTCCCCTTCGTATCCGGCGCTTTCGACGAGGCAGTCGGATCCGGCGATCCGGACATGTTCCATTCCCACGGGCGTTTTCTTGTCGCGTGACCAGCGCGAAAAGATTGCGCCTTTGCCGGGATGAACGCGCGTGTGGTTGGTGGCATTGGCCCAGCCGTTGATGTTTGATTGCAGGCCGCCGTAAAAATCGAGGCCGTTGATCCGCGCCAGGCCGCAGGGCGAGACATAGAGATTTATCGTTGCCGGCACATCCCGATCAATCGTCACCTCCACTTCCAGCGATTGAAAATGCGGCGTCGGGTTTTCAAAAGTCCACCAGATGTCGGCGAGATGCCACGGCGGTGGCGGCAGCGGTTTGGCCGCGGGCGTCTCGGCCGCAGGGAGCGCGCCCGGTGGTATTTGCAGCAAGGCGATGAGAATGGCGAGCGCGGGTTTCACGGTTTGGAGACTTGAAGAATTTAATGCCAGTCGGCCCGTGAAAAAAGAAAACTTTTACAAAAGTACGCGGAGACATATTTCCGGTTAAATCGGCGTGGAGTTATTTGAGTCAGAGGTTCTCTTGCGGAAAAAGTGGTTGTCCGACATGGATTCGATCCAATGTTTTCGGTATTCACGTTACTGCTCATACTTGCCAACATGCGCTTATGGCGGCACACATACATACAGCAATAACCCAATAGAAACAAATGGAATATCGCATCTTTGGGCAATGATGGGTTGATTTTCATGTGCGGATTTGTGCGAGATATTTATGCTGTGCGGTGATTGTGCGGTAAAATAAACGACCATCTTTTGTGCGGATATGTGCGGCAATAGCCAACCTTTTTAAGACCGTAATAAATGACCTGAATTCGAGTTGAGCGTGTTCGTGGTGAATGTTTGCGCTTGCGGCACGCTTTGGCTTTCGACTGAATACCGGAATTCGTAATAATCATTTTGCATTCAAAAAAGTTTAAGCAAATCTGACCGATTCTTGAGATGAGAGTAAAATATTGGTCACTACAATTGGCAACCAGACAGAGGCGAACATCAACCAAACCGCGACGCTGAAAAATGAAAAATCCAAAAGACTCTAAATTGGGACAGCCGACGGAACCTGCCCAAGTGCTGTACGTTGGAGCTTTTTCATTGCACAGGATAGACGATACAAGGGCACGATTATCCATCAACCTACCCTTTGAAAATGAATTGTTAACCGCTGAGGAAAAAGCCGCGTATTTTGAAGATTTAGTCAAACGGAATGGGATTCCGAATAAAACTAAAAATGCAAAATATCTCAGGCAAAAAGCTGCCAAGTTAAAACAACAAGCAAGCCAATTAGATTTTGAAGAAGCCAAGCCGCTCATATGGAAGGCGGACAGCCTTGAAGACTGGGCAGACCAGCTTGAGGATACCGATGACCCAGAAACAATTGCTGCCCAAAGGGAGCCGGGATTCCCTGATGAAGCGGATGAACGGCCATCAATTGATGAGGAGAACATCGAGTTCATCCAGCAGCAAAAGGAAGAAAAGGACCGTCTAAAAAAGCAGGCTTCATTTTGGAAAAACATCCATTCCATGAATGAAGACCAAGTCTATAGGTTTTTATTTGGGGGGCCGTCAATCGAAGGTGCTCCAACTCCAGGATCTTCAGACTGGTCCGTGGCACTATTCGTTCTCGCTCAAAGAAACAACTTCGCCCTTAAAGTGATGGCTAGCGATATGAGGGCTTCACTAAATCAGGTTTTGGAGCTGGCAAAACTGGGAAATGAAGGCGCTGTCACTAAACTCGTGGAAGCGGTTGAGGACATCATTCGGCAATTAAATTTATGCGCCAAAACCCATCCTGTTACTGTTAGAAATGCTGCGAGCCGTCTGACACATTGGCCGGTGATGTATTCGCCACACCCCAAATTACGACTGAATCCGGAAGACGTCGTGAAGATGGTAAAATTAGGGAGTGATTTCCCGCGCAATCTTGATCCGAATGCCAAATGGGACCCCCGTGAATTGGGCTGCAAAATAGCGATCCACCTTTTCAAGTATGTCGAAATGGTAAAAAACAACCCCGAGCAGTATAACCACTTTCCCTATTGTGACGCGGCTCGAAAGCTGCCCAATTTCAATGAAGACTGCGCCGGTCAAAGGTGGTGGGAAGTGGCGAAGTCAGTTTTAACTTTTAGCATTCCAAATTTGATTGCAGACCCCTATCTCTCGCAATTGGCAAAAGGAAAATCTAACCGCAAATTCCCTTCGCGTATGGAACAAAAGATTTTAGAACGGGTTAACAATCGGTTCATGAGCTTGTTTTATAAGCAAAATCGCTAGGTAGCTCTTCGTTTGTTTTTCATCGGTCTGTTTTACCCGACTTGAGCCGTTTGCTCGGTTAATGGAGGCACATATAGCGTGTCTTCATGCAGAACAACGAAATCAAACAGACAACTGACCGGACGAGTGAGGTTTTCATCGACGAGGCCGAATGTCTTCGTCGCGTGCCGGTTTCTCGTCGCACCTGGTTTTCTTGGCGCACAGCCGGAAAGATCCCCACCGTTAAGCTCGGTCGCCGTTGCTTATATCATTGGCCTTCGGTCGAGGCGGCACTGCTTCGCCAGCAACGTGGAGGTGTTCTGTGAAACTCACCATCCATTCTTTCACGGGCAGCACCCAGGTTTCCGCCACCGATGCACGTGGGCCACCAAGGATTCCACAAATCCACGGGGAAATCCAGACACCGGACAAAATATGGATTCAGGCAGCGCGATCACCTGAAAAAATGTGATTCGAACGGGACGATTCCACCCGAATTTAGGAATCACCAGGTAGCTTGTGCGACGTTCGGTCCTGGTCAAGCCATTCGGCAAAATGTAACGAAGCAATTAAACATATGGCTAAAAACCAAAACGCGGTTAAATTGGCGTCCACCGCAGCGCCTGCCGGAAACATAATCAAAAAAAACGTGTTTGCGCTCAAAACGCGTCCGGCCATGGCAGAGGCGGGAATGCAGGAAGCGAAGCTCATCAGCGCCATTTGCGAAGCAGGCATCGAAAAAGGTAAAAAAATCCACCGCATCGTCAAAACAGTTGAGCTCAAAGCCAAGGATCCGAAAGGCGACCCCTTCGTGTTGACGAAGAAATACAACATCATGCCTAACGGTCGCGGGTTCTCGGCGTTCACCAATGACATCAACGCGTGGTCTACCAAGGCAATTGCGGCACTATCAGCGGCTTCAATGATCCCCAGCGGCCAGTTCTTGCGGCTATGCTTCAGGGTATGGCTTTTGTGGGCCGGCATTGAACCGTAGGCCTCAAACATCTGGCCATCCAAGCGACGCAGTTCCGCAGTCTTCTTGGCAATATCAGTCACAGCATAGACCTCGTGGCCTGCCCAGACTCCGAACTTTAAGAATTTCTCACCACTGGCATCTCGCAACCCCTCAATGCTGATCTTTCTCAATTCCGACAGCCTTTTGATCTGGTCGTCAGTGCCGGTACTCAGAAAGCGTGTGTCCGGTTCTTGGGTGTAATCGGGCTTGGGGTCGAATTTTAAATCAGTTGGGGGCTTTGCAGTGCCTCGGGCTTGGGCAGCATACAAATCCATCAGCTTCGGGAACTCCTTCTTCTGGTCGAGCTTGTAAACGTGAGCTAGCAAAGCAATCTCATCACCACATTCTCCGGTGGCGAAGTCCTTAAATTTCCAGCGGCCATTCTTCTCGTAGATACCCCAGGAAGCGTTTTGATCGGGGCGGAAGGGGCTAGGACAACTTTTCTTGGCGAAGCGTTCCAGACCCAACCTCGTCATTAACACTGGCAACGGACATCTTTTCCTCAATTCAGATAATTCGTGATTCATAGTAAATGAGCACGATCCTCAGGCATGGCTACTTTTGCTTTTTAGCCATGCCTGAAGACCCTGCATTAGTCTTTCCCTCCCAGATTCAAAGGTTCAAACACTTCGACAATCACCAGCGGCTTGTCATAGTTTTCTCCGCAGAAGTGACTGAGCGTTACCAACCCTTTTTTACCTACCAGCAGCTTTTCGAGGTCAATCGTCTTGGCTGAATTCTGTTTGAAGAAATCCGGGCCCAGCATCGGAGTGAGGAAGTTTCGAAGATCGCTGCCTGCCTTGAAACTTAACATAAAGTTTCTGCCAGCTCTGCAATCCAGGTCTTCCATGCCCCTGACTTCGACATCAAAGATCAAGCGGACCCAATCTTGTTTACCCTTAGCCGCCTGTTTCAGGAACGGTTTTACATTTGTCAGCGTCGCAAGGTGGACGCCAGTTGGGAGATCAAACGTGATCTCTTTATCCATTGTTATTGTAACCATATTTATTGTTCGTTGAGGCCGGAGTTCATTCCCCGGCCATTCCTTCCAGCGGCTCCCACCATATCAACTGGTTGGGAGCCGCCGAAATCGTTAGGATCAATTAGCAGTCAGACCATTTTCCCATTCAACCCAAGGTGTGATGCCCTTTTCCAATTCCTCGATTAGTGCGCCATATACGCCCTGACGTTCTTCATTAAGCATCAAGCCGCGCAATTTGATTACGGTCTGCCATATTATTTCGAACTTGGGTTTATCGTTCATCACCTCGGCAGCGGTTCCGACCTTAACTGCGGGCTTCTTGCGTTCGATGATGCATTTATCAGGGAAAAGTTCTTTCTTATGCTTGGCGATTATAGCCGCTGTGAGCTTTTTACCACCTGCCGCCTCGGTGACTTTTTCTGCCAACTGAATGCGCTCGTCCTTCTCTAGATCCACAAAGACACGAGCTTGGCCTACGTTTTTGAATGCTGCGACTACCTCAGTTGATTCCTTGAGATCCGTCAACACTTCATGGACGTCACAAAGACGAGAACAATAACTGCGACTGTATTGCCAGCGCTTCTTGCTGTATTCCTCGAAGGTCTTGTATTCAGGTTGGTATAGTTTGGCATCACGGATCTCAGCGAGCGCAGCGGCTAGCCTAAAGCTGCTCTGGTTATCATCTGTGATTGCTTTTTCCAACGTGTCCAATTTGGCCTGCTCTGCGGCAGTGCGGGCTGGGGTTTCGTTGGGGATTGTCGGGTGGTTGCTTGCAGCATTCACCGCGTCTGACTTTGAAGTATTCTTTGACATATAATAGTTTTCTGACTGCCATCTTAGGCATTGATTTCCAGCTTAACGCAGCAGGCTTGGCGGAGAACGGTCAGGTCTCGCTGTCAGACTATTTTTATTTTTGAAGCCGAACGGGAACTTGTAGATTTGCGTTCCTCGAAGTCCAAACTTATAGAACTTAACTTTAATATAACATCACCTACTCCACGTGTCAACAGCGAAAAGTCACTTTTCTTGAAAAAACTTTGCGGCCAAATTGGCAACAAAACAACGCCTGATAGCAAAGGCTCATCTCAGGCGTTCAGCACCAGTCTTTCAGGAGCCTATATAACCAGCCTTGAAACCTTTCCAAAAGATTAGCGGGCTTCCATGGATTCCGGACTAACGTCTGCCCGCCAAGATTTTTAAACTGAGCGTGATAGCTGAATTCATAGCCTGCCGGATTGCGCCGGTTATTGTTATTTGAGCCATTTGTCCCCTCTCCATATTCAATCTGCGCAGCGCCCAGCCGCCGAATCTGCTTACGCCTAGTTTTGTCAAATGTCCGAAGCGCGCGATCAATAATCGGTTTGTTATGCAAGCTTTTATATCCAGAGGCCCAGCACATGGGTTTCGGCCCAGCAATATAACCTTTAACCCTGCCGACCCCCTGCGCCGTGAGTTTAGCTCTCAGTGATGCCAGCGCCTGATGCTTGCTTGCCCGGATTTGGTACCTGTGGCTGGCCGCAATCAAACCAAATTTGAGCATGTTTGTCGTATCGACCAGTTTCAAGCACTGCTTCATGACGGATTCTTTCCTGGGCCTCACCAACGCATCGTAGCGGATCTGGTAGCCAACAAACTGGATCCACGGAACACACCCAAACCAGCGCCGGCCAGACCAGCAATACGGAGCCTTCGATTTATGCCCCCAATGTTTCGCCCCGTAAACATAGGTATTCACCGGTTGATGGTATGCTAATTTGAGATTTCCTAGTTTATTCAAGTACGCAACAAACACGGCCTGGCAATCTTTACGATTGGGCGAAACCAAAACCATGTCGTCGCAGTATCTGTAGTAATGGATTTCAGCGCCCAACTTGGCACGCTCGGTCTCCACACACTTGTCAGCCGCATCCATGATCAGATTGGCAATGATTCCTGACACAGCTCCACCCTGCGCCACGCCGATTCTTAAACTGCACGGATCAGCACCATGTAGTTTCCGCAACTCGTGTCTCGGCCACTTAAAATGACCTTTGGAATCACTTCTTTTCAGCCTGCGTTCAACCGCCAACACATTGCCCGGGAAGCTGTAGCAATCCAAATATGCTTGGAACAGTACCTCGGCCCTGGGATGTAATTGCACTTTTTGCGCCGCTTTCCGAAATGCACACAATGCCACATTATGGTCGACCGCATCAAAAAACCCTTTGATATCGCATTCCGCCACATACAGATCACGTTTGCCACAACTATCCCTGAGATTGTAAATCTCATTAAACGCATCATGGTGGGTGGGCATTTGACCATTTCTTGCCGCCCGGAAAGCAAACGAAGAATTTGAAAACTGGGAATCAAACACATCCCGTAAATACATGGCGTAAAGGCAGAGAATGAGATTGTCGTCCGGGCTAAACTGACACAGGGCACGATACTCATGCTGACCTTTCTTTTTTAGAACCCAATTAACTGTGGGCGAAACAAAAGCAAATGATTGGCTATTTAGCACGCGCTCACGGATTGACTCGATATAACGGTTCAACTCCACAACCCACGGCAACTCGGGGCGCTGATAACGCAGGGTTCTAACCGCCTTTTTCAAGGCAAAGAGGTCTGGATTTAAGCCATCAGTACGGTAACGGGGACGAAAGGCTGACCATTGACGGCGCGGCGGCATTAAATTGTAAAAATGGTGTCTCGGTGCCGATTCATTAGAGCAGCCAGCAAGACGGTATACGTATTGCCGGTCATGCCTGGAACCTGCTCGCTTCACTCTTTCTTTGCAGATCTGGTTAATGATCCGCTCATCACTGAAGTATTGTTCTAGCATAAAAATGATGGGGAGGTTGGTTGCGGAACTATTTCATCGATTCAGGCAAATGCGTCCCGAACTGGCTAGGTTCGAGCTATTTTAGCCTTAAAGTGCCACCCTCTTCCCCTTGACACACGCGACCAAACCACCCCCAAAAGTTCAATTCAAAGCTTTTTTCATGAACACCACTGGTTTTCAAAAATTAAGACGGCGCAAATCGATTTTTTCATTTCACGTCGGCGGGTTTAGCCGCCTGCCGCCACCTCCGCACCTGCCGTCGCCTCGCCGCCAGTCTCAGTCTCACCGGTCTCACAAGTCTCATCGTGAGACGCCTCATCATTTACCACCAAGCTCCACGTCTTGCTTTCAGGATCGAATTGCACGAAGCCCCTGCACTTAAGTTCAGCCTTAATCCTGTAGAACGTGGCACGGGATACGCCAAGGCCGAGCGCTTCAGCCTGCCATTGACCTGAGCACAACGGTTTATTCTTTAGCAAATGCAACAAGCCTTCATCCGTATCAAGCGGTTCGTCCTTGTCTAGCTGCACGTCCTCCGGATCCAAATCTTCGCGTACCACCATGACCGGATACTCCCATCCCACAACGAATGACTGCTGCTGGGGAAGGTTGCGCAGAATCATTTCGACGGTGTAGCAACCCGTCTCGGCGTGTTCCGTGAGGGTTAAGATGGAATCAGCATCCCTGGCAAACACCCCGCTGCCGCTCATCCGGTCCATCGCAGTTTTCTTCTTCGGGTTGCCTTTAGCGAAGTGATGCGAGTAAACCACAGCGGCACCAGTTTTCTCCGCCAATCGTTCGAGCTGATTGCAAAGCACAGCCACACCGCCCGCTCCGTTCTCCGACTTCCCACCCATCATCTTGTAGATCGGATCAAGGACGATTAAGGAATAGCCCTTGCCTTCAGCCGCTTTGATGATGTTTGCCACCAAAGCCTCGAAGTCAGCCGTCTTGCCCCGAATGTTCCAAAAGTCCAGATCACCGCTATCTTTCAGTCCCAGCCGATCCATCAATGTCTGCAATCGCTCCTTGATGAACGCTGTCTGGATTTCGAGATTGATAAACAGCACTTTGCCCCGTGTTGTATTCCATCGCAGAAACTTCCTGCCAGTTGCTATGCACAAAGCCATGTAGAGCAGGAGCCAGGTCTTGCCGGCTTTGCTCACACTTGCCAGAACGCCCTTGGTGCCTTTATGCAAAACCCCCTCAACCAACTCGGTAGGTTTGGTGATGGTCTTGTCGTTAATGATTGCGTCGCCGCTAGCAATCGCCGGGAGCCCTGGAATCTTTGGGATGGGCTTGCTGAACACCGTGGAAATCTTGATGGCTGGTGTGGTGGAAATAGTATTCATAAAAAAGGGGGCCGGGAAGGATGTAAACCTCCCCGGCCCTGTGCACTTGGATTACGCTTCGACTGCCGCAGCATCAGCGGTGCCGACAGAATGGAAGTCAACAATGTATGCTTCCCATTCCTTACCGATCTTGCGATGACCAACCTCAACCATCAGCTTTTGACCCCCGTATTCGGCAGTGTAGTCGTGCTCAACGTACTGGTCGTCCTCGGTGAGTTCCGCCCCAGAAGGTCTGCCTGATTTCCTGGCCCTGCACCAAATCATCAAGGAAGAGGGTATGTGTGGTTGGGTGGGACCGGTGGCGATGTTGACCAGCAGTTGTGAGATTGATCCAAATTCAGTCGATTTCTTCAAAGGCAAGAAGGTCAGAATCTTCCCGCATCAAGACAAACCTGGCGTTGATGCGGCTGAGCGTTGGGAGAACCAATTGTATAAAGCCGGGGCCAAACATGTAGATTTCTTTAACTTCCGTGCCTTTGAATTCGCGGCCGGCAGTTGTGTAAAAGATCTGTGCGATTTCAACCAGCATCGAGGGGAGGCTGGTCTTCAACAACAACCACTCCTCAAAGGTTTAATTCCATGAATAATAATATTGTCAGTCCCATCGTAAATGACACTTCCAGCATCCGTGCCGGTTTGTCTTCAGTCGCCGCACCGTTGGCCGCTACCCATGAATATATCCAGCCTACGTTGTCGCCCACTTCAACACCCAGAGCCAGAACCCTAGACAAGTTCGCCAGACCCGTCATGAACGACCCCGGCGAGTTGCTTAAACACCGCTTTCTCTGTCGTGGTGGTGGTTTGCTGCTCGTCGGAGCTACGGGTTTAGGCAAAAGCTCCTTGGCCATGCAGTTGATGATCAAGTGGGGTTTGGGTCAACCGGTCTTCGGTCTTGAACCTGCCCGCCCCATCAAGTCGCTGTTGATACAGGCCGAAAATGATGATGGGGACTTAGCAGAAATGAAGTTTGGCGTGTTCAACGGCCTCAATCTGACCGAGGCCGAACAGGTTGCCGCAAGTAAAAATATCCTCGTTTATCAGGAAAGCAGCAAAACCGGCGGTGATCTGTGCAGTGAGGTGTTGGATCCTCTGTTAACAGACAACAAGCCCGATTTGCTGTGGTTGGATCCGGCCTTGGCGTACATCGGCGGGGATATGAACAGCCAGAAAGACGTGGGCAAGTTCCTACGCAACGATCTGGCTCCCTTGCTAAAAAAACATAACTGCGGGGGCGTTATCATCCACCATACCAACAAGGTCACCAAAGACCCGGAGAAGCAGATGACCGATGCTTCATATTTGGGTGCCGGCTCAGCGGAATGGATCAACTTTTGCCGTGGTATGTTGGCTCTGCGCAAGACAGATATAGAAAATGTGTATGAATTGATTGCGGCTAAACGTGGTGCCCGATTGAAATGGAAAACAGCAGATGGGAAGAGTCTGAGCTTCCAGAAATACATCGGGCACAGCAAGAAGCCGGACACGATTTGCTGGAACGAGATGGCCATTGGTGAGGCCGAGGCATTGCAGGTGAACAACGGGAAGAATGCTGCGGATGTATTGAAGCATGTCCCTCAGGATGCACTGATAGCCAAGGATGATTTGGTTAAAGTTTGTCGCCAGAATGGACTTGGTAGGAATCTGGTAAGCGATTTGATTGCTGATCTGTTGGATAGCGACGAGTTGTTTGAAATCCCGATTCCACGCACAGGAAAGCGAGCCAAAGTGCTGCTTTCTCGTCAGCTAGAGGTGGTAAATCCAGCGGTGGTATTGGATGCCTGCGTGAGAAACAGTCAGGGCCATTACCATCTGCCGAACCATTCAGATCAGGGAAAGAAGACATTATGAGAGTGATTTTCCCATCGATCCGCACCCCAATAATCCCAGCACAAGGAACTGGGAATATCCCGTGAGTTATGATCCTCCCACCCCCTATATCTCCTATAGGGGTGGGAGAATTATCACTGGTCAAATCAGAGCTTTCTTTTTGACTGGGAAGATCAGAACGCAAAAGTGAGCAAATCGATGGGAAATTCATACCAATTGAAATTCGAAAAGATGAAACCCATCCACTGACAATTTTATGAACGAATCCAATCAAGACGCCTACAGCAGAGAGGTTGCCGAGGCTAAACTAGACCTGATGCTGTTGAAGCACCCGAATTACCCAAACATCAGCAGCGCCTTCATTAAAGAGATGGCCCTTGTGCTCCGCTTACAGGAATTGGAAGACAAGCAGACCAGATAATCCCCATGTCTAAATTTCCGGATGACAACAACCCCTACGTAAAGCGCCTCGAACAACTAGAACAGGCACGTAAGCTCTGGGGTGAATCAGAATGGATCTTGAACTTCCTCAGAACCATCCCCGCTACCCCTACCAAAGCCCCAACCGACGACGAGATGTTAATATGGCAACAAAAGAATACCCAAGGACTGAATTAAACGACATAAACGCCTACAGAATGCCTAGACAAGAGCTGAACAACTACCAGACCCCAGAGTTTACATTTGGCCAGCCTCAGTATCCCCCAAAGCTCAAGACGCCGGCAGAGTGGTTTTCCTACAAGTACCCGGAGCAGACTAAAACATACAATTGTCCATTCCTTGAGCTTAGGCAGCCTCTAGTAAATGGTTTCGATGCCGTGACGCCTTTGGACATCAATTTGGACTTCTTTGCCGGTATTTTAAGAGGGGACAGCAAGCTCGGCCACTCAGTTGTTTATTATGAGCCCGAGATGCAGTGGTATTTTAAGGATTCAGACGGCATCTACAAGACCACTAGCCCAGAGAAACTTCAAAACTACATCCGAGCCCTGCTATTGAAATGTGCCCAAGAAATGCCCCAAGACGTGCAACTTTTCAATCTGTTCAGCAAATTCCGATCTGACGCCATTACCAAACTCATAATCCAGCGAGCCAAATCGATTTTAGCCGCTGATGAGTCGTTCTTCAGCGCCACCTCCCCGAATCAGCGCAAGGAAGGCCCAGAACTGCCAGAACGCCTAGGCCGAGTGTTTATAGAATCGATGCTAGAGAAGAGGCCAGGGTCAATTCTTACAGTAACGCAGGCCTATACGATGTTCTGTAATCTATCCCAGCAACGAAACCTCAACCCCATTAACCGTGCCGACTTCAAAGAAATGATGAAAGACATGATGAGGCAGGCATTCGGAGTTGGTTTAAGAACAGATTTGCCAAACGATCAGAATAAGCGTCAACAAGGCTGGAAAGATATAGGCTTTTCAACCTCTGAAGTACTTGGCCAAAACTAGGACTGCGCGATGATCTGGCTATCTTTTAAATCTTTGGCCTGTAAACGAGCCCTGGAGCCTGTTTATGGCGAGTTTCCCATACCAACCATTCACTGGAGCGGATTGGACCTTGGAAAGCTAAAAACGGCATTAGGGCTTCAGGAATGGCAAAACATACAGTAACAGCCTTATCTATAGTTCCAGCTTTGTGGTTATTGTATGTTTACCATTGATATAAATAGTTATGGGGTATGTTCCATATACTTGGCAAATGTATAGAAGATGGCCGGAAGTTCGTATCTTTAACATTCCGATCATCAAACAAGCTCAGGTACCCAAAAGGTTTTAATAAAACAATGTCAAATGTATCAACTTCTTAATCAAAATCAGTAGCCAGTGTTATCCGTAATCAAACAGGGCCAGAAAAGAAAAAAACGAAGAGGTCAGATTAAGAGTTTCCAATAGACTTGTTCATAATAAGGTAAAGGACCAAACAACAACAGAAATGGGGGTCAGTTTTCGAATTTCTGGTAGACTTGTTCATAATAAGGTAAAGAAGCAAATCGTGAGGCCTGCTGAATTGATGTGTCGGGTCGTTTTTGATTTATTTTCTAGATTTGGTGGGGAGATCGCCGGACATCAAAAGAACTGAATATGGGCCATGGTCGTTCCTATAGTTCAAGAGCAGTTTGGCGTAAGATTAGGAACGATCTGAGGATTGATGAGCGAAGTGGAGTGAGGGGTTGGAAGAACGTGGGGTTGAATCAGACTTTGCCGGCTGATTTCGGTTCCGTTTCCAGGTTTTAGGGCTTGAGGATGGGCTTGCACAACAAACTGAATCCCGAACATTAACGCAGCTTGTTCAATATCAACAAATTAGCCTTGAACGGATTTTCCTGAGGTGTTCTACTCAAGATCGAAAGTGTTTTGATGGCGGCAGATTCACCAATTAAAAGCCACAACGGCACAGAGATGGGCATGCAACTTATTAGACTATTAATACTACAGCGTTTTCCCGCAATGCCGGCGCTTCAGAAGTTTTATTTAGTTGGCATGCTGTTCCTTGCGGTTCTGCATAGAACATCTGGTCAAACAGCTTATGCACCTGCCGTTAATTACACTGTTGGCAACAACCCTGTTTCGCCTCTGGTAGTAGACGTGAACGGCGATGGCAAGCCAGATATTATCTGCGCAAATTACGGCAGTGGCGGTATTTTTAGCGATGGAAATACGCTTTCGGTTTTAACCAATGCTGGGAATGGCAAGTTTACGCTCGCCTCTTCCCCAATCGTTGGCAGTGGACCAAGATCAATCGCCGCCGGTGACGTCAATGGAGATGGTAAGGAGGATTTGATTTGTGCGAATTCCGGCGACAACACGGTTTCATTATTAACAAACAACGGATCCGGCACATTTGTTTTGTCCACAAACCTGAATATGGGAAATTATGCGTTGAATAATTATCCCACATCAGTTTGGCTGTGGGATGCGAATGGTGATGGCAAGCTTGATCTGGTTATCAGCATGATGTTTTTTACCGAATTGATCACACTCACCAACAATGGAAGTGGTGGATTTGAATTTTATAATGACGGTTTTTTTGGAGGTGTCATCGTAGTTTGGACCCCTCCAGACATCACCACCACAGCCGATGTCAATGGCGACGGTCAGCCGGATTTAATCAGCGGAACTCTGAATGGCAATACGCTTTCCGTTTCATTCAGTGTGCCGATCCTTGCCATCAATAACACAAATTCAAACACCTCCGTGTTCTGGCCATCTGGCTGGACGAATTGGAAGCTTCTTCAAAGTTCAAACCTGACGACATGGACAACCAACTATAATGTCTTTGATGCTGGGACAAATGTAAGCTGCACCATAACATCGGCTCTGAACCCCTTATTCTTCCGGCTCGTGTATTGAAATCTACCCAACCCTTCTTCCGCAAGATTTGGCTGCATCTCGCCCATTCCATAAGCAGCCCCAACAATCAATTGCAGCGCAGATTATAAATGAAGAGAACCGTTTAATTTCCTTTAATGCAACCTTCGGCTCTGCTAGAAACGATGCAACTCGTTTAAGGAAAGGCATAAATGAAATCTTGGGTAAAAACATCAGTTCTGGGTCTCTCCGTCGCAGTCATCATCTGCCTCGCCGCCCGCGCACAGTTGAACAGCCTCATCCAAGGTACGCTTACGCCCGCGCCAGATTCCATCGTCCAGATCACCGCCGACGCAATGGGCTTGGAACCCGTGGCAATCGAAGACCTGCCTAGAGGAGGAACGTTTTGGTGGGTGGAAGCATCTGGGGTCATGGCACCATTACCTTGTCCGCCAATGAATCGGGTCGTGCCAATCTATGCTATCACCGAAAACCAGTTTTTGGTGGATGATACTGGTGGCCAGGTAGCCCTGAATACGCGGCGCTTGAACCTGACGCAAGCCACGACCAGCAGCTTGACCGTTTCTGCTGTGGATCGTTTAGGGAATGCTGTAGCGGACTTGATTGAGCAAATTCAGGAAACCCAGTTTGAGCGCACCATGATGATGTCATTGGGCATGGATGTTCCGTCGCCCGGAGAAGGTGGGGGCGGTACGAATGGCGGCGGTGGTTGGTCCAGCAACTATCAGATTCCTACCACCAACGACCTCTGGCTTGAAGTGATCGGTACCACCAACACCGGAAGCGGCATGAACGTTACTTTGCTGATTCATCCGCCGTGGAATGTCACCAACGGCGTTTATGATTTATTCGCCACCACCAATCTTGTCCCCAGTGCTTGGCAATGGGTAATGCGTTGCGTTCCGGGCCAGACCAACCTCACGCTTACCGGCCGCTCCGACCAGATGGAATTATATCGCCTCGGCCTTACAACTGATACCGACGGAGACGGTCTCACCGACGCCTTCGAAAACCTCGTCAGCCACACCGATCCCAACAACCCTGACACCGACGGCGATGGTATTCCAGACGGTTGGTCAGTAATGTTAAATCTTGATCCGTTGGCTAGCATGGGTAGCAGTTCATCAACGCGCTCCAACTATGGTTACACATCGGCAGACTGGCTGAATCAGGTTTCCGGTGCTAGAAGCGGTTCGATAAATTTGGATAATGAGGGCAATGTGCTTTCGGTTTCGCAATAATCAAAGGGATAAACAACATGAAGACACTGCGTTTTTTGATTTTAGGGTTCTTGACTGCGACAATAGTTTGCCACGCACAAGTAATAACAAATTCAGGTTGGTTTCTCGTGGACTGCCCTGACTTCTCGACATTGACCAACGAAACGACCGATAGCGAATCAAGTTGGGCACAGCCAAAGTTTTCTTCAATGGGGGTCCCGGCTCCACCAAATATTGCCGAGGCCATCACTCCAGAGATTCAGGAATTGGCAGATGGTTTGCAGCATGATCCTGTAAAGATTTACAACTATGTTCACGACCACATCCGTTACATCCTCTATTTTGGTTCAAAAAAGGGTGCCCAATTGACGTTGCTTGAAAAAAGTGGCAACGATTTTGACCAATGTGCCCTGCTTGTGGCTTTGTTGAAAGCATCGGGTTTCAATCCCAACTATGAATTTGGTTGGATGCTATTGCCGTATGACAATCCTGATGGTAGTCAGCGGGATCTTCGCCATTGGCTCGGATTGAGCATGGATAACACAAACTGGGTCACGACGAGCGCCTATTTGAATTATTTATTCAAGAGCTTGAGGTTTTATCCGGCAGATGCATATAACTTCGACAATAACACATTTGCATTTCAGCGTGTTTGGGTGACGCTTCCAATCGCCGGGACAAATTATTATCTCGATCCATCGTTTAAGTTGTGTCAACCGATTAGCAATACCATCAATCTTCCATCGGCAACCGGATTCAATAGCAACACACTGATGAGCGCGGCAGGCGGGACGTTAACCAATAATTATATCAGTGGGTTAAATGAAGCGGCTTTGCGTGGCACCTTAGCAGGCTACACCAGCAATCTGTTGGGCTATTTGCAGAATAACTATCCTAACGCCAGTGTCGGACAGATTTTAGGTGGGCAATATATTATCCCATCTACAAATATAGTTTTGAGCCAGACATTGCTCTTTCCAGTCACAAACCTGAACGGCACAATGCCGGTAGTCAGCTGGGCAAATCAGCCAACGAACATGATGTATACCTTGTCCGTTGCACTCCGGGATGCCAACTGTAAATGGAGTATCTATACGCCTCAATTACAGGGCCAAAGATTATCTTTAACTGTAAGCAACAATGGCCTTGCTCAGCTTTGGTTGGATGACTCATTGATGATTCAAACCAACACTGGCGGCGGCAGCGGTCAATTTAATGTCACCATCAGTTCATATTACCCCGTCGGAAGTTGGGATACAAATAACAACACATTTATTCGCGGAACATTCGGAATGTCCGTTGCCAAGCAGTATCAGGCTTCGAGTGCTAACTACGCCTTGTTATATGCGTATGACCCTGACTGGGGTTGGCTACAAAAACGGCAACAAATATTGGAGGCATATCGGCAGCAAGGATTGTCTGACACCTCTCGACAAGTGTTGACTGAAACCCTGAACATTATGGGGCTGAATTGGCAACTACAGGTGGGATCAACAGCGAATCTACTGGCATCTCAACAAAACGTTCTACCTCATTATGCCTTACGTATGGGACGCATGGGGCAAGAATCGGGCTTTGGATATTATATTGATGTCTACATGACCGCGTTAAATGTTATTTCCAGTTCGACCCAAAGTTGGAATGACACTACGGCAAAATGGGTAGATGTTCTTTCATATTTTGGCAGTGCTATGGAGCATGGCATGATTGAGCAACTGCAATCCACAAACTTGGTCGGTGCATCGACGGTAAAAATGCTTCAACTTGCAAACACAAACAGCCAGGCGGTTTATCTGGCCAATAGCACCAACTGGTCAACCATACAGAGCAGCCTCACCGGTTATAGCGCCAGCACATTAAACAACATCAATTCTGCCTTCATCAGTCAGGGTTACAGTGTGTTGTTGCCGCAAAACGGAAGCATTCAACTTGCCGGCAGTGGTAGTTGGACTGGATTCGGCCTGTTATGTCGTAAATCAGGAGGCAGCGGCAATGTTAGCATGATTATCGGTGACAGTTCTGGAATTCATTACGGCGGCTATGTTTCTTCCTTGAACGCCAGTGTGAATCCATATTCGATCAATTACTATGGCTATTCTCAACCGCAATATTATTGTTCTGTCCCGGCATTTACATATAACCCATTCGGCGCGGATCCCGTTAATATGGCTGACGGGACGTTCCAACTGGAAAGCGAGGACATGACTTTGGGACAAGCTGAGCCGCGTGGATTAAAACTAGGGCATTATTACAGTAGCAGTCGACGAAACAGTAATTTGGCAGGCATGGCTCCCGGTTGGCTTCATAATTATTTTCTAAAGACCGCTGTAATTAGTTCACCGCAGGCCGGCTTGGGCGGAACAACACCGGCTCAATGTGCGTCAATAATTACCGCAATGACAGCTGCACTTGGAGTTTACAATCCAAACCAAGCTGATTCTAAAAACTGGATGGTCACGGCACTGATTGCTAAGTGGGGCATAGATCAGCTAACAGCCAAGGCTGTGTCGGTTACACTTGGTAAAGACACACTTCAGTTCATTAAGCAGCCGGATGGAAGCTTTACTCCGCCAGCCAACTGCACAATGACGCTGACTCAAAACGGCACTGCATATAACCTTCAGGAACGACATGGGAATACCTTTCAATTTAACAGCCTAGGATATTGCACCAATATCGTTGATCAATACAGCCAATCTTTGAAACTTGCTTATAATGCCAGCAATTGGGTCAGCACGGTCAAAGACTGGAAAAACAGAACGATGACGTTCAACTATTCAGGCACACCGTCACGGCTTGCATCTGTTTCAGATGGCACACGTTCGGTTTCATTCGGCTACAACGGAAGCGATTTGACTTCAGTGACTGATCTGGAAGGTAAAACCAGCACTTTCATATGCGACACCAATCATCAGATTACTGCAACCTACAATGCCAACAACCAATTGGTAGCAAGCAATATATATAACAGTTTTGGCCGCGTAACGTCTCAATACACGCTAGGCGATACGAACAAGCTGTGGCAGATATTCTGGTCTGGTTGGCAGACTGTCGAGCAAGACCCAGCAGGAGGGCAACGCGTCTTCATTTACGACGATCAAGGTCGTTTGGTTGGCGTAAGAGACCAACTTGGAAACATGACTGGAACTTATTACGACGGGCAAAACCATATTATCGCCACGGTTTCACCATTAAACGAAACAAATCAGTTTATTTATGACGGCAACAACAATGTCATCTACTCCGTTGACCCGCTTGGCTATACAAATCAATTTGTTTTCGACGGCCAAAACAACCTAATTCGCTCTGTTGATCCGCGCGGCAATCCAAGCACATTCGGTTACAATGCCCAATTCTCATTGACGGGAACGACAAACGGCGCTGGCGATTGGGTCAATTACGCTTTCAACACGGATGGCACGCTTCATACCAGCACCGATGCAGGAGGCAATGCCACAACCTACGGTTATGACAATAACGGCAGTTTAAATAGTATTATTTATCCAAACAGTCTTGGCAGTGAAAGTTTTGTCAACAATACCATTGGCGATCCGAGCAGTCACACGGATGGCAACGGCAACGTCACCAGCTATTATTACAATGCTCGACGTGATTTGACCAATACGGTTGCCCCAACAAATATTACCATGAAAGTTGGTTTTGATGCCGTTGGTAATGCGGCTAGCGTCACCGACCCGCGTGGTAATACATCCAGTAATACTTGGAGCGCAACTCGACATCTGCTTAAAACTACACTGCCTGCCACTGCCCAAGGCACACCGATTGTTACCAATTCCTACGACTCGCGCGACTGGCTGATCAAGACGGTCAACCCACTCCAGCAATCAATGCTTTATACGAACGATGCAGCTGGCCGTTTAATTTCAGCCGCCGACTCATTGCAGCGCAATTTAAATTTCGGATATGACGCAGTTGGTCGCAACATCGCTCGCACAAATGCAGCACAGGAAGTGACTAGTCAATTGTTCGACAAACGCGGAAAACTTTTGAAGCTTACCGACGGAGCAAACCATTTTTCCACGCGAACGTATGATGCTGCTGGCAATCAAATCATTCTTACAAATCGGAATGGTAAACAATGGCAGTTTCAGTTCGACGGCGCAAATCGCCTTACCAACACCATTACGCCACTTGGCCGCAGCACCGCTGTGAGTTTCAATCATCAGGGTCTTGTTGCAGCCGTAAAAGATGCGGCCAACCAGAACACTTCGCTTGATTACGATGGCAAAGGTCGCCTAGCCACCCGTGCCGATAGCATTGGGACAACTTACTACGGCTACGATGCCAACAATAACCGGACGAGCGTGAGGGAAAATGGCCTCACGAATACGTGGAATTACGACGCTTACAATCACGTTTCCAGCTACCGCGATGTTTTTGGCAATCTCATTCAATATCGTTATGACGCCAATGGCAACTTGACCAACCTGATTTATCCTGGCGGCAAGAATGTTTATTACAGCTACGACAGCAACAACCACCTAACCAATGTGACCGATTGGGTGCAGCGTAAAACATCAATTAGCTACGACTTGGCCGGTCGTGTCACCGCGATTATCCGTCCCAATGGGTCATACCGATCAATAGGCTACGATGTGGCGGGACAAGCGACCAACATCATGGAGCAGATGTCTAACAGTTTGCCAATTGCCATTTTCAAGTTTAACTGGACGAATTCCGGCAGCATGAATTGGGAATTTGTCGCACCATTGCCGCACACGACCACGGTGCCAACGCGGACGATGACTTACGACGATGATAATCGTCTGGCGACCGTAAACGGTGCGAACGTAACGAGTGATGCTAATGGCAACCTGACATTTGCACCTTTGTTTGACAACACTTTTGGTTCCTACGCCTTTGATGGGCGAAATCGGCTATCAAACGCCGGTGGTGTCACCAATTCTTACGACAGCATCAACAATCGCATTGGCATCATTATTGGCACCAACTCAACTTTATTTGTTGTAAATCCTAATGCCAAAATACCTCAGGTTTTGATGCGGATTAAAGGTGGTGTCACCAACTACTATATTTACGGCGCAGGCTTGTTGTATCAAGTTACTGAATTATCTACTTCAACCAATACACTTACATATCATTTTGATTACCGTGGTTCGACCGTGGCGCTATCGGAGGATAGCGGTCTTGTCACAGATCGGAATGAATACAGCACCTACGGACTGACCACCTATCGGACCGGCACTAATGACACCCCGTTTATGTTTAATGGACGCTACGGCGTCCAAACCGACCCGAATGGCCTGCTCTACATGCAGGCGCGCTATTACAACCCTTACCTGTGCAGGTTTATCAGCGCCGACCCGTCAGGCTTTGGCGGAGGACTTAACCATTATGCCTATGCAGATGGAAATCCGGTAAGCTTGATTGACCCGTTTGGGCTTGGTGCAATAGGTGGGTCCAGCTTCAGTTCATGGTTGAACCAAACCTATAGTTCAATAGGCAACGCGTTGATGGGACCGGTGAATTATGGCAATGGTGGCATTACCTTTAATCCAGCGGATTCAGCGGGTGGAATCATTAATTATTCTAGCATTATCGCACAAGAAACAACCCGTATGGATGTTGGCCGAATCGTGGCACTAACGGCCGTCTCAATGATCCCTGTGGGGCGGATAGGAGAAGCGCTCATTGGAGGGGAACGAAGTATCGTAGCCGCAAACAATGAACTTCAAATCGGTTATCATGCAACGAACCCAGAGAATGTTGGATCCATCTTAGCGAACGGCTTCCGAGAATCACAAGCCGGTCGTCTCGGAGGAGGTGGAGTTTACGTAAATAATACTTCCGAAGGTGCCATTGCCGAATATATGGCGCACAATTCAGGTGGAGCGGCACCAACGTTATTGCAGGTGCAATACAACCCGGGGTTAAACTATCAAATTAGTTTACCAACGGTTCAATCTACTGTTGGCCCACTTCCTTTTGCGGCTGATACACTAACAGCGCCGTCTATTAGGTTGCCGGGAACTTTAAACACCATCATCCGAAATGGAACAGCGACTACACTGCCATGAAGAAAGTAAATCGTCCTTGCTGGAAAGACATAGTTTGTTGCGAGAGCGGCGAAAGTGTGGAATTGTTTTTTTCAGTCTCTGATTTCTACGAGGGTGACACTTTGTTTATCTGTCCTGGTTGTGGAGCAATATTTGCTGTAAGTCCAGACGAGGAACGATATTCAGGAAAAAACTTCCAGCGCTTGAAGCACGATCTTTTGTGTCCTGTATGCAACAAAAGTTTAAGTGACGTGCTGCCGTATCCAGACAACTATTGGTGTTCTTCAACTGGACAAATTGAACATTATGCCCGAACAGCGGGAGCTATGCCTCCAACCGACACTTCTGTTAATGTTGAGTTTTGGAATCCTCTGAGTTGAACTGCCGGGTACAAAAAGACACTCAACATAAGGAGACCACGAACGGAATGAATTTGAATTCCGTCTGATCCATCACGCCGGCCCTCAGCACGCTAAAAGAGTGCCTTTAATATTTCCCCACAAATTACTTCTTCGCAGCCTTGATCTTCGCCCAACGAGCCTTAGCCGCAGCACTGATCTTGGCTTTAGCAGCGGCACTCATCACGAACTTCTTCTTTGCAGGTTTAGCGGCAACCACAGCTTTGACGGTTGCTTTAACAAAACCTGGTTTGGCTTTGGCTGCATTAATTTTAGCCCAACGAAGTTTAGCAGCGGCGGAAACAGCAGCACGACCAGCAGCACTCATTCCCCGCTTCTTGGCTGTTTTAGCAGCTTTGGCTACGGGAGCTGATGAACCGAGCAGGCCATTCAGTTCTTTAGTCAATGATTCAATGCGGTCCTTGATGTTTGCGGCTTTGATGAGTTGAGCCGATGTCAGATTCAATAGATTACTCATAGTGAATAGTATTAAAGCATATCATTATAAGAAATGGAAGGACAAAGCAAATGCGTAGGACCAAGCAACAAGTTAACTATTGGAACGTCATTTCCCATAAACGAGGATTAACACCGATGACTGCTCAGCTCGGCTTGCAATCTCTGCCACCCGTTTTTCTTGCAGGTTGATGGGTCTGAGCTTCACCTCCGGCACTGATTCCAAAAAGCTCAATACACAGCGGCTCTTGATCGCGTAATTCACATTTTCCGGCAGTTGTCCGCTCGATTCAAAAGCCGTCTCCACATTAATCTTGGCATTCACAACCCCCACGACATTGCCGCATTCATCTAACAACGCGCCTCCTGAATTCCCTGGCTGAATCGGGACGCTGATCTGAAACCTCAAAGGATTGTCAGCCCCATCTGCCAACGCCGCGACGTCCCCCTTCGCAAACTTGGGAGAATAACCCATTACCGGAGGCATCGGATAGCCAACGGTCATCACAGGGCTGCCAAGTTTAACATTCCGGCTATCGGCAATTGGCAATGCTGTGAATTGACCTGTAGCTTTCAACAACGCCAAATCCGTGACGACATCTACCTTCACCACCTCAGCCGCTATGGTCCCAGCAGATGTGACCAGAAAGACTTTGCCGGCGTTCTTGACGAGGTGGTGGTTCGTTATCAAATACCCGTCGTCCGTGATGAAAAACCCGGTCCCACTGCATATTTCAGGTTCACAGGCGAATGGTTGCTTGCACGACCACGAAGGCTCATCGCCCCAGGTCGTCTTGCTGATCTGGAAACTGCCCGCCAACTCCACGGCTTTAGCAAGTTCAGCTGCCGTCAAGGTGCTGATAAACGCAGCCATATTCGTTGCCTGATACCCCTGATCCGCTGCGAGCTTGAGCCATTTGTAAGCTAAAATGTTGTCTTTGGCCGTCCCTTTGCCGGTGGAATACATCGAGCCCACTGCGTATTGGGCCGGGGCGTGACCTTGGGCAGCTGCTTTATTGAACCACCGGAAAGCCTCGACGTTGTCCCGTTGTGGACCCTCGCAATCCAAACACATGAAACCGAGGAAAGCCTGTGCCTCAACCAGACCTTTGCCCGCTGCTTTCCGCATCCAGTAAAACGCCTCCACTTCATCTTTTGGCACACCTTCACCGCTGTAGATCATTTTACCAACGGAGCATTGGGCTTTGGGAATGCCTTGTTTAGCCTCGGCCTTGAGCTCTGCAAATGCGTCAGAATCTGTCTTAGCAGCGTTGGTGGCAGATGGAGAACCCGATCCACAGCCACAGGAGAGGAGAATGAGAAAGCCAGCAATTGTCCCTAAACTAAAATCCCGGAGCCGGCAAAGATTCATGCCTGCCATCTTTTGATAAGGCCAACCACGGGTCAACCACAAAGTCCCACAAATGGGATGAATAAAAGATTATTCACCAAACACATCCGCGACGCTGCACTTCAATCGGTCACAGATTTGCTCCAGGGTTTTCAGCGTCACGTTCTGCTCCGCCATCTCCATCCGGTGCAGGGTCGAATCGCTGACACCAACCTTGCGGGAGAATTGTTTGAACGTCAGATCACCACGCTGCTTTCGGAGAAATTTAGCGAGTTGTTTTGCGAGCCGGTCAGCCATAACCGGAATCTTGGAATGATTCACGTCCCACAAGTGGGATATTCTGCTTGCGCAACCTCAAGCAGCGGGATTAGGGTTGATAACTGACAGCAACCAGAACCCCAAAAAGAAAGGCCCTATCGTGAAAAAGTGCGCGTTGTTTTTATTTTCTCTCTTGCTCGCCTCCAGAATTTGTTCTGCTGGAATCTTCTTTGATGATCCGGTTGAAATGCGTGCCGAAACAATTAGCCATTGGCTTTCCAGCGATGAGATCAAGTTCACGTTGGCTGGCAAATGTCAGTATTTCGTGTTTTCTGGCGTCAAATTTACCCTTGTCTTAAAATATTCCAGTGGGACAAAAACCGTATACGCCTCCCAGAAAATCTTTTGCGCCACCTCCCCAGCGATAATTGCAGTTCCAGACAATGGGTTGGCCGGCCTCGAATCCTACACCATCACAGGAACCTTCGACACCGCATGGGAACCAAAGGCCAAAAACATTCCCAATATCGAATTCAACGGTGACAAGGATCACGACAACAAGGAGTGGGCAAAAGGTTTTAAGGTGCTCAAAGGGTATAAAATCGATTCGACCTTTAAAAAGCAATGAAATGGGGAGCGCTGTAAAATGTTGAATTTTATTTTTACGCGGACCTGGAGCAGATGAATGCGGCTGCGTTTATTTTGGCTTTTGTGGCCATGCTCTTGGCGGGATGTGAAACCAATTCCCCAACGAACAGCACCCACTCCAGCAAACGGGAGGCACAAGCAAACAAGGCAGCAATTCAGAGGGTAGTGGATCAGATGCAAGCCATCACCGACGAGTTCAAAGATTCTGCCGCCCAGCTCATGAAAAATCCGATGTTAGCCGGCGTAAAGGGAGATCAAGAAACCTGCATAGCCAAAATGAATAGCGATTTGGACAACATCGATATCAGCAATTGCCCCGCAGACTTTCGCATCGCCTTCACCAAATATTGTCAATCGTTACGCGCTTCCCAAGAATACATGAAAAGCATTACAGGCTGGCGCGGCGTATTGAGGGGTTTTTTGCATCCAACGTGTGTTTTTACCACATCCGAAGACGCTGACCGTGCGCTTAAACCTTTGGAAAACGCTGCAAACGAATTGGATCTAATTTGCGCTGCGTATAATGTGAAAATAAAAATGTGAGGTTCCTAAATCTCGCTCGCCCCACCCGTTCCCCACCCCTCCTGCGTTAGCGCCTCCATTGCTGGTATAATTATTTGCTGCCGGGCTTCACTTGTTGAATCTCGGCATTTTCATTTGGAACGGGAGGGGTTGTTCAGTTGCTAAACCAACTAGCGACCCCTCCCGTTCCTCCGCCCCGGCTCCCTACATCAGCCGGATCGTTAGCTCTCACCTCAAAACTCAAACAACCAAAGAAAGGAAAAACACCATGATCACACTCGAAGCAAACTACTCCAAGAAAATCGGCCTACCCGGTTATTCATCGCACCAGTTTAGCGTCACCCTCAAATCCGAACTCGCAGACGTATCGCAGGCGGAACAGGAAAGTGCCCGGCTCTACGACGTGCTCCAAAACAGCGTCGACAGCAACATTCAGCAAATCGGTTATCTGCCTGGGACGAACAGCAACGGAAACGGCCACACGAATGGGAATGGCAACGGGAATGGCCATCACAAGCCCCAGGACGACAAATGGGCTTGTTCCGATAAACAGCGCGACCTGATTCTCAAGATTACCGACGAGAACAAGCTGGATAAAGCCAAGGTCGATCAACTCGCTCAAGACCGCTTCGGCAAAGGCGTCAAAGCTCTCAACAAGCTCGAAGCGTCAGGTCTCATCGAAGAACTGCTCGAACAGACCGGGCAAAGCAAACCTCGGGGCCAACGGTTCCAGAAAGCAGGTGCCCGATGATTGCCCTGGTCGAACCGAGCGTTGGCAGCAGTGAACCGGTGCCAGTCTCAACGCTCCAAAAAACGGTCTCAGCCTCACGGTTGAACTGCTGGCTTCAATGCCGGCTCAAGTTCTTCTTCCGGTATGTGCTGAAGATCACGAAACCGAAGACCGGTGCATTGCACTATGGCAGTGTTGTGCATCTGGTCTTGCAGCAGTGGAACATGGGTCGGTGGCGCAAGCAGCCGTTTGACATCGCAAAGCTCAAGCAAGTGTTTGATGCCGGGTGGTTGGATCAAGGCCAGATTAATTGGGACGGTGAAGAGCCGGACCAAAAGACCTCGGCTTGCCGTATCTGTATCGGCCGATGGTTGCCGCGACAAAACATCATCAATTGCGGAACGAAGTTGTGCGGGACTTTGATGATTGTAGCCGCAAAGTGGACAAGTGGATTGTTTGGTCCAGTTTGTGGCTTGAGCCTTTACTTCGGCTCCCCAGCGCTGCCATCGGTCAGTGCTGGTGTTAAGTTGCTGGCGGAGTTGCGTGAGGGAAAGATTGGTTTCTCGCAAACGCCGCTCGACGCTCTCTTGGTCTTCCGCACTCGGGGTCGATTGTGATAGTTCCAGCCGGTTTTTTTCAAATATTGCGAGCTGCAAAGATGCACGTTGCCCTTGGGCAAATTCGCTTACGAAATATTTCCACCTCTCTAACTCCGTGAGGGCATCTTTTTCGTTCTTTTCCGCTTTGTCTCGTTCTGCCCGAACTTGAGCCACTCCGAGATTTGCTGGCAAATCGTTTGAGGAAGCATCGAGTCGGACCAGCGCGACAACAGTTTGAGCCTGACCGAGAAGAACATTTAATTGTCCAGATCGGTTCGTCAAATCCGACGAAATGGTTGTTAAATTGCGTAACTCACGATTCAATTCGTCTATCTCGTTCTGTTCTGTGAGTAGATTTTTTTCAAAGTCTGGCTTATCCTTTTCCAGCCATTTTTTCCACACGGCAAGCGCAGCTTCATATTGTGGGAAATAGCTCTTTACCTTGATATATTCCCCCCGCTGGGAAGCTAGTGCACGGTCAGTGGACGCGAGTCGGTCAAGAAGCACGAGTAGCACTTCACGTTGCGTGGTAATTTTCTCAGGCAGCGTCAGGTTACAGAACTCGGCGACTTCGCGAAGAAGTTCGTCCGAACGTTTCAGATGCGGTCCGGATACAGTCACTTGCTCGGCTTTAGCTCGGACCTCGAGTGTGGCAATCTTCTCAACTAGATTGGCGATAGCTGTGCGAGGGGAGTCGATCTGAGTTCTCACTCCTTTCAATCCTTCGATGCGCCTACCGACTGGGCCGACTCCAAGTAATTCAGCGAACGCTATACTTCTCACGCGCTCTGCATCCTCTCCATCATCGAGCAACAGGGAAAGGCCGTCGGGACTGAAAAAACGGACAGCACGCAACCATTCGGCACGTGGTTCTTCTACGTTTCTTGTGCGGGATGTCTGCCCAACATAGCTGGGCGTATTTTGTTCAAGAAACTTGGCCGTGGAAATTGGCTTAGGAGTGCCACCTGAGGCAATCGGGATTTGAATTGTTTCCGGTTCAGTCCGTTCGATTTTGCAACTGACGTTTCCCCAATGGGCCATGGCGCGAACGAGAGCAAGCCGGTCTCCAGCATAACGGTTTTGGATTGTGGCCGCCGAAATAATACCCGGCTGGAGACGACGAACCCTGCCCGTCAGCAACCACTCTGCGGCATCACAGACACTAGTTTTAGCCGTTCCGTTTGCCGCCAAAAGGACGGTGATTGACGCGTTGAGAGGAACGTCTATAGAGTTTCGAATCCCTCGAAATGCCTCGATGCGCAGACTGTCAAGAAGCATAAAAGTCCTCCCGGTCGCGCGCAGCGCGGATTGCTTCTTCAGCCACAAGTTTGTAGCTGGCACCGCTCGCTAAACGACTGTAGATATCTTCGAGAAACTTGGTGGCTGGCATTGCCATCTCGACCGGAGATACAGGCGTCTCGTATTCGGGAAGTGCCAAAACTGTAACGCGGTCTAGTCGGGCCGTCCATGAAAGGACGCTTTTATCTGTCGAAAGCGGTTCAGGCCAAATTGCGTGTCGACGGCAAATCGAACGACTTTGTTCAAAAGTGCTCAGACATTGTTTGGTTTCAATCGAAGTCGGCGCGCTTTGAATCGCAACCACAACGTAGCCATCAAGATTCCAATCTTTGGCACCAGCCTTTGCTAACGCGTCTCGCATCGCATCACACGCATAGTTCGCTGCGAAGGAAATTTGTTCGGAGCTTTCGCTCGATATCCGAACACAAAAAAGCAATGCGTATGGGGCCGCGAAAGCTGTGTAGTTTACTCCGGTCGTATTCGGAGGCGGAATCGCCGGAAAATCAACTGGATGGAAACCAACCGTGATGAGGCGTGGAATCAATTCGGAATCTAGCTGCTCCCAGTAATTTGTTGGTGGATTCATAGGACGGTGCGGTCAAAAAGGCTTTGTACGGCCAATCCAATTTTTGTCAATTGCGATCCCTCCGGAAGCTGAGTCCATTCATCGCTTGCAAGGAGTGTTTGCAGTTCGCCACTAGGCATCCAAAACAGCGGTGGCGGCGGAAGTTCGGCAATATCTTCGGGGTCCGTGGGCGGTGGGCCCTCGCTGACGTCAGTCATTGCATCAGGAGTAACACGAGAAAAAGTGGGTGCAACGCCACCGGCACCACGCGAAACTACTACCACAACATTTTCATAGCGTCCGCTGATGGCTGCTTCTTGCACTTTCTGATATTGGTCGTTGCTCAGCTTGTCAGGTGACGACCAGATGACTACATCACGACCTGCGCGATCGAGGGTTTTTGGTCGATGAAAATGACAATGATTAATGCGCGGTTCAAAGCGATATTCTGGAGATTGTGAAATTGAGCTGGCAATCAAAAAGACTTCATCTAACGCACTTTGGAGCGCGACATTCTTGCCTGCGTCATCCAATTGGTATGCAAAATTGCTGTCTAGTCCGCACCCGGTTAGAGCGTCAGGCCAAATCGCCCTCGCGCTGCTGGTAGGTTTGAGAGAAAGCTGCATCCTAGCATAGCCAGTGTTTCTATTGCAGCGGTGGTTTGAAAGGTAGTGCTGCTCATGTTGACCACTTCGTTCCTTGGTCCCGCTATCCTGTTGACCTTGGCCATAATTTTGTTCTCGCTCATCAAACTTGCAATAACAGCAAATCCGATAGGCTAGCCTCAACTGAACATTTGGAGCGCTGGGTAAATTTTATTGAAGTGAACGGGAAAGCGCTGACCGCTGAATTTAACCGCAAAAAA
>CAIXUZ010000039.1 GCA_903922735.1 uncultured Verrucomicrobia subdivision 3 bacterium
CCGGATGAGTTTTCCGGCAGGCAATAATATGCGCGGGTTGGCGGTGCAGGATCTGAACCGGGATGGCCTGCCGGAGATTGTGACGGCCAATCAAATTTCGTCCGGCACCCTTTCGATTCTCCAGAACCTGAGCACGCCGGGGAACATTTCCTTTGCTGCCGGAGTTAACTTGATTGCCGGCAATAGCCCGACAGGGCTGGCCATTGGCGATCTGGATGGAGATGGAAATCCGGATTTGGTGACAGCCAATGCAGGCAGTGCCACCATTTCCGTGCTCCGCAACCTGGGCACGGGTGGCAGCATCACGGCCAGCAGCTTCGCCGCCAAGGTGGATTTTGCATGTCCGGCGAGCCCGATTCCCCTCGCCATTGGCGATCTGGATGGCGACGGTAAACTGGATATAGTGGTGGGCTCTGAAGCGTCCGGACCAAAAATTTCCGTGTTTCGGAACACAGCCACGGCCGGCAGCATCACCACCGGCTCCTTCGCCGCCCGGGTGGATTTTGACGCCCCGGGCTGGGTTAACACTGTTGCCTTGGGCGATCTTGATGGCGACGGCCGACTGGATATTGCGCTGGGCACGCAGCCAAACAACGCTCTTTCGATTTTCCGGAATATCAGTGCACCGGGCAGCTTTACGACCGCATCGCTGGCGGGCAGGCTGGACTACGGTGCAGGGCAGAATCCTTATGGCCTATCCATTGTGGATCTGGATAACGATGGCCGGCCGGATGTCATTTTCCTCAACCAAAACGACAGCACCCTCTCCATTTACAAAAATCTCGTGCCGCTCAATACACCGCCGGGAATCATCACGCCGCCGCAGAGCCGGACCAATGTTGTGGGCAGCACGGCGATCTTCACCGTGGCCGCCGGCGGCACGGCTCCGTTCAACTACCAGTGGAGTTTTAACGGAACGAATCTGGCCGGTGCCACGAATGCGGCATTGACCCTGACCAATGTCCAGCCAGCCTCGGCGGGCGTTTATTCAGCACTGGTGGGCAACAGCGTCGGTTCGACCAACAGCATGGCGGCAACGCTGACCATTGTGCTTCCGCCCACCATCACGCAGCAGCCGCAGAGCCAGTCGGTGATGAATAACAATAGCGCGGGCTTTACCGTGATCGCCTCGGGCACCGGCCCGTTCAGCTATCAGTGGCGCAAGAATGGAACCAATCTGGTGGACAGCGGCAACGTGTCCGGTTCGACCACCGCCAACTTGAACCTGGCTGCCGTCGGCATCAGCGACACCGGCAATTATGATGTGGTGGTGACCAATCCCTACGCGACAACGAACAGCGCCGTGGCCATGCTGACCCTGACGCAAACCGGAATCGCGCTGGGCTCGGCCAGCGCCATGTCGGGCGGCACAGTGGTGGTGCCCGTCCTGATGAACGCCCTGGGCGCTGAGAATACTTTCCTGGCCACGGTGGGCTATGACCCCGCCATGCTGGTCCTGCAAAGCGTGCAGCTGGGGCAGGCCACTGCCGGGGCCTATTTGCAGGAAGTGGATACCAAAACCAATTCCGGCCTGGTGGGCTTTGCCGTCCTCCTGAACATGGGCGAGACCGTTCCCACCGGCACCAACCAAGAAGTTGCCCTGCTGACCTTCCAGACTCTGGCCGTGACCACCAACACGACGGTCAATCTGTTCTTCACCAACAACCCGACGCTCCAGCAGACCTACGACAACGATTTCAACCTGCTGCCGACGGTTTATACGGGCGGACCCGTGACCTTGCTGCCGTCGGAATATGCGGCGGATGTGTTCCCGCGCACCAACAACATCGGCGATCATCAGGTGACCGTACAGGACTGGCTGGAAATCGGGCGGATGGTGGCTGGCCTCGATACGCCCAGCAGCAGCGATGAACTGTTGCGGGCGGACTGCGCTCCGCGCAACGCGCCCGACGGCGCCCTGACCGTGGCGGACTGGGTGCAGGCCGGCCGCTATGCCCTGAACTTGGATCCCCTGACCCTGGTGACCCCGGCCCCCGCGCCCAAACTCAAGGTCGCATCGCGTGAGAGCCAGAGCCCATCCTGCACGCTGCAGCTCGGCAAAGTGCCGGCCCGGCGCGGCCAGACGGTGAGCGTGCCGGTGGAGCTGGTCGGCGCGGCCAATGAAAACGCCGTGGGCCTGACCGTGAGCTATGACACGAACAAATTGAGACTGTCGGGGGTCACTCGGGGCCCGGCCTTGTCCGGCGGCCGGACCAACATCAATGTCAGCCTGCCGGGCAAGCTGGGCATCGCCGTGGCGTTGTCGCCCGGAGTGACCCTGGCGGCGGGAACCAATCAATTGCTGGTGCTGCAATTCACCACGATCACCAATGCGAGCGGCACGGCGGCGCTGGCCCTCGACGGCAGCATGGTGAAATTGCAGGTGGCGGACAAGACGGCCAATGTTCTGGCGGCGAACTATGCCAATGGCGCGGTGGAGCTGCCGCAGCAGCCGATCCTCACCTCCCAGACCATCGGCGCAAACCTGCAACTGACCTGGGATATTTCAACGGGGACGTTTCAGGTGCAAACCGCGAATAATCCGCTGGGTCCCTGGACGAATGTGGACTTGCCGTTCATCACCAACGGAGCCAACGTGAGCGTCTCCGTGCTGGTGACCAACCAGCAGCAATATTACAAGTTGGTCGGACAATAAGTAAGTTGCGGGGCATCAACCATCCTGCGTCCCTCTTCTCCCCCTCGTGGGAGAAACGCTCTCAGCGTCGCGGCCGTCTTTGCCTTGAAAATAGCCCAGCCATTTATGGCTGGGTTCCCGTTCGTAATCATCGCCAGCCCGTCAGGGACGAAAGAAAAACTCTTCTATCCACTGTTAGCTTTGGCAAACCTTCACCGCACCCCCGCTGCCGACGGTTTCAAAACAATTGCCAACCCGCGTCCGGCCCAATTACCCAGTCGCGCGACGGTCCCGTGGCTTTGTTTCCACCAACCAACGGTTTCAAATCCGCAATGCGCGGTGATGTCTTGCAGCCCGCGCGGAGTGAAATCGCGGATGTGTCCAGATGGAGTAAATTTTTCAAGTTTGTGCTGGAGTGAAGCTGGCCAGAAACCGTAAGTGACTTTTTCCGTGCCGAGTTCGGAACCCAGCGGCTGGCCTGCAAATAGAAAGAACAACCGATTCACCCAAGCGGAGGTGTTCGGCACGCTGATGACACAAAGTCCCTGCGGTTGCAACACACGATGAAATTCGCGAAGCAATTTTTCCGTCTCAAAAATATGCTCGAGCACATGGTTGCAACTCAAAAAATCAAAGCTCGCGTCCGCAAATGGCAAAGTCGCGCCATCGAGATTAAGTTGGCAGAATTTGAAATCGTCGCAGATTTCGGCAAAGTGGTCGCCGGGGCTGCGCACCAAGTCGACACCTGCCGCTTGGACAGCTTGCACACCGTAGCGTTGCTTGATTCCCGAGGTGAAATCACGTAGAAAAAGCCCCTTGCCGCAACCAACATCTAACATCCGCACCGGGCGGCCGTTAAATGTCTGCGCCCAATTTTCAACGACGCGCAGAGCGACGAGTGACTTAACATGGTATTCTCCAGCTGAATAGGACTGATCCTTCGCGTGCAGCTTCGGGTAAAATTGTTCAGCGTGATTCATTGTGAAAAGAGATTTATTTTGTCCATCGTTTTGCGTAAAGCAAGAATAAAACCCCTATGCAAGTCTCCGCGATTAACAATAAATCTGCCAGCCCTATGAAAGCTTTTCTTTGCCTCCCTGGTCCGGCTACAATCTCGGCAAATAATTTACCAGCTCATGCTTGGCACCGAACCCAAACCACCCAAAATCAGCGTCGTCATCCTGAACTACAACGGCCAGCAATGGCTGGAGCGATGCTTTGAATCGCTGGAACGACAGACGATTTTTCCCGCCCTGGAGGTGATCTTTTCGGACAATAAATCCTCCGACGGTTCCGACCAATACGCGGCTGCCTGGCTGGAAAAGACCGGCCGGGGCCGCGTGGTGCAAAACGGCGCGAACCTGTATTACTGCGGTGCCAACAACAACGGTGCGGCGGCCGCAACGGGGGAATTCCTGCTCTTCCTGAACAACGACACCTGGCTGGAACCGGATTGTCTGGAAAAACTTTATGACGAAACCGTCAAGGCCGGTGCGGACGCCGCCGCGCCGATGGTGCTGGACTACACTTCCGATAACTATCAAGGCGGCGGCGAATCCTGTGTTGACTGGTTTGGCATCCCCACCGGCGGACCGGCAGCGACATCGGTGATTGAAACCTTCGCGTCGCCCGGCTGCAGCCTATTCGTGCGCACCGAGACATTCCGCAAGATCGGCGGCTTCCCGCCGGAACTGTTGATTTACGCGGACGAAACCGATGTGTCATGGCGCGTCTGGATCTCCGGGGGCAAAATCGTCTGCGTGCCCAATGCCAGGGTGCATCATCGCGGCGCGGCGGTGGTAAATCCGGAGGGCAAAACCGTGGCCGTCGAATCGCGCACCAGCGAGACCAAACGTTTTCTGGCGAACCGCAACGGCATCCTGCTCCTGATGAAAAATGGCCAGCACCTTCTTCTGCTGCTGCTGATCCCGCATTTGCTGCTACTGCTGGCGGAAGCGTTGGTGAGCCTGATCTTGGTGCGGCGCTGGAGCTATGTCCGCAAATCCTACCTGTCGGCCATCGCCGCCGCGTTCGGGATGCACCAGCATGTGCGGGAATGGCGCAAGCGCATCAGCGGCTTCCGCCAGCGCGGGGATTTTTGGATGCTGCGCTTTTTGCGCCTGAAACCCAGCCGCTGGGATGAAGTGATGCGGCTGTTCAAATTCGGCGCGCCCAAGGTGGACGCGAAGTAGGATTTTAACCGCCAAGACGCCAAGGACGCAAAGGATGAAATCTGAAACTTGAAACCATAAAAGGGATGAAACTTGAAACCTGAAAGAACCCGTACCCCCAACCTCCAACATCCAGAGGGCGGAAAGCAAAAAGTTGAAAGTTGAAATTGGGATGGAAGGTCCACGAAATACACGAAGCACACGAAAAATTAAAAAACACCGGGCAGGCTTCACAAGAGCCTTTAAATCTGTTTAAAACTTTCCTTCTGCTTTCTGTGCTTTGGTTTCGTGTATTTTGTGTATTTCGTGGTTGATCATGTCCCCGGTTTTAAGGCAAAAGCTAAAATCAGGGCGGAAACGGGCTTTTAACCGCCAAGGACGCAAAGATAAAAGTATGGAGGATGGAGCGGAAGACGAGGATGGAAGATTGAGGATTGATGATGGCGGAGGGCAGCGATAAAAGCGGAAACTGGGAAAGCGTGAAACGCCCAACGCCCAACATCCAACATTCAACGCCTGCGGCAACGCAGCTCATCGGTGGGGGGAAGCCTTGGAACGAGCCTCAATCCGCGAGCGGATTTCAGCCAGCAGCTTCCGTCCACGGGCGGGGTTGCCCCGCTTCTGGCGCACCACAAACCGCGCTTCCGCCTGGCGGTCAGCGATCACGTGCGTGACAAAGTTGTCAAACAACCGTTGCACGCTCGTGCCGGTGGACCGCACCAAGCCCAGCAGTGCCTTGTGCCGCGAATTATCACAACGATAAGGAATGGTTTTCATTTTGCAATTTTCAGATGTTGCGCCGGCGTCACCACGCGCGGCGAGGCAAATTTAAGTTCGCCCCGGCCAAAATCGCGAGTGTTGTGGGTGACCAGATGTTCCACGCCACCGGCGATTGCCAGTTCTAAAACGTGGTCATCGTCTGCATCCGGCAAGTTGGGCCGCCAGCGAAAATAAACCGGCTGCCAGGTTGCTGCCGCACAGAAATCGTCGAATATCGTTTCCCGTTCCGCCGCCGTCAGCGGCACGCCGCGCCAGATGCTTTCTCGCTGCACCAGTTCCTCGTATTCCGCGAACAGAGCTGCACCCATGACGGCTTGATCTTCGCGCGCCAGGCAACGATCCAATACTTCTGCGCTCGCACCTTCCTGACTGCGCAAGGCGGCGACGAACAGATTCGTGTCTTGCACGATTTCCATGCGAAATAAACTGACATCACCCGTGATACCAGTCAAGCTTGAAGGCTTTCACAACAAAGGGCAGAAGCAAAGAAGAAAGCAGAAAGTTGAAAGCCGAAAGCAATTCAAACCACGCAAAGTGGAAAGGTACTGGGATTGCCCGCAGATGGCGCAGATGATCCTAAATTCCGCAATAGAAATGGCCGCCAAGAGGCACAAAAGGCGCAAAAACAAACCGGATGGATTGCGTTTGGAGACTTGAGTTTGATTCACCCAGCGGGTGAGCCGCTTACTCAATAAAAAACCGCGAAAGCGGCGTGGCGCTTCGTTGCCCGCCGCAATCCATGACGCCCCAGGCCAACCCACCCCTTAGGATTCGCGGCGAACTTGCTTGAAAAACTTGCGGTTGCCGAGCGATTGTCGGCGATAGAATTCCAGCCCGTGCTTGAACACGTTGAAAAATCGCGCCGCGCGCGCAAACCGGGGCGCCCTGACCACCGGCGTGGCCGCTGCCGCCGGTGCCGCCGCCTGCCACCGGACCGAGTAATCGCTTTGTTGCGGCGCTTGGGCAAAGACCGGCTTGACGCTCGTCCGCTTCGCCTGAACCAGCAAAAGCATGGGGGTGAAGGTGATCAGTTCCACGCGCTCGCGGATGGCGTTGGGATCCGACACCTCATGCCAGTGGCCATAGGGGCCGACGCGGTGGATGACCATGCGCTCGACCTCGAAGCCGTTTTCCGGACTCAATGCGCGGTAGAATAATTCCGGGCTGAACTGGTAAAAGCCGTGCCCGCACAAATTGTTCGCGCAGTTATGGATGAACAGGCGTCCGCCGGGTTTGACCAGCTCCATGGCGCTGCGCAGCGCTGTCGGGAAATTGAAAACGTGCTCCAGGGTGCCGCCGTCAAAAACCACATCGAACCGCTCCTTCCAATCCGCCGGCAGCGGCTGGTTCAGATCGTGCACCAGCTTGGCACCCTCAAAGTCGGAATTGTCCAGAGAATCCACCTGGGTCGCGCCGAGAGTTTCAAAAAACGGCTCGGCATAGGCGCTCGGGACCCGGAATTTTTCATTGGAAAATCCGTTGCGCTCCAGCACCGCTTTCAGCGTGCGCGGAAAAACATTCAGGCTATGCCGGCCCAGCATGAGCGTATGGTCGAAGCACACGCCCTGCTTTCGCGCCGCGAGAAGAAACTGCACGCTGTTGATGTCGAGGCCCATAATATCAGCGTCAGGTTATTGTTTTAACGCACAGGATGGCCGCCGCCCGTTCCGGTTTGCGGCCGGTCCAGAGAAAATGTCCCAGCAACGACAACACACCCCACAGCACCGCCGGCCGGCGCTTTAGCCGGTGGTATTCACCCCGCAAACTCTTGGGGCCAAGCAGCCCTTGAACCTCGTAGCCTTTTTGCCGCATCTCGTCCGGCTCCCAGCCCGAAAGGTGCGGCTGCAAGTCATCCTTGTCTGTGTGGCCTTGGGAAAGAAAGCCGCTGGGGGTGAAAAAGATGATCCGTTTTTTGGCAATCCGCTCCATGTCGGCAATCAATTTCAATCCGTCGGCTTTGGGGAGATGCTCAATGACATCCAGCGCCACACACGCGTCAAATTGCCTGGCGTTAAAATGCTGGCCCAGCGCGCGAACGTCGCAGGGCACGATTTCATCATGCGTGCCAAGCTGGCGCGCCTTCTCAACGGATGGTGCATATCCTTCCGCGCCCACCGGATGTTTTATGCCCAGCAGCCTCATGTTGGGAGCCGCGCCGCAGCCCACATCCAGCACGCTTTCACAGCCGACCAGCGCCCGGCGAAGGGCCAGTTTCATGATGATCTGATTCGGTTCGTAACCGGCCTTTAGCAATGTCCACGCCAGTCCAATAGAGCTTCGCATAATGAATAAAATGAATAATCGGGGAGTTTTAGGCCGCCGGCGGTTTTTCCAGCGCCGCCCAGGACTTGGGCAGGTTTTTCCGCACTTCAATACCCTCGAACGTCTGACCCTGACGCGCCCCGACTTTCTTGGCCCAGACGGCCATCCGGTTCACGCCTTCCTCCAGTGAAACATTTTTGATCAGATCGCCGAAATACCGGTGCGCCTTTTCATGCGCGGAATAGGCGTGCACCACCTCGTTGCGCGCCTCCAGCTTGTTGATCTGCGGCGGCACACCCATGGCCCGGGCCACCACCTTGGCAAGTTCGGCCACGGAATAGGGTTTGTCCGCGCCGACATTAAAAACCTGATTGTAGGCGTCCGGCCGCCGGATGCTCGCGGCGATAACCGGGGCCACGTCGTCAATGTAGCTGAACGCCCGGGTCTGCGAGCCATCCCCGAAAATGGTCATCGGCTGGCCCTGCATGATCTGGTTCATGAAAATGCCGATGACGTTGCGGTAGCGGTCGCCGAGATTCTGGTTTTCGCCATAGACGTTGTGCGGGCGGAAAATGACATGATTCAGCCCGAACATTTCGTGGGCTTCCTTGAGGTCCAGCTCCACGGCGTATTTGGCGATGCCGTAGGGGTCTTCCGGCTGGGGCACCGCCGCCTCGGTCATCGGCAGCTGGTTGCGGCCGTAAACCGCTATGGACGAGGTGAAGACGAAACATTTCACCGTGCCGGTGTTGACGGACGCGTTGATCAGGTTGACGCTGCCAAGCAGGTTGTTGGTGTAATTGAACCGCTTGATGAAGTGGCTCAACCCCTCGGCGGCATAGGCGGCCAGGTGGAACACATATTCAAATTGATGCTCCGCAAACAGCCGGTTGACCAACTCCTCGTCATTGATGGAGCCGCGGATAAACCGCACGCCGGCGGGAACATGATCTTCAAAACCGCCGCTCAAGTCGTCCAGCCCGATCACTCGATGACCCGATTTCAACAAATGCGCGGCGACGTGCGAGCCGATGAAACCCGCGGCGCCCGTGACTAATACTGGTGAACTCATTCCGGTAATCTAACCAAGGCGCGGATACGGGGCGAGATTTTTTCAAACCAAAGGAGAGGCTGTGGGGGCTGAGGGGCGAGGATCGAAGCTGGATGATGAATGATGAACGCTCCAGGCTCCAGGCTGGAGCCTGGATATACGTGGGCACTGGGCAGGCTTGAAATTCTGCTGGTTCAGGTTTCAGGTTTCACTTGACATATATGTATCTATGTATAATAGTACACCAAGTTCGGCGGGCTTGGCCTGGGGCCCGCTTGCCGGCGGCAGGTGCGGTTTTCCGCGCGGCGTGCGTGGCTGTTCTTTGACATCTCGATTTTGTCCCGCCGCCCCTTCTGGGTTGCCTGGGTGGAGCTTGCCCCTTCGCTCGGCAACCTGGAAACCTTCAAAATCATATTTTCGGTGCGGTTTGGTGCGGTTTGGTGCGCTCGGATCACTTTCGCCCGTCGTTTGGCTAGAGCATTTGGCTCTGATTCCTTTTGAAACTTTACCCCCCTGAAAAAATAAAACTGGTAAAGAAAGGGTAAAGTTCCGGATGCTCTATCAACCACTTACAACAAATCACCCCTGGGGTGGTAAAGAAATTGGCAAAGTGGCTTTTGGTAGGGACGGTCGCGCTGCGCCGCCCTTGGCGGGCTTGGCGTCTTGGCGGTTTAAAATGATTTCCCCGCCGGTCCGGTCTCAGCTTGAAATGATGCCTGGTTTCCTGGCTTCCTTATTTAATTTTTTGACCGGCATTCGCATTCCGCTTTCCGCCCTGTCCCCAACTTAAAACTTAAAACTAAAAACTAAAAATCGAAAACTTCCCCTTTTGTCACCTTTGTGCAAAAAACGCCGTTTTCAAAACCGGGTGACAAAAAGGGACAAAAAGGGACAAAAGGTGACAAAAAGTGACATAGGGCATTCAGTATCCAGAAAGCGACCCCGGAAATTATGCCTCTCCACGGTCCAGAAACGGTCCAGTTTTAGATGCTCTATCAACCACTTACAACAATTGGCCATAGCTCTTGTAAAGAAAAGTAAGGTCGCATTTGATTTCAGCTTTCTGCTTTAGTCCCATTTTCAGCGTTTCAGCATTTTAGCGTTTCAGCTTTTGAGTTCCAGCCCCGCGCGCGCCAGAAAACAGGGTGACAAAAAGTGCCAAAAGGTGCCAAAAAGGGCCATTGCTCGTGTAGCAGCGGACGTGAGTCCGCTCATTAATTTCTGTATTTGGCGATTGAATCACCCTTCGCGCGTCCTGTTCCTGGCAAACCACTGGCGATTGATTTTGATTTCCAGTTTCCCTCCTTGGTGGAGAAAAGTGACCCCGGACAAAACCGGTAGCCGGTAAAAATCGGTAAAAATCGGTAAACCATCCGTGCCGCATATTTTCAGGTTTTGATTCGGTCTCGCCCTTGGCGGGCTTGGCGTCTTGGCGGTTTAAAATGATTTCCCCGCCGGTCCGGTCTCAGCTTAAAATGATGCCTGGTTTCCTGGTTTCCTTATTTAATTTTTTGACCGGCATTCGCATTCCGCTTTGCCCGGTTGTAGCGGCGTCTCGACAGAGCGCCGCCATTGAATATTGAATAACGAGGGGACATGATTAACCATGAAATACACAAAATATTCGAAACCAAGACGCTGAAACCAGATGGAAAGCTTAAAGTTTGTAAAAGCGGCTATCGTGAAGCCATGTCGTTTTTTTAATTTTCGTGTGGTTCGTGTATTTCGTGGTTAAAAATGGTTTCCTGTTTCTGACCTCCAGAAACCGACCTCTGGCCTCTGACTGGTTTCCGTGGCAGTGTCCTAATTTCGGAGCACGGCTCTCTGAGCCGCAGCCCGTCGCCCTGCCAATCAAGCCGCTGTGGGTCACAGACCCGTGCTCCGTTTTCAAATAAGGACACTACCGTTTCCGTCCCTGTCTTGACACATCCACCACTGACAATCAAAATCAATCCTTCACATCCGGCCTTTAGGTCCGAAGAAGTGCAGCCAAATGAAAAACACGAATCCAGTTTCCAATTTAAAATCATCCCGGTCCTGGGCCCCGGCCATTCTGGCAGCGGTGCTGGCCGTTCTATTCTGGCGAAGCTTTCTGTCAGACTATGTGCATTTTTCGAACGATGGCCCGCTGGGCATGCAAAATGTAAACTGGCTGCGCCTGCCCGCCGCCATCTTTGGCATGTGGATTGACCTGAATGAAACGGGTTTCGGTGCCGGCTCGTTTACGCCCGACATCACCATGGTCTTGCACTGGCTCCTCGGGCCGGTCGGCTATGCAAAATTCGTGATACCCATCGGCTTGTTTATTCTGGGGCTGGGAGCATGGTTATTGTTCCGCGCCTTAAAACTCACCCCGTTGGCGGCCCTGCTCGGGGCCCTGGCCATGATCCTGAACTCGACTTTTTTTTACGAAGGATGCTGGGGATTGGCCTCGCATCCCATCGCCCTGGGCATGGACTGCATCGCGCTGGCGCTCGTCCTCGCCAACACGAAGGAAACCGCATGGTTCATTCGCTGGTCCCGGCTCGCGCTGGCCGGCCTGTGCGTGGGCGTTAACGTGATGGAGGCGGCGGACATCGGCGCGCTGTTCAGCCTGCTGGTGGCGGCCTTTGTCGGCTATAAATCATGGGCAGATGGCGAGGGCAGCGGCTGGAAACGGGCGGTTCACGGAGCCGGCCGCGTGGCCGTCATCGCAATTTTCGCCGGCTTCATCGCGTTTCAAGCCATCATTTCGCTGGTTGGCGTCGGCATTCAAGGCGTGGCCGGGGCGGCGCAGGATACCGAAACCAAGGCGCAGCGCTGGGACTGGGCCACGCAATGGAGCCTGCCGAAAAAAGAAACGCTGTCAATTATTGTGCCCGGGCTGTTTGGCTACAAGATGGATACGCCCAAGGACATGACGCCTGCGCTGCAGGACGCCTATCGCGGCGGCGTTTACTGGGGCGGCATCGGACGCGACCCGTCGCTCGACCGGTTTCTGGATGCCGGCGGCAAAGGCACGCCGAACTCCGGCTTCATGCGGTTCTCCGGCGGCAACAATTATTGCGGCATCCTGGTATTGCTCATCGCGGCGTGGGGCGTGGCGCAGTCGCTCCGGCGGCAGCATTCGCCCTTCCCGGACGCGCAGAAAAAATTCATCTGGTTCTGGGCCGGAGTGGCGGTCATCTGCCTGCCGATGGCCTGGGGGAGATTTGCCCCGGGATCCCATTACAGCAGCGATGCCCTGTTTTATGCGCTGCTCTACAAGCTGCCATATTTCTCAACCATCCGTAACCCGACGAAATTTCTCATCTTTTTTTCGTGGGCCGTGGTCATTTTATTTGCCTACGGCGTGCATGCACTGAACCGGCGATATCTGGATGGTGCCACGGTAAAATCCGCCGGGATCACCGACCAGTTGAAGGGCTGGTGGGCCAAGGCGGGAAATTTCGACCGTAAATGGACGCTGGCTTGCGGCGCCCTCTTCGGGGCGAGCGCGCTGGGCTGGCTGATTTATTCCGGGCAGAAACCCGGCCTGATCGCCTATCTCCAAAAAATGGGCTATCCCGACGAAACGTTGGCCCAGCAGATCGCCGCCTTCAGCATCAGTCAGGCGGGCTGGTTTCTGCTCCTGTTCGCCAGCGCCATCGCGCTGGTGCTGCTGGTCATCGCCGGTTATTTCAGCGGGCCGCGCGCGAAAATCGGCGGCTTCCTGCTCGGCGGATTCTTGTTGTTCGATCTGGGCCGGGCGGATCTGCCCTACATCGTCCATTGGGATTACAAGCAGAAATATGAAGTCGGCTCACTCAACCCGATCGTGGATTTCCTCGCCAAAACCCCCTACGAACACCGCGTGGCCGCCCTGCCGTTCCACGCCCCGCAAGGTCTCGAATTGCTGGACCAGCTTTACCGCATCGAGTGGATGCAGCACCACTTTCCGTATTACAACATTCAGTGCCTGGACATCATCCAGATGTCGCGCCAGCCGGTGGATTTGAAAGCCTATCTGGAAGCCCTCGCGCCGCGTTCCAACGAGACCGTCCGCCTGTTTGCCCGGCACTGGCAGCTCACCAACACCCGCTATCTCCTTGGCGCTGCCGGCTATCTGGACGTGCTCAACCAGCAGCTCGACCCCGCCCAAAAACGCTTCCGCATCGTCCAGCGCTTTGGCATCGCGCTCAAGCCGGGCGTGACGGAATTCCACCAGCGGCTGGAGGAGCTGACGGCCTACCCAAACGAAAACGGCGACTACGCGCTCTTTGAATTCGCCGGCGCCCTGCCCCGCGCCAGCCTTTATGCCAGCTGGCAGGTCAGCACCAACGACCCGGCCAATCTGAAAACCCTCGTGGACATGAATTTTGACCCGGCGAAAACCGTGTTGATTTCCACGCCGGCAAAAAATCTGCCGCCGGTCGCCACCAATGAAAATGCCGGCACGGTGGCGTTCAAAAGCTATTCGCCCAAGCACATCGTCCTGGCCGCCAACGCCGCCGCGCCTTCCGTGCTGCTGCTCAACGACAAATACGACGCCAACTGGCACGTCACGGTGGATGGCCGGCCGGCGGAACTGCTGCGCTGCAACTTCCTCATGCGCGGCGTGCAAATCCCGGCCGGCGCCCACGAGGTGAAATTTGATTACCGCCTGCCCAACCGGCCGCTTTACGCCACCCTGAGCGCCATCGGCCTCGGAATTTTGCTGTGCGCGTTTTTGTTTTTCACGCGCGGCAAAGCGGAAGACACAGTGTAGCGTCAAGGCTCTGTCTCGACTGGTTGAGCCACAGGCTCAACCCTGCAAATTTCTACAATCCGGTGGGATGATCCAAAAACTCCCACGGGAGTTTGAACTTTTTTGCCAGCTCCGCCGCCAGCGCCTTCACGCCAAAAGTCTCCGTGGCGTAATGGCCGCCATATAAAACATTCACGCCCAGCTCCTCGGCCAGCGCGTAGGTCCAGTGCGGCCCTTCACCGGTGATGAAGGTGTCCACGCCTTCGGCCGCGGCTGACGCCAAATCCCCGCCGGCACCGCCGGTGACAATGCCGATGCGCCCGCACATTTCCTTGCCGCCGGGAATCAGCCGGGGCCTGGCCCCGGTGACGCACTCCAGTTTTTTTGCCAGTTCGGCGCGGGAAATTTTACACCGGATTTGCCAGCCGATGGGCTGGCCGTGACTGGCAAAAAACGGTTTCAGGTTTTTAAAACCGAGCGCGGCGGCCAGTTGCGCGTTGTTGCCGAGCCGGGGATGCGCATCAAGCGGCAGATGGGAACTGTAGACGGCCAGGTTGTTCTCGACGAGCAACCGGAGCAGTTCATGGCGCCGGCCGGTCCACGGATGCGACTTGGACCAGAACAAGCCGTGATGGACGAGGAGCAGGTCCGCCTTCGCCGCAACGGCCATTTTCACGGTGGCAAGGCTGGCGTCCACGGTCGCGGCGAGGCGCGTGACGGCGCCGGAATTTTCCACCTGCAAGCCATTCGCGGCGCCATCGTAATCGCCGATGGCGGCGGTGCGGAGAATTGTATCGCAATGCGCGACGAGGGTGGGGAGCGGGACTTTCGGCATGACGCGATGAAAGCAAATCACGGCCAAACTGCAAGGCGGGAAAACATTTAAGCCCGGTGGCGGGATTCAGTGATGCACGGCCAACGGCTTGTGGAAATACACGGTGTCCCCGCTGTGAGCCGGACCTTCATCCCGCACCATCGCCTGGCACAGGACGTGGTTGATGTTGAAGGGCTGCCCGTGGAGCCGATAGCCAGCCTTGAGTTTGCGATTCACTTTGTCCGCAAAATGATGAAACCCGCTGTGAAAATCATCTTCGTTGCTCACCACAACTACATAATCAGCCGTGGCCTGGGTGGAATGAGTCATAGGAATCTGGAGCCACCATAACATAAGCGGGCCACCAGCCCAATAAAAATCTAGCAGTTGCCCCATGCGCGCGGGTACGGCAATATGCCGTTTCATGCCACGCGCCATGGGCAATCTGGATTCACTGCGCTTCAGCCGGCTCGAAATCAGACGGCTGACGGCGGCATTGTTGTTATCCCTGCTCGTGCATCTCGGCGCGTGGGCCGGCTACGAAGCCGGCGTGAAATTCGGCTGGTGGCAAAAACTCCACTTGCCCGTCCGGCGGCAGCCGGCGGCAACGAGAACGATTTTGCCGCGGCCGGCAACCCAGCCAGCGGTTGAGCCAATGACATTCGTGGATGTTTCCCACGCCGACACCGACGCGCCGAAATCGGCAAAATATTATTCCGACAAAAATTCCCGCGCCGCCAATCCCGACGCCGACACCGACGCGAACCAGCCAAAGTTAAAAGGCCGGCAAAAGGACATCCCCAAAACGGAGGACGCGCCAAAATTGACCAAATTACAACCAACGCCCCCGCCGCAGCCCGCAACCGAAACCAAACCCGCCGAGGAAACCCAGCCGCCGTCCACCATGAACCTCGGCGAAATGAAGCTGGCCAAGGTCACCGACACCAACGCCCCCAGCCCGCAACCCAAGACGGCGACGGCGCCCAAACGACCGCGCACGCTCAAGGAAGCACGCGCTCAACAATCGCCGCAGCTACCCGGCATCCAAATGCAACAGGATGGCGGAGTGAAGCGGACAGATCACCGGGCTTCCCTGGATGTGAAGGCCACGGCCTTTGGCGATTATGACCGGAAGATCATCGAGGCCGTAACCCAGCGCTGGTATGATTTGCTCGACAGCCGGCACTTTGCGCAAGACCGCACCGGCAAAGTCACTTTGCATTTCAAATTAAAATACGACGGTACCGTCGAAGATTTGCGGGTGCTGGAAAACTCCGTCGGCGAAATGCTGGGCTATGTCTGCTCGGAATCCGTCCAGCAAGCCGCGCCCTTCGAAAAATGGCCGGCGGACATGCGCCGGATGATCGGCGCGAATTATCGGGATATCACCTTCACCTTTTATTATTATTGAACGGGCTTCGGCCTGCATTTTTATGGAAAAGATTGTTTATACCCTGCTCGCACTGACCTCCGTGGTGGGCCTCGGCGTGATTGGCTGGCGCGGCTGGATGCTGCGCTGGAGCCAGGTGGTGCCGCCGCAAATCACCGACTCGCTGGCCGAATGCCGTTCGCCGGAGGACTTGAAAAGATTGCGGGGGCATTGCGAACAAACCCCCTCGTCGCTCGCACGACTGCTGCTGCTGGCCACCGACCATCTGGACTGGCCCAAGGCAGACAACGTGGATTCGCTGGAAACCGCCGCGCGCCATGAAATTGTCCGGCTCGAACGCGGCCTCGTCGTCCTGGAAATCATCGTCGGCATCGCGCCGCTGCTGGGACTGGTCGGCACCATCGCGGGCATGATGACGCTGTTCGGCGACATCGGGCAGAGCGGTTTGGGCGACGCCGCGCGGCTGGCCAAAGGCATCGCGCTGATTTTGAACGCGACGCTCATCGGCCTGCTCATCGCCATCCCGTCGCTGATTTTCTGGAGCTATTTCAGCAAGAAAGTCGAGGTGCTCGCCGTGGAGATGGAAACGCTCTGCGATGAATTCATCCGCCGCCAATACCGCGACCGGAAATGAAATTCCTCGTCCACAAACGGCGCACCGCGCCCGCCGTCATCATCGTCGCGCTGATTGACGTGCTCATCGTGCTGGTGATTTTCCTGCTGGTGACAACGACCTTCAAACAGCAGCCGTCGCTGCGGCTGGCGCTGCCGGAATCCACGCAGGCGCTGAAAACCGGCGCCAACGAAAACCCGCCGCTGGTGGTGAGCATTGATGAAAAAGGCGGGTTGCGGTTCGGCGCGGACAGCCTGCCGGTGACGCCGGATCAGTTGCGGACCCGGCTGCTGGCGGCGGTGAAGGAAAAAGCCGACACCAAACTGGCCGTGCGCGCCGACAAAAAAGCGCCGTGGGAAAGCATCGTTAAAGTCATGGACCTGGCCAAGGAGGCGAACATCAAATTGATGAGCGCCTACACCAAATCGGCGGGCAAGCCGTAATTGGAAGCGCCTAGCCACCGAGGCCGCCAAGAATTTAATGAGGAAAGCAAGAAGGCGGGAATCCATTTTCTGGATTCCCGCCTTTCTGATTTAATTTTCCGCCGGTGATAATTATTTCACCAGCTCTTCCGCGATCTGCACGGCGTTGAGCGCCGCGCCTTTGAGCAACTGATCGCCACTCACCCAGAAGCACAAGCCATTATCCAACGCGCAGTCGAGCCGCAGCCGGCCGACTTCGCAGTTGTATTTCTCGGAGGTGAAGAGCGGCATCGGATATTTTTTGTTCTCCGGCTCGTCCACCACATCGAGGCCGGGCGCCTTTTTCAAAACCGCGCGGGCGGCCTCAAGGGAAACCGGTTTCTCAAATTCCGCGCTCACGGCGATGGAATGTGAACGATAGACCGGCACGCGCACGCAGGTCACGCTGGCGCGGAACTGATCATGGTGCATGATCTTGCGGCCTTCATTCTCCATCTTCATTTCTTCCTTGGTGTAACCCGTGGACAAAAAAGAATCCACATGCGGAATCACATTGAACGCGATCTGGTGCGGATACACTTCCTTGGTCACCGGCTGCCGGGTGACGATCTGCCCGACTTGTCGTTCGAGTTCTTCAATCGCCTTCGCGCCGGTGCCGGAAACGGCCTGGTAGCTGGAGGCAAAAATGCGCTTCACGCCGAACGCCTGGTGCAGCGGATACAGCGCCATGAGCGTGATGGCCGTGGTGCAATTCGGGTTGGCGATGATGCCCTTGTGGTTTTTCACATCGGCGGCGTTGATTTCCGGAACGACGAGCGGCACGTTCGGGTCCTGGCGGAACGCGCTGGAATTATCCACCACCACGCAGCCGGCCCTGGCCGCGATGGGCGCAAATTCCTTGGAAATACCGCCGCCCGCGCTGAACAGCGCGATGTCAATGCCCTGGAACGAATCCTTTGTCAGCTCTGTCACGGTGATGTCCTGCCCCTTGAATTTTAATTTCTTCCCGACCGAGCGGGCGGAAGCAAGCAAAGTCAGCCGGCCCACGGGAAAATTCCGCTTTTCGAGGGTCTTGATCATCTCGATGCCGACTGCGCCAGTGGCACCGACAATTGCGACGTGAGGATTACGGTTCATAAATGGCTGGTTAATCTAGCAAAAAAACCGCCCTCGTCAATCGCGCCGCCATTACCCGACCAAAAAACTTTTTCTTTACGATTGACCGGCAAGGCGGGTTCTGTCGAAATGATAGAACCTAGTTATTTTGCCCAGATGCCGAGAACGCCAGCCCATAATGGAAATGGTTCGCCCCGCAGCGGCGCGAACAAATATGACGCGAACAACAAGGTTTTGTCGCAGACTTACGGCGCCTTTGCCGACCTGCGCCGCGAGCTGTCCGATTCAAAAAGCACGGTTTCCGAGCGCGAAGAAATCCTGCGCGGTTTTGCCGGCTGCCCGGACTCCCAAAGAGCCTGGCTGCTGCTGGAGGATTATTTCGAAAAGCTTTTACTTTCCCGCCGCGATTTTCCCGCGACCGACTGGTGGCCCAAGATGCTCGCCATCACCGGCAAGGCCCGGCTGGAAGAACTGGCGTTCCTCTTTTTGCGCGCCAAGCGGTCCGTGCCGCCGGAATTGCAGCCGCACGCCAGCCTGGACCGTTTTGCCCGCGCCGAGGAAGCCGAACAGGAATTGCGGCTGGTGAAGGAACTGGAAAACTGGCTCTCGCCGCCCGCGCCACTGCACCTCGACACCCCGCGCGCCACCTTGCGCGTCGTCTGCAAACCGCAACCGGACGAGCAGGAACCGGCGCGCTTCCGGCTGGCCGTGCAATTTCTGCTGCTCCGCCCCCGCACCGGCGAAAAGGCGCGCTCGCTGCACGATCTCGTGGACCTAGTCGTCCGCGCCGCGCATGAGCAGGAGCTGTTCACGCCGTGGGACTGGGAGTTCATACAGTGGATTTACGACACGCACCGCGAACGCGCCGGCAACGAGACGACGCTGCTGCTGGCTGACGCCGAACTGCTCCAGTGGCTCGCACGCTGGGGGCACACCAACCGCCTCGAATCCGCCGCGAACGGCCAGCCGCTGTTCTTTCACGGCCACATTGTCGCGCTTGCGCCCCATCTGGAAAACGGCGACAAGGAACTTTCCTTCACGCATCGCATCCTGCTGCCGGACGGCTTGAATCATTCCGTGGCGGAGGCAAGGTTTTTCAACCGCCAGTCGCCGGTCGCGCTCGTGGGAAATGAATTTTTCCTGCTGCGCAACGCGCCGCCGACCGGCGTCCTGAAGTATCTCGCGCAGAAGCCATCCGTGCCCGTGCGCAAGCTGAGCCACCGCCTGCTGCTGCATTTGCGCAAGTCACAGGCCAATCACGGCGTGGACTGGGAGCAGCTCTGCGTGGCGCACGCCGCCGCGCCGCAGTTCGTGTTCGAACTGCTGGAAGACACGGTGCAATTGCGGCTGCTCGCGAAAAGCGAACGGGACAAAAGCACCTGGGTTTGGAACAGCCATGAATGGGTGCCGCACAACCGGGTGATCAAGCCGGGCGAAAAACCGGAAATTCTTGACGACCCGCGCCTCGAACCCGCGGTGCAATGGCTGCGCAAACTCGACTGGTTCATGCAGGAACCAGGTTTATGGATCGGCGATGCGAATGAAAATTTTCTCGGCTCGCTCGCCGAGGCTTGGGCCGCGAAACCGGCGGAAGCAGAATTTCTGGGCAATGCATCGTTCCATCGGCTGTTCCTCACGCCGCACCGGCTCAAGCCGCGCCTCGTCGTGAAAGGCAGCGGCATCGACTGGCTCGCGGTTTCCGCCGAGTGGGAAGCGGAAGGCATGAAGCTTTCAAAATCCGACCTCGAACGGCTGGCCGCCGCGACCAGCCGTTTTGTAAAATTGCCGAACGCCGGCTGGGTGGAACTCGATACGAATGCCGTGCAGGGCGCGCACGAGGCGATGGCGGACATGGGCGTGGACGGGCTCATCGCCGTGCCGCAAAAAATCGGCCTGGAACATGTCGCGCATCTGGACGAGGCCGGTTTGCAGCGCTTCGCGGAATCGCCGGAAGCGCAGGCCTTGCGCGACCGCGTCCGTGATTTCAAAGGCGTTCCCTCCGCCGACCTGCCGAAATGTCTGCAAGCGGAACTCCGGCCGTATCAGAAGGACGGCTTCGATTTCCTCGTCCATCTGGTGCAGGTAAAGCTCGGCGGCATTCTCGCCGATGACATGGGCCTCGGCAAAACGCTCCAGACTTTGACCTGGCTCGCGTGGCTCAAGGAACGCAACACCAAGAATCCCAAGCCGTCGCTCGTCATCTGCCCGGCGTCCGTGTTGCACAACTGGCGGCGCGAAGCCGAGCGGTTCACTCCGGGCATGAAGGTGCTCGTGCTCGAAAGCGGCGCGGCGCGGCACAATTTGCGCAAGCAGATCCCGCAGCACGACATCATCGTCACCAACTACGCGCTGCTCCGGCGCGACCTGGAGGAATTTCACAAGTTTGCCTTCCGCGCGGTGATCCTGGACGAGGCGCAGTTCATCAAAAATCCGGGCGCGCAGGTCACGCAATCAGTGAAACAGCTGAAGTGCGAAAATAAAATCGCCCTCACCGGCACGCCGCTCGAAAACCGGCTGCTGGATTTGTGGAGCATCGTGGATTTCATCCAGCCGAATTATCTCGGCAATCAGGAACAATTCCTCGACACCTACGAGCCGAAGGGCGGCGAAAATGCCGAGTCCGCCCAGCGCATCGCGCGCCGCAAACTTTCCGCCAAGCTGCGCCCGCTGCTGCTGCGCCGGCTGAAGAAGCATGTGGCGAAAGATCTGCCCGACCGCATCGAGGAGCGGCGCGATTGCCCGCTGGGCGACGAACAGCGGAAATTATATCTGGCCGAACTCCGCCGCAGCCGCGAAACCATCGAGCAGGCCGTCGCCACACAAGGGCTCAACAAGAGCAAGATGCACGTCCTCGCCGCGCTCACCCGGTTGCGACAGGTATGCTGCCATCCGTCGCTCGTCGGCAGCGACACAGCTTCCGGCAAGACGGATACTTTGTTTGAATTGCTCGATTCGCTGGTGGCGGAAGGGCAGAAGGTGCTCGTGTTCTCGCAGTTCGTGCAGATGCTGAACATTCTCGAAAAAGAATGCCACGCCCGCAACATCCGCACGCACATCCTCACCGGCCAGACCAAGGACCGCCAGTCGGTTGTCAACGATTTCCAGAAAGACACCGGCGCGAGCGTGTTCCTCCTGAGTTTGCGCGCGGCGGGCACCGGCCTGAATTTGACCAACGCCAGCTACGTCGTGCTTTACGATCCGTGGTGGAACCCGGCGGTGGAGGCGCAGGCCATCGACCGCTCGCACCGCATCGGCCAGACGCAGACCGTGAACGCCTACCGCCTCATCGCCCCCGGCACGGTGGAGGAAAAAATCTGGGAACTGCAGCAGAGCAAGGCGCAGACCATCGCCGACGTGCTTGGCGAAGAAGGTTTTGCCCGCAGCCTCACCGCGATGGATCTGGAATATCTGTTTGCGGAAGATTAAAGCCACGAGCATCCAGTTGTAATGGGGTGATGTCCTAATTTCGGAGCGCAGCTCTGTGAGCCGCAACACGTCGCCCTGCAAATCAAGCCGCTGCGGGTCACAGACCCGCGCTCCGTTAAAGCCCCAAAGCGGAAAGCGGAAAGTTGAAGTTTGAATCAGGTTTGCGTTGTGGCGGGTGGCCGGCGCATTGCCAGCAGCCAAACCGTGAACAGGATGACAAAGGCCATGCCCGAGGCGAAAGGCATCACTTGCAGCAAGGCGGCCGGGGATTTTCCCAGCCAGAATAACGTGAGCCAGTAGGCCAAGCCCAAGCCGCCGTAAAGCAGGGCGATTTTGACCCAGCGGCTCGCCAGCGCCCACATGCCCAAAGCCTGCAACAAGCCGACAGCAACCATGGTCGCAGCCAGTTGTCCGACCATGCCGGCGGCTTCCGGTGTGTTCCGCCCAATCATCTGGAGGCAGTATTTTCGCAGCACCAGCAGTCCCACCAGTCCGCAAATCAAACCGATGGCGTAGAGGCCGATGAGTTTCAGTTGCTCGCGCAAAGCATCGCCGGTATGCGCCGTGGAGCGGTGCGTGAACAACACCGTCAGCAGCGGCGCCACCGTCATGGGCAGCGCGCGGGCAAACACGCCGGCGCTGGTGTAGTTGTCGAGTTCCGGCTTGGAAAAGAACCGTTGCCCCACCAGCAGGTCACCCTGCGTAAAACAATAACCGCCGCCCACGAAGGCGGCGGAAACGATGAGGAACTGGATAAATTCCCGGTCCCATGGCGAAATTGCCTGGGCGGGTCGCGCCAGATCTTTTCTCCAATACAACAGAATCAGATTTGACAGCACCGCTATTGCCGTCGCGAGCACCGCCCATTCGGCGGCGGGAAACCTGGCCACCACCCCGCCGGCAAAAACCAGCCGGATGCCCGCGCCCAGCAGCCCGATGAGCGCGAGGCGTTTGAACCACGACAGTCCCTGGCACAGCGCGGTCGCGAGTCCGCCCCACAATCCCGCCAGTACGCAGGCCAGGGCGGCGAACGTCAGGCCGGGCCGGAAATGCAAAAAATCGCTCAACGGTTTCGCCAGCAGGATGGCCAGCAGTGAGCCGGCGATGGTGAGGCGGAACAGGAATTTCCGGCAACCCGCGAGCAGCCCCTGCAAACGGGCGTCGTCGCCATGAAAATCGTAGCGCGCAATGTAATGGGTGATGGCGGTGGTGGCGATAAGCAGCGGTAGACCGAGCAGCCCCACATAGCCGAGCGTGGTGTTCACCAGACCGTATTCGCCGCTTTCCTTGAGCTGGCGGCCGATGATGGCCTGGAAGGCAAAATTGCCGAGGCCGATCAGAAAGCTGGCGGCGGAAAGAATGAGTCCGCTATGGATCAACCGGCTTTTTGTGGGTTTGTCTTTCATGTCAGCGAGGTTATCGACGCGGACATCAAGCCGGCCGGCCGGCTCAGCGTGATGCCGTTGCTGCGATTATGGCCGGCCATTTGGTAATTGTTTCACCAGGTTCTCGGCGGTGTTGATTTGTTCCTGGGTCATCGCGGCCGCGCAGTCGGTGAGTTCTTTTTCCGCCTCCGCCACCCCTTTTAATTGGGCCAGTTTAATCCATTTGTAGGCTTCCACGGGGTCGGCTTTTACCGGCTGGCCTTCATGATACATTTTGCCGAGGGCCAGTTGGGCCGGACCAAACCCCTGTTTCGCCGCCCGATCATACCAACTATAGGCTTCCCCCAGGTTTTGCGGATAGCCAAGCCCTTTTTGATAGAATTGAGCGAGATAGTATTGTGCTTGGGGGTGGCCTTGGGCGGCCGCCTTTTGGAACCACGTGGCGGAGTCGTTGAAGCGTTGCGCGTTGTAAAAAATCAACCCGCAACTGTTCTGGGCTTCCACAAATCCTTGTTCGCCGGATTTCTGAAACCATTTAAGGGCCTCATTGACGTCCGGTTTCACGCCCAGGCCATTCAGGTAGAGAACCCCCAGGCTGTATTGGGCGGCGGCATTGCCTTGTTCCGCCGCTTTGCGAAACCACGGAACGCTGGCGGAATAATCCTTGGCGGTGCCCTCGCCCCGGACATAGCGCAATCCCAACTGACATTGGGCCTCGGCCAAACCTTGTTCCGCCGCCTTTGAAAACCACCGGAAGGCTTCGGTCGGGTTGGCCGCCGTGCCTTGGCCGGACAGATAATGGCCGGCGAGTTGTAATTGCGACTGCGCGTCGCCTTTTTCAGCCCTGGCTTGCAGCGATTGAACCATGCGCACCTGATGATCAGGCCGGCGGCTTTCGATGATCGAATAATACTGCCAGCCGGGAATGGCGATGGAAATTCCCACCAGCAAAACCAGCAGCACCGTCAAAACCGGATAAGTTTCGCGCCCACCCCACGGCAGCGCGGGCAAAACGGGATTCAAGGAGTCGCTTCTGGAACCCGCTGGTCTGGCCGCGGGCGGGTATGTGGCGGAAGTTTGAAACGTGTAATCTTGCCAGCGTTCGGCCAAGATGATCATGCTCAAAGGCAGGATTTGCATGAAAATCCGGACTTCTTGGAACCCGCCATACATGAATTGTCCGGCCAAAAAAGCGGCCAATACCAGCATGTAAGGCAGAAACCGCCGCCGCCAGCCCAGCGCCAAGATGAGGATTAATGTGCCCGCGCTGGCAAAAACCACATGGTTGATGGTGGGGGTGAATATATACTGGATGTTATTAATCAGAATCCTGAATTTAATCACATTGTCCAAGCCCGTGGCGTTGTCCATGGACAAGGTCGCCGCTTGCAAATTTAAATGGCCCAGCAGGATTTTTTTCTCAATGGCATAAACCATTCCGAGGCCGATAAAAATCAAAAGCCGCTTCCACCATTTCCAATCCTGGATAAAAAACAGCAGCAAGGCACAAACCAAAACGGTTTCCTTGAAAAACGAACCGATGCATATGGCCAGAATCATCTGCCAAAACTGGCGGCGCGTGTAAAACAAGATTCCCAAAGTGAAAAATAAAGTGGCGGGAATATCCCAGGGATAAACATACTGTCCGGAGATTGGCGAAAAATTATACATCAAACCGGCAAAGATGCCTAGGTTGATGAGCAGCGAATGGCGCAAGGCCAGAATCACCACCAGAAAAAGCAGGAACAACCATACCCCTTGGAACAGGCCAAAAATAATGTTGTAAGAGGCGATATCCAAAGGGTTGCTTTTGGGCAGAAAATCAAACAAATACCCTGAAAACAGCACGCCAAACAACCGCCCTCGCCAGGTATCGCCAATTTGCTCAAAGTGGTAATTTGAAACCGAGCAGGAACTGAACACCCAAAAGTTGGTGCTATTGTTCGGGATTCCCACCGCATAGGGTTGAACCAGAAAATAATAGGCCACACTCATTGAGACGGCGAAGGTCAGCTCCAAAAACATCGGCGGCCAGAGCCGTTTCTGTTTGCATTGGTCGAACAGCATCGTCAGCGGCAGTATAAATTCGCGATAGAACAAATTGAACCATCCTAATGGCTGCACGGCCAGGTTCGGCTGGATCTCCTTGTGGATTTTTTTGGGTTTCAATGGAATGCCCTTTTGCAGTTGATGATTAAATTATGGGAAAATCTAGCGGGCGGCACATAAAATGTCCATTCCTAGTCTGCCACCGGCTCAAGTCAGGGTGCATCTGGACATCGTTCTTAAATCCCGATGCTGGGCCAAATCCCCCCTTAGCTCGAACCCGTAGGACGCCTGGGTTACCGTAGCGGCGAAGCTGTCAGCAATGTCGAGCAGGCGTCCCGCCTGCATCCTCGTAACGAACCGTTTCCAGATGCGGTGGTGAGTGCGGTGGTGTGGATGGTGCTTGAAAACAGGGCCGGCTTGTTGTGAAATATATTTTTCCGCAATGAATAAAGTCTTTATCACCGGGGCTGCCGGTTTCATCGGCAGCAACCTCGCCGACCGCCTCCTGGCCGACGGCAAGACGGTCGTCGGGTGGGATAATTTTTCCACCGGCCAGCGCAAATTTCTTGAAGGCGCGCTGAGAAATTCCCACTTCAAACTCATTGAAGGCGACAATCTGGATCTGCCGGCGCTGACCAAGGCGATGGCCGGTGCCGACACCGTTTTTCATCTCGCGGCGAACGCCGATGTGCGCTTTGGCCTGAATCATCCCGCAAAAGACTTGCAGCAAAACACCGTCGCCACTTTCAACGTGCTGGAAGCCATGCGCGCCAACGGCATCAAGCGCATCGCCTTCAGTTCCACCGGCAGTGTCTATGGCGAGACGGCGGTGGTTCCCACGCCCGAAGACGCCCCATTCCCGATCCAGACCTCCCTCTACGCCGCGTCCAAAGTTTCCGGCGAAGGCATGATTTCCAGCTACTGCGAAGGTTTTAAGTTTGAGGGCTACATTTTCCGGTTTGTCTCAATCCTTGGCGAACGTTACACGCATGGCCACATCTTTGATTTTTACAAGCAACTGCTCGACCACCCCGACCATTTGAAAGTTCTTGGCGACGGCTTGCAGCGGAAAAGCTATCTGTATGTTCAAGATTGTGTCAGCGCCATGCTGCATGTCATCGGTAAAAGCACGGCCAAATCGGCCAAACACGGAGTGGAAATCTATAACCTGGGCACTGCGGAATATGTGCAGGTGAATGACTCCATCGGTTACATTTGCGGCGCGCTCGGCCTGAACCCCAAGCGGGAATACTCCGGCGGCGCGCGCGGTTGGGTTGGGGACAATCCGTTCATCTTTCTCGACACCAAAAAAATTCAAAGCACGGGCTGGAAAACCTCGCTGACGATTGAGCAGGGCATCAGACGCACGCTGGAATGGCTGCAGCAAAACCAGTGGGTCTACGAAACCAGAAAATGAACAATAAAAGCGGAAATCGAGAAAGCGGGAAAGCGGAAACGCTGCGCCCGTTCACGCCCCAAGTTTCCGCTTTCCGCTTTGCGTTATGAACGTCACCGTCCTCGGCCTCTGGCATCTCGGCAGCGTCACAGCAGCGTGTTGCGCGAAACATTTTTCCGTCGTCGGCCTGGATTTCGATGCGGCCAATATCGCCAAGCTGAACCAAGGCCAAGCCCCCCTGCTTGAACCAGGCTTAAATGACCTTATCGCGGCCGGACTCGCCGCCAAAAAGCTCTCGTTTACCACGGACCCGAAGGTGGCCTGCGCCAATGCTGATATTCTCTGGCTCACTTACGACACGCCGGTAAACGACAACGATGAGTCCGATGTGGAATTCGTGCTGGGCCAGCTGCGCCTAGCCCTGCCGTTTCTACCGAAGGGGGCGCTCGTTCTGATTTCCGCCCAACTCCCTGTCGGCACCTGCGCGCAGCTGGAAAAGGAATTCCCGCAATTTCACTTTGCCTGCTCGCCCGAAAACCTGCGTCTGGGCAAGGCGATTGAAGCCTTCGAGAAAGCCGAACGCGCCATTGTCGGCATCCGCACCGACGCGAAGAAAGCACTGCTGGAAGAGCTCTTCCAACCGTTCGCCGCGCAGACCATTTTCATGCGCACCGAGTCGGCGGAGATGGTCAAGCACGCCCTGAACTCGTTTCTCGCGTTGTCCATCACCTTCATCAACGAAGTCGCCCGCCTCTGCGAACACACCGGCGCGGACGCGAAGGAGGTTTCCATCGGCCTCAAGAGCGAGGCGCGCATCGGTCCGAAGGCGTATCTCGGCCCCGGCGGCCCGTTCGCCGGGGGGACATTGGCGCGCGATGTGGTCACGCTTGCCAAACTCGCCGAGGCCAATGGTGAAAAAATTTCCGTCATCCCCGCCATCAAGCAAAGCAACGATTTGCATCGTGGCTGGGCTTTCCGCCGTCTGCAATCGCGGCTGGGCGATTTGCGCGGCAAAAAGATTTCTTTGCTCGGCCTCACTTACACGACGAACACGGACACGCTGCGCCGCAGCTCAGCCGTGGAATTATGCCGGCAACTGCTCGCCGGCGGCGCAAAGGTTTCGGCCTTTGATCCAGCGGTGAAAACGCTGCCCGCCGAACTGGATTCGGTTTCGCTGACCGCCGATATTACCAGTGCATTGGCCGGCGCAGAAGCCGTCGCCATCTGCACCGAATGGCCCCAATTCCGACAGGCCGAATGGGCAAAAATCGTTCCACAGATGCGCTCGCCGGTTTTTGTGGACGCCAACCGTTTTCTTGAAAAGGAATTGAAAACCATTGCCGGGGTGGAGCATCTTTCCGTCGGACGTGCATGAAACCCATCTCACAGGAACGCCGGCTTCCGGTCCGGCTCGAAGCGCGCATCAGCCAGTGTGCCGGGTCGGAGACCGGCGTTCCCCTCGTCGCATGAAACTCAAAAATCTCCACGCGCTCATTACCGGCGGCAGCCAGGGACTCGGCAAAGCCATTGCCGAATGTTTTCTGCGCGAAGGCGCGAACATCGTGCTCTGCGCGCGCAATGAGAAAGATTTGTCCGCCACGCGGGATGAACTGGCCAAGAAATTTCCCGGCCAGAAGGTGGCTGCCAAAATCTGTGATGTCGCCAATGAATCACAGGTCAACGAGTTGGTCGCGTTCGCCTTGCGCGAGCTGAGAACGCTCGATGCGCTCGTGTTGAACGCCGGTATTTACGGACCGATGGGGCCGACGGAATCCGTCCCGCTGGATGAGTGGCGGCGGGCGATCGACATCAACCTGTTTGGCGTTTTGCTGCCGTGCCGCGCGGTGATACCGCATTTTAAGAAAGCCGGGCGCGGCAAAATTGTGGTCCTCAGTGGTGGTGGCGCGACCAATCCGCTGCCCAACATCAGTGCCTATGCGGCATCGAAGGCCGCCGTGGTCCGTTTGATGGAAACTTTGGCGGAAGAATTGAAGGCGTTTCAGGTGGATGTGAACGCCATCGCGCCCGGTGCGTTAGCGACGCGGCTTGTGGATGAGGTTCTCGCCGCCGGGCCGGATAAAGTTGGCGCCGCCTTTTTTGAGAAAAACAAAGGTTGGAAAGAAAAGGGGGCGGTGCCGCTGGAACTCGGCGCAAACCTCGCCGTCTATCTTGCCAGCGCGGAAAGCAACGGCATCACCGGCAAGCTCATTAGCGCGCAATGGGATCCCTGGAAAGATCTGCAAACCCATCGCGACGAACTGGCAAAGTCGGACATCTATTGCCTTCGTCGCATCGTTCCCGAAGACCGGGGCAAAAAATGGAATTGATATGAATTTACGTGTCGCCCTCATTGGTTGCGGCCTCATTGGCCAGAAGCGGTTGAACCTGCTGCCGCCCGGCAGCGTCACGGTTGCGTGTGACACGCAGATTGAACGCGCAAAAAAAATTGCGGTGCAAAGTCCCGGTTGCATTGCCACTGATTCGTTCGAGCAGGCGGTCATTTCGCCAAATGTGGACGTGGTGATGATCGCCACAATCAATTCCGCGCTCGCGCCGATTGCGCTGGCGGCGGTGAAGCACGGCAAGCATGTCCTGGTTGAAAAGCCCGCGGGCATCAGCGTGACGGAGCTGGAAGCCATTGAAGCCGCCGCGAAGAAGACCGGTGCGCTGGTTCGCGTCGGCTACAATCATCGCTATCATCCGGCGGGTTTGAAGGCGATGGAGCTTTTCCGCAGCGGTGCGCTGGGGCCGATAATGTTTGTGCGGGGGCGTTACGGCCAGGGTGGCCGCATCGGCTACGAGAAGGAATGGCGCGCCGACCCGAAGCTTTCCGGCGGTGGCGAATTGATTGATCAAGGTGTTCACTTGATTGATCTCGCGGGGATTTTTCTCGGCGAGTTCACCACGGTGGAAGGCCACGCGACGACGTATTTCTGGAAGATGCCGGTGGATGACAACGCCTTCCTTTCGCTGCGGAACGCCGCTGGCAACACCGCATGGCTGCATGTCAGTTGCAGCGAATGGAAAAATCTCTTCAGCCTCGAAATCTACGGTCGCGATGCGAAGCTGCACTGGGAAGGCCTCGGCGGCAGTTATGGCATCGAGCGGTTGACCTATTACAAAATGCTGCCGCAGATGGGTCCGCCGGAGACCACGATTTATGAGTTTCCGCGCGGCGACGAATCGTGGAAAATCGAGATGGCGGAATTTTTTGAAGACATCCGCTTGAAGCGCTGTCCGGTGCCGGGTTTGCGCGAGGCCAAGGCCGCATTGAGCGTCGTGGAGCAGGTTTATCAAAGCGGAAAGCGGAAAGCGGAAAGCGGAAATTAAAACGCCCGGCCACACCACGCATGAAAACGGAATTGGAAGAGCGGACGAAAAGGTTTGCCGTGCAGGTAGTGAAGTCGGTTGCAGCGTTTCCCAAAACCGCGGAAGGTCAGATCATTGGCCGGCAATTGTTGCGGGCTGGAACTTCCATCGGGGCGAACTACCGCGAAGCCAACCGAGCTGAATCCAAGAACGATTTTGTACACAAGATCGGCCTGGCTGAAAAAGAAGCGGCGGAAACGATTTATTGGTTGGAGATTTGCCGCGACACAAACCTGGGTTCCGAAAAACAGGTGACTTTGTTGCTGAACGAAGCTGGCCAGTTACTGGCGATTTTGATTACTATCGGCAGAAAGGCAAAGCCCAAATTATGAAATACTTAATCAACCCGCGTGAGGAGAGTTTCCGCTTTCCGCTTTCCGCTTTCCGCTTTTGCTTATGATTATTGCCCGTTCACCCTTGCGTATTTCTCTAGGCGGCGGCGGCACGGATTTGCCGTCGTATTACGAAAAATTCGGCGGCTTCCTCATCGCCGGCGCCATTGACCGATATGTTTATATCACGCTCCATGAGACCTTCGTGCCCGACCTGATCGTGAAGTATTCCGAGTTGGAGCGCGTGCCGGCAGCCGCACAACTGAAGCATCCGATCATCCGCGAAGCGTTCGCGGCACTGGGCATGGATGGGCATTCGCTGGAGCTGACTTCGATGGCGGATATTCCATCCGGCACCGGCTTGGGTTCGTCGGGCAGTTTCACGACGGCGTTGCTCAAAGCGCTGCACGCGCATAAACGGAATCTGGTCCATCCCGCCGAGCTTGCCGAGCAGGCGTGCGATATCGAGCTGAACCGGCTGAAAGAACCCATCGGCAAGCAGGATCAATACATTGCGGCCTATGGCGGGTTGACCTGCTTCAAGTTTTTGCCCGGCGGCAAAGTCGAGGCTTGGCCGCTGAAAGTTTCTGACGAAACGCGCGACAACCTCGAAGATAATCTGCTGCTCTTCTTCACCGGCTATTCGCGCAGCGCCTCGGCGATTTTGAAGGAGCAGGATGTGAAGTCAAAGTCCGACGACAAGTCCATGATTGAAAACCTGCATTTTGTTAAAGACCTCGGCCTGCAAAGCCAGGCGGCGCTGGAATCGGGCAATCTGCACGAATTTGCGCGGTTGATGGACGTGCACTGGCAGCGCAAGAAACAGCGCAGCGGCGGCATGAGCAATCCCAAGATCAACGAGTGGTATGACCTCGCGATGGCCAGCGGCGCACTTGGCGGCAAGCTCATCGGCGCGGGCGGCGGCGGCTTCCTGATGTTTTACGCGGAGGACAAAGCCAAGCTGCGCCACGCCATGCGCATGGCAGGCTTGAAGGAAGTCCGTTTCCGGTTTGATTTCGAAGGCACTAAGCTGGTGATCTCGTGAGCGTCGCGCTGGAAAAAATTCCCGTCGCCATCCTCGCGGGCGGACTCGCCACGCGGCTGCGGCCCATCACGGAAAAGATTCCCAAGTCGCTCGTGCCGGTTGCCGGCCGGCCCATCCTCGCGCACCAACTGGAAATGCTCCACGCGCAGGGCATTCGCCGCGCCGTGCTCTGCATCGGTTTTCTCGGCGAGATGATCCAGCACGAATTCGGCAGCGAGGCTTGCGGCATTCAGATGGAATATTCCTTCGACGGCGAAAAACTGCTTGGCACCGGCGGGGCGATCAAACGTGCGCTGCCCAAGCTGGGCGAAGAGTTTTTCATCCTCTACGGCGATTCGTACCTGCCGATTCCCTACGCGCCGGTCGCGGAATTTTTTCATCTCAGCGGCAAGCCCGGGTTGATGACGGTTTACCGCAATGAAGGCAAATATGACACGAGCAACGTCGTATTCCGCGACGGTGAAATCGTGGTCTATGACAAGAAGGTGAAGTTGCCGGAGATGCGGCACATTGATTACGGCTTGAGCCTGTTCAAGTCCTCTGTGTTCGCGGCGTATCCGGCGGGTGAAAAGTTTGATCTCGCCGAGGTCATGGGCAAGCTCGTTCGCGAAAAGCAACTGGCCGGCTATGAAGTCCCGGAAAGATTTTACGAGATGGGCTCGCCGGCGGGATTGGCGGAATTGGAGCGGCTGTTGACACAAAAATAGCTAAAATCGTCTGAATCCCTTCTTGCTGCCGGAAAGTCTTAAAAGTGTCTCACATTGAGACGATTCATGGCAAAATTACCCTGCTGGTCATGTGATACCTCGCGATGTATTGCAATCTTTTCAAAAAAGATGACAAGGATTCGGAAAAAGATAACAAGCTTTCGGCATGAGCTGACAAGCTTTCGGCGCAGGCCTGTCATCTTTTTCGGTTGGCTGACAATCTTTTTCCTTTGCCTTATCAGCTTTTGGCGTTGGCTGACAGTCTTGCGGAGTGCGCTGGCAGTCTTTTCCCGGCGGATGACTGTCTTTCGTGGTGGGACAACACGCGGGCGCGGTGGGCGTGCGTGCTTGGGCCGCCGGCGGGCACACTTTGGGAAGGCGCCAGCACGCTTTGTTTGCTTCCCTTCGCCATTTGAAATTCGTAATTTGAAATTTGCATGAGCTTTACCCAGCAATTTCTCGCCGAAGTCCAGCAGGTCACGGCGCAACTGAACGAAGCCGCCATTGAAAAAGCGGCGGACGAACTCGCCGCCATCCGCAGTCGCGGCGGGCGTCTCTTCATCCTCGGCGTCGGCGGCAGCGCGGGCAATGCCGGCCATGCGGTGAATGATTTCCGCAAGATTTGCGGTTTCGAGGCCTATGCGCCGACGGACAATGTTTCCGAACTCACCGCCCGCACGAACGACGAAGGTTGGGCGACAGTTTTCTCCGAATGGCTGAAAGGCAGCCGCATCAATGCGAAGGACGGCCTGCTGATTTTCTCCGTCGGCGGCGGGAATTTGGAAAAGAATGTCAGCCCGAACCTGGTCAGCGCGATTCAAGTTGCCAAATCGGTTGGCGCTTCGGTGGTTGGAATCGTGGGTCGTGACGGTGGCTATACAGCGCAGCAGGCGACCGCGTGCGTCATCGTGCCGACGGTGAATCCCACGCACGTCACACCGCACAGCGAGGCGTTTCAGGGCGTCATCTGGCATCTTTTCGTCTCGCATCCCAAGCTCAAAGTCGCGCAGACGAAGTGGGAAAGCACGAAGTGAGTCCTTGCGGACGGCCACCATTGAACGCCGAATGAAACGTGCCGTATTTCTCGATCGCGATGGCGTCATCAATCGTGCGTTGGAGCGCGACGGCAAGCCGTATCCGCCCACGACGCTGACTGAGTTTGAAATTCTGCCAGAAGTCCCCGCCGCCCTGGCCAAGCTGAAAGTCGCCGGTTTTCTGCTCATTGTGACGACCAACCAGCCGGATGTCGGGCGCGGCACGTTGACAAAGGAAGTCGTTGAAAACATCCACGCGCACATGACGGCGCAACTGCCGATTGACCGCGTGGAAGTTTGTTTTCATCCCGGCAAAGGCCGGTCGGATTGCGATTGTCGAAAGCCCAAACCGGGAATGTTATTCCACGCGGCGCGCGAGTTGAACATCGATCTGGCGCAAAGCTGGATGGTCGGCGACCGCTGGCGCGACGTGGATTGCGGTCATGCCGCCGGTTGCCGAACGGTATTCATTGACCGGGGTTACGTTGAAGAATTGAAGCAGAAACCCGATTTTTCCGCTCGCCATCTGGGCGAGGCTGCTGACATCATTCTAACTCAAAACAATAAATAAATTTATGAAGCGCACGCTCAAAGACCTTAAAGTAAAACTCTTCGCCGATGGCGCGGATAAAAAGGGGATGCTGGACTTGAATGCCAATCCGCTCATCCAGGGGCTGACGACGAACCCGACGCTTATGCGCAAGGCCGGCATCTCGGATTTTGAAGCGTTTGCGCGCGATATTTTGCAAACCATCACGGTCAAGCCGCTCTCGCTGGAGGTTTTCTCGGATGAATTTTCCGAGATGAAACGCCAGGGGTTGAAGATCAACGGCTGGGGCAAAAATGTTTATGTCAAGATTCCGATCACCAATTCACGGGGCGAATCTTCGCTGCCGCTGATCCAAGACCTTGCGGCGCAAGGCGTGAAGCTCAACGTCACCGCGCTGCTCACGGTGGAACAGGTGAAGGGCGTGGCGGCGGCGTTGAATCCGAAAGTGCCCGCCGTGGTTTCCGTTTTCGCCGGACGCATCGCGGACACGGGGGTTGACCCGGTCGGCATCATGAACGAAAGCAAAAAAATTCTCGCCGGACTTCCGCAAGCCGAACTGCTCTGGGCCAGCGTGCGTGAAGTGCTGAATATTTTCCAGTCGAACGACTGCGGCTGCCACATTGTCACCGTGCCACACGATATTCTGGCGAAGGCGCAAAAGATGACCGGCATGGATCTGACGGCGCTCTCGCTGGACACCGTGAAAATGTTTGCGGCGGATGCAACGGCGGCGGGCTTTAAGCTCTAGCTCAAATCAACTTCGTGATGGTCGCGAATACTTCCGCGACCGTCACCGACTCCATCGCGGCAATGAGTTCCGCGCGCGTGCCTTTGATGTCGCCGCCATCGTAGCGGTAGTAATCCAGATTGCGCCCGCTCACCACGGGGTTTTTCACCAGCGTGAATTGATTGCCGTAAGGCCAGTTGGTCACGTTCAGCGTCGGCGCTTCGATGACAATCTGGTTTGGCACTTTCATCGCCGCCGCGATGTGCATCAGGGCCGTGTCCACGCTCAAGAACGCGCTGCAACGCTTCATCAAAGCCGCTGTTTCCCGCAGGTTTTTGGACTTGGCTTCCAGTGTCAAATCGCGGTTTGCCTGTGCCAGAACGATTTGATGATCTTTCGCTTCCTCTGGCCCGCCAAAAAGCAGCACGCGGATGTCCGGCCGTTCCTGGTTCAGCCGCCGCACCACCCCGGCGTAATTTTTCAGCGGCCAGCGTTTCAGCGGCAAATTTTTTGTGCCACCGGAACCGACATGGATGCCCAGTAACTTTTGTCCGGCCAATTGGTGATTCGCCAGAAAATCATCGGCGAATTTTTCCTCCGCCGGCGTCAGGTGGAATTCCATTTCCTGCGCCGTCAATTTTTTCTGCGCGCCGATCAATGGCAGCACGGCGGCATTGTTTTCAATCGAGTGAAGCGTGTAATTCTGTGGCAGCGTGCCAGTGACCAGCCAGCGGTCCAACCAGTGAAAGCACTCGTATTCATGGCTGATGCGCACCTCGGCGCCGGCCAGCCACGCCGCGATGCGATAATGGATGCGGCTTTGCGGATGCGTGTTGATGGAAAGCTTATAGCCTTCGCGCCGCAGCGACCACAGGAACCGGACGGCCTCCAGCTTGCCGCACTTGAGGAGGTTTTTCTGGAACACGCGGTTGACGTGGGGGTTGCTCTCCAGCAAATCCTTCGAGCCGGCCCACATCGTCAGCACGTCAATGGTGGCGGCGGGAAAATTGGCGCGCAATTCATGGATGAGCGGCGTGGCGATCAGGGTGTCGCCGATTCCAGCCATGGAGATGACCAGAATTTTCACAGCCGCGAAATTTTTTCCAGCAAACCCGTCGTGGACTTGCCGGGCACAAAGGAAACCAAAACAATTTTTCCTCCCGCCGATTCAACGGCGCGGCGTTCGTCCTGATTGAGGGTTTCCAAAGTGTAGTCGCCACCCTTGACATAGATGTCCGGCTGCGCAGCCGTGAGAAATTTGGTCGCCGCCGTGTCGGTGAAAATGCAGACGCCATCCACGCTTTGCAACGCCGCCAGCACTGCCGCCCGGTCGGTCTCGGAATTCACCGGCCGGCCCGCGCCTTTCAAGCCGCGCACGGCCGCGTCGCTGTTCACGCCCAGGAGCAGGGCGTCGCCAAAGTTTCGGGCATTCTCCAGATAAGTGACATGACCGAGGTGCAGGATGTCAAAGCAGCCGTTGGTGACGACGAGTTTCTTTCCGCTGGCGCGCATCTGCTGGCGCCAGACCGGTAAATTGTCCCATGTAATAATCTTGCGGCTGAAGTTCATGATGTCATTTTGCCTGTGAGGCTTGCGAATTCAACATTTTCCACACCCGCAGCGTCTCGGTTGCGCCCCACGCCTGGGCGTCGCAGCCGCGTTGGGTGTGCGGGGCATCGCCGTCGAGGATTTCGGGAAGCTGGCCAAGGCACCCTTCGTTCAACAATTTTTCCGCGCTGCCCAGATAGCTTTTCGCGGCGGCGACTGCGGCCGGTGAAAAATTCCATGCGGCCGCCAGCGCCTCGCAAAATGAGGGGAAAGTCCACGTCCATGCCGTGCCGTTGTGATAGGCGGGTTTGCGGCGGGTATCCTCGTCGCCTTCGTAGCGCGACCGATATGGTTCGGTGGGGTGGTTCAGCAGGTGTCCATCCCGATAAATCGCCAGCGGGACATCAACCGGCAGCGGGGCCAGCGAGCGCAGCGCGCCCGGCACGACGAGAAATTTCTGAGCGGCGGCCACGCAGCGTTGGGCGCGTTCGCCGGTGACCAGGCCGAGGCTGATGGCAAACAGGCAATTGCTGCGTAATGCGTCATCGCGCAGGGCATCGCGGGCGATGACGCGAGTCTTGGCGAGCAGCACGTCGGCGAACCAGCCTTTTTCCTCGATCCAGAAAAGTTGTTCAAACGACCCGGTGGCGCGGGTGGCGAGATCGCCCCAATGTTTTTGGTCGGCTGGTGCCGATATCTTCTCAAGCTGGCGCAGCAGTCGGATCCACAAGGCTTGGATTTCCACGGGATAACCTTCGCGGGGCGTGCCGGCGGGATAATTGGTGTCCATCCAGGTGAAATGGCTCGGGCTCCAGATGAGCGCGGAATCGGGATCCATATGGATGCCGTTGGGCGTACCTTTGGTGAAATTTTCCGCAATGCTGGCCAGCACACTGGCGATGGTTCGTCCGTTGCCATCCACCATAGTCTGGTAAAATTCCCCATCGGCCAGGTCTGCGCACACGACGGCAAACCACAGCGGCGCGTCCGTGGTGTCGCGGTTGGAAACATCGTTGCCGTGGATGGTGTTTGGCAGCGTGCCGTTCTGTTCGAATTTGGCGAACGTCAGCAGAATCTGTTTCACCTCGTCAACCATGCCGGCGGCAAGCAGGCCGCGCGCGCAGATGAGCGAGTCGCGGCCCCAGTCAAGAAACCATGGATAACCGGCAATGACGGTCTTGAAATTGTCACGGCGCACCACAAATTGTTTTGCGGCGAATTCCAGTTTCCCCGTGAAATCCTTTTTTGAGTTTCCGCTTTCCATTTTCCGCTTGGGAATTTGGGTTTCGTCCGTTTCCGCTGTGACGATCAGTTGCACGTTTTTGCCTTTGGCCAGCGGCAGTTCGAACCAGCCGGGGCTGTAGGCGTCGCCGCTGCCGGTCTGACCGCGGGTTTGTTCGACGGGGTGAGGAATGTTGTCGCACCATTCCGGCTGCGGATGATAGTCACCGTGGTCCACAAATACTGAAAGCTGCCGGTCGCTCGCCGGGGTGAAGGCAAAACCGGTTTTTGGTTCGAGCAAATGGGTATTCGATGAAAAGTGGAAATCGGCACCGTCGTTGTGCCTGGTTTCACAATGAAAATTCCGGTCTTCGATGTCCACACGGACAGTCAGGCGCACGTCGGCATCGGCGGGCAGTTGTTTGCCTTGCGCGAGTTTTTCGCTCGGACGGCTGAATTGGAAGGCGACGGTATTTTGATCTGCAACCATTTCGGCGCGCAGTTCGATTTCCACCGTGCGCCCGTCGCCGGCGTTAGCAATGAAATGCCAGACCGCCGGTGAGCCGGCTTCAAAGGCCATGAGATTCTTGAAGTCGAGCGGCGATAGAAAACCATCGGCGTTCACCCAGACGCGGAGGCGCTTGACGAAAATGTGGCGGTCCACCGGAACGCCCGGGTGCAGGTTCGCGCCAAGCACGCAATCGTATTTGGATTGGATGCGACCAAGATCTACTGCCATCCGTGCCATGCCGCCACGATGGTTGGTGAGCAGAACCAAATCGCCGGATTGAGGGTGGCGGGTTGGCGGTGGCGGGTTGGCGGGAAGAAAACGAATCGTGGCAGCAACCTTTTCTGGAACTGAGCCGAGCCGTTCCAAAGTCAATCGGGCATCGGCGGAAATCGCTTGCGGCGGAAAGCAGGCGATGTGTCTGGCTTGAGCGGAAATGGACCGGACATGAGCGGTTGTCGAGCTTCCATTCTGCATGTTTAGCGTGGCGCGGAAGGGGGTGGAATCCTCAATCAGCAGCCAGTGACCGGGCGGGACGAGGGTCACGCGATTGAGGTCGTGCTGATCCCAATTGACAACGCGGGGAAAGACATGGCGTTGCCCAGCTTCGGCTAATTGGCGGGCAAGAGTTGTTTGCCGATGGCGGGTGGCGAATTGGCTGACGGCGGCGAGGAAATCTGACGGCGAACGTTCGACTTGGGAGGCAAGCCAGCGCCAGTCCAGTCCGTCCACGGTTTCGATGGGAATGCTTCGGTTCAGCGCCTCGAAGGCGAATGCGGCTTGAGCGCGGGTTTGGCGATAAGTTTCACCGCTTGTTCCCACGGGTTTATCCGTGGGCGCGAGGCAATAAGCCGCGCCGGGTGCGAGTGTGAAAGCAATCTTTCCATCGGCGTCGGAAATTTTCGGCAACGGCTGGCTGAGCAAATCAATTGCCGATTGCCGATTGCCGATTGCCGACTGGGGGGCTTAGAAGGGTTGGTTGTCGTCGTTTTCGTGGCCGGCGTAGATGTATTCGCAGTCGTCGGGGAAGGATTCTTGGCTGGTGAGGCTGGCGTTTTGGTCGGATTTGGCTTTGGAGTGCTTGCGGGCGTTGAGGGTGATCATGAGTTGGTGGAGCTGGTGGGTGGTGAGGTCTTCGATGGTGTTCCAGCCGTGGGCGAAGTGGAATTTGTCGCGGCAGAGTTGCCAGATGTAGGGGTCTCCGCCGAGCGGGAGGGCGTGGGTGCGGATGAGCCAGAAAAGACGGCGGCGGTAGCCGTAGTCGGCGCCGGCTGGGGTGAGTTCGACGGCGCCGTGGAGGTTGTCCGCCAGGGCGAGGAGGTGGGCTTTGACCTGGTCTATGTCTTTGGCGTTGTCGAGGTCGTTCATCGTGGTGATGGTGCGGCCGACGGCCTGGCTGATGATGTCGAGGCGTTTGGAGCGGTCGTTGCGGGGCCAGTGGTTGGCGTCGGCGGCTTTGGGCCACCAGTCGGCCAGGATGGCGATGCGTTGTTTGGAGGTCATTTTCTGGGGGGTGGGTGGGTTGAGTCAGAGGCCGCTGTCGATGTGCTTGGTTAGCCAGGGGATCTCGCGGTCTTTGGGGGGGATGTAGGAGAGGCGCAGAGCCGTGTAGAGGGCTTCTTCGGTGGGGGTGTGGAGGTAGGCGGCGGGATCGGCGGGGTCGGAGGTGTCAGTGAGGGGGCGGAGGCCGTGGTGGGGGTTCCAGTGGAGGCCGTGGGCCTGGGCGCGCTGGGCGAGCCAGATGTTATGCTCTTTGGAGCCGGTCCGACATAGTAATAGGGTGGCCCAGGTGGTTTCGGTGGCGAACCAGATGTCGAGCTGGCATTTGGGGAGGTCGATGAGGAGTTGTTTGCCTTCTTTTTCGCCGCCGGAGATGAAGCGGGGTTTTCGGCCGGGGCTGTTGAGGGGGTTGCGCTCTTTGACGTAGTCGGTGAGGAAGTCCCAGGCGTGGTTGCTGCGGGCGATGACGGCGCCGAGCATGTCCCGGTGTTCGGTGATCTTGGGGAGGCAGATGAGGTCAATGTCGGCACATGCGGGGCGTTCTCGGCGGATGCTGCCGACGACGTTGATGCGGGTGCAGGTGGGGGTGAGCCAGTCGATCAGTTTGGCGGCGTAGTGTTGGGCGGTTGGGAGGTTCATAGCCGTTTGAAGGGGGTTATGGGGTGGGATTGGATTGGAGCCAGCAGCGGTAGCCGCCCTGGGTGAGTTTGCGGCTGGTGATTTTGCGGCCGGTTTGTTTGGCGGCGAGGTAGAGGGTTGCCTGGTCCCGGTGCCAGGTGAAGGATTGGCCGGGCTGGAGGGCGGCGATGGTTTTGCGGAGGGTTGGGAGGTCGCCTTCGGTGTGGCGGCGGCCGACGGGTATGGGGATGTCGGTTTCGATGGGGATGTTCATTGCCAGGAGTAGGTGACGGTGAGTTTGACGATGCGGGTTTTTTGGTGGGGGAAGTATTCTCGGGCGTAGGAGCGGGCGTCGCTGCGGTAGTAGAAGAGGCGGGGGCCTGACATATTGTTGGCCAGGAAGCCGCAGGACACGAGGATGGGGATGCCTTTGCGGTCGCGGCGGTCCAGCTCGATGGCGTAGAGGGGTTCGGTTTTTTTGTGCATGGTGTTAGCGGAGGAGGGTGCCGAGGCCGATGCCGAGGGCTATCCAGGATATGGCCCAGATGGCGAATTGGAGGGCGCGGAGGAGGGCGGTGCGGCGGGCTTCTTGTTGCTGGAGGCGGGAGTGGTGGGACCAGGGTTCGTTTAGGAGGATCATAGTGATGCGGCTTTTATTACGGCGTTGATGGATTTTACGCAGGATTCTCGGAGGCGATGGCATTGCGGGGTCCATTCCGTGTGGAAGATGTCCCACCACGGGGTTAGGCGCTCAACCCATTCGCGTTGTCCAAAACTAACAACCGGCCAGGAAATGGCGGGGAAGGTGAATAGGATGCCGTTGAGTTTTTGTTCGACGATGATTACGCCCCGGCCGTCGAGACGGGCTTTGACGGGCAGGTCGCGAACCGATTTGCAGGTGGCGGATTTCATATGCCGGATTGCAGAGCGGAGATGCGGGATTGCTGGCGGGCTATTTCGCGCTCCAAACTTAGGCGCTTGGACTCCAGGTACACGGCCAGGAGGGTCGTGTCATCGAGCTTTTTGGACAGGTTTTCGGCGCCGAGGTTGGCTTGTTCGAGGGCCTTGTTGGTGCGGGCGAGGGCGCGGCGGACCATTTCTAATTCGAGTTCGCCGCTGGGGATGTCTTTGAGGGTTTGCATGGGGGGTATGGGAATGGTGGGGGGGATGGTTAGTTGTTGGGGTTGGCGGTGTTGGCGGCGTCTTCTATGGCGTCTTTGAGGAGGGAGTTTACGAGTTTGTCTACCTGGCTGTCGGCGGGTTTGATGAGGATCTGGTCGCCGGTGTCTTCGATGCGGCAGCCGATCTTTTTGAGGGTGGCGATGTCGAGGTCTTCGAGGGCCTTTTTGATGGGCTTGCGGGTGGTTTTGATGAGGAGATCGGCTTGGGCGGGGGTGAAGTGTTTTTCGATGAGGGCGATGACTTTGGCTTCGTCGTCCCATTCGATGCCGCCTCGGCCTTTTTGGAGTCCGACTTTGATGCCGTGGAAGATGACGGTGCGGGGTTGGATGAAGAGGGGGCGGGATTGGTCCACGAGGGCGGCGAGGTGGGCCTTGGATTGGGCGGCGGCGTTGACGCGGCGTTTGATTTGAGGGATGGCGTGGCGTTTGAGGCTTTCGATGGTGGTGTTGAGGTTTTCGACGCAGGTGGCGAGTTCGGCGCGGTCGGCGGCGAATGCTTTGGCGGCGGTTTCGATGGTGGCGAGGCTGATTTCTGTGGTGTTCATATTTAGTCTGTTTTTTGTTTGTTTGTTTACTGGATGTTTAGGATGGAACGGATGAGATGGGGGTCGTTGGGTTTGGGTCCGAGGTTGAGGGTGATGCTGGGGATTTGGGGGATTTGGATTTGGTTGGCGTAGATGAGGGCGAAGCCGGCGCTGACGGGGGTGTGGCCGCGGGGGACGAGGTGGCTGTGGGGGATGGTGGGGCTGCCGAGGATGGGGTGGTGGCGGCCGTCTGGGGATTGGACGATGACGTATTTGAGTTGGGTTGGGGGGTGTGATGCGTGAAGCGTGATGCGTGATGCGGTGGCGGCGTGGAGGGCGGCGTGGGTGGGGAGGAGGGCGTCGAGGATGTTCATAGTCCGGTTCCTTTGCAGTCGGAGCACTCGACGATTGCGGTCTCGTCGCCGCAGCCGCACGCGCGTTCGGATTCACCACAGATGTTGCAGACGCCTCCGGTGCCGTCGCAGCGGAAGCACTGGGATGCAACCCTTTCAGGGTTGATGGGGGTTTGGGTATGGATACCCAGGGTAGCGCGCGGCGCGCAACCCTGGGCTTTGGGAGGCAACCCCGTTGGGGTTGGGGATTGGGGGGTGTTACCCTGATCTTCTTCGGTCCAAGGGCCTGAGGTGAAGGTGTAGTAAACATGCTCACAGGATGGGCACGCGGTGCGGACTTCGACATAGTCCCC
>CAIXUZ010000040.1 GCA_903922735.1 uncultured Verrucomicrobia subdivision 3 bacterium
CCCAACAGCGACCAGCACGCCGCTGAACAATATGTCTGCGGCGACATGAACACGTCGATCATCAAGACCGAACTCGGCCGCACCATCATGATCCAGCACGACGTCGTCAGTCCGCGTCCTTACAGCCGCATCAACGCCTTGTATGGCACCGGCGGAACCTTCTTCGACTATCCCGCGCGCTTGGCCATCAATGAACCAAAGAGTTACGGTCTGAAATCGCCGGGTTCCCATGAGTGGCTCGCCGATGCGGACCTTGCCATCATGCGCCAGAAATTCACCCACCCACTGTGGAAAAAGCTGTCGGAACGAGCCAAGGGAGGCGGCCACGGCGGCATGGATTTTGTGATGAACTGGCGGCTGATGGACTGTCTCCGTCAAGGCATGACTCCCGACAGCGTGGTGTATGACGCAGCGGCGTGGAGCTGCATTCTGGAAACTTCCGTTCGCTCGGTGGCCACGGGCAGCCTACCGGTAAACCTCCCTGACTTTACCCGCGGTCTTTGGAAAACAATGAATCCACTGGGCATTGCCGAGAAAATCTGAAAATCAAAACATTATGAAACTAAAACTCATCATTGGGATGGTCACTTTGTCGCTGGCGGCAACCGTGCTGGCGGTCAACGAACCGGCCATCATTCCGCAACCGCAAAACCTGACGCGCCTTGAAGGCGCTTTCAAGCTGGCGGCCGACACGCGGATCTACACCGATTCCGCCTCGGTGGCCACCGGCAAATTTCTGGCTGCGCAGCTGCGCAAATCCACCGGCTGGCGTTTTCGCATCAGCGGGAAGCCTGCGTCGGATTCCAAAATCACCGACGGCATTTTGCTGACGACCAAAGGTGCCGCCGCCCGCCTCGGCGCGGAAGGCTATGAGTTGGCCGTGAGTTCCAATGCGGTCATCGTTCGCGCGCTGACGCCGGCGGGTTTGTTTTACGGCGTGCAGACCTTGTTGCAACTGCTGCCGCCGGAAATCTTTTCGCCAGTCGCCTTGAACAATATCGACTGGCAGATTCCCTGCGTGAAAATCACCGATGCGCCGAGATTTCAATGGCGCGGGCTGATGCTCGACGTGAGCCGCCATTTCTTCACGAAGGACGAGGTGAAGCAAATGCTCGACGCGATGGCGTTGCACAAACTCAACACGCTCCACTGGCATCTGGTGGACGACAACGGCTGGCGCATTGAGATCAAAAAATATCCCAAGCTGACGAGCATCGGCGCCTGGCGCGATGGCGTGGGCTTTGGCCTCCCGACGAATTCCACGACGGCCTATGGCCCGGACGGCCGCTACGGCGGATTCTATACGCAGAAAGACATCCGCGAAGTCGTGGCCTACGCGCAGCAGCTGCACATCACCATCGTCCCGGAAATCGAGATGCCCGGCCATTCGCTGGCGGCGCTCGCGGCGTATCCCGAATACGGCAGCGGGCCCGGCCCGTTCATCATCCCGCTCAAGGGCGGCATCAATCCCGGCATCTTATCGCCCGCCAAAGAGGGTACGTTTGAATTTCTGGAGAATGTGCTGACGGAAGTCTTCGCGCTATTCCCCTCAAAATATATCCATATCGGCGGCGATGAGGTGCCGAAGGGGCCGTGGAAAAAGGACGAAGCCTGCCAGGCGTTGATGAGGCGCGAAGGATTGAAAACCGAAGAGGAATTGCAGAGCTGGTTCATCCGGCGCATCGAAAAAATCGTCAACGCCCACCGCAAGACCATCCTGGGCTGGAGCGAAATTTTGGAAGGCGGCCTCGCGCAAAATGCGGCCGTTATGGACTGGATCGGCGGCGGGCGCGAAGCCGCCAGCCAAGGCCACGATGTGGTGATGACGCCGACCGCGAGCTGCTATTTTGATTATTACCAGTCGCGGAATCGTTCGACGGAGCCGTATTCCATCGGCGGATTTTTGCCGCTCCAAAGGGTTTATGCCTTGGAACCCATCCCCGCCGGACTCGCCCCGGACCAGCAGAAGCACATCCTTGGCGCGCAGGGAAATATCTGGACGGAATACATTCCCAACCTCAAGCATGTCGAATACATGGCTTTCCCGCGGCTTTCCGCGCTGGCCGAGGTCACCTGGTCGCCGAAAGAAGCGCGCAATTATGATAGCTTCCTGCGCCGCCTTAAAACCAACGAACAGCGCCTCGACCAACTGGGTGTGAGCTATCGCCCCTCCGCCTTGGGTGACGGCGTGGCCGAACTGAAAATCGGAGGATGGAAACCGGAGCAAATCAAAGCCGAACCGGCGGCGATTGAATGGGACGTGACCGCCAAGGTCACCAACGCCGGCAAAGTGAGCGTGAATTTCAATCAAACTGCCGGTGCGCAGGGCATTAATGTCGCGTGGGCGGCATTGCTGGAGGACGGCAAGGAAATCAGCCGCGACACGCACGCCGGTTTTTCGGGTTCCGCTGACGTCCGGCCACGCCGGCCGGATTACGCGTTGAATGTGCCGGTGCCGAAGCCGGGGGCGCAATATACGCTCCGCGCCCAGGTCGTCGGCAACGGCGGCACAGATTCCCAAGGTGATGTCTGTTGGTTCAGCGTTCCGCCTGCAAAAAAATGAACCTCAAGCTTACTCCGCCGCTGGACCCGGGTTTTCAACCTGCCGTCCTCGTCAATCGCAACTACGTTGCCGCCGCTAAAAAATCCGGTGATTTCGTGCCGCTGGTCATCGGACTCGAACGCGAGTGCGGACTGGTTGCGCGCTTTGAAACCATTGTGCGCGCCGAAGCGGATGCCGAAACGCTGCGCTACGTCGAGCGCAACGTGAAATTCCTGCTGTGGGCATTCGGCGGCTGGAAGATTTTTGTCGGCGGCCCGAAGGCCATCGGCGGGTTCATCCAAAAGACCTACTCGCCGCGCGGTGCCCGGAAGTTCGACTGCGACCTGATGGGCACGGCTTACGGAAAAAAATTCCAGGTCGTGGTGACCACACCCGCGAAAGTTCCACGCCTGAAGGAAATGCAGGTTTCCGCCGGCGGCCATCTGAAGGGCGGCCGCATCGGTTTTGATTTGGGCGCGAGCGATTACAAGGTTTCCGCCGTCGTCAACGGCGAGGCGGTTTTCACGGAGGAAACACCCTGGGACCCGAAGAGCCAGCCGAATCCGGAATATCATTACCATCATATCTCCGCCGCGTTGCATCGCGCCGCCGCGCATCTGCCGCGCGTGGACGCCATCGGCGGCAGTTCCGCCGGCGTGATCGTGGACAATGAAATCCGCGTGGCGTCCCTGCTGCGCGCGATTCCGAAAAAGGATTATCCGAAGGCGGCGGGCATTTTCAAACGCATCCAGAAGGAATGGGGCGTGCCGCTGGTCGTGATGAACGACGGCGACGTGACGGCGCTGGCGGGCGCGCTGTCGCTGCGCAAAAAAGGCATGCTCGGTCTCGCGATGGGGTCGAGCGAAGCCGCCGGGTTCATGGACAAGCAAGGCCGCATCCTCGGCTGGCTGAATGAACTCGCTTTTGCGCCGGTGGATTATAATCCCGCCGCCGCCGCCGATGAATGGTCCGGTGACCGCGGAGTGGGCGCGCTGTATTTTTCCCAGCAGGCGGTGAGCAAGCTTTTGCCAGCGGCTGGAATTTCCCTGCCCCAGAACATGGGCCAGCCGGAACGGCTCAAGGAAGTCCAGGCGCTGATGGCGAAGGGCGATGCGCGCGCGGCCAGGATTTACGAGACCATTGGCATCTATCTCGGCTACACGCTGGCGCACTATGCAGACTTTTATGATTTCAACGACGTGCTGATTCTCGGCCGCGTGACCACCGGCCGGGGCGGGGATATCGTGATCGAAAAAGCGCGGGCCGTTTTGAAATTGGAATTTCCCGAAATGGCGGCAAAAATCGCCCTGCACGTTCCCGACGAAAAATCGCGACGCGTTGGCCAGGCCGTGGCGGCGGCGAGTTTGCCGGAAGTAAAAAAATAAACTTTTGAAAACGACCTCGCTCCATCTGATCATCGGAACCAGCCTGGCTTGGTTTTTGGCAACGCCAGGGGTGGTCCGGCTGAATGCCCAAACCAAAGCCCCGCCTTCCGCCGGTGTTTCGGAGGTCCGCGTCCAGGCGCTGAAAAATCTTCGCTTCGGCATGTTCGTATGTTGGTCGTTCAGCACGTTTTCCGGCAAGGAATGGACGCCGGGCGTGACCAACGTTAATCGCTTCGCCGCGAAGGACTGCGACACCGACCAGTGGGCGAAGACCGCGAAGGTCGCGGGCATGGGCTACATTCTTTTCCTCACCAAGCATCACGACGGCTTCTGCCTCTGGGATACGAAGACCACCGGCCGCAAAGTCACCAAGGCGCCGCTGGGGCGTGACGTGCTGGCCGAGTTGAGAAAATCCTGCGACAAGTTTGGAATCAAGCTCGCGCTTTATTTTTCCGAAGGCGAGTGGGCCTGGCCCGATAAGCCGGGTGGTGGCCGCTATCAGGCCAATGGTGGCTACAACCCCGAAATGAAGAAGGCGCAGCTCAAGGAACTGCTCACGCAATATGGACCGGTTGAATATATCTGGTTTGACCACGCCGTCGGGGATGGCGGTCTGAGCCACGCGGAAACCTTCGCGTTCTGCAAATCGCTCCAGCCCGACTGCTTCATCGGTTTCAATCACGGCGATCAAAGCGATGCCGACATCCGCCTTGGCGAAATGGGACGTCCCGGCCCGCTCGCCGATCAAAGCGCCGCCGGCCCCCACATGAAGAATCCGGCGGGGAAAAATTATCGCCTCGCCGAGTTCACCTATCCGATTTTGCCCAAGCACGAGGGCGGCGCGATGTGGTTTTACTCGCTTCCACAGCACGACCACCTTTGCCTGTCAGCCGAGAAGATTTACGCCGACTACCTCGGCGCGCTGAAACATGGGAATATCTTTTCGCTGGATGTCGGGCCGGATTACAACGGCCAGCTGCGCGATATTGACGTGAAAACCTTGCGCCAGGCGGGAAGATACATTCGCGGTGAAGACGCGCAGCCGATAGCTGCCAGTCAGCTGGAAACAAAGAGCAAATAACGATGTCAACCGCCGCCTTAACACTGCCGCAATTGAAATGCCGCGAACTGACCGCCTTTGACGCGGACCAGCAGGAGGCGGTGCGGGCTGCCTTCGCGTCGGCGGAAGACTGCGAACTGCGGCAGGCGTGGCGCACGGAACCGGAACCGGATTTTGCCCCGGCGACCGTCCGCGTCGGCTGGCGGGGACATTCGCTGCTGGTGTTTGCCCAACTGGCGGACGCGGATATTTTCAGCCGCGCCACCGCGCACAACCAGCGGATGTGGGAACTGGGTGACGTGCTGGAATTATTTTTGCAGCCGGCGGATGCGCCGGGCTACGTGGAATTTCACATCACGCCGAACAATTACCGACTGCAACTGCGTTTTCCCGACACCGCCACCTTGCGGCGCGCGCAGGCGGAAAAGCGTTTTGAACACTTGCTGCTGCCCGACGGAGTTTTCAGTTCTCGCACCTGGGTGCAGCCGGAGAAAAAAACCTGGCTGGTGCTGGCAACGGTTCCCGTCCGAGTCGTTGACTTTATGGACCGACCCGAAGCTGGAATGAAGTGGAAGTTTTCATTCAGCCGCTATGATTGCACCCGCGGCCGTCCGGAACCGATCCACTCATCCACCTCGCCTCACATCAGCCCGGATTTCCACCGGCGAGAGGATTGGGGAACGTTGATTTTTATTTAGAAATGGCATTTATGAAATTGAAACTACCCACCGCAGAAGTCTTCGTTCCGGACGGCAAGCCGGTTGCCGGGGCGCTCCCGCGCATCACCCATCTCGGCATCGGCGCGCATCAGGACGATCTGGAATTCATGGCGTTCCACGGCATACTGGAATGTTTTGCAAATGAGTCGAAATGGTTCGGCGGCGTGACCTGTACCAATGGCGCGGGCAGTTCGCGCACCGGCGCGTATGAAAAATATTCCGACGCGCAAATGATGGCCGTCCGCCGCACGGAACAGAATAACGCCGCCATCGTTGGCCAATACGGCGTGATGATTCAGCTGGATTATCCGAGCAGCGCCATCAAGAGCGCCACGGATCCTTCGCTGAAAAATGACCTAAAGGAAATCCTCGCCGCGACTCGGCCGGAAGTGGTCTATACGCACAATCTCGCGGACAAGCATGACACCCACATCGGCGTGGTCATCGCGGCGCTGCAGGCGCTGCGGGAACTCCCGCGCGAGCAGCGACCCAAGCGCGTCATCGGCTGCGAAGTGTGGCGCAATTTGGATTGGCTGAATGACTCGGAAAAAGTTCTGATGGACGTGGGCGGCCGCGACAATCTGGCCGCAGCGCTGAACGGCGTGTTTGATTCCCAAATCGCCGGCGGGAAGCGCTACGACCTGGCCACGCTGGGCCGGCGCGCGGCGAATGCGACTTTTTTCGAGTCGCATGCCACGGACCGGTCCAATCAACTGATTTTCGGCATGAATTTGACGCCGCTGGTGGCCGACGAAACGAAAGACATCGTCGCGTTCGCCGCCGGTCACATTGAACATTTTGCCGCCGATGTGAAATCAAAACTAAACCAGCGACTCGGCAAAATTTGATCTATGGAAATCATCATTCAACCCACGGCTGCCCGGGCGACCTGCGTGGCGGCGCGCCTGCTGGCCGGACTCATCCGTAAAAAACCGTCCGCCGTGCTGGGCATGGCCACCGGCAGCACGCCGCTGGCGCTTTACCGGGAACTGGTAGCGCTGAAGCTGAACTGGCGCAAAGTGAGAACCTTCAATCTGGATGAATACGTCGGCACATCGCCGGAGCATCCGCAGTCGTATCACCACTTCATGTGGGAAAATCTGTTTGGCCAGGTCAACATTGATAAGCAGAACGTCCGCATTCCTGACGGGCTGGCGAAGGACATTCCGAAATTTTGCGCCAGCTACGAAAAACAGATCCGGGCGGCGGGCGGAATCGATTTGCAAGTGCTCGGCATCGGCACGGACGGCCACATCGGCTTCAATGAGCCGACCTCGTCCCTTGCTTCGCGGACGCGCATCAAGACACTGACGCCCCAGACCCGCAAGGATAATGCGCGTTTCTTCGGCAGCGAGGCCGAGGTGCCGCATCACTGCATCACGATGGGCATCGGGACAATACTGGACGCGCGGCATTGCGTGCTGCTGGCATTCGGCAGAAACAAGGCCCGCGCCATCGCCGAGGCGGTGGAGGGACCGATCACGTCCATGAATCCCGCCTCCGCCTTGCAATTTCATCCGAAGACGACGGTGTTTCTCGACGAAGCGGCGGCCGCGGAACTGAGATTGAAGGATTATTACCGCTGGGTTTACGACAACAAGCCGGACTGGCAAAAAATCTGATATGAATTTGAAACACGATGTCCGGAGCGTGGCGCGGCATTTCCAGATCCACGGCGGGTTCTTGAGCGCCGAACCCTATGGCAGCGGCCACATCAACGACACCTACTGTGTCGTGTTCGATCAAGGCGGGGTGCGGGTGCGCTATGTGTTGCAACGCATCAACCACAATATTTTCAAAAATCCGGTGGCGCTCATGGAGAACATCCAGCGCGTCACAACGCATCTCGGCAAAAAAAGCGCCGGTCATTCCGATCAGAGCCGCCGCGTGCTGACGTTGATTCCAACGCGCGACGGGTTGGCCTATCACCGGGATGCGGAGGGCAACATCTGGCGCGCGTATATTTTCATCGAGCAGGCACGGACCTTTGACGCGGTGGAGTCGGCGGCGCAGGCATACAAAGCGGCGCAGGCATTCGGCCAGTTCCAAAAAATGCTGGCAGATCTGCCGGCGCCGAGGCTGCACGACACCATTCCTGATTTTCATCACACACCGAAGCGCTATGCCGCGCTGGAACAGGCGATTCAGGCCGATGCCGCAAACCGGGTCAGGCTGGCCCAACCGGAAATCGAATTTGCTTTGCGCCATCAGGCAATTTGCCGCGTACTGCTGGACGCTCATCTGCCGGAGCGAGTCACGCACAACGACACCAAGTTCAACAACGTCATGCTGGACGACACGACGGGCGAAGGCATATGCGTGATCGATCTGGACACGGTGATGCCCGGCCTGGCGCTTTACGATTTCGGCGACATGGTGCGCACCACGACCAGCCCGGCGAAGGAGGATGAGCGCGATTTGTCCGAGGTGACGATGCAGTTTCCGATGTTCGAGGCGCTGGCGCGCGGCTATCTAAGTTCGGCGGCGGAATTCCTGACTCCGGCGGAGAAAAAACTGCTCCCGTTCTCGGGCAAGCTGATCACGTTTGAAATCGGCTTGCGCTTTTTGACCGATTTTCTCGCGGGCGACGTCTATTTCAAAGTCCATCGCGACGGTCACAATCTCGACCGCTGCCGGACCCAGTTCAAGCTGGTGGAATCCATCACGCAGCAGGAAGAACAGATGGACAAACTGGTGGCGTCGCTGTAAATCGGAAAAAGCTGTTTCTCCACAAAATATTTTATGAAAAAAACTCTGGCATTTCTGGCCTTTTTGGCACCGGCAGCGCTTTACGCGGCGCAAATTGAGAACAAAATCCTGACGGTCAAATTTGACGACGCAACCCAAACGTTTTCCGTCGCCAGTCGCGAGACCGGAAGAACATTTGTGGCCAGCGCCAGGCTGGAAGGCGGAGCCGCATCGGCGAACACCGGACGCCGGGAAATAATCATCGCCCAGGCCGGCGGCAGCACCGTGACCCTTGAGTTGCGCGGTAACGAGCCTTTCCTTTTTATCACCAGGGAGCTTCGCAACGCCGACATAAACACGGTGGATATTCGGCGCGTCACGCCGATTTCATTTACGGTGGGGTTGGAAGCGCCGGCGGAGAATCTCCGCACGCTGGGTACCGGCGGCCTGCTGGCGCCGGATAAAAATCCCGGCAGCTATCTTTTTCTGGCCTGCGCCGATCCCGCCACGCGCCACGGGGTGGTCGCCGGCTGGCTCACGGAAGACCGCGGCAGCGGCGTTTTCTTTTCCAGTGTGACCAATGGTCGGGTGCAGGTCACCGCGCGGATTGACTACGGCCATTTGCGGATTCCCCCCGGCAATTCCGCCGTGCTCGAAACGCTCGTCCTCGGCTATTTCGACGACGCGCGCCTCGGCCTGGAGCAATACGCCGATGCCATCAGGAAACAATACAACATCCATCTGCGCGAGCCGTCCGCGGTTTATTGTTCCTGGTATGCGGAAAAACACGGCCAGGCGGGTGATGAGAAGTCCACGGTGGAACTGGCGAAGTTCGTGGCGAAGGAACTCAAGCCGTTCGGCCTCGGCGTCGTGCAGATTGACGATGAATGGCAGGATGGACCCAAGCCCAACGGGCCGCGCCGCGGCTTTGATCGAGTCCGGACGAACGGCCCTTACGCGCACGGCATCGCGCCCGTGGCGGCCGCCGTGGAAAAGGAAGGATTGACGTTCGGCTTGTGGTGGCTGCCGTTCGCGCGCAATTATCAGGATCCGGAATACCAGGACCGGCAGGATTGGTTCGTGAAGCGCGACAACGGCAAGCCTTTCGACACTGCTTGGGGTGGCACCTGTCTCGACCTCACGCATCCCGATGTGCAGGCGCAGCTCACGCGCATCGCCAGGCTTTACCGGCATGACTGGGGCGTGAAGTATTACAAAATGGACGGCCTATGGACCGGCGCGGCGTGCGAGCAGATTTACGTCAATGATGGTTACAAGGACGACCACTTTGGTAACAATCAGCCGTTCCACAATCCGCTCGTCAGCAACGTTGAATCCTATCGCAATGGCCTGAAGCTCCTCCGCCTGGCCGCTGGCGACGATGTGTTTTTCTCGGGCTGCTGCATCGCCCAGAACATGCGCGAACTGTCCGCCATTGGCCTGGTGGATTCCATGCGCATCGGCCCTGATTATAACGCCGACAAGCAGGGTATCCGGACCGGACCGATTCGCGGCTCGCGGCTTTATTTCCTGAACGGTCGCGTCTGGTGGAACGACCCCGATCCCGCAAAAGTCCGGGCATCGCACGCCGCCAGCAGCGCCGATGCCGCCGCGACGGGCGCCGTGACGCTGGAGGCGGCGCGACTCGGCGCGTCGTGGGTCGCCATCGCCGGACAATTTTTTCTCGTCAGCGACTGGCTGCCCGATCTGCCCGCCGGGCGGCTCGACGTGCTGAAGCGCACAGTGCAGATGCACCATGCCACCGCGCGGCCGGTGGATTATTTCGACAATTTTCTGCCGACGACCTGGCTGGTCACCGCGACCAATGGCACGGTCCGCCGTGATGTCATTGGATTGTTTAACTGGAATACCAATACGCAAACGCTCGGCGCTACGCTCGGCAAATCCGGTCTGGATCCGGCCAGGACATATTACGCTTTTGACTTCTGGGGCAACTCGCTGTTGCCGGACATCACGAACAGCTTTGCTTACGCTGTGCCTCCGACTTCCTGCAAAATCATTGCCGTGCGCGCGGCTGAATGTCATCCGGTTTTGTTGAGCACATCGCGCCACGTCACGCAAGGCATCGTGGATGTCACCGGCGAAAAATGGTCCGGCAACACGCTTTCCGGTGTCTCGCAAGTCATCGCGGGCGATGCCTACGAACTGCGCATCCGCGTTCCCGCCGGCTGGAAGTTTGACTCGGCCAGCGCCCCGGCAACTGAAAGTCCCGGCCTCGTGCGCATCACGCTGCGATCCGACAAAACGCAAAAAATGAAATGGTCAGCCAGTTTTCGCCCTCTACCCAACTAAATACCTTGCAGGGGTGAATCAAAACTGTTTTATCAATTTATGAAAATCCTCGTCACCGGCGGCGCCGGCTTTATCGGCAGCCACATCGTGGAGCACTTCCAGGGCAAGGCCGAGGTGCGCGTGCTGGACAATCTGCGCTCCGGTTTCAAACGCAATCTCGCTGGGTACCAACACGAGTTTATCGAGGCTTCGATTTTGGATCGTGACGCCGTGCGCAAAGCGGTTCAAGGCGTGGATTACGTTTTTCATTTGGCCGCTATGATCAGTGTGCCGGAATCCATGGCCAAGCCGGTGGAATGCAATGAACTCAACACCACCGGCACCCTGGTCGTGCTGGAGGAGGCGGCTCGGGCCGGCGTGAAGAAACTCGTCTTGAGTTCGTCCGCCGCGATCTACGGCGACAATCCTGTGGTCCCGAAAGTTGAGACGATGTTTCCCGAGCCGAAAAGTCCCTACGCCATCACCAAGCTCGATGGCGAGTATTACTGCAAAATGTTTGCGGATGCAGGCCGGTTGCCGACCGCTTGCCTGCGTTACTTCAATGTCTTTGGCCCGCGCCAGGATCCGAAGAGCCAGTATGCCGCCGCCGTGCCCATCTTCATTGATCGCGCGGTGAAGCACCTGCCGATCACGATTTATGGCGAAGGCGACCAGACGCGGGATTTTATTTTCGTGAAAGATATTGCGGCGGCGAACGCCTTTTTCGCCACGCAATCCAAAGCCACCGGTGTGTTCAATGTGGCCTATGGCCGGCGCATCACCATCAAAGAACTGGCGACCACGATCGTGCAGTTGACGGGTTCGCGCTCGGAAATCAAACACGCCTCGGAACGGGCGGGCGATGTGAAACATTCCCTGGCGGCGATTGATCGGCTGCGGGCGGCCGGGTTCACGCCGACGAGCAATTTTGCCAACGGGCTGTCCGCGACGATTCGGTTTTTCCAAAACCAAGCTTAAGTTAAGAACTTACAGATCAGGATTAAAACCTGACCAAGAAGGCGGCATCATAAAACACCTCATCATTATTCTCACCGTTTTGACGCGGGCACCGCTGGCCGGGCCTTGCTGGAAGGCCCAATCTTTGGAAAACTGTGGCCATTTATGAAACCCCATATCGCTCTGGCTTCGCTGCTGGCCGTGACGGCCATACTGCCTAATCTGGGTCGCGCCGCCGGATCACTCGAACCCCAGACCGCCGGCGCTCAAGGAACTCCGTTGTTCATGACGCATCATGCACCTCCGGGGGCTTGGTCGAGTTTCACCTTTGGCCAGCCGGGGATGGGTGTGGGTATTGACCACGAATTGCTCAAAGTGGACCCCACCGGCGATCTGCTCGTCGCCATCAGCCGGGGAAGCAATAATGTCCGGGTGATGCCTTTCATCAACGGATTAAAGACTGAGGATTACGAAGGCAAAGCCGCCGGTGGTGTCCAGCCGTCCGCCTATCGTCGCTGGAAAATTATTTCTCCGCAACAGTTGCAGCGGCAACTGACTCCGGGCGTGGATGAATTCACCGGCGGCGATTTGCGCCTGCGCGTTTACAGCCCGCGGTTTGACCTGCCGGATCCGCAAACCGGTGCGGCCATGAAAGACGCGATCTGCCCGGCCGTGCTGGTGGAAGTGGAAGTGGATAATACCCATTCCGATCAACCGGCGAATGGTTTCTTTGGCTTGGCTTATCAGGGAGCGGGGAGAATCCGGCCATTGGATTGGAGCAGCGATGGGCAGCTTTGCGGCATTGCCTTCGGTGGGAAATGGGCGATTGCCGCCAAAGCCAAATCCCGGGAGGTGTTTACCGTGCGTTCTTATTCAATTGCTTCCAATGTTGAAAACGGCCAGCCGGTCATCCATCCGAGCGGGAGCGAAGGCGGCATCCTCTTTACCGTGCCGGCCGGAAAACGTTCCACGCTGGTCTGCGCGATTGGCTTTTATCATCCTGGTGATGCGACCCAGGGTATCGCCTGCCGCTATGCTTACACCGGTGATTTTGCCGATGTGGAGGGGGTTTGTCGGTATGCGTTGGATAACGCCGGGCGCATCAAGGCCGCCGCTACGGCCTTTGACCGGAATGCCGCAAGTGGCGGCGCGACGGAACAGCGCAGGCAACTGCTCGCGCAGGCATCGCAAGCCTATTACGCCAATTCCTCGCTGCTGCGCGATGCCGGTGGCCGCCTCTACTGGAGCGTCTGCGAGGGGCAGTTTGCCTGGCGCAACACGCTGGACCTGGCCGCCGATCAGCTGGCGTTCGAATTGTGGCGGCATCCGTGGATTTCGCGGAACGTGATGGATCTTTTTTTCGACCGCTATAGTTATCACGATCAGGTGCGCTTTCCGGATCACCCGGATGAGAAGCACCCGGGCGGGCTTTCTTTCACCCATGATCAGGGGAATTATACCACTTACTCGCCGGCGGGCAGCAGCGCTTACGAACTGCCCGGGCGCAACGGCGTGTATTCATTCATGACCACCGAGCAACTGCTCAATGGCATCTACTGCGCCGCCGCTTACGCCATTGCTACCGGCGATCATCAGTGGGCGGAACGGCGGGTCAAAACCGCCGGGGAATTGTTGAGCAGCTTGGAAAACCGCGCCCATTATGATCCCGCGCAGCGCGAAGGCCTGTTGCAGGGTGAGACCGACCGCGTGGCCGCCGGGGCGGAAATCACAACCTACGATGCGCTGGACCATTCGCTGAAAAACTCGCGCGGGAACATTTATGTCGCGGTGAAAACATGGTGTGCCGCTTTGATGTTGGGCGACCTGCTGGAACTCGGGGGCGATAAAAAGCGGGCCGAGGCGGCGCGGGGTTTTGCCAAAAAGACGGCGGCCAGCGTGTTGAAGAAATTCGACCAAGACAAACAAAGGTTCCCGGCCAATCTTTACACGGGAGGTTCCAGTCATGTGATGGCGGCCATCGAGCCGCTGGCAGTGCCGCTTTACTGTGGCATGGAAACGAAATTGGTCGCATTTCCTGAATTGATCAACGCCCTGCGAGCCCATGAACGCAGCGGATTGCAGAAAGGCGTTTGCCTGGATGCGGTCAGTGGCGGTTTGCGGCTTTCCAGCAGCAGCCTCAACACTTGGCCCTCCAAAGTGGCGCTGGCGTTGGTGGTGGTCGAGTGGTTGGAAGGTAAACCAATCGAGCAGGTCTGCCCGTCGGCCATGGACGCCTTGGCGGCCTGGATGCAAACATCGGCAGCCAAAGTCACCGTGTCTGATCAGATCCAGGCCGACACGGGCAGCGTCATTGGCGGGTCGTATTACCCGCGCTGCGTGACCGTGTCGCCGATGTTGGGAGGAGCAGCAGGAAAAGCCAATCGTATCAAATGATACTCTGTAGTTGTAGTGTCGAGCCTGTGGCTCGACCGCAACGTGGCCAACCTTCGAATTTCGGCCACTGGCCGGCAACTGCACCTCACCGATCTCAGCGATGTGGTCTGACCTAAATAAATGAAACAAATGAAAACACTTCTTTCTATCCTGCTGCTGGCTCTCGCCGGCGCCGTGGCGGCGGCTGACCTGGCTTTCGACTGGCCGCGCGACCAGGCGCTGGCGAACCCGTGGCGGCACAAGGAGAACGCCACGCTCGAACCGCAACCGGCCGACGGCGCGCACACCGGCGTCCAGCGCTGGCGGAGCGGGTTTGCGCCATTCGAGTTCACCTGGGCAGATCTGCCTTTCAAGCAGCCGCTGGATCTGGCTGCCGCCGACCGCATCCGCTATTGGGTCAAGGGCGACGGCAGCGGCCATCGCTTGCAGTTGCAGCTCGGCGCGCCGGGGTTGCCAGGGCGCGGCACATTTTATTATATAAACACCGCCGAAGCTGTGACGCTCAACTTCACCGGCTGGCGCGAGTGCAAGGCTTCGCTGACGAATTTTATCACCCCCGCCGGTGGCGAACCGTTTCGCGACCTCGGTCAGATCATCTTCGCTCAGTTCATGATCACACGGCCAGCGCCTGGCGCGGCAACGCTGGACATCCAGCTCGGCGACTTCCGCATCGAGCGCGACCCAGCCAAGCAGCAAATGATAGCAGCCCTTAGGGAAAAAATTTGGCTGGCCGAAGCTGAGCGCGTGCGACGGGAGGAACAGGAAGCCCGGCAGAACCGCACCGCTCTCAACGAAGTCGCCAAGACGCTGCCGGTCCTTCGCCAGCAAGTGGAATTATTGCCGTCGGAGCCCGCCGAGTCGGCGCGCAAACGCGCCGTGCTGTTGTGGCTGGTGGAGGATGCCGAGACTTCGGTTGCGGCTGGCGCAGGCACGACAGCGAAGGCGGCGCTTGATGATGTGCGGGCGATGCTTAATAAACCGCTGGGCACAGTGAAAGCGGCAGGTGCCGCGTTAATGCCGGCGATTTTAGAGACCAAGGGCAATCCTTATCTGGAGCCGATGCTGGCCGAAGCCAAACGCTGCCGCGACGTGAAGCAGCGTTTCCCCAAAGGCGAGGCCGGCTACCAGGCCATTGATAATTTCTGGCAGTTCGGCGGCTTTGGCGGCCGAACCTACATCATGACGTGGGCGGCGTGTCATCCGGACAGCCCGTTGCGGGGCGACCCCGCGCTGATCGCGCAGGCGATGCGGTGGATGCAGGGCGTGTTCCAGAACCATCGCGGCGGCGACCTCAATGTCGGGCGCACCGGCGGCAAGGGGATGCCGGGCCAGGACCCGAACATCAACCGCTTCTGCTACGTGCCGGCGTTCGAGGCGTATCTGCTGCTGCGCGAGACGTGGCCCGACCTCATCCCGCCGAGCAAACGCAAGGAATGGGAATCGTCGGCGCGGGCGGTGACGGAGTTCCAGCTGAAGTCTTACGGCGAGAAAGTGGACCGCCACGGTGCGGGTTGGTATCCGAACATGGATGTCCATTATCTGCTGCTGATGGAATTGGCCTCGCGTATTCTGAGCGAACCTCGCTGGCACGCCGAGGCCGAGCGGTTTCTGAAACTCATCGCCAACTCGCTCTATCCGGACGGCGCGTTCACCTATCTAGGCCGGCAGAATGAATGCTTCGGCTATCATGAGATCAATGTGACGCACCTCGCGCGCTACTGGCAATTGACCGGCAGCCGCGTGGCGCGCGACCTCGTGCTGGCGAGCGGACCGTATTACCCGAACAACGTCGAGCCGGGCGGCGTGCCGGAATATTACACCGATTGTTTCTGGAAACATTATTGGAGCAGCGCCTCGCCCATCGGCCCGGACATCGTGGCCTCGATGCTGCACACCTTCCAGCCCCGGGCGGTCGAACTCGCCGCGCAGAACCGCCGCGTCGCCAATGTTGAGCTGAAGTGGGGGAAGCCGTCCCATTACTACGGCATCTACGCAGCGACGCTCTGGAGCGATTTCCCCGAAGCGCCGCAGCGCGATGGTTACATTCTCTATGACCGTGACGTGCAAGGACCGCGCGGGCGGTTCGGCCATTGGTCGTTTGCCGGCACGACGCGCGACCCCGGCCCGGGCGCGCAAGGCAGGGACACGTTTGTTGGCGCCATGCTCACATCGAAGGAGGAGAAAAAGTATCCGCTCGACGCGGCGCTACAGGTCGCCACGAGCCAGTATCGGCTCCAGCCGGGCGGGCCGCGCCACAGTGCCTGCCGCTATCTTTCCGCCAGCGAAGAGAATGCCGTCACCGTCGCCCGGGATTTCGCGGCGCTGACGACGCGCTACCGCATCCAAAACGTCGCGTGGGGTGGCAAGTCCACCCTCGCCAACTGGGAAGGCCAGCAGGAGTGGCTCCAGACGCCCCAGCGCATCATCGGCATCCTCTCCCTCCGGCCGCTCGCGGACGAAAAGGCGTATTCCATCCACGGCCGCGTGCGGCTCGGCCAGAAGCTCGCCATCGAGAAGCTGGACGACGGCACGTTCCGCTACGGCGGCCTGCGGGTGCAACTTCACGAGCACAACTATGCCGACGTCATCACCGAGCCCTCGGAAAACTACTGGCAGCAGTCCCCCGAACAATTCCACAGCACGGAGATCGTCCTGCGCGACGCGCCAAGCGTGAAATCCGGCGAGCAGTCACTGAAGACCTACGCCGCCGGCACGGAACAGTTCTTCACCGTCGAGGTGTCGCCTGGCGACCGCCTGCCCGCCGCGCAGGTGAAACGCCACGAACTTCCCGGCGGCCTGCGCGCGCTGGAAGTGGTGGCGGACGGCCAATGGTTCATGGTCATCCACAATCCGCAAAAAGCCGCGGCGACTGCGACCGTCGCGGCGCCCGGCGTTGGGAAAGTTTTCTGCTTTCAGGCCCGCGACGAAGTGTCCCATCCGACCGCTCTAAAGCTGCTTGATGGCAACATTCGCTGCCGCGTGCCGCCAAAGTCGCATATCGTGCTGAACGCAGAAATGAAACCGTGACACATTCGTTCGCCGCTTGAAGGGCTGACGCACATTTTTTATGTGTATCATCTGACGGTTGTAATGGGTCTTTATTTTGAACACTCCCTGCGGTGAAGTGGGAGCATGACCCGCAAGTTGCGTGCTGAATGCAAAGGGGTAATTTATCCTGTGATGAATCGCGGGGAGCGCCGGCAACTGCGGAGCGCCGAGCACCGTCTCGGCCTGTTGTTAAGCAGGGCTTGATTTCCGCTTTCCGCTTTGCCTTCGGCCTCTTCGCGATCTTCGCGCGACCCATCCCGACTAAAAACTAACAACTAAAAATTAAAAACTCCCCCCTGAGTGTTGGTTGTTGAATGTTTTCCATTTAAACTTTGCGCCTTTGCGTGCGGTGCCGGTTCCGAGGTTCCACCCCCTATCACCTTCCCCGCGGATCCTGGATTCATGATAATTTCACTGGACACATTCGTATAATATGCAACACTACACCTAGTTCGACGGGCCTCGGCTTGCCGCCAGCCGACAGTGTCTCTGAATCTGCTTTGCCGGTGGCGGGTGCGGTGTTCCGCGCGGCGTGCGTGACCGTTCTTTGACATCTGGATTTTGTCCCGCCACCCGCGCTGAAATCTCTGCCACCATTGTAGTGTCGAGCCTGTGGCTCAACCGCAACGCGGCCAACCGGTGAACCCGCTCACCGGCTGGCCGCTGCACCGCGCTGCGCGCGGCAACGGGCTTGATGACATCGGCAACCGGACCATGGTGGGGCGAGCGTCCCCGCGAGCCGTGTCTTTCCGTCGCGCTCAACGTTCGCAACGACAACCGCTCGCCGCTGGTGCGGCAAAGCGACCCCTGAAAATATCCTTCTCCACGGTCAAGAAACGGTCAAGTTTCGGACGCTCTATCAACCACTTACAACAATTGCCTCTCCGCCTGTTAAAGTTTCCTGCTGATACAGTCTCCAGAGAGATTCAACCGGTGGCGAGGAGAGCCCACGGAAGCTCCCCGCTCCCAACCCAATGCCCAATGATTAATGCCTAATGAATGTTTTCCGCCTCCATCTTCCATCTTCGGTCCCCGTCGCCCCTGCGCGCGCCCAAAAAGAGGGTGCCAAAAAGGGCCAAAAAGTGACATTGCTTGTGGTTGTGGTCTCAAGTCTCTGTTTTCTATGCGGGCAAGGTCGTCTTGGACTGCGGCGGGAAACGAAGTGCCACGCCGCTTTTTCCGGCGTCAATCCAAACTGGATCAATGTTAGATGAAACTGCCATAGTTCGTAGTCCCGTGGTCTGGTCTGACCTCTGGCCTCCGATCTCCCCCTTGGCGGTTAGGTTGCGTTTCTATTCCGGAGTTTGGGTTCAAGGCGCCTTTGCGTGAGGGCCGGTTATTCCGCGCAGTCGCGCTTGCCGCTAAGCGCGTCCTGCCGCAATCTTTCCGTGATGTCTGAACGTCCCGCTGCCTCTTTGAACAAGCCCGATGCCGCTTCCGTCTTGAAGGACTGGCGCACATATGGGCAAATATTTTCAGGCGACATTTGCCTAGTTCGCAAATTCTCACTGTGGAACTCCAAACAAAGGAATGCCAGGAGGTATTTTGTAAGGGTTCGTAAGATTAGGATCGAAACTAAAATGCCGGGATGGCGGATTGTAATAGGGGTCCACCGGGGGAGGGTTGAACCCGGCGGGATTACGGAACTGGTTCGTAGCCATCTGGCTGCTCCACAACCGAATGATGGAAGTATTAAGCCAGAGATTTTTACCAGTCCAATCTTCCAACAACCGCGGCAGATTGTGAACGCCACCGCTGAAGGTGGTGCCGCTGGTGCCGGTGGAAGGCATGGTGCCGGTGATGATCGCGGCGTTGACGGTGGTGCCTTCAGTGGCGCTGTAGTTGGCATTGCCTGCGGCGTAAGTCCAGGAAAAGCTTCCTGCGTCAGACCAGTGCGATGAAAGCAAAGTTAATGAATCCGATATCAGCGCTGCCGGAACGGTGTAAGTGGTGTCGGTGGTGCCAGCGGAGGCATTTACTCCACTGCCGGCTGTCTGCACGTTGTAATTGCCTTGCACATAGAGCGGATTTGGGGTGGCAACGGTAAAACCCCACCCGCTGTTGTCTGGCAGTTGGGCGCCGTTCACCAAGCGGACGGAAGACAGTTGCTTGGCGTTGCCCGTGCGGCAGTCGGCCACGTAAAGGGTGGTGGGATAAATCCCCGCAAAGGTGGGCAGCTTACCTTGGACGGCGGCACTGGTTTGAACCCAGCGGGCAAAGTTCGTCATATTTATCTGAGTTATGAGATTGGTCTTATATTCACGCTGGTCGTAGAAACGATTGGTCAGACTCAAAAATGGAAAGTTAGAACTCAACAAACCAGGGGAAGCGTCGGAGAAATAAAAAATCACGGGCGAGGGGTCTGTGCCCGGCACCTGGCCATTGAAGCTGTTTTGTAATTTAAGTTTAACGGTAGGATTCAAGCCACCGCTGACAGCATTTGTGACAATCAGCACCATTTGAGCTTGATTGTAGTAACGCGCTTGGCCGGTCGGGGAAGACGGGTCTTCGTCATCAGGCGGGATCTCAATCATGTAATGGAAGTTGGTTGGGTTTTGTAATAACGTAGAGGAATCAACGTTGGTTATGTAACCGGGATTACCGTTGAAGGTGACATTCCATGTGTTGGGAGCTGACGGGGTCCACCCGTTTGTCATTCCATCCATAAAAGGGGCAGCCAGATTGGATGAGGTAGTGACTGGAGCGTTAAATGAAATTGAAGCGCTGGTCCCCACATAAATCGGTCCGATCGCATGAACACGGCCTTTTACAACCAAACTTGCGGACTGGGTGAACTCCAACAGATCGTTATAAAAAATTGCAAAACTGCAAGCAGAGATCCTTCGCGGGGCGCTCAATTTGAAAAAACTTTGTCCGCTTAATCGCATTATCGCGGGCGACAAACTGTAGGCGAGTTTGTCACCGATAATATTGGTGGTGTAGGAAGCATAGCCGCCAAACCTACTAGGCAAGAGAAAGGTGTTTGAGGCGACAATTGAATCGCCGGAAACTAGATTTCTCCAGGTCGCCGATGAAGACAAATCTGTCGATGTCTGCAAAATATAAAAATAGGAAGACAGCGGCCAATAAACCGAACTTACCCCGTTTGACGTTGAAATCGACAAAGGCGGGCCATTTGTTTGCGCCGTAGCAGAATGCGAAAAAGGAATGCCGAACAAAAATGAAATCAGCAGCGTCCGGTTGATAAGCCTAATCCATCTAATCCCCATAAATATTTTCAGCCTGACTTATGCCACCAGGTCTGGGGATTAGCAAGCAAATCACATGTTGGTTATTGGCGGTCGATGCTGGTTGTTGAATTCTTTTCCATTCGAGCTTTGCGCCTTTGCGTGAGGGCCGGTTATTCCGCGCAATCGCGCTTGCCGCTAAGCGCGTCCTGCCGCAATCTTTCCGTGATGTCTGAACGTCCCGCTGCCTCCTTGAACAAGCCCGATGCCGCGCTCGAAATGACGCTGCGCCCGTCGCTCTTTTCCGATTTCACCGGCCAGCCCAAGGTGAAGGAGCGATTGGAAATCTCTGTCGCCGCCGCCCAGCAGCGCGGCGAGGCGCTCGATCATATTCTCCTGTCCGGCCCGCCCGGTCTGGGCAAAACCACCATCGCCAACATTCTGGCGAAGGCCATGGGCGCGAATGTCAAAGCCACCAGCGGCCCGACCATCGAAAAAGCCAGCGACCTCGCCGGGCTGTTGACGAATCTGGAGGAAGGCGACGTGCTGTTCATTGATGAAATTCACCGGCTGCAAAAGACCATCGAGGAATATCTTTACCCCGCGATGGAGGATTTCAAGCTGGACATCATCATTGACCAGGGACCGAACGCCCGCAGCGTCCGCCTGAACCTCCCGCGCTTCACGCTCATCGGCGCGACGACGCGGAGCGGTCTGCTCACCGCGCCGTTGCTGACGCGCTTCGGGATGCGCGAGCGGCTGGATTATTATTGCGCCGCCGATCTGGACAAAATTGTCTTACGCTCCGCGAATTTATTGAATGTGGAAATTGATCCGGCTGGCGCGCACGAAATTGCCCGCCGTAGCCGCGGCACCCCGCGCATCGCCAACAATCTGCTCCGCCGGGTGCGCGATTACGCGCAAGTCCGGCATGACGGGCGCATCACCGCCACTGTGGCGGACAAGGCGCTCGCCATGCTGGAGATTGATGAAAACGGCCTCGATGAAATGGACAAGCGCATCCTCGAAGCCATCATCGTGAAATTCGGCGGCGGCCCCGTCGGCGTGAACTCGCTCGCCGTGGCTGTGGGCGAGGAGCCGGACACCATCGAGGAAGTCTATGAACCGTATCTCATCATGGAAGGCTACCTCAACCGCACGCCGCAAGGGCGTATCGCCACCGAACTGAGCTACAAAAAAATCGGCGTGAAGCCGGCGACGGGGAATCAGACCAAACTGTTTTAAATCCGATTCCGAAGTGGGCGGAAACACCGGCGGCAGACGCCGCCTCCGGAGTGCGCCCGTCCCCGGGCGCAGCAACGTCCGCACGGCCACCGGCGGGAAATGATCACGCCCACCCCTGTCTCACCTCGCTGTGGCCGAGGACGGCCACCCTCCGCCCGCAGGTGAATTTCTATTTCGGGTTAAGCGCCCGATAAAAATACCGACGGAAAAATCGCCGCAACGGGTTTCCGCCACGGCGATTTGATTGGGATACGATTACTTCTTGCAGCACTTCGCGCATCCGGTGGCGTCCGTGCAGCATTTGGCACAGGCGGCCGGGTCTTTGCAGCAGCCGCCGTCGCACTTCATCGCCGGCTTGGTGCAAGCACCTTCATTTTTGCAGCATGACGTCGAGGAGCAGCCGGTGGTCATCAGGATGCCTGCGGCGAAAACCGCAGTCAGGATTAGCATTGTTTTCATGTTATTTGTTTTTGGTTGTTTGCGGACTTGTTCTTACCAATAGCATCCACGATTGCTATCAGCAAATTTTCATTTCTGGTGCCGGCGGTTTCAGCCCGCGCGCGCGCCAGAGGAAATAAATCGCCGGATACACCGCCAGTTCCATGATGGTGGAGGTGATGACGCCGCCGACCATCGGGGTGGCGATGCGCTTCATCACGTCCGCCCCCGCGCCGTGACTCCACAGAATCGGCGCGAGGCCGGCGATGATGACGCAGGCGGTCATGGCTTTCGGGCGGACCCGCTTCACCGCGCCGTGATAAATCGCCTCGTGCAAATCAGCGGTGGTGTTCATCATCCCCCGCTTTTTCCAATCGGCAAACGCGAGGTCGAGGTAGAGCAGCATCACCACCCCGGTTTCCGCGTCGAGCCCGGCAAGCGCGATGATGCCGACCCACACGGCCACGCTCAGATTGAAGCCGCACAAATAAATCGCCCAGAATGCGCCGACCAGCGAGAACGGCACCGCCAGCATGACGATGGCCGTCTTGATGGCGGATTTGGTGTTCAGGTAAATAATGAGCGTGATGAGCAGCAGCGTCAGCGGCACGACCGTCATCAGCCGTTCCCGGGCATGAAGCATGTATTCGTATTGGCCGCTCCAGAAAATGTTGTAGCCGCCGGGCAACTTGATGTCGCCGCGCGTCACCGCCTCGTTGACGGCGCGCATGGCCATCTGCACATAGGTTCCGACGTCCACGCCGCGAATGTCCACATAGACCCAGGCGTTGGGCACGGCGCCTTCGCTCTTGATGCCCATCGGACCGTCCACAACTTTGACGACCGCCAGCTGGCCGAGCGGAATCTGCGCGCCGGTCGGCGTGGGCACGACGATGTCCTCGCGCAAGGCGCGCAGGTCGGAACGAAAATCGCGGTCGTAACGGAGGTTGATCGTGTAGCGCTGCAAGCCTTCCACGGTCGTCGTCAGCGGCATGCCGCCCAGCGCGACGGACAAGACGTCCTGCACATCCGCGAGCGTCAGGCCGTAGCGCGCGATGGCGTCGCGATCAATTTCAAATTCGATGAAGCGCCCGCCCATCACGCGCTCGGCGAACACGCTGGTCGTGCCGGGAACTTTGCGGACGACCGCCTCGACCTCGGTGCCGATGCGTTCGAGCGTGGCCAGATCCGCCCCGGCGATCTTGATGCCGACAGGCGTCTTGATGCCGGTGGAGAGCATGTCAATGCGGGTGCGGATGGGCATGGTCCACGCATTGTTCAATCCGGGAATTTGTACGACTTCATTCATCGCATCTGTCAGTTCGTCCGGCGTGCGTCGGCGGTGCGCGATGACTTTGCCGTTCTCATCTTTGATGTCCACGGCGGGCCATTCCGACTCGGGCTTGAGGCGGATGGTGGTTTCAATCATGTCCATCGGCGCGGGGTCGGTGGCGGTCTCGGCGCGGCCGGCCTTGCCGAAAACCTCCGCGACCTCGGGAAATGATTTGATGAGGCGGTCAGTAACCTGCAACAACTCGCGCGCTTTTGTCGGCGAGATACCGGGGAACGTCGTCGGCATGTAGAGCAAGTCGCCTTCGTAAAGCGGCGGCATGAATTCCGAGCCGATGTTTTGATACGGGAAAAGCTTCCCCGCTTTGAAGGCGGCGTCGCGGACGTTCCCCTCGGGCAGCGTGTGGGACGCCAGCCAGTTCCACGGCATGAATACCCATACGACCGTCACGGTGGCGCCGATGATCACCGCCCGGCGCCGCTTCACGACGAAATTCAGCACCGGATGGTAAATCCAGACGAGCAGGCGGTTGAGCGGATTTTTTTCCTCGGACGGAATTTTCCCCCGGATGAACCAGCCCATCAGCACCGGCGCCAGCGTGATGGACAACAGCGCGGCGGCGGCCATCGAATACGTTTTGGTGAACGCGAGCGGCTTGAACAACCGGCCTTCCTGCTCCTGCAGCGTGAACACCGGCAGGAACGAAACCGTGATGACGAGCAGCGAGTAAAAGAGCGTCGGCCCGACTTCCACCGCCGCGTCGCGGATGATCTGCCAGTGCGGTTTTTTGCCCTGGTCGTGTTCGAGATGCTTGTGGGCGTTCTCGATCATGATGATGACCGCGTCCACCATCGCGCCGATGGCGATGGCGATGCCGCCGAGCGACATGATGTTGGAACTGATGCCCTGGCCGAACATCACGAGCAAGGCAATCAGCACCGCGACCGGCAAAATGATGATGGCCACGAGCGCGCTTCGCAGGTGCAGCAGAAACAGAAAACAGACCAGCGCCACCACGATGCTTTCCTCGATCAACTTTTCTTCGAGCGTCTTGACCGCGCGGTCAATCAACGACGTGCGGTCGTAGTTCACGGTGACTTTCACGTCTTCCGGCAAAGCCTTCATCGCCACCGCCAGCCGGGCTTTCACGTCCTGAATCACCTGATGCGCATTCGCGCCGTAGCGCACAATGACGATGCCGCCGACGGTTTCGCCCTGGCCGTTGGCCTCCGCGATGCCGCGGCGCATGTCCGAGCCGAATTGAATGGTGGCCACATCGCGCAGCAGGATCGGCACGCCCTTGTCGCCGATGCCGACGGCGATTTTTTTCAAATCGTCGAGGCTGGTGACGTAGCCCTTCACGCGCAGGATGAATTCGCGTTCCGCCAACTCCAGCGAGCGGCCGCCGACTTCGCCGTTGCTGCGTTCGATGGCCAGGCTGACGTCTTTCAGCGCGAGGTTGTAGGCGCGCAGCTTCGTCGGGTCCACCGTCACCTGGTATTGTTTCTCAAAGCCGCCGACCGAGGCGACTTCCGACACGCCCGGCACGGAAGACAGCTGATATTTCAGATACCAGTCCTGCATCGAGCGCAGTTCGGCCAGATCGCGATTGGTCGAGTTGAGCGAATACATGAACGCCCAGCCCACGCCGGTCGCGTCCGGCCCGAGCGAAGGCGTGACGCCTTTCGGCAGCCGGCTGCCGATGCTGCTCAAATATTCCAGCACGCGGCTGCGCGCCCAATACGGGTCCGTGCCGTCCTCAAAAATCACATACACGAACGAGTAGCCGTAGAACGAATAGCCGCGCACGACCTTCGCCCTCGGCACCGAGAGCATTTTGGTGGTGATGGGATAGGTGACCTGATCCTGAACGATGTTCGGGGCCTGGCCGGTCCATGACGTGTAGATGATGACCTGCGTGTCGGAAAGGTCGGGAATCGCATCCAGCGAAATGTTGCGCGCGGCATAAACGCCACCCAACACCAGCGCCACCGTGCCCAGCAGCACGAAGAACTTGTTCCGCAGCGAAAAATCGATGATGCGCTGGAGCATGGGAATTTATTTGGTTTTCACCGGCACCAGATCCATCTCGCATTTCGGGCATTTACCCGGCTTGTCCGAGGTGATCTCCGGGTGCATCGGGCAGGTGTATGGCGATGCGGCCTGCGGCTGCCGCTTCAGCCAGTTCTCTTCAGCCAGCTTGCCATGTTTCACAGTGGAGGTTGGAACCAGCGGCATCTCACATTTCGGGCATTTGCCCGGCTGGTCCGAAACCACGTCAGCATCCACCGCCATTGGACAGGTGTAGAGCGGCGGCAAATCAGCCTTCACTGCGCCCGGCCGCGTCATTATTGGAATCAATGTCATCGCGCACAAAGGGCATTTGCCGGGCTTGTCTTCGTGGACGCTCGCGTGTTCCGGCATCGGGCAGGTGTAGTAAAGCACCTTGCCGCCCGGCTGAATTTTTTGCAGTCCGGAGCGTGTGACGGACACGAGCGTCATGGCACAAATCGGACATTTACCGGCATGATCGTAGAGTATCGAAACATGTTCCGGCATCGGGCAAACGTAATATGAAGCTGCGGTTTCGAGTTTGGCGGGGGGCGGGGTGACCCCGTTTGCAAGCCCCTTTGTTTCCGGTTTCACTGCGGCGGTCGAGCCGCGCATTTTTTCAATCGCCTCGCGGAGCTGGCTTTCCGAATCGAGCAGGAATTGTCCGGAGGTCACGACGCGCTCGCCGGCGCTCAAGCCGCTGGTGACCTGAATCAGAGAGTTTTCAGATTCCAAACCAAGCGCCACCTCGCGGGCTTCAAATTTCCCGCCATCCAGCGCCACAAACACGGTGTTTTTAGCGCCGCTGCGCAGCACGGCCGAGTCCGGCACGAGCACCGCTGAATCCTCCAGTTCCGCGTGCAGTTGGGCGGAGACAAACATGCCTGGCTTCAAAAAATAACCTGGGTTTTCAAACTCCAGCCGGACTTTGGCCGTGCGCGTTTTCTCATCCACCGTCGGATAAATGAAGGTCACGCGCCCGCGAAACTCGCGATCCGGCAGCGATGCGACTTTCACCACCACTTCCTGGCCCAGCTGCACAAACGACAGGTCCTGCTCATACACCTGCGCGAGCACCCAGACGATGCCAAGATCGGCAATGCGATAAAGCCGGATGCCCGCGTCCACCAGCTGGCCGGGCACGATATTTTTTTCGATGACAAAACCGGAAATCGGCGCGACCACCGGCAGCGTCCGGAGAACCTTGCGGGTATTTTCAATTTCGGCGATCTGCGCATCCTGAAACTCCAAAGCTTTCAAGTTGCGGATTGCCGTATTGCGCTGCGCGATCACGTTGCCAAATTTCCGGAAAGCATTCGTGACCGTCCGCAAAAACTCCGTCTGCACATCGTAAAGTTCCGGCGAAAAAACCTCAAACAAGGGATCTCCCCGATGCACGAGCCGGCCCGTGGCGTCTACATGCACCTTTTCCACCCAGCCCTTGAATCGCGTCGTCACGTCGGCCAGCGCGGTTTCGTTGTAATCAATCGTGCCGACGGTGCGGATGGTTTTGCGCAGCGGACCGCGCCGGACTTCCGCCGTGCGCAAATTCATGTTCTGCTGCGTTGCGGCATCCACCGCGATGGCAGATGAACTGGCGGTGTTGGTGTCCGCGCCGGCACCGCCGTTGCGGATCAGCGTCAGCTTCATGCCGCAGATCGGACAGTTGCCGGGATGATCCTGAATCACCGCCGGATGCATGCCGCAGGTGTAAAGGGTTGGGGAACTCCCGCCCCGTGCGTCCGCGACCAGCCAGCCCAGCGCGAGGAGCACAATCATAATGGAAACGACTTTTTTCATAAATCAACAGGCCGTTCTACGTTCGCCAACGAAAAGCGGCGTGCGGAAAGAATTTTCCGCACGCCGGTCAGATCTGCAAGCCCGGCCACGGCTTATTTCTTGTCGGCCGCGCGGATTTTGGAGATGTATTTGGCCGGATCCTTGTCGAAATCCTTTTTGCAGGATTTGCAGCACAGCTTTACTTCCTGATCCTTGTAGGTGAACACGAGCGGCTTGCCCATCTCGCCGAGTTTTTCACCGGAGACGGGGCAGGTCTCGAGCAAATCCGGCTTGGCTTTGGCATCCGCCACCGGCGTGGCTTCAGCCATGCCGCCGCAGCAGGCCGGAGCCCCGGTGAGCTTGGTGGAGAGGGTCATGACGCCGACGGCGCCGACGGCCAGAAGGAGGAACAGGTTAGTTTTTTTCATGTTTGGTTAATCGTTGATGTTGGTTGTGTTCGTTTTGAACATATTGCTTACCCCGCCATTGGGCAAAACCCGCAATTTATTTTCACCTTTGGCAGGGCGGTTTGGCCGATCAACCCCCCGTTTCCATGAGTATATTTGCCCGTTTGGTTCAATTAGCAACACGTAAAAACTCGAAAAAGAGCCGAAAATAGCCGCTTTGGCGACTTAGGAGTGAAGATCGCACCTTGGCATGTTACTTGCGAACGTCATCCCAGCGGTCTTTACCAAACAATCTGCCTGCAGCCTACATGCAGCTTCATTCTTCCAGCCCCGGCAGCGGACCACCTCCAAAGCCGGGGCTAGCTTTTTTCTGCGGGGTTTGCGGCTTGCCGGGGTATTACTTCCAGCAGCCGCGCAATGACACGTTGGCGGAAAATAAAATTTAACATAGATGAACGGCCGTTATTTGATGTTCAACTGAATTGTGCCGGCAGAAAATAATTGCTAAACCTGCCGTGACGGAACCATCCGTCACCTTTCACCTTATGAAAGAAAACCACTTGTATTCCGAAAGCGCGACCCTGACCGCGCTTCTCCGTGAGTCCCGCCCCTCGCCCAGCCTGCCCCCCCGCTTCCGGCAGAATGTCTGGCGGCGCATTGAGGATGCGGCAGCGCCTGCCCAACCGGCTTCATGGCTGGATGCGCTTGCGGCGGTGATTTTGCGTCCGCGTTTCGCCATTGCCGCCACGGCTGCCTTGCTGCTGGCCGGCGTTTTAGCCGGCACACTGGAAGGTCGGCAGGATGCTCGGCATGACGCTCAGTTGAATTACCTCGCCGCCGTGGCGCCTCATTCCCTGCGCTGACATGAACCGCTCGCTGCTCATTCTGCTCGGTGCCCTGGCGCTGGGCGTGGCGATTTTTGGCGGTTCCTATTTCATTTCCCATCGCACCACCGAGCGGTGCTGCACCGATGCGACGGATGAGTTAAGCTGGTTGCGCGCGGAATTTCATTTGAGCGGTGTGGAGATGGCGCGCATCCGGCAGCTGCACGAGGGCTACCTGCCCCGGTGCGCCGATATGTGCGCGAAAATCGCCGCCAAAAAACGTGAACTGGCAGCGGTCCTCGGCAACAACAACAATATCACGGTCGAGGCGCAGGCAAAACTAAAAGAAATCGCCGAGTTGCGGGCGCAATGTCAGGCGCAGATGCTGCAGCACTTTACGACGGTCAGTCAGGAGATGCCGCCGGAACAAGGTCAGCGCTACCTCGCCGAGATGAAGCGGCTCACGCTCGGCACCCACGAGCAAACAGAACAATCCATGTCGGGCCATACCGGTCATGAGCTTCACCACTGACGCCCAGCCTTCGCCGGAAGCCCGGGATCGGGCGGATATGGAGCAGCTTCAAGCCGGTCACGATGCCGCGCTGAATCACTTGATGGAGCGCCACGCCACGCCGGTTTTCCGCTTCCTTTGTCGCATGATCGGCAACGAGGACGATGCCAATGATCTCGCGCAGGAAACCTTTGTCCGCGTTTTCAAGTCCTGCAAAAGTTACCGTGCGGAACAAAAGTTTTCGACGTGGCTGTTCACCATCGCCGCCAACCTGGCGCGGAATCATTTCCGCTGGCGCTCGCGGCATCCGAATCTTTCGCTCGACGCGGAAAATCCGGAGACGGAGCAAACCCTCGGGAGCACGCTGCCGGCGAATGCGCCGGCTCCAAACGAAGCCGCGCTGGCGGAAGAGCGCGCCGCCGCGGTTCGCCTCGCCGTCCAGAAATTGCCGGAAGATTTGCGTGCGGCCATTGTGCTATGTGAATGGGAAGAACGCAGTGTGGTGGAAGCGGCGACGATATTGGAATCCACACCCAAAGCCGTGGAATCGCGCCTCTATCGCGCCCGGGGAATCTTGCGCGAACGGTTGAAAACCTGGCTCTGAACCGCCTTCGCTTGCGACCGGCCGGCGCGGCTGGTAAAAATGGCGCGTGCGCTTCTTTCCGAACCTCACTGCTGCCGAGTGGCGACGACCCTCGGTCATCGCGCTGATCCTCGCCAACCTTGTGCCGGTGGGCGGCGTGCTGTTTTTCGGCTGGGAAGTTTTTCCGCTGCTGTTTTTATTCTGGAGCGAGAACGTGATTATTGGCGCGTTCAATGTGCTGCGGATGATATTTGCCATGCCCTTCCAGATTGGCGTGCTCCCGCTGATACCCTTTTTCTGCGTCCATTACGGCTTGTTCACGTTCGTCCACGGGGTTTTTGTCATTGAACTCTTCGGCAGCGGCCTGAAATCGCGCGGCGGTTTTCCGGGGCCGGAAACTTTCTGGGAAATCATGCGGGAAAATCATCTGGGCTGGGCGGTGCTCGGTCTGGCCGTGAGCCGGGGAATCTCCTTCGCCACCAATTATGTCGGCCAGGGCGAATTCCGGCGCATCACGCCGGGGCAACTCATGGGCCAGCCCTATGGTCGCATCGTGGTGCTGCACATCGCGATTCTCGGCGGCGGATTTTTAGTCCAAGCCCTGCATTCACCCGTCTTCGGCCTGCTGTTGCTGGTGGCGCTGAAGATCCTGCTCGACCTCGCCGGCCATCTGCACGAGCGCAGCAAATTTTCCGTGAAGGACACGGTGAAGGTGGATTAACCCTTAGTTCTCGGCCGCTTCCAGCTGCTCCAGTTCCTTTGCTGCCGCTTCCCATTGCGCCGTCACTTCGGGCAGGCGGTCGGAGACAATCATCAGCTCGCGGTTGATCTGCGTCGCCCGCCCGCCGGAGTGGTAGGTTTCCGGCTTCTCGAGTTCCGCCGCGAAGTCGCGTTCTTTGGCCTCAAGGTCGGCGATTTCTTTTTCCAGCGCCGCAATGCGCTTTTTGGTTTCTGATTTTTTATTCGAGAGCGCTTGCCGCTGTGAGGCTTCCAGGCGCTTTTGCTCCTTGCGGTCGGCGGTCGGCACGACGGGCTTGGGGGCGGTCAGATTTTTGCTGAAGCTGGAACTCGTCAGCGCCGAGCGCGCCGACTGCGCGGTCTTGTCCAGGTAATACTGATAGCCGCCGCCGAAATGCCGGAGCGTGCCGGCCTCGACGCGGACGACATGCGTGGACAGCGCGCGAATGAAATGCACATCGTGGCTGATGAAAACCAGCGTGCCCTGATATTGCTTCAAGGCCTCGATGAGCGCGTCCACGCTGGCCAGATCCAAGTGCGTGGTCGGCTCGTCCATCAATAGTAGATTCGGCGGATCGAGCAATAGCTTAACGAGTGCGAGCCGGCTTTTTTCGCCGCCGCTCAACACCTTGACTGGCTTGTAAATATCATCGCCGCGAAAGAGAAAGCTGCCCAGCACCGTGCGGATCGCCTGCTCGGTGATGCGTTGCGGCGTGTCCAGCGCCTCTTGAAACACCGTGTGGTTTGGATTCAACATCGCCGCGCGATGCTGTGCGAAGTAGCCGAACTTGGTGTTGTGGCCGAGCTTGTGTTCGCCCGACTGCGGCGTCAGGACTTGCGCGAGCAATTTCAGCAACGTGGATTTGCCCGCGCCGTTCGGGCCGACCAGCACGATGCGCTGATCGCGTTCCACTTCCAGATCAATGCCGTTGTAAATCAAATTCTCGCCGTAGCCAAACTTGATCTTCTCCAGCGTAATGACGCGCTGGCCGCTGCGCTGCGGCTGGGGAAAACGAAAACCCATCGTCGCGTCCGGGCCGTCCGGAATCTGCACCATGTCTTCCTTGATGCGCTCGATCTGCTTGCGCTTGCTCTGCGCCTGCGAAGCCTTGCTGGCTTTGGCCCCAAAGCGGTCGGCAAATAATTGCAGCCGGTCAATATCGCGCTGCTGGGCCTTGGCCGTGGCGATCAACGTCGCCTCCATCGCCGCGCGCTGCACCAGATACTCGTCGTAGTTGCCCGTGTAGCGCATGATGCGCGACGCGCGCAGCTCGGCGATATGCGTGCAAAGATTGTTGAGAAATTCGCGGTCGTGCGAAATCAGCAGGATCGCGCCGGGATAATATTTCAGATAATCCTGAAACCAGATGAGCGTTTCGAGGTCGAGATGGTTGGTCGGCTCGTCGAGCATGAGCAGGTCCGGCTCTTCCGCGAGCAGTCGCGCAAGGTGGGCGCGCATGATCCAGCCGCCGGACATTTCCTTGGCCGGGCGGTCATGATCCGTCTGTTTGAACCCGAGGCTGGCGAGAATCTGCTTCACCTTGGCGATGAACTGGCCGTCGTGCTCGTGCTGGTGCGGCACGGCGACTTCCATCACGGTTTCATTTCCCGCCGGTTCGCTTTCCTGCGGCAGATAGCCAACGCGGGTGCCCCGGATGAACGACACGCTGCCCGCGTCCGGCTCCTCCTGGCCGAGGATGATCTTGATGAGCGTGGATTTACCCGCGCCGTTGGGCCCGGTGATGGCGATGCGGTCGCCCGACATGATGTTCAACGAAACGTCGTCAAACAATTCGCGTCCGCCAAATGATTTGGAAAGGCCGGCTACAGTTAACATTTTGGATTGGTAGCGACGACCCGATAGAGCGTCGCAAACTTGGTTTTATCTGGCGGCGCTCTGCCGAGTCGCCGCTACGAATGAAGTCATTTCGGCTTCAGCTGCGGGAACAAAATCACGTCGCGGATGCTTTCCTGGCCGAGGAGCATCATGCACAGGCGGTCAATGCCGATGCCGATGCCGCCGGCGGGAGGCATACCGTGTTCGAGCGCGACGAGGAAATCCTCGTCCAGCTTCTGCGGCTCGCCGCCGGCCTGATGCTCGAGGGTGTGACGCTGCTGGATGGGATCATTCTGCTCGGTGTAGCCGGGGGAAATCTCCTGGCCGTTGATGCAGCACTCGAAGACTTCAACGGTCGCCGGGTCGTCAGGCGTGAGCTTGGCGAGCGGAACGAGTTCCTTCGGCAGATGCGTGACAAAGGTCGGGTTGATCAGCGTCGGCTCAATGAACTTGGAGAACACGGCGTTCGTGACTTCAAAATCTTCGAACTCCTTGCCGATTTCCGCGCCCAGGTCATGCGCGCGCTGGCGGCGCTCGGCGGCGGAAACCGTGAACCAGTCCGCCCCGGCTTTTTCTTTGACGAGATCGTTGTATTTCGCGCGGCGCCAGTTGGTTAGGTCAATCGTGCGGGTGACTTTGCCTTCGGCATCCTTGAATTCGATGACGAGCGTGCCCAGGACTTTCTGCGCGACATATTTGATGAGGGATTCGACGGTTTCCATCATCGTCTCATAATCGCCGAATGCCTGATACGCTTCGAGCATCGTGAATTCAGGATTGTGTCGGCGCGAGAGGCCTTCGTTGCGGAAGTTCTTGCCGATTTCGAACAATTTATCAATGCCCCCGACCAGCAGTCGCTTATGGTAAAGCTCCAGCGCAATACGCAGGTAAAATTCGCAGCCAAGGGCATTATGAAAGGTCTTGAACGGTTGCGCCGCCGCGCCGCCGGGAATTGACTGCATCGCGGGCGTCTCCACTTCCACGTAGCCGCGGCTGTGAAAGAACGCGCGGATTTCGTGCACGATGGCGCTGCGTTTGAGGAAAACTTCCTTCACGTCGGGATTGCCGATGAGGTCGAGGTAGCGCTGGCGGTAGCGGATTTCCGTGTCTTCGAGGCCGTGCCATTTCGCGGGCGGCGGGCGGAGCGATTTGGCGACGATGGTAAAGCTTTCCAGCTTGAGGCTGGGTTCACCGGTCTTGGTGCGGAAGAGCGTGCCGGTCACACCGATGAAATCGCCGAGGTCCAGATGCGTGAAAATATCCCAGCTGCCCGGCGCTTTTTCTTCCATGGAATTTTTCTGCGCGTAAATCTGGATGCGCCCGCTTTGGTCGCGCACGTCAATGAACATGGATTTGCCCATCTCGCGATGCGCGGTGATGCGGCCGGCGACGGACACGCGCTGGCCTTCGGGCAGCGCGCCGGAATCGAACCCGCTGCGGGCGGCGTGGCACTGGCTGTCGGGCGTGAATTTATTCCGGAACGGAAAAATACCCCTGGCTTCAAGCGACTTGAGCTTGGCCTTGCGCTGTTCGATGAGTGAATTGGTGTCTTCCATAAAAATGGCGGCGGGTATTAAACCACAAAAACGGGGTTAAAACCAAGAAGCAAAGTGGGCTGACATTGCCATGCGGTATCTACCAGCTTCCAACTCTGCACCACCGCATCCATGTCAGCCCAAAGCAAGCTAAGCCTCATTGACGAATGCGCAAGGGGTTAAATGGAATTAATTTTCTACCGCAAAATCAGGCCCTCCCCCAAACGAAACTTGCCTTGAACGTGGTTGCCCCTAGGATTCGCGAAGAACATTTAAACATGATCCGCTCATTTGCATTCACCACGCAGGGCAAGCTGCATACGAAGGATATCGAGCCGTTTTTGATGCCGACGCTGCTGGCGGATACGAATTTGTTCCTGTGGGTGGACCTCGAAAATCCCACGGCGTTTGAGAACAAGGAGGTGCTGGAGCAGATTTTCCATTTTCACCCGCTGTCCATCGAGGACTGTGTGCAACCCAGTCCGTCGCCCAAGGTCGAGGAATATTCGCCCAAGGAAGAGGACCTGTTCACGCCGTATCTGTTCATGGTCATCCATGCGGTGGATTACAACCGCAAGGATGGCTGCTTCGGCACCAGCGAACTGAATTTTTTCCTCGGCAAAAATTTTCTCATTACCTATCACCACGAACCGCTGCGCAGCGTCTCGATGGTGGAAGAGCGGGCGGTGAACGGCACGATGAACATCGCCCGGGCGCCGGACCGGGTGGCGCATGCGCTGCTCGACCATCTGGTGGACAATTACAAGCCCGCTTTGGACGAGCTCTCGATGGAGATCGCCGAGCTGGAGCAGCAGGCATTTCAGAAGCCGAGCAAGGAGACGCTGAATAAGATATTGCGGGTCAAAAAAGAAGTGCTCCATTTGCGCCAGATCATCGGTCCGCAGCGCGAAGTGCTGGGGCGGTTCGCCCAGGGGGAATTCAAGCTCGTCCGTCCGCATCTGGTGCCGTATTTCCGCGATGTTTACGATTCCCTGTTCCACATCGGCGAAATGGCGCAAGGCTACGCGGATTCGCTCACCGGCATTTTGCAGATTTATTTGAACATGTCGTCCAACCAGACCGGTGAAGTGGTGAAGCTGCTGACGCTCATCACCGTCATCACCACGCCGCTGATGATGATCGGGACGTGGTATGGCATGAATTTCAAGGACATGCCGGAGCTGGACCACAAGCACGCCTATCCGACGGCGCTCGTCTGTATGCTGCTCTCCACGGCGGCAACCTACTGGTATTTCAAGAAGAAAAAGTGGTTTTGAAGGAAAGCAAAAACCGATGGAAATTTTCACCGCCCGTCGCGGTGTGATTTCCATCGGCTGCTCTAAAGCTTCCGGCTACCCGGCCTAGCCTGGCTGGCGACTTATTTCTTCAAACCCAGCGCCCACAAAATGCCGCCGAGGACGTGCTGCTGATACGCCTTGCTGATTTCGGCCTCATTTTTGCGGTCCTTGATGGTCGCATCGGTGTCCCAGATGTCCTCGCGGTGGCCGAGCGAGGTGTAAAACACTTTACCCTGCCCGAACGATTTGCTCCAGGACACGGGGAAATGGCCGGCCTCATGGTTCATTTTCGGGTCGGGGTGTTTGTCGAGAATGAGCAGGTCGTGCACTGTGGTGGTCTCGTAATTCTTGAACTGATAAATCTCCTCCTGCTTGAGCGTCCAGGATTTGCCCAGATGCGCCGTCGCCGGGTGTTGCAAGTCTTTGTTTATGCACTCCACGCTCACCTGCGGCCCGTGCGTTTTGAATTCACCGCCGAGCATCGCCGCGTAATCCGAATTCGGCCATTTGTGAAACGTGTCGCTCGCCGCATGGATGCCGATAAACGCATGCCCCGCCTTGATCCAGTCGAGAAATCCCTGCGGATCGGGCAGCGGCAGATCGCCGGTGGTGCTGACAAAGGCGACCGCGTCGTAATTTTTCAACGCCGCCGGCGAAAGCTTTTGCAGGGCGGGCTTCAGCGCCGTCTCTTCCCATTTGGTTTCAGCGGTGTTGAACGCGGCTTTCTCTTCCGCCGTGGCGTCCTTTTTCAGGTTGGCCGGCTTGCCTTCCGGCTGGTGAACGAAGTCCACGGTGAACGCGCCGCTCTGCTTGGCCAGCTCGGCCAGGACTTTTTCGCTCGTCGGAATCGAGCTGTGCCGGAACCCGGTCGTGGTTGTCACCACCAGCAGTTTCTTCGGCGCAGCCTGCAGGGAAGTTGCCGCCAGCGCGGCCACGAGGAGGAGGGGGATTATTTTCATTTGTTTTGTTATGTGATTTGTTGTTGGTCTAGAAATTTCAAATTACAGTTTTACTTCCCAGCCCTTGCGGTAAGTGCGGCGCAACCGGCGTTCGGTTTCCGGATGATTTGGAATCCGCAGGTGCTTGGCGTCCCATTGCAGCATCTGGCCCGGCATGCGGACCGCCACGGTGCCAAGAATGATCGCCTCGGCCATCGGCCCGGCCAGCGGGAAAGACGACGCCGTCGGCTCGCCGCCCAGGCAGGCATCCACAAAGCGATGGTAGTGGCTGGGACCTTTTTCGATGGTCCGCGGCACGTCCTTGAATTTTTCCACCGGAAAGAGACGCGGCATGGACTGGTGCGGGAGCAGCACCGCGCCTTCTGTGCCGATGACCATGGCGGATTCCGCCGGATACTCGGGCACCTTGGGATCGGCCAGCGCGATTTTTTGCACGTCGGCCGGTGGAAACTTGTCGCCATCGAACCACTCGACAGGCAGTTCTTTTCCATCGGTCAACTCGCTGCCCGGAAAAATCCAGGTGATGTGGTTGCTCTGCGGCCAGGTGTCGGCGCGCCGCTCCGGGGAATTCCGCCACGAATCCTGGACTTCCGCCACCACCGACAGCGGCGCGGTGAGTCCCAGGCCTTTCCATGTTGCGTCAAAGATGTGGCACCCGATGTCGCCCGACCAGCCCGTGCCGAAATCCTGCCACGAGCGCCACATGACCGGATGATAGATGTTTGGTGCGTAAGGCCGTTCCGGCGCGGTGCCAAGCCACAAATCCCAGTTCAATTCCGGCGGCACCGGGCTGCCCGTCGCGGGTCGCGGCCCGGCGAGGCGATATTTTTCCGCGCCCGGGCGGTTCGAGCACAGCACCACGCGCTGGACCTTGCCGATGACGCGCTGCCGCAGCCATTGCACCATCAGCCGGTCTCCCATGCTGGCCGCAATCTGGGTTCCCAACTGCGTCACCACTCCGGCATTTTTCGCCGCCAGCGCCAGCGCGCGGCATTCCGCGACGTCGTGCGCGAGCGGTTTCTGGCAATAAACATGTTTGCCGGCGCGGATGAAAGCCAGCGCAATGGCCGCATGCATGTGATCCGGCACGGTGACATTGACGGAATCAATCCGGTCTCCCTCCTTGGCGAGCAGCTCGCGCCAGTCGGTGTATTGCCGCGCGTTGGGCAATTCCTTTCCGGCGTCCGCTAGGTGATTTTTGTCCACGTCGCAAAGGGCGACAATCTCCAGCCGGGGATGCGACTTGAAGCTTTTGAGGTCGGTGCCGCCCATCATGCCGCGCACGCCGATGCAGGCATGGCGCAACTTGCCGTCCGCCGGAATGCGCCTGACGCTCGAACTTGTCGCGCAACCAGCCATCAAACCGAGACCGCCCAAGGCGGACAGGGTGATGAATTCTTTGCGCGAGATTCGGTTGTTCACAGACAGGCTTGGTTTACCGCCAACCGCAGGGCGCCCCCGGCAGTTGCGGCTGGCTTCAAATCTTCTTCGGCATGGCCGTCCAAGCGCCTTTTTTCGCGCTGCTCTTGAGGCAGGTTTCGATGAAGGCGATGCCCGTCCAGCCGTCCTCGATGTTCGCGTATTTCGCGCCGTCGCAGGCGAATTTCTCGCCGGCTTTCCACTTGCGCACATCGGCTTCAAAGCAGCGATGCAGCCGCGCGAAGGCGTCGTGGAACGCTTCGGGATGGCCCGCGGGAATGGTCGGTTCGGCCATCAGGTCGGCCGGCAGATCCTTGGGCAGGAAGCCGTCGCCGCCGGACACCGCGCCGCGCCAGTAAACGCGATCGGGCTGGCCCGGCAGGAGGATGGTGATGCTCTCCGGCTCTTCCTGGCGCCAGCGCAGGCTGCCCTTGGTGCCGGCGATGAGAATGCCGAGGTCGTTCTTGTGGCCGTGGCAAATCTGCGAGGCGCGCACGAGCGCTTTGCCGCCGTTGGAGAGATTGCAGTAGATCGTAAAGTGGTCGTCAATCGGCCGGCCTTCCACGAACTTCTCCAACTGGGCGCTGACTTGCGTGACGTCGAGGCCGGTCGTGTAGCGCAGTTGCATGAGCGCATGCGTGCCGATGTCGCCGCCGCAGCCGGAGCCGCCGGCGCGTTTCGGGTCCACGCGCCACGAGGCCTGCTGCTGGCCGGTGGCTTCGAGCTTGGTCGCGAGCCAGCCCTGGATGTAATAACTGTCCACCCAGCGCACGTCGCCGAGCAAACCGCTCTGCACGATGTAACGGCTGAAGCGGGTCGTCCAGTGGCCGAGATACGTGTGCGCGACGGCGAATGGAACTTTCAGCTTGCGCGAGGTCTTCACCAATTCGTTGGCTTCCTTCAGATTCAGGCATAACGGTTTTTCGCAGAACACCGCGATGCCGGCTTTCATCGCCTTCATGGCCGGGTCGAAGTGGACGAAGTTCGGCGTGACGATGAGGATGTAATCGAGCTTCTGGTCCTCGGGCAGCGTCTTGTTTGCCGTGATCATTTCGTCGTAAGAGCCGTAGCCTTTGATCGGATAAGGCCACTTGGCCGCTTCTTCCAACGCGATCTTGGGATCCGGGAAGAGCGCGCCCGCCACCACGCGACGAGTGCCGTCGAAATGAATGGCTTTTTGATGTGGGTTGACGATGAAGGCGCCTTTGCCGCCGCCCACGAGTCCGACATTGAGGGGTCGATTAGACATAAAGATTTTGGCGTGGTGTTCTAAATGGTTATTTCTTGGTGGCAAAGGCCGCGTCAAACGCCGCTTTGTTCGGCGTGAAATCGAGTTTGCGGACGAAGGCGCAGCTTTCGGTCGCGCCGTGGATGCGGTCCATGCGGCCGTCTTCCCATTCCACCGAGAGCGGGCCGCGATAGCCGACGTCGTTGAGCGCGACGATGATTTCCTCGAAATTGATGTCGCCGTGGCCGAGCGAGCGGAAATCCCAGAACCGGCGCGGGTCGGTGAAATCCGTGTGGCCGCCGAACACGCCCACGCTGCCGTCGCCGTGGCCCCACCACACGTCCTTCATGTGCGCGTGGAAGATGCGGTTGCCGAATTCGCGGATGAATTTGACATAGCACACGCCCTGGTAGCCGAGGTGGGACGGGTCGTAATTGAAGCCGAAGCGCGGATGGTTTTTCACCGCTTCGAGCGCGCGCTTGGTGGAGGCGATGTCGAAGGCGATCTCGGTCGGATGCACTTCGAGGCCGAAATTGACATTTTCCTTTTCAAACACATCTAGGATCGGCAGGAAACGTTTGGCGAAATCGGCGTAGCCTTTGTTCCAGAAATCCTGGTTGGTCGGGGGGAAGCCGTAGATCGAGTGCCAGATGGACGAGCCGGTGAAGCCGTTCACGACGGCCGTCGCCCCTTTTTTCGCGCCGGGCTTGGCATCAAAAAATTTACGGGCGGCGCGGGCGGTGTCCTTCATGCGCTCGGCGGCGCGCTGGCGGACGCCTTCCGGCTTGCCGTCGCCCCAGACCGCGGCGGGGAGGATGCATTGGTGGCGTTCGTCAATCAGATCGCATACCGCCTGGCCGACGAGATGATTGGAGAGGGCGTGGCAGGTCAGCCCGTATTTGGCCAGCAGCGCCCATTTCTTTTTGCAGTAATCGGATTCGGCCAGCGCGCGGTCCACTTCAAAGTGATCGCCCCAGCAGGCGAGTTCGACGCCGTCGTAGCCCATCTTTTTGACGAGGGGCAGGAGTTCCGCGAGTGAGAGATCGGCCCATTGGCCGGTGAATAGAGTGATGGTTCTTGACATAATTTTTTTGTGGAATTGTCCGAGCATAATGCCAAGCGCGGTGGCGAGGTCAAGCCTTTCGCAAATGATGCGTATGCCGGTGAAAAAACTTGTAACCTCGAGAGCCCCAAGACAATCTAAAACCCACAGATTCCCGGCACTTCAAACAACCGATTGCTGGTTTAATCAAAACACAAACTCGGAACATCCATGAATAAACAAGCATCCGTTCGCGCCGCCGGTATCTTCAACCGCCGCCAGTTTCTCAAGACGGCGGGCGCGGCGATGGTTTTGCCCCTGATTCTTCCCGGATGCGCCACCGGTCCGGCGCGGCGCGTCCGCCCGTCCAACCGCATCAATGTCGGCGTCATTGGCTGGGGCATGCAGGGGCCGGCCAACACCAAGAATTTAATGTTTCTCGAAGACTGCCAGGTCGTGGCCGCCTGCGATCTCGATAAAACCCATTTGCAGGACGCCGTCAAAACCATCAACGGCTATTACAAAAACAAAGACTGCCATACGTATCACGACTATCGCGAATTGCTGGCGAGCGACGACATCGACGCCGTGATGATCGCGGTGCCGGATCACTGGCACGAACTCATCGCCACCGAGGCCGCGCGGCGGAAGAAGGATATTTACGGCGAAAAGCCGCTGGCCAAGACCATTGCGGAACAGCAGGCCATCGTTCGCGCCGTCCGGAAAAACAATATCATATGGCAGACCGGTTCGTGGCAGCGGTCGCTGCCGCATTTTCACAAGGCGGCGGAAATTGTCCGCAGCGGCTTGATCGGCAAAATCACGCGCGTCGAAGTCGGACTGCCCTCCGGGCACAACGACTTCGCCAAGACCGCGCCGGAGCTGCTTGCCCGCTTGAAGGCGTTGAAGATTGATAATCTGGCCAACGTGCTGCCCGGAACCCCGGCCTGGGACATCGCCGTCACCCCGCCACCCGCCGAACTCGACTACGAGATGTGGATCGGGCCGTCGAAGATGGAGCCTTACATCAAGCAGCGCGTCTATAAAAACTGGCGTTGGAATTACAACACCGGCGGCGGCCAGTTGCTCGACTGGGTGGGTCATCACGTCGACATTGCTCACTGGGGCCTGGGTTTCGACAACTCCGGGCCGTCGGAGATCGAAGGTCATGGCGAATTTCCGGCTCCCAACGCCTTGTGGAACACCTGCACGAAATACCGTGTTGAACTGAAATATCCGCAGGACGTCACCATGATCCTTGCGGGCGGCCACAATGACATCAAGACCGGCACCAAATGGATCGGCACCGATGGCTGGGTGTGGGTCAATCGCAGCTCGGAAAGCAATGACAAGAAGTCAAAAGAGGAGCGCGCTGGCTTTGACTGCTCAAATCCGGATTGGAAAAAGGGCAAACATCTGGCCGAGGAACTGCGCAAGGTGAAACTTTACGAATCCTCGAACCACCAGCGGAATTTCATTGATTGTGTCAAATCGCGAAAGCCCACCATTGCGCCGGTGGAGACCGCGCATCATTCCGCCATTCCCGGCCATCTGGGCCTGATTTCCCTGCTCACCGGCCGAAAAATCCGCTGGGACAACGCCACGGAAACTATCCTGGGCGACCCTGAGGCCAGTAAACTGCTGGCCCGCGAATATCGCGCCCCGTGGAAGCCGTCCTAAACCAGATTTAATTTGAAATTCCCATAGCTACTGATTTATCCTCACCATTCCATGAACAACACGACCGAAAATCAAAAAACCGCTGGCAACGATAATTCCGCCGGATGTTGCTGCAACTGCGATTACTCGCTCGCCTTCCTTGTCCTGCGCGGCTGGCTGGGCGTGCGCGCCCTGCAGACCGGCATTGAAAAATTCGGCGCCTACAAAACCGTCCAGAAACCACTGCTCGACGCGACCGGCCAGCCGGATGCCAGCGGGGCCATGGTGGATGCGAAGGTGAAGTTTTATGCGCTCGCCAATTATTCCGGCATTCCGGCCGGGCTGAAAACCAAATTTGCGAATGAAGCGCTGCTGCCCGGCTTTGCCCTGACCGCGTTCGACAAGCTGCTGGGGCCCGCGCTGATTGCCATGGGCTTGATGCTGCTGATCGGCATTGGCACACGGGTGTCGCTGTTCCTGCAGGGCGTGACCTACATCGCGCTGACGGTCGGCCTGATTTTGATCAAGCAGGACGATGGCATTTCCTGGCTGGGCATCCACATCGCGCTGGTTGCGTTCGCCCTGATGCTGGCCAAGCACAACAAATTTACGCTGCTCAAAAAATGGTAAAGCAACCCATCACCCGCCGTGATTTCATCGGCGCCTCCGCTGTCGCCGGCGCGGGTTTGCTGCTGACTTCGTGCTCGCCGGAACCGAAGCCGGCCGCCAAAAAAACCTCGGCGCTGAGCAAGCTCAACATCGCGCTCATCGGCTGCGGCGCCCAGGGCCAGGTCCTGCTGGAATCGCTCAAGGTCATCGAGGGCATCAACCTCGTCGCCGTCGTGGACATCTGGGATTACAACCGGAAATCCAACGTCGCCCGCCTCAAATCGGAGGGTTTCACCGTGAAGGGCTACGAAAACTACGAAGAGCTGCTCGCGAATGAAAAAGATTTGCAGGCGGTCGTCGTCGCCACGCCGGATTTCTGGCATGCGCCCGTCACCAACGCCTGCCTGAAAGCCGGCTTGAACGTCTATTGCGAAAAGATGATGAGCAACACCATCGAAGGTGCCTGCTCCATGGTCAAGACGATGCGCGAGACGGGAAAACTTTTGCAGATCGGCCACCAGCGCCGCAGCAATCCCCGCTATATTTTCGCCCTGAGCCGGCTCCTGCGCGAGGCGAAGATTTGCGGCCGGCTCACCGCCGCCCAGGCCCAGTGGAATCGCGCCAAGACGGACGATTTCGGCTGGCCGAAAAAATCCGAGCTCAAGCCCGATCAGCTCGCCAAATACGGTTTCAAGGACATGCACCAGTTCCGCAACTGGCGCTGGTTCAAAAGCCTCGGCGGCGGCCCGCTCTCCGACCTCGGCGCGCACCAGATCGATATTTTTAACTGGTGGTTCGGCATGCTGCCGAAATCGGTCATGGCCAGCGGCGGTGCCGACTATTACAAGAACCACGAATGGTTCGACAACGCCATGGTGATTTACGAATTCCCGTTGCCGGAAGGCACGGTGCGGGCGTTTTATCAGGTGCAGACCACGACCAGCTCCGGCGGCGGCTATTTTGAGCAGTTCATGGGCGACGAGGGTACGCTCAAGATGTCCGAGAATCCTTCGCTGACCAAGCTCTACCGCGAGGACCGCGCCCAATCCTGGGATCCGCTGGTCGCCAAAAATTATTTGCGTGCCAGCGCCGCCGCCCCCGCCAGCGAGGCGGAAAAGGTGGACGTGCGCGAGACCGCGCCGCTGCTGCAATACGACATCCCGGTCGGGTTCAGCAAAAAAATCCACCAGCCCCATCTGGAAAACTTCTTTGACGCCATTCGCGACAAGAACAAAAAATTGAATTGCCCCGGCGACGAGGCGTTCACCAGCGAATTCATCATCCACAAGGCGTGCGAAGCCATCGCCGCGCAGAAAACCATTGCCATCAACCGCGAAGAAGCTGAAGCTTAAACCGAATCGAAATTTATGAAATCCGCCACCTTAATCAAATATGCCAGCCTGGTCTTGCTTGCCGCCTCCACCGCTTTCGCGGAGGACAAGGTCGCCCTCGAAACCAAGCTGCCCAATCCGCTGCTGGTCGGCACACCCGTGCCGGTCAATATTCCCAATCTGGAGCCGAAGCTTAACGGCAAGCGGCCGGACTTCATGGTGCCCGTCGGCACGGTGAATCTCGCCAAGGGCAAAAAAGTCACCGCCAGCGACAAAGATCCCGTGGTTGGCACGCTGGATTTGATTACCGATGGCGACAAGGAAGGCGACGAAGGTTCCTGGGTGGAACTTTCCCCCAACAAACAGTGGGTGCAGATTGACCTCGAAAAAGAAGCCAGCATTTATGCCATCATCGTCTGGCATTTCCATTCGCAGGAACGCGCCTATCGCGACGTGGTGGTGCAGGTTTCCAACGATCCGACCTTCAGTAAGGACGTGACCACGGTGTTTGACAATTCCGCCGCCGGCAAGGACCGTCCCTACATCGAAAACTATCAAGGCAAACTGATTGATGCCAAAGGCGTCAAAGGCCGATACGTCCGGCTGCACAGCAACGGCAACACGACCAACAAGCTGAATCACTACATCGAAGTCGAAGTGTTCGGCAAGCCCGCCGCTTAAGTTTCCCCTCCCTCTCCCGGCCAAGCTGGGAGAGGGGTTTTTATCTTGAAGTGAGATTTGGCGGTTGATCGCCCCGCCCTGACATTTTGAATAAGTTAATCGTCCAATTCGTTGGCTTGGTTTTACTGACCGTCAGCCTAGTGTTCACGGAGGGTTGCAGCCCGTCCAAACCGGTTCCCGCCGAAGACAAAGTTCCTCGCAAAGCCGATTCGTCCACTCCGCCTGCCGCCACGGTTGCGTCAGCGGAGGGCAAGGTGGTGTTGGAAACCAAGATGCCGAACCCGTTGCTGGTCGGCACGCCCGTGCCGGTCAATATTCCCAATCTGGAGCCGAAGCTCACCGGCAAGCGGCCGGACTTCCTAGTGCCCGCCGGCACCGTGAACCTATCCAAAGGCAGGAAAGTCATCGCCAGCGATAGCGACCCGGTGGTCGGTACGCTCAATCTGCTCACCGACGGTGACAAGGAAGGCGACGAAGGTTCCTGGATGGAACTCGCCCCCGGCAAGCAGTGGGTGCAGATCGATCTCGAAAAAGAAGCCATCATTTATGCCATCATTGTCTGGCATTTCCATTCGCAGGAGCGCGCTTATCGCGACGTGGTGGTGCAGGTTTCTAACGACCCGACCTTCAGCAAGGACGTGACCACGGTGTTTGATAATTCCGCCGCCGGCAAGGATCGTCCTTACATCGAGAACTACCAGGGCAAACTAATTGATGCCAAAGGTGCCAAAGGCCGTTATGTCCGGCTTTCCAGCAACGGCAACACGACCAACAAGCTGAATCACTACATCGAAGTCGAAGTGTTCGGCCTGCCTGCCGCCTAAAAGCTTTGCCATTGTCTTAACCGTCGTCTTAATCTTAATCCGTTCGCCATAACGACCAAGATTAAGAAACTGATTAAGATTACGACACCGCCTCCTAAAATCCGTTGGGCCATCTTTGCCGTCATCGCCCTGCTGGCGCTGGCCGTTCGTCTGCCGCAACTCGGTGAACGGCCGATGCACACTGATGAATCCATTAACGCCTGGCTGATCGGCCAATGTCTCGCCGGCGAGAAATTCCACTACGACCCGCAGGACCGTCACGGGCCGGCGCTGGCGGAGATCGCCCTGCCATTCGCCCGCCTGCAAGGCGCGAAAAACTTCGCCGATCTCACCGAAATCCAGCTTCGCCTGACCCCGGTCATCATCGGCGCCGCCACGATTCTCCTGTTTGGCGCGGCGGTGGAAATGCTGGGCTTCATACCCTGCCTGGTTGCGGCGCTGCTATTCGCGTTTGCTCCCTTGCCCGTTTATTTCAGCCGCTATTTTATTCACGAGACCCTGTTTGTGGCGGCGACGCTGGGATTGATTCTTTCTAGTTGGCAGGCTTTGAAAACCAGCAGCATTCGGTCGGCGGTGCTCGCTGGATTTTGTGCGGCCTTCATGCTCGCGTGCAAAGAAACGGCGACCATCCATTTCTTCGCCCTCGGCCTGATTCTTGTCCTCGCCTGGCGCCTGAACCCGCAAAAAAAACTGCCGCCCGCCGCCGTCTGGCTCACCGCTGCCGGCAGCTTTCTGGTCGCGTCAGTTTTATTGTTCACCTGGTTCGGGCAAAATATGTCCGCCCTCACGGATTTGATGCGCGCGGTGCCGCATCTGGCCGCCCGCGCCGGTGGTCAGGGTCACGAAAAGCCGTTCTGGTATTACGCCGCGCTGCTGGCCAAAGGCTGGTCCGGCGCGCTCTTAATCGCCATAACGATCGGTGGACTCGTCGTGGCTTCGCGGAGAGGCTTATCCCACCGGCTGCTGGCGATTTATGCGCTGGTCACCTTTGCGATTTACAGCGCCATTCCCTACAAAACGCCGTGGCTGGCCCTGAATTTCTGGCTGCCGTGCGCGTTGCTGGCCGGTTTTGCGGTGGAATGGATCTGGTCTGCCGTCCCCAAATCTTCGGCGCGCGGCACAATTTTAATGCTCGGAATTTTTTTGGCGGTGCTAGTCGCCCGGGATACGCAGCAATGGGTTTTCAAAGATCCGGCGGGTGAAAAAAATCCCTACGCCTACGCCCACACCAGCGAGGACGTGCTCAACTTGCCGCCGCAAATCGAAGCCGTGGCGCGCCAGCAGCACCTCGGGCAGCCGCGCATCGCAGTGGTCGCCGCCGATGCGTGGCCGCTGCCGTGGTATCTGCGGAAATTCCCTCGTGTCGGCTATTGGCAACCGGGACAGGAAACTGGCGAAGCCGATTTTTATGTCACGACCACGGATGTTTCCGGCGCGCTGGCGCAGCGGCTGGACAAGTTCCGGCCGGAATTCTTCGGCGTCCGGCCCAACGTCTTGCTGATTCTGTGGACGCCGCTGGAACCGAAGCCATGAGCGAACCGGTCATCCACGTTTTCAATCACCGCGCGATGGCGACGCATTTTCAGGTGCGCATCTCCGGCGAGGAGAATACTTACGCGGCCCAGACGGCGCAGGCGGCGTTCGCTCTGACGGATGATTTGGAATCCAAGCTGAGCCGATTCCGTGCCCACAGCGAGATTGCGCACATCGCCCAGCTCGGCGTCGGGGAGACGCTCCGGTTGACCGAGCCGGTTTTCGCGTGTCTCCAGGTGGCGCGCCGGATGGAAATGGCCACACGCGGCGCGTTCTCCGTGACCGCGGCGGCGTTGAAAACGCAGCCGACAAAACCGCTGTGGTCGCTGATTGATAATGAATTTTCCATCCGCTGCGACAGCGGCCGGCTGGAGTTTGATCTCGGCGCGATTGGCAAGGGCTTTGCGCTCGACCGCATGGCGGAGGTGTTGCGCGAGTGGAGTTGCCCGGCGTTCCTGCTCGTCGCCGGCGGCAGTAGCGTCCTCGCGGGGGACGCGCCGGCGGAAATGGCCGGCTGGTCGTGCGGCTTGGGCGATGACCACTCGCCGCAACGCTATGGGCTTAAGCAGTGCTCCTTGAGCGGCTCCGGTCTGGCGGTGAAAGGCCAGCACATTCTGGACCCGCGCACCGGTTCGCCCAGCGCCTTGCGCAACCGCGTCTGGGCGCTGACGGATATGGCCGCCGAATCAGACGCGCTATCGACGGCGTGCATGATTTTACGGGAACCGGAAATCAACGAGGTGGTGCAAAAAGACGAACGCTGGCTGGTGGTTTTGCAGGAGGAAAAAAACTGGCGCCATCACGGCCAGCGCCCCGTGCCCCCGATGGCTTAACACCAATTCCGGATCCGAAACAAAGCGGCTACAATAAACCTGAAGCAGTTAATAAGTATAGGCGTGGGTTGGCGCAGGGTATCTTGGACTGCGGCGGGAAACGAAGTGCCACGCCGCTTTCGTGCGCCCGAGCGGTTTCGTTGACCCGAACTAGGTTCGCCTGCTCGAAAGCGGTGTCGCGCCTCCCGCCTTGTCACCGCAGTCCAAGATCGCCATGGAACCATCCGGCGGCTCTTTGCACTATGGCGCACAAAAAAGCCGGGGAACTTTTCAGTTTCCCGGCTTTGCGAGATCAACTTTTCCGCGTCAGCTCTTCTTCGGCATCGGCACGACCGCCGATTGCATTCCCAGCTTGGCGGCGATGAAATAAATCACAGCCCCCACGATGAAGGCCGCCACCGGCGCGGCGGGCACCGGATAGATTTTCAAAATCGGCAGCACGCCCACCACCGCGCCCAGGAACCAGGAGATCCAGCCGGCCGGATTGAAGCCCGCACGCGGGCCGCTCCATTCGCCTTTGTTGAGCAGGTATTCCACCAGCATCGCCCCGCAAATCGGACCGAAGGTCGCACCGATGATGACGAAGACGATAATCGCTTTGCCGGCCAGACCCGTGACCGCCAGCAAAATGCTGACCGCCGCGCCGATGCCGACCGAGACAAAGGGATTCACGCCCGGCAGCGTGGTTTTAAAACTGTTCGCCGCGATGAACGACGAGAAGCAGGCCGGCGGAAACGCCGCGATGGCGAGCAGGAACATGATCAGCCCCGCGCTCTTGCCCATCAGCACCGGAATCAAACCGGGGGACTGGAGAATCAATCCGTCTTTGCCAGCCGCCGCGACCGCCGCCTTGCTCAATTCCGGCGAGCCGTAGGTGCCCGCCACAATAAGCATCGAAGCGCCCGCCGTGACGATGATCGCCAGCGCCACCCCGACGAGGCCGCCTTTGGAAACGTCGCCTTTGTCGCGGCTGTTCGTGCCGAAATCCACGCCCGCAGCGCCCGCCGTGGCGAAAAATCCGACCACGAAGGTCAGCATGAACGCCAGCACGCCGAATTTGCCCAACGCCGCCGGTGCTGCCGGTGCCGCCACCGCGCTCGCGGCGATAAATTTCTGCGGATCAAAACTGCCGATGCCGCCGGCGGTCTTGGCAAGCAGCAGCAGCAGAATGGTCAGCGGAATCAACGGCAGATAGGTGGCCACCTTGGCGACGTATTGAATACCTTTCAAGCCCACGAATGCCGCCAGAATGCCCCAGACAACCATCAGGATTTCCGCTTTCAGCGGAATGACCTGGGCCAGCGCCAAGGAGGAGAAATAAATATTCACGCCGAGCCAGCCGAATTGCAGCACGCCCATCAGGAAGCCGGGGAGGATGAATCCGCCTTTTGCGCCAAACGTCGAGGTGCCGACGATGTAGAGCGGCAGACCGGTTTTCATGCCTAGCATGCCCGGCACGAGATAGAAGAGGAAGTGGCAGACGAGTGCCGAAATCACCAGGCTCAGGAACGCCCAGCCCAGGCCGCAGGAAAGCAGACCGCCTTGATTGGGCGCATTGACGGCATCCTGCCAGAATACGAACCACAGGAAGATGCCGGCGTAGGTGGGGGCGGTGTTTTTATACCACGGCGCACGATTCGCGGTCGGATTCGGCGTGGCATTGGCGATATAACCGGGGAGTTGGCTTGGATTGCTCATAGGGTGGCGTTGTATATGGCGGGTTTCCCCATTTCCCGCAAGCCAAAATTCCTTTGTCTAATTACTCTATGCGAGGCAAATTTTCTTGGAAACGCTGGTTGGCGAAAAATTTTTGCTGTCTGCGCTGCACCGGCTTTCGTATTTTTCATGGCACCCCTATGAACATTCAAACACCCTCTTGGATTCCTTCCCGGATTTTTACTATTATACTGGTCATCATGGTTTTCAATTTTCTGGCGGACGGCGTTACGTTGCGGGCTGAAGACATCCGCCGCATCGCCCTCGATGGTAAAGCCGGTGTGCCCGCGCCGGCCGCGGAGCCGGGCAAGGACGGAATAGATCGCATTCACAATGTCCCGACCCCGGCGCTGGAGCTTTTCCCGACCGCCAAGAAATCATCACGCGGAACGATCATGGTCTGTCCCGGCGGCGGCTATAGCATCCTCGCCATCAATCACGAGGGCTATTACGTGGCTAAGAAGCTCAACGACTTCGGCTATGACGTGGCGATTTTGCTTTATCATGTCAACGCCGGCAAGGAGACGCGCGAATTGGCCATCGCCGACGCGCAGACTGCGCTGGCGCTGCTGCAAAAACGCGGCGGTGAGTTTGGCTTGAGCACCAAGAAAATCGGTGTCATGGGTTTTTCGGCGGGCGGTCATCTGGTCGCGCGCCTCACGCACGCGACGGCGGGCGGTGTCCCGCCGGATTTCCTGGTGCTGATGTATCCGGCCTATCTGGAGAAAGCCGGCCAGATCCTTGAAGAAGTCGCGCCGGTGAAGACGCCCGCGTTTGTCTATGTGGCGGGCGATGACAAATACGCGCCCAGTTCCATCGCTTACGCGGAAGCTTGCCAGGCCAAGCAAGTGTCCTGCGATTTTTACAAGAAAGAACACGGCGGCCACGGCTTTGGCTTGAAGCCTTCGCTGCCGGCTGATGTGGCTGACTGGCCGGACAAGCTCAAGGCCTTTCTGGACCGGCAGAAATAGTTTCTGATTGAATGACGGGGCAGCCAAAACAAACTCGATTAAACCAAAACCATTATGAACCGAAGACTATTCATTGGCAGAACCTTGGCGGCGACCACGGCGGGCGCACTGTTCACGGCGCTGAAAACCCGCGCGGAAGACAAGCCGGCGGCCCCGGCTCCGGTGGAATACAAACGCAAGATTAAGCTCGGCGTGGTGGGCGTGGGCGGCCGCGGCCGGTGGATTGCGGATTTGTTCAAGCAGCATGGCGGCTATGAGCTGCATGCGATTGCCGATTATTTTCCGGAGCAGTTGAAAAGCGCCGGTGATTTTCTGGGCGTCGATCCCGCGCGCCGGTTCAGTGGTCTGTCGGGTTATAAGCGGCTGATCGAGTTCGGGGTCGAGGCGGTGGTGATTGAATCGCCGCCCTATTTCCATCCGGAACAGGCGGCGGCGGCAGTGGACGCGGGCAAACATGTATATTTGGCAAAACCGGTGGCGGTGGATGTGCCGGGCTGCCGCACGGTGGAGGCGAGCGGTCAAAAAGCCAGGGAGCGGAAGCAGGTGTTCCTTGTGGATTTCCAGACGCGCATGGATCCCTTTTACATCGAGGCGGTGCGCCGGGTTCATGCCGGCGACATCGGGAAAATCGCCTTTGCCGAAGGCATTTATCATGCGAGCTGCCCCTGGACGCGGTGGCTTGAGCCGTTGAGCCAGAATCCCAAGGACCCCGAAACCCGGCTGCGCGCGTGGGGCCTCGACCGGGTCTTGTCGGGCGACATCATCACGGAGCAGAACATCCATACGCTGGATGTCGTGAGCTGGATCATGGGCGCGCCGCCGCTGCATGCGGTGGGTTCGTGCGGCCTGAAAATGCGGGCCAAAATCGGTAACGTCGCGGATCATTTTGCCTGCTATTTCCAGTTTCCCGACGCTGTGGGCGTGACTTTCAGTTCGCGTCAGTCCAACGGTTATGAAACGAAGCCTGATGGCATCCAGGTCCGCGCCTTTGGCCAGAACGGCGTTCTGGAAAGCGCATATGGCGGCAATGTGATGGTGCGCGGCGACAACTATTATCGCGGCGGCAAATCGCCGGGCATTTATAAAGAAGGTGCCTGTGCGAACATCGCGGCATTTTACCAGAACATCACCACGCAAAACTTCGCCAACGCCACCGTGGCGCCGAGCGTGCAGAGCAATCTCGTCACGATTCTCGGGCGCACCGCCGCCTATCGCGGCGAACCGGTGACCTGGAAAAAGCTGCTCGCCAAAAATGAGCGGCTGGAAGCGGACTTGAAAGGACTCAAGGACTAAACGTATGCCCACCCAGCAAGGCTTACTCACCCGGCGGCAGATGCTTTCTCGGACGGCGGCAGCGGCGGGCTGGCTGACGTTGTCGTCGCCGTTTGCCCCGTTGTTCGCCGGTGAAGGTTCGCGGCGATTCAAGATTGGCGCGTGCGAGTGGTCGTTGCGCAAGGGGGATCCCATCGTATTCGATCTGGCGAAGCAGATCGGCCTAGACGGCGTGCAGGTGGACATGGGCTCGGTTGGCAACAACATGCAACTGTGCCGGCCAGAGGTTCAGCAGACCTATCTGGCCGCGGCGAAAAAAGCCGGCGTGGCGATTTCATCGCTGGCCATTGCGGAGATGAACAAGATTCCGCTCAAAAGCGATCCGCAGGCGGCGCAGTGGCTGGCGGATTCCATCGCAGTGATGAAGGCGCTGAACGTGACAATTGTGCTCGTCGCCGCGTTCAGCAAGGGAGACCTGAAAGCTGACCCGGCCGGCATTGATCATACGGTCGAAGTGCTCAAGCAGCTTGCGCCCAAAGCCGAGCAGGCGGGCGTGATTTTCGGCCTGGAGAATTATTTAACCGCTGGGGAAAACCTCGATATCCTCAAGCGCGTCGGCTCGCCCGCCGTTCAGGTTTATTACGATGTGGGCAATTCCACCGACAAGGGCTACGACATCTATCAGGAAATCCGCCTGCTCAAGGGGAAAATCTGCGAATTTCATGCGAAGGATGCCAAGTCCCGGCTGGGTCACGGGCGAATTGATTTCCGCCAGGTGCGCGCCGCGCTGGATGAGATCAATTACCGCGGCTGGATTCAAATTGAAGCCCCCGCGCCGCGAGGGGTGTTGGTGGATTACCGGGAAGACCTCGCTTACTTGCGTGAAGTTTTTAGCTGATCACGGAACTGCGCTGGCGAAACGTCCATCAAATGCCTGCAAAATCAGATTGCGCGCGCAGCCAGATTTGAGGATATTCCCAACCTGACGCTCAAACTGAAAGGTTTAACGGGCGTTGTTTTTGGAAGCGCGCTTAGCTCAGTGGTAGAGCATTACCTTCACACGGTAGGGGTCGCAGGTTCGAAACCTGCAGCGCGCACCATTCCCCAACTTTCGACAGGATGCGCCACGCGGTGCCGGAAGTGTTTCAACCGCGCTTTGTAACGACGGCAGGGAAGCATCCGCGTGAGTGGTTGCCGTCAGCCGTGGATCATTGTGCCGCATCAATTCCATCGCCTCCCGTTGCGGCCCTCACCGTGGCGAAACGGATGGATTTAAACAGATCGGAAAATACTTTTAATGCGCCCTCAATTATCTGACGCTGCGCGGGTAAAAACCACATAGGCAACCAGCATGAATGAAAAAATGACACCCCCAGCGCGCCCTGAAAGCCGGTCGGTCAATTCCCGGTGGCGCTCTCTCTATCTCAAGGAGGATTGGTGGGCGATTTGGATTGGCATCGGTCTGATGGCCGTCGCGATCCTCTTATTCAAGAATGGCAGCCCTGTCCTCAAGTCGCTCGCCATCAATCCCGGTGGCCTTAAATGGACTACCCCCGATCAGTTGCTGCATCATTTTTCCGCCAATGCCACCATCTACCTCCTGCAATTCACCAGTTGGCTGGTGATTTTTGGCGCCAGCACACGGGTGATGGGCATCAAGTTATCCCGCTTTATCCCCGCCTTTGCTCTTCTCTATTTTCTGTCCATCGCAATGTTCTCAGTGGCCGGCTGGGCCAGCGCAGCAAAATTCAATCTGGAAGCGCCTCTGGTCGCGCTCGTGGTCGGTCTGGTGCTGTCCAATACCATCAAACTACCGGCGTGGATGGACAGCGCCTTCCGCGTGGAATACTTCATTAAAGTGGGCATTGTTCTCCTCGGCGCGACGTTTCCCATCACCCTCGTGCTCACCGCCGGACCGGTGGCGATCTTGCAGGCTACGATCATTTCCGTCATTACCTGCGCCGTGATTTATTTCGCCGCGACGCGCCTGTTCGGCTTGGATAAACGGCTGGCGGCAGTTATGGGTGTTGGCGGATCGGTTTGCGGTGTCTCCGCCTCCATGGCCATCGCCGCCTCTGTGAATGCCAAAAAGGAGCATCTTTATACCTCGGTCACCCTGGTGGTGGGCTGGGCCCTCGCCATGATCATGGTGCTGCCTTTTATTTCCAAAATGCTCGGACTCTCGGCGGGCGTGGCGGGCGCCTGGATCGGTACTTCGGAATTTGCCGATGCGGCGGGGTTTGCGGCGGCCAGCGCCTATGGCAAAATAGCCGGAAATGAAGACGTGACGGTCAAGGTTTTTACGCTGATGAAGGTGATCGGACGCGACCTCTGGATTGGGATCTGGTCCATCTTCTGGGCCCTGATCGCAACCATTGTCTGGGAGAAAAAAGAAACCGGAGTGCGGCCCAATGCCGGTGAAATATGGCGGCGCTTTCCCAAATTCGTCATCGGGTTTTTTCTCGCCTCCCTGCTGATGACCATGGTGACCGGCAGCTACAGCCCCGCGGACTTCAACACGGTGGTGAAACCCAATCTGATCACCCCGCTCGTTTCACTGCGGACGTGGACCTTCATCTTCTGCTTTTTAAGCATCGGACTCACCACGCGCTTTCGCGAACTCGCGCCGGTGGGATGGAAAGCCTTTTCCGCTTTTACGATCGGCGTGGTGGTGAATGTCATTCTGGGCTACCTGCTCTCCGCGCATGTCTTTGCAGCGCGCTGGAGCGCCTTGTGACTTCCCCTCCGCCGGCCACCCGCTTTCAAAGCCCATCCATGAGCCAGACGGAATGTCAGGACTGCCATTATTCAGTAATGGAACCGGCTGCGCTGGAAATGGCTATCCCGGGTTTGAATATCCTAAGTTCAGCTTACGGGTCCGTGCGGGGTGAAACCGGCTTGTGCCGGCGGCACGATAAATTCGTCCGCGCCAGTTCGACCTGTGCGGATTTCAAAGGCAAAGCCACATTCGACGCAAATAATTGCAATCATGGAGACTGACCATGTTATTTGATTTGTTGAGGCCCCAGGGCGCCGGCCCGGCGGTAACATTGGTGACGGGTTGGTCGTGAGCTTCAAACGAGCATTATCATATTGTCCCGGTGAACACGTTCGCCCCACCCCGCTTTGGGAATTTTAAGCCAACCGGTCTTGAAAATCCTTTTTTCGCGGTTGACAATCCGGCCGCAAAGCGACTTATTTCTGGCCGTCCCAACCGATATGAAACGCCTTCAAAAAACAATTGGTTTTAGCAACATCATCAGTCTGGTCTGCGGAAGTTTGACCCTGGCTTTAACCGGTTGCGTGAGCCACCACAATCTGGCCCCGGATCTTGCTCTCGAAGCGCGCGCTACGCTCAAGGGCGCTGACCCCGTGCGCTTGTGGAAAGTGGACGACCGCCGCGGTCCGAATCATCTGGGCTTTGGCTCTTCTTGGAACGGCAGCTTCAAGATTGATTTGAAGCCCGGATTACACACTTTGACGGTGGGCTGCTTTATGAACGGCATCTTGCAAACCGCATCCGGCGGCGCCGGCAGCCGGTCAAAAGTGGAGTTTTCGGCCCAGGCCGGTCACAATTACACCCTGTCTGCCCGACGCAGCAAAGGCCGTTGGTTTATCCTGCTGAACGACTATGCGCCGGGGCAACCGCCGGTGTCGGTCAATGTGGCGGAAGGCATTTTGATTTCTCCGGTTTACATTTATCCGCCGCCGCCCTATGGCGGGATGCCGCCCCCGCCGTTATTCTATCAGCCCCGGCCGATGCCGATGCCCCCGCGTTGATGGCCTTGTGATGGGGTCGAAGTTGGCTGCCACGGAAGCCGTTTGCCACGACTTATTGCCCGCGACCGAGCCTTGACCTGCGGAAGCGCCAGCGATTAGCCTGCCGCCACCATGAACGGCAAGGAACCGCATCTGCATCGGGAGACGGCCCACAAGCTCGCCCGGTTCGCCCTGTTCAGTTTCCTGATGACCTTCATCCTCTCGCGGGTTTTCGTCTTTCTGATCATGTCGAAGCTGATGCCCAACCTTTATTGCTTTGTGCTGGGCACCCATGTGCACCACCTGAACTACGGCATATTTCTGCTGGCGGCGGTGGCGGGCTACAGCGTGTTTCGTCGCCCCACCGGTCGCGCAGCGGAAGTCACCGCGCTGTTTTATGGCGTGGCGATGGGATTAACGTTCGATGAATTCGGGATGTGGCTGCACCTCGGTGGCAGCTACTGGCAACGGGCGAGCGTGGATGCCGTTATCGTGGTGGCGGCGTTGTTCGGTCTGGTGGCATTCGCCCGGACGCTGAAGCGGTTTGAGCGGCACCACTTCTGGCTGTTCCTGATGGTAATGCTGGTGGTGTTGGGCTTTGGCGCGGTCATCTACATCGCCGGAATCCGGCTGGGTGAAATGGTGGGGCAGCCATTGCGTGAACTGGAATCCGCTTCGTCGCCATGAAGTTGCCTGAGCGCCCAGCGGTCATTCGTTGTCAGCATTGGATTGCAATCCTGATTTCCGGCATGGCGGTTGGCATCGGCGTCGCCGGCGCGGCTGGCGTTCCGCTGGAGCAACGGTCTTGGGTCGAGACGCGCACGGCTCATTTCAACCTCTATAGCTGCGGCAGCCAGCCGGCCGTTAATAAACTGGCGGGCCGGTTGGAGCAGTTCTGTAAAGCCTATTCCCAACTCGCCGGGTCCAAAGCCGTGGAGTCTCCGCCCATCGTGGTGATGGCCTTTCCCGACCACGAAGCCACGAAGCCTTATCTGCCGCTGTATCAAGGCAAACCCAGCACCATCGCCGCCTTCTTCAAGCGCGGCTCCGATGAAAACCTCATTGTGTTGTCTTTGCCCGAATCCGGTTCCGTCTACGGCGGCATGGAGATCATCTTTCATGAATACGCCCACTTCTTATTCCGGCGCAACGACCAGTTCTGGCCGATATGGCTGAAGGAAGGCATGGCAGAAGTCTATTCCACCTTTGAAACGGCTGGCCGTACCGCCCGCATCGCCAGCCCCATTCCTTACCATCTGCAAACTTTGAATCACAGCCGGCTCCTGGCCTTGAAGGAGCTATTCAGCGTCACTCATGATTCGCCCGATTACAATGAAGCCAGCCGCCAGGGATTGTTTTACGCAGAATCGTGGCTGCTGACGCAATTTTTGATGGCCGGCGACAACGGCCCATACCGCGCCCGCTTCAGCCAGTTCACCGCCCTGTTACGACAGGGGCAGTTACCCGAGCAAGCCTTCACCAATGCGTTGCAGGCTCCGTTGCCGGTGGTGCAAGCCGAACTCCGCCGCTACTTGAAACGAGGCGCGTTTTCGGCCATTGATCTAACGCTGTCCGCGGATATTTCTTCGCCCATCAGTCTGACGACCCGTCCGCTCCCGCCGGTCGAGGTTTATTTTCGGTTGGGAAATGAGCTGCTGCGGGCTGGCCAGCCGAAGGCGGCGGAAGCGAGGTTTGTCGCCGCCGGCAAAATTACTCCCGCGAGTCCGTTGCCGGAAGAGGGCTTGGGCTTGCTGGCACATGAACGCGGCGATCAGGATGCGGCGCTGCGTCATTTGCAAGCCGCCATCCAGCTTGGCTCCAAAAGTTATCTGGCGCACTACTTGTGCGCCTTGGATGAATTTCGGGTCATCGCCAGAACGGGTGACCGCTATCGGCGAATCAAGCCGGTGGAAGCAGCGGCACTTTTCAGCCAGCTTGATCAAGCGATCAGTTTGATGCCAACCTTCGGGCCGTCACAACAGTTGTACGGGGTTTTGGAAATGGTGCAGGGTGCGAATCTGGCCGCTGCCGGCGTTCATCTGCAACGGGCCATTCAGTTGGAACCCGAGAATCCCTCGTATGCGCTGAGTTTGGCCCAGTATCAATACCTCACCCGCAACTCCACCGCCGCCCGGCAAACCCTCGCCCCGCTCCTGCTTCCCAATGCCAACCCGAGATTTCGCGCGGATGCGGAAAAACTGATGCAAGCAAATGACCGCTATTAAATCGCCACGCCGGATGTTTGAACCAAAGTGTTTTCTACCATGAAGTATCCGGCTGCGGCTGCGGAAATTCACGGAACTGGAAGCACAGCTACGCACCATGCGATTGGAAGAACGGTGTGCGTTGGTGCCGAGAGAGGAAACCGAGCGAGAAAGAAAAACAGTTTATTGCCACCTATACCCCGAACTAATTGCCGATGACGAAAAAGAGCTGGAAGCAAAGCGGCAGGCACTTCACACCAGATGCCCATGGCAAGACGAGGCGGATCGGAATACAGACCTCAAAAGTTGTCAGGCAATTGTCAGGTAAAAATGTGGGTTTTGGAGTTTTAACATCCGCCGTGAAATCACAGACCCTTTGAATCCATTGTAAAAGAGAGATGGTGCACCCATCAGGAGTTGAACCTGACAAAAGCACCAATGAACACAGCGAAACCCCTCCTAGTGGACACAAAGAGGGACACACGGAATCCGATCTTCAGAAAATAATCAATGCTTGGCCTCTGCTCTCCTGCCCTTTGAAAGCTGCTCTGCTTGCCCTCGTGCAAGCGGCGGCGGCCAAAGGCGGGGAACATGGACGCAGTTGAATTCAATTCTCCTGCCAATCCAGCCGAGGCACCCACATTGACCGGGGGAGGGGCTGAGGGGGCGCGCGGCGCAGCCGCGCCCCCCTCGGCCCTTCCTAGTCAAGAGAGTGATAATTGCATTGGAGAGAAAGAATCCTCCTCTGAAAGTCTTTCCCCTTATCGTCGAAAAAGTCGTTATCGGCTGATCATGGCCATTGAATGGCTGGTCAAAGAATACGGCCTTAACCAAGTCGGCTTGCTCACCCTGACATTTGGCGTCCCTGGTAGCGGTCGTGGATCACAAGCCACCCAGGAACTGCGGGAACTCGCCAAAGATTTGGACTTCGTTCAAAACCGCTGGCATTCCCTTAACTCCAACATCATTAACAAGCGTTACGCGGATTGGATTTGTATTCCTGAACCGCATCGGGATGGTGTCTGGCATCTTCATGTTGTCGTTGTCACCAAGATGGACATTCGCACCGGAACCGATATCGAAACCTTGACCAACTACAAGCTGCCTTACTGGATGCGTCGGGGAAAACATCTGCGGAATGAAGCCTTGGCGGCGGAATGGCAAGCTTTGCGGCAAATCGCCTGCAAGTATCGCTTTGGCCGGATCGAGCTGCTGCCCATCAAAAAGACCGGAGAAGCGCTGGCCCGTTATCTGGCTGGTTATTTGAGCAAAGCTTACCGGCTAATTCCGCCCCAAAAAAGGCACCAGCCTGAGTCAGATGAAGAAGTGGAAGAAAAGACGCCCCAGCCAAAGCGCTACCGGTTGATCCGTTTTTCTCGGGGGGTCAGCCGATTGTTCTCCATCCGCTTCTCGGTGCGCAGTTTGGGCAACTTGATTTACCGGACCCGGCTGAAAATGGCGGCGTTCATGTTGCACTTTGAGAATTACAGCGATTTTGCGGATTATTTTGGCCCGCGTTGGAATTATTACCTGGGCGACTTGATTGCGGCGATTCCGATTCCAATGATCTTTGGCAAAGAAGATTTTGAGCGGGGAATTGCGGCAAAACTGCTGAACGATTTTGCAGAAAATCCTTTTCCCTATTTGGATGAGAAAACCGAAAAGAAACTTGAGGAGGTCAACTCCATGTTGCTGCGAAAATTCACGGAACTGGCCTGCGATGAAATGGCGGAAGCGCGGTGGAAGGAATCTGTTAAATGGAAAGCGGACAATATTGATGTCGGGCCGCTGACGGAAGCGGATTTGCAGAGGGAATTAATAAAAGCCTCCGATGATCCGTTTTGATTCATGGTTAAGTAATCAAATGTTCTTATGGAACCACCGCGCGATAAAAGCGCTGACTAGAATTGGTGGCCGCCGGATCACGGAAGGTGATTGTGGCATTGGAGCCGATAAAATTAGTCAGTGAGTTCCAGTCGATCAGGTTTGTGGAAAACTGGATGCGACCGCTCAAACCGGTGGATAATTGCAGGTTGAAGACCAGTCCGTTTGTTTTCACCGGCTGCGCATTGGTGAAGACCAGTTGCAGCGCAAACGTGTTGCTCGACACAAAACTGACGCTGTTGGTGATCGAGTAGTTGCCGCCCAGATTCAGCGCATAGGCTTTCAGCGTGTTTGTGCCGATTACGAGCGTCAGCAAGGGCGTTTTCCAATTGGTGAAACTGTTGGTGGTCGTCGCCGGATTCCACGCGTTGCCGTTCAATTGATACCAGATATTGCTGACCTGCCAATTGTCGCTGGCCGTCCCAGTTCCAGTCACCAAGGCGTTGGTCATCTGCTGATTATTGGTGGGCGCGGTGAAAGCGAGCGTGGGCCGGCTGGTTTCCACAAAGGTGGCGAGCAAGGTTAGGTTGGACTGCATCATGAATAGCAAGTTCGTGTAGATCACTGTGGCGCCGCCAATCCAGTTGGTTGAAACCGTCCAGTTCGTGAACACAAAGCCCGTGGCGGGGGCGGAGGTGATGCTGTAATTACGGCCAATTTCCAGCCAAACGTTACTGTAGTTGGGTGAAATCATTCCTTTGCCGGTGGTGCTAATTTGCAATTGATTGGTCACAATATATTGGAAACTCACATTGGTAGTGGCGGAAACATTGCCGGTGGTGTCGGTGGCATAAGCCGCCACCGTGTTGGTTCCGGGCACCAGATTCAGCGTGGCATACCAATTAGTCCAGGCGTTGGTGGTGGTGGCGTTGCTCCAAGTCAGGCCGTTGAGCTGATATTGCACACTAGCAACCGCCACGTTATCAGTCGCTGTCCCTTGAACGGTGAACACGGCGTTGCTCCAGCGCTGGTTAATTGTGGGGGACGTGATGGTGACCGACGGTGAAGGTGATAACGCCACCGTTGGCCACCCAGCATATGTTGTTCCCCAGTCAGTGTTATTTGTAAAGTAATAAGCTGTGGCATTACCTGTATTTGAAAAATACGAGCTCCCGAGATTAGGAGGCTGGCCATAAAAATATACCGAGGTAAGATTATTGCACCAATCAAATACACCCATATCAATATAATTTACATTGCTTGGTATAACTATATTAACCAAGCTATAACACGCAAAGAACGCGCTTCTGTTAATGCTGGTGACGCTGTTTGGTATTGTAATACTGACCAGATTGGTGCAAGCATAAAATAAAGAATCAGGTATGTTGGTCAGGCTATTTGGAAGAGTTACGCTCGCTAATTTCTTACAAAAATAGAATGCGCCCATTCCAATGCTCGTAAAATTGTTTGGAATTGTAATATTGGTCAAACTAACGCAATTAGCGAAAGCTTGCGGGCCGATGCTAGATACATTGCTTGAAATATTTATGGTCGCCAGACTGCTGCAATAAGCAAAAGCCCCGCCACCGATGCTGGTGACACTGTTTGGAATTGCTATCCCCTTCAGACTGCTACAACCAAAAAACGTGTTGGTATTTATTCTGGGTAGGTTATTTGGTAATAGTACATTGGTTAAACCGGTACAAGAATAGAAAGCGCCGTCTCCAATGCTTACGATGCTGTCTGGAAGTGTGATGCTGACCAGATTCTGGTATTGAAAAAATGCTTGTCCGCCAATTCTTGTGACTGGATACCCGTTAGTAGAACTAGGGATGTTTAATGAAGTTGGACTCCCAGCATAATAACAACCTGTTATTGTAATCTCACCGCTATTGGTCGTATATATTAATTGTGCCTCCACCACACCTGGCAGTCCCAACGTCAAAATTAATCCAAGAATTCTACTAAAATTATTGATAAATTTGTTTTTCATTTTTATAGCCATTGGTTGACGCGTGCGATGGCGCTGTTGATGACGCAGTCGGTGAATGACAGCACAACTAAAGCCAGACTCAGCAGACCGATTATTTTGTCTTGCATTGTTGTTGGTTGACTAGGTTTCATGGTTATTCACTTTCTACAGGACATACATTCTCGTTGAAGCCCCCCCCTTAATGACACACCTAATCTTGCGATATATTAGACTTATATTGCGTCGTTCATCCGTCACATTTTTACGTTACGAGCGACGCCCATGCGCCAGCCCATCAAGACGGAAGCGGCGTTGAGTTCGCAGCTCTACAAGCGGAGAATTCAACGCCGCTTCGGTCGCGCCTACTAGTTCGGCAGAGGGACGGAATTCGGCTGACGGAATGAAGCGCTGGCTTGATCTAACTCACGGATAAAAGCGAATCCAAGCCAGCGCGGAATGCAGTCTGCCGAATTTGGTCACGAAACAGCATTTGACACTCGTGAAACAAATGATACAATTAAACGCATATGAGTCACGACAATCAAAAAGCATTTGATTTGACCGAGGTCGGAAAGAAGTTGGTGGGCCACTCCAAGTCCGCCGAATTCACCGCCACGCATGGTCTGATCATTGATTTGTTCCCGTTTGTTTTTGAAGCTTCGGAACGGATGAGTGCGCGGGCCATTCAACGTTTCTTGGAGCAGGAACAAGGCATCAAGTTGAGCCAGGTGACCATCAGCCGGGCATTGAGTGACCCAAAGAAAAGCTGGCAGTCGTATTTTAAGACCCTTGAACCATCGGTGATTATCATGGCCAAATGGTGCCGGTCAACCGCCTTCAAATTTTTATTTTACAGCAAGCATGAGTTTGAAACCCGCACCGGACCTGACTTTGAAAGCTCGCTCGGGCGGGCGTTTGGTCAAGGCGTGAGAGCCTTGCTGATTCCTGATAAAGTTGCGGCTCAAAACGAGCTATTGCAAAAATGGTTCAGCATTGGCCTGGCGACTCGGCTCAAGGCAAAACCCTATCTGGAAGAGTGTTTGATGGCACTGGCGGATAAAATTTAATGGACATGGGCGAGCAAATAAACATCAGCATTGATCTTAAAAGATTGATCGGCCTCGACAAGGTGGCCGCGATGCTGGACATCAGCGTGCGGGAAGTCCAACGACGGATTGCCGCCAATGATTTGCCTCGACCAGTCAAGATTGGCCGTTTGTCCAAGCTGCCGATGGAGGAAGTTTTGGGTTACATTGATCGGCTGAAGCGCCAGCGAAACGGCAATCATTAATAGGAGAATTGTCATGCAAGAACATGTATTCAAACGCAAGCGGCGGATTGGTGGCAAATTGGTGTCGTCGCGCTGCTATTACGGCCATTACACGCTGCCGGGCGATTCACGGCAGCGCACCGTTCTTCTTAAAACCACGGACAAGCAAGTTGCCCAGGCGGAACTTCATAAAATTGTCCAGACAGCGGAGCGGGAAGCGGCTGGCGTCGGGGTGCCAAAGCATCTGCTAGCTTCCGCGCAAAAAACGTTGACGGCTCACATGGAGGATTTTCTGGCTGACTTGCTGGCCAGCGGTCGCGATGAAATGTATTTGGCCAATCTCCGGTGCCGTTTGAAAGCCCTTTTCAAAGATTGCGGTTGGCAGTATCCGAAAGATGTCACGGCTGATTCCTTCATGACTTGGCGCGGGGCGCAAACTTTGGCGGCCAAGACTTTGAACGATTATTTGGATGCGGCCAACGCGCTGCTCAAATGGATGCAACGCGCTGCGCGTCTGGAGGTCAACCCGCTGCAAGCTGTCCGCAAGGTCAAGACGGCGGGGCGTGAAAAAGTCAAACGGCGGGCTTTGGCTGATGAGCAGGTGCGGCGGTTGTTGGAAGTGGCTGGCCCGCGCAAATCGGTATATCTGACGGCAATCAATACGGGACTGCGTCGCGCCGAGTTGGCGGCTTTGCAGAAGGCCGATTGTATCCTTTACGGGGACAACCCCTGTCTGAAGGTTCGCGGCTCTACGACCAAGAATGAAAAGGATGTGACGATTTGGCTGAATCAGGAAGTGGCGGCGGAATTGAAAAACCTGGTCAAGCTGGGCGAGTGTTCAAGTGAGCCGGTGTTTGAAAGCCTCCCGGACATGGATCAGTATCGGAAAGATTTGGCAGCGGCGGAAATCCCCTATCTGGATGAGCAGGGCCGGCGCGCTGACTTCCATGCGTTGCGCCACACGCTGGCCACCAATCTGGCTCGCAGCGGTGTCCTGCCACGCGTTGCCATGGAATTCATGCGCCACAGTGAAATGAGGCTGACCAATAAAACTTACACGGATGTGTCGTGTTTGCCGATGGCAGAAGCGGCGGAAATGCTGCCACAGTTTTTGGAGAAAAAAGGGACACAGAAAGGGATACACGGGGCAGGCGCGGAGGGTCTTAAGCCGTCGTGCGCTGTCGCAAATCAAATCAGGGTGGGAGAGCAGGAAAGCATTGATAATAAAGGCGGGGGTCTGGTTCCGTCGTTGGCTGTCGCGGAGTGTCGCGAAAGAGAGATGGTGCACCCATCAGGAGTTGAACCTGAAACCTGCTGATCCGTAGTCAGCCGCTCTATCCAATTGAGCTATGGGTGCAACCTTGATTGCCCAATTTAAAACCACGCCTTCTTGCCTGAAGCGTGCGGGCCGCTTTTTGTGCCAAGTTTAGGCATCCCTGGTCGCCTGCATTGGCCCCCACCAATGCCGAGCGGGTCAATTTTCAATCCCGTTGCCAAGGGAGTCAAACTATCAGAAAGGGTTTGGCGACCGCAAGCGCAGAATCGCCGGAAAGTCTTTGACCGGAGGGCGTGGCTCTGTTTCCCTGTCCGGCAACTTTGCATTGGCCGATGAATTTTATCACCCAAGTCCTGGAATATCCCAACGCGTTGGTGGGTTCGTGTCTGGCGGCGATCATCGCGCTGTATTTCTACAACAACCCGCTTCAGCACAGCCGCTGGTTCCTGATGCGCCGGTTCATCAACTGGTTTCCGCTGGGCATGACCTATTCGTTTCTCTACATGGGCCGCTACAACCTCAATGTTTCCAAAAACGCGCTCGGCAGCCTGATGACCAAGGCAGATTTTGGCACGATCTTCGCGATTGGCACCTTGGTGTATGGCGTTTCATTTTTGATCAACGGCCCGCTGGTGGACAAGATTGGCGGCAAGAAAGGGATTTTGATTGCGGCGGTCGGTTCCGCCGTGGCCAACATCCTGCTGGGCGTGCTGACCTATCTGACGGTGCTGGGCAAATTGAAGATGAACATGGTGGTGGCCTATTCCACGCTTTACGCGCTGAACATGTATTTCCAGAGCTACGGCGCGGTCTCCATCATCAAGGTCAAGGCCTATTGGTTTCATGTGCGCGAACGCGGCGTGTTCGGGGCGATCTTCGGCGCGCTGATTTCCATCGGCGTTTACTTTGCCTTTGACTGGGGCGGCAAAATTGTCGAACTGACCAAGGCTGGGGCGGCGGGCGGCTGGTTCCACGACCTGCTGCAATCTGTTTTTGCCACCAACGCTACGGTGGGCGGCAAATTGGTGGATGCGACCTGGGCAGTCTTCTTCATTCCCGCCGCCATCATGCTGGTTTGGGTGTTGATTGACTGGTGGCTGATCAAGGACACGCCGGAAGAGGCGGAATTTGCCCATTTTGACACGCACGACGCCTCGTCCGGCCAGATGCACATTGAGCTCTCGACGATGGATCTCCTGAAAAAGGTTTTTGCGAGCAAACTGATGCTGTTGATCGCCCTGGTGGGGCTGACCAGCGGGGTTTTTCGCAACGGGATTCAGAACTGGTATTTTATATATGCCGGGGAGATCAAGCAGCCCGGCGCCGAATTTTTCAAAGATCATTGGGGATTGCTGCTGTGCCTCTTCGGCGTCGTGGGCGGTTTTTTCGGCGGCTGGGTTTCGGATCATTTGTTCCAGTCCCGCCGCGCCCCGCCCGCTGCCATGCTGGCGGCACTGGTGCTGGTGCTGACGATGGTAATGGTCGCGTATATGTCCACCATGCCGCTCGTTTTGGGGTGTGCCTGCGTCATGGTGGTCATGGCTTCGGTGGGCCTGACTTCGCTCATGGCAGGGTCGGCGGCGACGGATTTCGGCGGACGCAAAGCCACCGCCACCTGTGCGGGCATTGTGGATGGCTTCACTTATCTGGGCAGCGGCATCCAGTCGTTTTTCATCGGCCAGCTGGTGCCCAGCGAAAAGGCGGGGGCGGCGCAGACCTTCATGGGCATTCCGCGCGACTGGCACTGGTGGCCGCTGTTCATGGTGCCGTTTGCCATCATCGGCTTCGCGGTGGCCATCAAGCTCTGGCATGACCTGCCGGAAGCCACGCGCCGCTTCAATGCCGAGCGGGCTAAGGCGAAGGGCTAGATCGCCGCGTCGCCGCGCCCGGCTGATGGCGCAAAAAAGTCCGCCGGCTCATGGGCGTGGGAAAAACGGGATGAACGCCTGCATCCGCTCGGCTACCTGCTGTCCGGCCAGTGCGGTGAGGCCGATTCGTTTTTTCGCGGGCAGGCATCCGCCAGAGCGCGCGCAGGGCAGGATTAAAATTTGTATTTCGCGCTGACGGAAATCGTCTGGCGGTTGAATTCGCGATATTCGGAGTAGAGGTTGGCGGGCAGGCCGGATTCCAAATTCCGGCCCAAGTCGCAGGCATACGTCAGGCTGGCGGTAAAATGCGGGGTGAATGCATAGCTCGCGCCCGCCGAAACCGTGTAGAGCGCGTCATCGCGCAAGCTGGAATTGTGGCTCAATGTGGCCGAACCGGCGGTATAGTCGTATTCCGTGAACTTTCCGCCCACGTCCAGCCCCAGTCGTTTGGTCGCGTTCCAGTGATAGGTTAGCGCATAGGCGCTGTCGAAGTAGGGGACCCGGCCGACGCTCGAAACCCACTGCCATTGCCGGTAGCTGAATGTCACCGACTGGTTGGGCGTGAGCGATGCGGTCAGTACCGCTTCACCGTAATAGGTGGTGGGATGATAATCACTCACCGGCGCGCCGGGGTTGTAATCACGGAAATCCGGGCCGCCGGCCAGCTTCACGGTCAGCCAGTTCCATGGTTTGCCTTCCAATCCCAGCAGCAGGCGCTGGTAATCGCTGGATGACTGCATCGCTTGGTGGTTGACCTCGACACTGTAAATGTCGGGAGTGAGTGCCTGTTGGTATTGATGACCGTAGCGATAACCCAGGGTGATCGCCATGCTGGAAGTCACTTTGTAGCCCAAGTCGGCCCCGCCGTTCACATCGGTGCGGTCGGTATAATTTTGATAACCGGTATAGCGGCCCGACGTGTTCGCGTGCCAGTCGGTCATGAAATCATAATACAGCAGAGTGGCCGTGGGCCGGATGAAAAAGCGGTCCCTGTCATATTGGAGCACCACCGTGGCGCGCTCCTGGATTTGCTTCAACCGTTCCCGCACCATGGCCGAGGCGAAGGCGCTGCCGCATTTATCCCCTTGATCTGCTGCTGACCCCACGCCGTATGTGGGGGCGGTGCTGCTGCCGTCGTTGAACAAAAAATCACTGTCCACCGAACCGGAAAAATTGCCCGTTTGGCCCTTGAGTTTATTGCCGATTTTATGCGCGTTATAGTTTTCCGACGGCAGTTCATGGAACCGCACCAAGTCCGGCGAATAAACCAGCGCCAAGGTCGGAAACGTTTTCTGCTCGCCCGTCAATGGCGCAAAATCAAAACCAATTTTTGGGGAAACCGTTGATATCCATGAATCCTGCGGACTCATGGCCGTGGGATTTAATGGCGTGGTCTTGCCGGCCACCAGCAGGACATTATCGTCGTAGGTTTCCTTGGCGCCGAGGGACAATTCGGTCAGCCAGTCCGGCATTTGGGGTTGGTCTGATGCCAGAGTCGCTGCTGGCTGGCTGGCGATAACCCTGAATCCGCCAAAAACCGCCAGCGCCGCCCAAAAAACGGTGCGTTTCAAGATTGGAACTGCCAGTTTCATGTATTGGTTCGTCGCCTCGATCAAAGTCCAATTTTGCCCGAGCAACCGTGGTCAAAAGCGGTGGTTGTTGGCCAACCATCCGCTCCGGAGAATCATATCCCCGACCGGATGTTGCCCAAGGCGGACCTTGATCATCATCAACTTGCCAAAAAATTCAGGGGACATCTTGGCTACGTTTGCCAAGATAACACCCTTTCTTGGCTTGGAGTCTGTCTTGAAATTGCGCGGGGTGCGGCGGCGAGGCCTGAGCATCCCCGGAGCGGGCGGTAAAGGCCGGGCCCACGCCGCTCACGGACAAAAGACCCGCCCGGTGATCCGCCGATTTCGCCGACTTCCGCAGATATTTTATTCTGCAATAATCTGCGTCATCTGCGGGCAGGCTCTGGAGCTTTCAACCCGATTTCCGAAATGGAAACGGCAACCAATCCGAGGAAGGCTGTAATTACTGAACAACCCAAAGCGGAGCGTTTGGACTGCGTGCGATTTATCGCCGCTTTCCCCGCGCCCGCCCGTCAAGGACGACGGCCAACTCCGGTTTCGAGTTTCCAGTCTCCAGTCTCGGAATTTTGGTTTTGGAAGGGCTGTAAGCCGAATTCTGTCTGCGCCTTGCGGCGGAGAGAATCATTTGTCTTAGCGACCGATACCCGAAACCTGTTTCGCTTTCACGAAACGCGGAGCGGGCCGCTCCTGGGTTTCCTATTTGGCCTTGCACCCGATGGGGTTTGCCGTGCCGTGTCGCTTGCGCTTCACGCGGTGCGCTCTTACCGCACCTTTTCACCATCACCACCGGCTTGCGCCGATGGCTGTCTGTTTTCTGTGGCACTTTCCGTTGGAACGTCTTGAAACGTCCCCCCTGCGTGTATCTCCGGTCCCACCGGAGTTACGCAGCATCGCGCCCTGCGGAGTTCGGACTTTCCTCCCCGGACTTGCGCCCGGAGCGATTCTCCACCCTTCCAAAACCAGTCTTATCATACACCCGAAAATCAAAAAGGCACGAAGGTTTTGTCGGCCTTCGTGCCTTGGTGGCTGCGGGGTTAAAATATTAATCCGCCGCCGTCAATATCATGTCGCGGGCGTAATACAGAATCCGGCCGCAGTTCGGACAGGTCACGAGTTCGCCCGCGCCCCGGCAATTGGTTACGATTTGCGTCGGCAACTTCATGTGGCAGCCGCCGCAGGCGCTGTGCTCCACGCCCACCACCACGTTTTCGCCCTTGCTCTTGAAAATCCGCTCGTAGCGGTTGCGCGTGGAATCGTCCACCGCCCCCGCCAGGGCGGCGCGGCTGCTGGTCAGCTCGGCGAAATCCTTTTTCAAATTTTCCTCGCGGGCGTTCAACTGGCCGATCTGGTCATCCACCAGCTTCCTGGCCGCAGCCGCTTCGGCGGTGGCGCGCACCACCTCTTTCTGCGCCACCTCGGCCTGCTCCATCAAAACGATTTGCGCGTCCTCGATCTTGAAGATGACTTCCTTCGCCATCTCAATTTCGTGGGTGAGCGCCTTGTATTCCTCATTCTTGCGGGTCTGGAGCTGCTGGTTCAGGTATCTTTCGATTTGCGCCTTCTTGGCCTCGATTTCGAGGTCGCGCTGCTTGCGCTCCGATTCGATTTGCCGGGTGCGCAATTTTGCGGCTTCCAGCGAGCTTTGCGTGCTGGCGGCCTTGGCCTTGAGCGATTCGCGTTCGGGGCCGATATGGGCGAGTTCCTGGGTGACCCGGAGAATTTTCCGGTCGCGGTCCTGCAAAACAAGGAGCTTCTCGATGATTTCCTGCATTTGAACTGAAGGCTAGCTGGCGAAACAACTCAAGTCAATCCGCGCCCGCTGGTGTCGCACGAAGGCCACGAAGGTGGGAAAGGGAAAAAGTTTTCCCCTTCGTCTTGCTTCGCGGCCTTCGCGCGACCCTTCCAACGGCAAATTGGTTTTGCAGTTTAACATTTGTCCGCTAACTTGCCGCTATGCGTTTCATCGGCAACGTCATTGAAAAATTACAGCGGCATCCCAAGCGCGTGGTGTTTCCCGAAGGCGCCGAGCCGCGCATTTTGCAGGCGGCCCGGCAGTTTTATGCGCTGCGGCTCGGCGTGCCCATCTTGCTGGGCGATCCGGACCAGGTGCGGGAAGTCGCCGGGACGCTGAAAATTTCCCTGGACGGCATCCGCATCATCAATCCCGCCACCAGCGAGGACCTGGATAATTTCTCCAGCCGGTTCTTCCGCCTGCGCCGCGAAAAAGGCCTGCGCCAGACCGAGGCGCGCGAAGCGATGCTCCAGCCGAATTTTTACGGCGCGATGATGCTGGCGATGCATCAGGCGGACGGCCTCGTCTCCGGCGCGTCGCACATCACGGGCAGCGTGCTGCGGCCGTTGTTTCAAATCGTCCGCGCAGCCCCGGACATCGGGGCGGTTTCGAGCTGCATGGTCATGGAGGTCGAAGACACCCGCATCGGCGAGAACGGCGTTTTGTTCATGGCCGACTGTGGCGTGATTCCCGATCCCACCGTGGATCAGCTGGCTGACATTGCCGTGTCCACCGCGCGGCTCGCCCGGCATATGCTGGGGGTCCGGGCGCGGGTGGCAATGCTTTCGTTTTCCACCCGAGGCAGCGCCTCGCACCCGTCCGTCGGCAAGGTGCAGGCGGCGACCGCCCAAGCCCGGCGCAAGGCGGGGCAGCTGAATATTGAAGCGGACTTTGACGGCGAAATGCAGGTGGATGCCGCGCTCGTGCCGGAAATCGCCTCGCGCAAATTGCATGACAGCCAGGTCGCCGGGCGCGCGAACGTGCTGATTTTCCCCGACCTGAATTCCGGCAACATCGCCAGCCGCCTCCTGCAGCACATTGGCCGGGCCAACGCCTATGGCCAGATTCTGCTCGGCTTGAATCGTCCCGCCGCTGATGTTTCGCGCGGTTCGACCGCCCATGATATTCTCGGCGTGGCATCCATTATCGGCGTGCAGGCGACGGATTATTTGAAGCTGTATCCGGGCGCGGACGCGCATTTGCCCGGAGAATAATTTTATGCTCCCCCTCTCTCCATTTCTAAAAACTCTACCAATCTATCAACCAGGCCGCCCGATTGAAGAAGTGGCGCGCGAACTTGGTTTATCCGCCGACTCCATCATCAAGGTCGCGTCGAACGAAAATCCATTCGGCCCGTCGCCGCTCGCCGTCGCCGCGCTGCAAAAGGCGATTCCCGGCGTGAACCTTTATCCCGATGGCAACGCATTCTACCTGAAGCAAAAACTCGCCGCGAAGCTCGGCGTTGAGACCGCGAACCTGGTTCTGGGCAACGGCTCGAACGAAATCATCGAGTTTGTCGCCCACGCCTTGCTGGGGCCGGGGACCGACATCGTTGTGTCGCAATACTGTTTCGCGATCTATCCCATCGTCGCCAAACTCTTTGGCGCGGACGTGGTCACCGTTCCCGCGAAAAATTACGGTCACGATTTGCCGGCGATGCTCAAGGCCATCACCACCAAGACGCGCATTGTGTTCGTGGCGAATCCGAACAATCCCACCGGCACGTTCGCCCCGCGCGAGGAGCTCATCAAGTTCGTCAACGAAGTGCCGGATGACGTGCTGCTGGTGATGGACGAGGCCTACATCGAATTTCTCGACGACGCGGTGGATTTGATTCCCCTCATCCGCCTCGGCGCGCGAAAGAACCTGATCCTGATGCGGACCTTCTCCAAGATTTACGGACTCGCCGGCTTGCGCATCGGCTACGGCATCGCCGCGCCCGAACTCGTTTCCGCGCTGGAAAAAATCCGCCAGCCGTTCAACGCCAACCTCCTCGCGCAAACCGCCGCCCTCGCCGCGCTCGATGACGACGCGCACGTTCACCAAACGCGGCAGAATAATTTCGGCGGGCTGGAATTTTTTGCGAAGGCCTTCCGCGAACTGAAGCTGGAATACGTTCCTTCCCATGCCAATTTCATCCTCGTGCGCGTCGGCGCAGGCCAGCAGGTTTTTGAAGCGATGCAAAAGCTCGGCGTCATCACGCGCCCGATGGGCGGCTACCAGTTGCCCGAATGGATCCGCATTTCCATCGGCACAAAGTCGGAAAACGCGCGCTGCCTTGAGGCGTTAAAAGTTTCGGTTAAAACTTCCAAATAAATTTTGCCTGCGATTGCCGCACCCTCCAGTCGAATACTCAACAGCATGGGCGATTCACTGACAGCAGCGGAATCCTTTGGTTGTAAATCCCCCTTTCGTTCTCGCGAACGAAAATTTCGCCAGCAACTCCGGCCGCCGTCCGGGGCGTGCGACTTAACCTTTGGGGTGTCCGGCATCAGACTTTTCGTCCGCCCCGGATGGTTTTCCGGCGCGGAAAAATGACATGGGGCGCACCCCGCGCGGCTTTTCCGCACCCAAACGCGCCGCGGGGTGCAGCCCTTTTGCCTGGGGGCGCGCCCCGAAACATTCGGGGTGCGCCCCATGCCGCTGGGGTCGTACCCGCGGGATTCGGGGTCTGCCCCCAGCCATTTTCCCTCTGCCCCGGACGGTTTTCCCGTCGCCCCGGGCCATTGGGGTGCGCCCCGAGGCATTTTTCGGTGCGCAAAAACCGCTGGGGGCGCGCCTCAAACGGCGGAAAATCCTACAATTACGGCAAAAAACCGGCTTTTTACCTTTTTTCACCATGAAAATAACCAAAAG
>CAIXUZ010000041.1 GCA_903922735.1 uncultured Verrucomicrobia subdivision 3 bacterium
ATGTCCCAAAGCCATTTTACCTCAAGGTAAAATGATTTTACATCGATGTTCCCGCGAATTACATCGATGTTCCCGCGAATTACATCGATGTTCCCGCGAATTACATCGATGTTCCCGCGAATTACATCGATGTTCCCGCGAATTACATCGATGTTCCCACGAATTACAACATTGTAATTCACCGGAACAACATTGTTCCCGCGCTTTACAACATTGTTGCGGACGGGAACAACATTGTAATTCCGTTTTACAACATTGTTCCGGGCGGGAACCACATTGTAATTCACCGGGACCACATTGTTCCGGGACGCAGCCACATGGTTCCGACCAGAAACGACATTGTTCGGGGGGCGGCCCATCAGGTTCCCGCCGCCAGCCATGTGGCGCGCCGCCGGACGTTTATTGCCGTCCGGAAAGCAAAAAAATTATTATAAAATCAGGTTGAAATTATAAATGCGGGACGCGCGGAATCCGCGAAGATGGGAGCGAACCAAACGGTTATGCAATACGATTCCACGCCACCCATGTTCTACGACGATCTCGCGTCGGTGTATGACGAGAATCCGGTTGCGCCGTCCAACCTCATCAACCCCATGAAATATGCGATCCTGCAGTTGACCAACAAAACCCTCGACCAGAAACTGACGCTGACCACGGACCTGACGACGGCGTTGACGACGAACATCGCCATCTACGCCGATCCGGACCCGGCAGTGGCGGCCCTCACGGCCAAGGTCACGGCCATCCGCGCCAAGAAAACCGAATTGGACGCCGCGCTGGCCGTGGTGGATGTCAAGCAAGGCGAACTCGACGCGCTGGAGCTGGAACTGGACAACCAGTTGACCCTGGAACTGGCCTATATCCAGAAAACCTCCGGCGGCGTGGAGAGCAAAATCAAATTGCTGGGCCTGGCGGTCAAGGGAACGTCCGTGCCGGCCACCACGCCGGATCAGGTTCAGAATCTCAAGCTCACGCCGGCCAAGAGCAGCGGCACGGTGAAGAGTTACCTCAAGCCTTTGGCCAGCGCCAAGGGGTATGATTACGATTACACCACCGACCCGACCAAGGAGGAGAACTGGAAGCACCTGGACACTTCGTCCGGCTGCCGCACCACGTTCACCGGGCTGGTGAGCGGCCAGAAAATCTGGGTGCGGGCGCGGGCGGTCGGCAAAAAGAACACCGGCAAAGGCCCGTGGAGCGACCCCGCCACCATCACCGTGCCCTAAGTCCGTGCCGGACTGGCCACCACGGTAGGGCGCGCAGTCCCCTGCGCGCCGTCAGGGTGAATCCGATGGCGTTCCTATCAAACCAGCGGCGGTCAGGGGACTGACCGCCCTACCAACCAAAATATATTTATGCCTTACAATCCCTCTTTGCCCGCCGACCATGCCCAAGTGGTGTCCGGCGAGTTGCGCGCGCAATTCAACGGCCTCAAGGCGCTCATTGATGCGCTCCAAACCCAAGTCGCGGACCAGCAAATCCAGATCGCCGGTTTGCAGGCGCATTTCCCGCTGTCGGTGCCGGAGATCAGCAGCGACCTCAGTTCCTCCGCCGATGGCAGCATCGACAAAAGCCTGGTGCCGGCCGCGCCGGAGGCGTGGCAATGTGTCGTCACCGTCAGCAGCGGCATCGACCCCAACCAGGATTTGTCCAACTGCACGTTGCTCCCCGTGTTGTCCGGCAGCACGGACGGCGGGTCGGTGTGGACGAAGCATGGCGGTAACGGCGGAGTCGCCCCGCTGGTGGCCATGCGTTACCGGGTGGGCGGCCAGTGGAGCCCGTTCTCCGCCTGGGTGATGTCGGAGACGTGAGGGTGCTTGCGCACGGCCACACCTTCCGGTGGGGCAACATTCCCGTAGCAGCGGACGTGAGTCCGCTCCATCTGAATCCGGGTGGTATTTGCAAACGTCCACTGGCCTGGCAAATGGTTCTGGACACGTTCACACCCCAGGAATAAATTCAAATCCATGAACCTAGCTAGACCACACTTCTCTGGCTTCCTCCTATTAGACCGCTATGAGCGCTTCAAACGATAACGAGCAAACAGTAACAAATCAGCCGCCGATAGGCATTGCTGGTGTTGCGTGCATTATTTGTTTGGCGGTCATTTATGCGGTGGCCAATCCCATCGGGAATTGGCTTACGGTTTGGTGGTCTGGTCTCCTGATTTATTCGGTCATGCCAATATTGGTGGCTTTCACCATTTTTTACCGGAGCTCCTGGCACCGGGAATTGCCGAAGCCCAAGCGCATCCTTTCCCTGATTCTGTCAGCGTGTCTGGTGTTTTGCGCCTCGTTCATCGCTTTAGGTTTGATCGTTGCCTTGATAGCAATGTTTTCAGGGTTCGCAGACGGCCATTAACCACGTAAAATCTATGAAAGTATTGTCCAAAAGGTTGTTGATTATTTGGGCCCTTAACGCCATTGCGCTCGTCTTGTCCTGCATTGCAAACTCATGGCTTTTCTTCCTTGGTTTGGCGCTTCTCATTATTTCTGGGCTGTTCTCGGCTAAAGAAAAAAAACGACGCCACTGGCCGTGGAATCTGTTTTCTTGGCTGGTTGCCATCGCTGCCGTTGTTTTCCTCGCTAGGGTTACATCTTATGGCCGCCATCCGCTTGAATGGCCATTTGCCGCTCTCTTGTGGGTTGTTTTTGTTGCTGAGGATCTCAATTGGGGTGCTCCTCGAAAAACTGACGGTGCTTGATTATAATTTTTTCTTCAAAACCCACTTAACTTCCGCTGCGTAATCATCCAGGTCTTCGTCGCCACCAGATACCGCAAACAGTCCGCCGCCGGAGCCAATGTCTGATCAATGGCCGTTGGAGTCCGTTCTCCATCTGAATCCAGGTGGTAATTTGAGCCGACTGACGTCGGCGGCTACACCTTCCGGTGGCTGGCCAATTTTCCTCCTCAACCGGGGCGGTTGTTTTTATTTCTTGATATTGTCGGCAAACGGGAGTCCTTTGGGGTTGGGGATTGATATGCCGTTGCATTCAGACCAAGGAGTTGTCCCAATGAAGAAAAAACCTTTTCCGCTGGCGGAAGTTTACCGGCTGCTGGAACCCGGCCCGGTGGTGCTGGTCACGACGAGCCGCGCCGGGCGGGCGAATGTCATGCCGATGTCGTGGCATTTGATGCTGGAGTTTGAGCCGCCGCTCCTGGGCTGTGTCATCAGCAATCTCAACTATTCCTTCGCCACCCTCAAGGCGACCAAGGAATGTGTGATCAATATTCCCACGGTGGAGCTGGCAAAACAAGTGGTGGCCTGCGGGAATCTTTCCGGCGGGCAGGTGGATAAGTTCAAAACGGTCGGCCTCACGCCGGTGCCGGCGGAATGCGTCCAGGCGCCGCTCATCGCCGAGTGTTACGCGAGTCTGGAATGCGAGGTGGTGAACGCGAAGCTGGCCGGCAAATATAATTTCTTCGTTCTCGAAGTCGTCAAGGCTTGGGTGGCCTCCTCGCGGAAACGGCCGCGCACGATCCATCATCAGGGCGAGGGGATATTCATGGTGGCGGGCCGGATCATCCGTCTGCCGTCGCCGATCACTTCCCGGGGCGGAAGTTGAAACATTCCATCCCTCCGATTTGCGGACAAGCAATCGGCCGGTGAGGCTATCGGGCATTCGTAATGGGTTGCTTTGGCTTCCCGCCTGAGTCTCATCGGCCTGATTTAATATAGGCCGGTGCAGCTAGTTTGCAAGGGAGGCAAGGTGTTTTCCTCGGCGGCGAGAAGTCAATCCAGGTTGGTCTGATTTTCGGTGCTGTTCTTTTTGAGCTTGTTCTGAAGGGCGTTGACCGTGTGCTTGGCGGCGGCGAGCCAGGAATAGTTCCGGTTCTCCAGAAAATTCCGAAGCCGGTTGACCGGCGTTCTGTGGCGGTAGTTCTTGCCCTGCCAGATGGGCTCGCGGGTTTGCGGGTTCCGTGCCCGCGTCCACGAGGCGGCGGAGATGTGCCGGTGGCCGTAATCGGTCACGGTGATTTCGCGCGGGATTTCGACGAAGCGCTGATCGCAGAGGTTGCCGTAATTGATACAGTTCTCGGTGTAGGTGTCCGTGGTGCAGTAGACGATGTCGCCGTTGGGCTTCACCGGTTGGACGCAGCTGGAGTAGAGGACTTGCTTGGTTTCCTTGATGCCGCCGAAGCCATCGAGCGGCGCGTAGGAAAATTTGCCTTTGTAATAACCTTCGAACCGGTAGAGCGAGGCGTTGAAGCCGCGCTGCCGGAACTTCTCGCGGAATTCATGGCCCACGCTGAGGTCGGGCAGATGGACGATGGAAACGGGGATGAAATTGCTCAGGAGCCCGGCGGCGCGCAGCTTGGCGAGTTTGCCGGTGAATTCCTCGAAGTCGGCGAACTCGAAGTGGAACGACGGCTGGACGATGACTCGCGTTTTCTCCCGCCGACAGGCGGCGATGAGTTTTTCCACGTCAAAGCTCAGATTGGTGACAATCATTTTGCAGCGCCAGCCTTTGACCTGGCTGACGATGTCGAAAAAATCAGCGTGCAGGCTGGGTTCGCCGCCGGAGAAAATCAGCTTGTCGTAATCGTTCTTGAAGGGAAAGGCGTTGAGACCGGCGATCCATTCCGCGCCGGTGCGGCGCTGGTTGGAGACAATCTTGCGCCGCGATTCGCTCATATCGAACATCGGCTGGTCCAGTTCCTGGCGCTGGTTGCAATAGGAGCAATCGTAGTTGCACGAGCGCGTCAGGGACACGTCCATGATTTTGGAGAGCGCGGGTTCAGCTGGCATATTTTGATTCAATCTCTTTGAGGCAAACCTCCGCGCCGCGTTGGGCGGAGAGCGTGAGGGCTTCGATGACTTTCAAGGTTTTGATGGAATCATCAGGATCGGTTTCCGGCGGCAACCCGTTTTTGACGCAATGGGCGAAATGTTCCAGGGCATTGAAAACGGAGTCGCTCACGATCTCCGCGCGGCAGGGGATTTTATACGGCGGCTTCGATTTGGGCCGGCAAATGATGTGGCCCTTCTTGAAATCGCTGGTGAGCTCGCCGTCGGTGCCGAGGATTTGAATGCGTTCATAGCTGGCATCCACGGCATTGGCCAGCGAGGCGTCGAGGGTGGCGGTCAGGCCGCTGCGGAAAGTAAGTTTGCAATGCGCCGTGTCCTCGCCGCACTCGGCGGGCAGCGCGCGGTTCTCAAAAACGGCGCTGACGCGTTCCACTTCGCCAAACCAATGCAGGAACAGATTGATAAAATGGATGCCGGCATTGTGAATCACGCCGCCGCCGGTCAGATCGCGGTGCAGCGCGGCGAAGGATTTAAGTCCGCGTAAATCCTGATTGTGAAAGGCATGGACAGCCGTGATGCTACCGGCGCGGTTTTCGGCGATGATCTCCTTCAGCACCCGATTGCGGTCGAGATAGCGTTGGTTGAAACCGGTCATCAGTACGCGGCCTGATTTCCGGGCGATGGACTTGAGTGTGAGTGCGTCGGCGACGGTGTTCGTGAGCGGCTTTTCGCAGAAGACATGCAGCCCGCGTTCCAGCGCCTGTTGGGCGGTCGCGAAGTGGAGATGGTTCGGGAGCAAAATCAAAGCCGCTTTGATGCCGGAAGCAAACAGGTCTTCCTGCGTGGCAAAAGGCTGGAGGGCATGGCGTAAAAAGCGTTGTGTGGCGCGGAATTTTTTTGCGTCACGCGATAATATCCCGGTCACTGCCAGCGGAGAGTTTATCTTGTTAAGGGCAGGGACACAGGCGTAACGGAAAAAATGGCCGGTCCCCAACAACCCACAACTCAACTTGTTTGATGGGGGGCTGGTTTTTACACCAAACCGGTGAAAACGCGTTTCCAGTTTGGAAACGGCTTGGCGGAGCGCAATTGGAAGGGAATGTTTGATAGGTGCGTTTATGAGAATCTTTATGTTCGCTGGCGCCGCCGTCAAGTTCGGGCTGTCGCCGACGGTGGTCGCCCCGGGGGTTAAGTGAAATTTTTCACAAACTTTTCTTGCGAACGGCACGCCGGATTGTTAAATAACGCGCTCAGTTTTGTTTAGCAAAACAACTTTTAAGGTGAAGTTGATTTAACTTTTGGATCGAAGTGATTTTTCCGAAATGGACAAATAGTTTGCCGTTGGTACTTGGCTTGGCGGCCGCGCTCGCCGGCGGTGCCGTGGCGGCCGGCGTGACGTTTTATCTCACGCCCAAATATACCCGTGCCGGCTACCAGCCGGTCCAGCCCGTCCCGTTTTCCCACAAACTTCATATCGGGCAGCTGGGCTTGGATTGTCGCTATTGTCATAACGGCGTGGAAAAATCATGGTTTGCCAATTTGCCCGGCGCTTCCACCTGTATGAACTGTCATAATCAGGTGTTGAAAGACGATCCGCGGCTCCAGTTGGTTCGTGACAGTGCGGAGACCGGTAAGCCGATTCCGTGGGTGCAGGTTCATAAGGTACCCGATTACGTATATTTCAGCCATTCTGTCCACGTTCGGCGCGGCATGAGCTGTGTGGAATGTCATGGGCGAGTGGATCAGATGGACGAAGTGCGCCACGACAAATCGTTCAGCATGAGTTTCTGCCTGGACTGCCATCGCAACCCGGCGGCGGCCATCCGACCCGTGGATAAAGTCACCGATCTTGGCTGGCAATGGAGTCCCAATGCCGCCGAAGCGGAAAAATTGCAGGCAGTGAACGGGAAGAAACTCGTTCAGGACTGGAAAGTGGAATCCCTGCAAAGCTGCTCGGCCTGTCACCGATGAAAAATAATTTGTCCAATTCATCTGCCCCCGTTACCGGCCGCCGTTACTGGCGCAGCTTGGATGAACTGGCGGACACGCCGGAGTTCAAGGACTGGCTGCATCGCGAATTTCCGGCAGGCGCCAGCGAGATGGTGGCAGATGGCGCGAGCCGCCGCCATTTCCTGAAGATCATGTCCGCATCCTTCGCGTTGGCGGGCGTGGCGACCTTGGGTGCCGGCTGCCGTCGGCCGGAGGAAAAACTCGAACCCTTCGGCAAACAGCCGGAGAATTACACTTTCGGCGAGGCGCAATATTTTGCGACCGCCCTGCCCACGCGCACCGGTGCGATTCCGCTGGTGGTCAAATCCTACGAAGGCCGCCCGGTCAAGATTGAGGGCAACGCGCTTTTCCCCGGCAGCAACGGCGGCACCGACCGCTACGCGCAGGCTTCGATTCTCGATCTTTACGATCCTGACCGCGCGCGGCATTTCAAGCACGATGGCAAAGTCGTTTCCCGCGAAGCGGCCTTGGGTTTCCTTGGCGAACTTTCCAAGAAGTTTACTGCAAATTCGGGTGAAGGCCTCGCCATGCTCGCCGAAAGCAGCACCTCGCCGTCGCGGGCGCGCCTGCAAAAAATTATCGCGCAGAAATTTCCAAAGGCAAAATGGTTCACCTACGATGCGATTGACTCCGGCATCCACCAGCGCGCGGCCACACAGGCGTTCGGCCAGCCGGTGAAGCCGGTGTTCCATTTCGATCAGGCGAAAGTCATCCTGTCGCTCGACTGCGATTTTCTCGGTGGCGAGGACGGCGCGCACGAGCACATCCGCAAATTTGCCGCCGGTCGCAAGGCGGGCGAGGGGATGAACCGGCTTTATGCGGTGGAATCGCTATTCACACTGACCGGTGCGAGCGCGGATCATCGGCTGCGTATGCCGGCTACGCAGGTCCTCAATGTGGCGACTGGAATTTTGTCGCAAATCCTGGACGGGAAGACGCAAATGCTGCCGTGGTTGGCGGAATGCACCAGGGATTTGATTGCGAATCGTGGCAGGGTTTTGGTTGTCGCGGGCCAGCGCCAGCCGCTGGAAGTGCATCTGCTGGCTCAGCAAGTCAATGTGTTGCTCGGTGCGATTGGCAATACGGTCACCTTGGTTCCGGCAGCGGAAATGGCTGGTGCTGATTTCAGGAGACTCGATGCCAGCACGACAGATACCCTCGTCATTTTGGGTGGAAACCCTGCATACCATCATAACTGGCCGGCGAAAGTGAAATCCGTTGTCCGGCTCGGTTACTATGAGGACGAGACAGCTGAGAAATCCGGCTGGAATTTTCCGGCGACACATTTTCTCGAATCTTGGGGTGACGCAAAGATGGGCGATGGTTTGGTTGTTCCCGTTCAACCTTTGAGTCAACCTCTCTTTGGTGGATTAACCGAACTGGAATTTCTCGCGCGGCTCGCCAGTGAATCCGAGACGAATCCATACGCAATCGTTCGTGCCACTTTTGGCGGCTCAGATGAAAAGTGGAAGAAGTTTTTGTTCCAGGGGTTTGAAAATACAACCCCGAAAGCAATTTCAAATTTTGACGACAGTCGAGCCGTTGCGCTGCCTTCAATTAAAAATATTGCTACGCCGACGGCCAACAGCCTCGAAGTCGTTTTCTATCGCGACGCCAAGATGGACGACGGTCGTTACGCAAACAACGGCTGGATGCAGGAGTTGCCCGATCCCATCACCAAGATGACGTGGGACAACGCCGTGCTCGTCAGCCGCAAGACGGCGCGCGAACTGGGCGTGGCCAACGGTGATCTCGTGGAAATCACGTTGAACGGCGGCAAAGTCACCGGGCCGATTTGGACGCAGCCCGGCATGGCGGATTACTCGCTGGGTCTTGCGCTCGGTTATGGCCGCGAAAAGGCGGGTCGCGTCGGCACCGGCGTCGGCTTCAACGCCTACAAGATTTTCAACGGCAAATATATCGAAACCGGCGCAACGATACGCAAGACGGGCGCGACCTACACGCTGGCCTGCACGCAGCATCATTGGAGCATGGAAGGCCGTCCGGCGGTGCGCGAGGCGAACCTGAAGGAATTCCTCAAAGAGCCGAAGTTTGCCGAGGAGAAATTTCACGGCGTCGAGCCGCCCATCGTCAAATCTCTTTACCCGAATCCGCTCGACGAGGCCAAGAAGACGGCGTTGCACCAGTGGGGCATGACGGTGGATTTGAATGCCTGTGTCGGCTGTGGCACCTGTGTCGTTGCGTGCCAGAGCGAGAATAATATTCCGATTGTTGGCAAGGATCAGGTGATACGCGGTCGCGAGATGCATTGGCTGCGCATTGACCGTTATTTCACGGCTGACCCCACGAAGGAAAAGGCGGTGGAAAAATTCAAGACGGACGAAAACCAGCAATTTGCGGAGTGGATTGACGATGTGCAGGCGGTGAACCAGCCGATGATGTGCCAGCATTGTGAGACCGCGCCCTGCGAAAGTGTCTGTCCCGTGAACGCGACCGTCCACGATCAGGAAGGGTTGAACGTGATGGCGTATAACCGCTGCATCGGCACGCGCTATTGCTCGAACAACTGCCCGTATAAAGTTCGCCGCTTTAATTATCTCGATTTCAACAAGCGCCCGCTGACGGAGCTGAAAGGGACGATTTATTCCACAACGCTCACGCACAAGACGGATGGCCAATGGGATTTGCTGCGCTGGTGGAAGGATTCCAACAGCGGGATGCGCACGGAAGACGAATGGGATTTGATCAAGCTCTCAAAAAATCCCGACGTGACGGTGCGCATGCGCGGCGTCATGGAGAAATGCACTTTCTGCACGCAGCGCATTGAGCAGGCGAAGATTTCCCAGAAGGCGAAAGCCGGCGGCTCGGATAAGGTGCGGCTTACGGAAGCCGCCGGAACTGTTCCGAAAACCGCGTGCCAGCAGGCATGTCCGGCGGGCGCGATTGTATTTGGCGACGTCAGCGACGCGGCCAGCTCGGTGTCCAAAACGAAATTGCTGCCGCAGAATTATTCCGTTCTCGGCGACTTGCTCACGAAGCCGCGCACGACTTATCTGGCGCGCATCCGCAACCCGAATCCGGCGATGCCTGATTATCATGCTCCGTTCAGCACCGAAGAATACGAAAGCCAGAGCCTCACGAAAGGGCACAGCTGATGTCTGAACCCGTGATCAGTTTGGAAGAGTTGAAGCGGCTTGCGCCGCCGGCGGAGCTTCGCCGCGCGCCGGTCGTTGAAGGCAGCCCGGATCTGGGCGCGCTGACGGACAAACTCTCGGAATTCGCCGAAGGCAAGACGCCGCGCTGGTGGTGGATTTTGTTCCTGCCTGCTGCGTTCGCTGCCACGGTGATTTTCCCGACGTGCCTGTTTTACCAGGTGTTCACGGGCGTCGGTGTGTGGGGTAACAACCATCCGGTGATGTGGGGCTTGGACATTGTTAATTTCATCTGGTGGGTCGGTGTGGCGCATGCTGGCACTTTGATTTCCGCGCTGCTCTTTCTCACGCGGCAGCACTGGCGGACGAGCATCGGGCGCATGGCCGAGGCGATGACGGTTTTCTCCGTGATGATGGCGGGTTTGTATCCGGCCATTCATGTCGGCCGCGCATGGTTTGACTGGTTCATGTTTCCGATTCCGAATTCCAACGGTCTGTGGCCGCAGTTCAAATCGCCGTTGATGTGGGACGTGTTCGCGGTGAACACCTACATGATGGTCTCGATGCTGTTCTGGTTCATGGGCATGATTCCCGATTTCGCCGTCCTGCGTGATCGTTCGACGACGCGCATTCGCAAGGCCATTTTCAGTTTGCTGGCGATGGGTTGGACGGGCTCCGCGCGTCAATGGCACCATTACGAAAAAGCCTACGTTGTCCTTTGCGGGTTGTGCACGCTGTTGGTGTTCACCGTCAGTTCCATTGTCGGCCTGGACTTTTGCACCTCACAGATTGCGGGCTGGCACGCGACTATTTTCCCGCTCTACTTCGTCATCGGCGCGGTGTTTTGCGGCTTCGGCATGGTGCTGGTGATTTTGATTCCGCTGCGCAAATGGTGCGGCTTGGAAAACATCATTACCAAGAGTCACCTTGACAAGGTGGCCAAGCTCACGCTGGTCAGCGGCTTGATCATTGACTACATCTATCTGATGGAGTTTTTCATCGCGTGGTATAGCGGCGATCCTTATGAGCGCTGGGTGTTTGGCCACCGCCTGTTCGGCCACACTTATATGTATCTTGGCTGGGCGCTTGTCATCATCAACGTCCTGGTGACGCAACTGCTCTGGTTCAAAAAAGTCCGCGCCAACCTTGCGCTGCTGTTCATCATCGGCGTGCTGATCAACTGCGGCATGTGGTGCGAACGCTTTGTCATCGTCGTCGGCTCGCTGTATCAGGATTTCCTGCCGGCGAACTGGGGCAAATACATGCCGACGATCTGGGACGTGGGACTTTACATCGGCACGCTCGGCGCGTTTTTTATGCTATATCTGCTGTTCGTGAAATTCCTGCCGATGATCGCCATCTCGGAAGTCAAAGGCGTCATGCCGCAGGCGGACCCGCATCATCCGCTCGGTGGCGCGAAGAAGGAGGCCGGCCATGAGTGAGAAAATATACGGAATGATGGCTGAATTTGATTCGCCCGGAGCGCTCCTGCAGGCGGCGGAGAAAGTCCGTGCGGCCGGCTATCGCCGATGGGATGTATTCACCCCGTTCCCGATCCACGGCATGGACAAGCTCATGGGTTTGCAAAATTCCCTTGTCGGCTGGGTGGCGTTGGCGGGCGGCGCGTTCATGTTTCTCAACGTCGTCGGATTGATTTGGTTTGCCAACGCGTTTGATTATCCGCTCATTGTCGGTGGCAAACCGATGTTCAGCGTGCCGATGACCTTTGTGCCGGCCTACATCATGTTGATCATGGGTGGCGCCTTGGGCGCGCTCATCGGCATGCTGGGCTTGAACCAATTGCCCCGACTGCATCATCCGCTGTTCGCGAAAAAACGTTTTGAAGGCGTATCCCGCGACAAGTTCATCATGGTCGTTGGCGCACTGGATGCGAAATTCTGTGTGATCGAAACCCGCAAACTGCTGGAAATGGTCGGCGCCGCGCACATCGACCTCGTGGAGGATATTGACTGATGCGCATCATCCTTTCCATCATATTGATTGGTGCCGCGATTGGCGCAGTGGCTTTCGGCATTCTCGGGTTGCAGGGCGGTTTGATGCGCAAGCCGCCATTTGAATTGTTCCCGGACATGGACCGCCAGGCGAAACTCCGTCCGCAGGAACCGTTCAAGTTCATGCCGAATGGCCTGAGTTCGCAGCTTTCGCCAGCCGGCACAATTGCCCGCAGCGAGCCGATCCAGACGGCGAGCGGCCCGGTTTATCGGTTTGAAGATTCACCGGTGAACACCGGCCATATCACCGGAACTACGAATTTCGTAGCGGCGAATCCTATCGTGGTGGATATGGCGCTGCTGCAACACGGTCGCGACCGGTATGATATCTATTGCGCACCCTGCCACGGCAAGTTGGGCGACGGTAACGGCATCACGAAGAAGATTGGCGTGATGGCGGCGGTGGCAAACTTGCATGACAAACGCATCGTGGAGATGACGGATGGCGAAATTTTCAACACGATCACCCACGGCAAGGGCGTGATGGGAGCGGTTGGCCCACTGATTCCGGTGGAAGATCGCTGGGCAGTCGTCGCCTATCTGCGCGCACTGCAATTGAGCTGGCTGGGAACCACCAATGATTTGACGGCTGCGCAATCGGCCGCGCTGAAATGATTATGAGCAGCAACGGAACCACTCATTCACCGGCACCGCTGGACTTGTCCGGCTGGCGCAAGCTGCCGACCATCCTCATGGTCATCGGCGGTTTGTTGACGGTGACCGGGGCGGCGTTGAGCTGCAAATGCAATGGCCTGCGGGAATTCAGCTTTTCCTGGCTGCTGGCATTCATGTTTTATTACAGCATCGCCCTCGGCGCGCTGTTTATGGTGATGGTGCATCATCTTACGGACGCGGGCTGGTCGGTGGGCATACGCCGTTTCTGTGAACACATCGCGTCGCTGCTGTTCCCTTGGCTGGCGATCCTGTTTCTGCCCGTCGCGTTATTTGCGAAGCATATTTATTCCTGGATGAATCTAAGCCCGGCCACGGATAACCTGGTCGCCGCCAAGCTGCCGGTGTTCACGATGCCGGGTTTCTACCTCACCTCGGCGATTTTCTTCGCGATCTGGTGGCTGCTGACCTCGCAGTTGAGCCGCTGGTCGCTCAAGCAGGACGAAACCGGTGCGGCGGAATGCACCCGCAAGCTGCGTTTTAATTCCGGCTGGGGCATCGTTGCCTTTGCGCTGACGCTCACCCTGTCCGGCGTGCTTTGGATGAAGGCGGTGCAATACGAATTTTTCTCCGCGATGTATGGCGTGTATTTCTTTTCCAGTTGCGCGTGGTCGGGGCTGGCGACGATTTATGTCATCGCCGCCTTGCTGATGCGTTCGGGAACATTGTCCGTCGTGATTAAGGAAAGCTATTTCTATTTCATCGGCGTTCTGTTGCTGGCGTTCACGCTGTTCTCGGCCTACACCGAGTTCGCGCAATACTTCGTCGTCTGGAATGCGAACATGCCCACCGAAACCTTCTGGTATCTCGTCCGTGAAAACGGCAACTGGTGGTGGTTGAGCATGATTTTGATCATAGGAAAATTCTTTGTGCCATTCTTCCTGCTGCTGCCGGTGAAGGTGAAGACCAATTTCAAAGTCATCATCCCCACTTGCCTGTTCATCTGGGCAATGCACGCGGCGGATCTGGCCTTCAATATTTTCCCGACGTTGCATCCGGACGGCTATCATCTCAAATGGATCTGGCTGCCGGTCGGATGCCTGATGTTCATGGGCGGATTCCTCGGCCGGATTTTCCTCAGCAAATTCAACGCCCATCCGCCGTATCCCAAGCGCGATCCGCGCCTGCTGGAAGCGATGGGGGTGAATCCGCATCTTGTGAACGAACTGGCTGAAACCAATGTTGGAGGTGCCCGATGAATCAGCCAATCGCCAACCGCGCCTCTGGCGCCGCCATCGGTTTCCTCATCGTCAGCGTGATTTTTGCCGCGCTGGCGATTGGCGTGAAGCTTTCGGTGCCGACACCGGCGATTGACGCCGACCGTGCCGCTGAACGGACGAAGGCGTTGGCTGAAATTCGCGCGGAAGAGGAAAAGGCATTGAGCAAGACCACAATGATTGATGCTAAGCGCGGCATTGTCCGGTTGCCGATTGAAACGGCGATGAAGGTCACCGCCCAAAAGTGGCAGAATCCGGCGGCCGGTCGAGCGGATTTGAATGCGCGGCTGCAAAAAGCCACCGCCCCCGTCAAAGCTGAATCTTTTGAATGAACCCAACCGAGAACAAAATTGTCTGCTCGAACGAGATTGACGCCTCGTGCCGCGTGCCGCTGCTTGCGCTGTTCGGTGGGGCGGCGATCTGGCTGGTGCTCGGTCTCGCGCTCGGTCTCGCGGCGATGATGTCATTTCACAAGCCGGATATGCTTGCTGACTGTCCATTTCTGACCTTTGGCCGCGCGCAGGCAGCGGCGAATGATTTGTTGCTCTACGGTTTCACGATTCCCGCCGCGCTCGGCGTGATGCTCTGGATTTTCTCGCGCCTGAGTCAGGCGCCGCTGGCGCTGCCGATGGTACCGGTCGTCGCGGCGAATCTCTGGCACTTGGGCGTGTTGATTGGCACGGTTGCCATTCTCATCGGCGAAAGCACCGGCTATCCGTGGTTGGAATATCCGCGGGCCGCGTCGGTGCTGTTGTTTGCCGCCTTCCTGCTGGTCGCTGTCACGGCGGTGGCCACGTTTGGCGCCCGGTTGAACCGCGAGTTGTATCCGTCGCACTGGTTCTTGTTTGCCGCGCTGCTGTGGTTTGCGTGGAGCTATTCAACGGCCAGCCTGTTTCTGGTTTCCCATCAGCCGCCGCGCGGCGTGGTGCAGGCCGTCATCGGGTGGTGGCTGGCGAACAATCTGCTGTTAGTCTGGCTCGCGCTCGCCGGCATCGGCATCGCGTTTTATTTTCTGCCGAAAATCGCCGGCCAGCCGCTCGCCAGTTCCGGCTATACACTGTTTGGTTTTCTGACGCTGGTGTTTTTTGGAACGTGGTGCGGGATTCCGCAAGGGGCGCCGGTGCCCGCGTGGTTGCCCACGGTCAGCGCGTTCGGCGCGCTGTTGAGTGTCATTCCCGTGATCGCTCTCGGCATCGTCGCGAAGAAAACGGTGACCGGGGCGAAAGTTCCGTGCCGGGGCGGGCCGTTCTGCTTCATTAAGTTTGGCGTTTTGAGTTTCGTGGTTTCCAATTTTTTGTATGTCAGCGAATTTTGTCCGCGCTACAGCCGCGTGCTGGACTTCACCTGGTTCAACTTCGGCGTGACGCAATGGCAGTTGCTCGGCTTTGCGACGATGATTCTCTGCGGCGCGATTTACGAAATCCTGCCGTGCGTAATGGGCAGGGAACTGCCGTTCCCAAAACTCGCCAGGCTGAATTTCTTTTTAATCGCCGGTGGCACGTTGCTTTTTGTGATTCCGCTGCTCATTGGCGGATTGGAACAGGGGATGAAGCTGCGCGACGCAAACATTCCCTTCGCGGATGCGAGTGCCGTTGCCTTGAAATTTCTCCGCCTCAGCACTACTGGCCAACTGCTAATTCTGCTCGGTGCGCTTTGCCTGTTGCTGAACATTCTTGTCATGACCCTCCAGTGGAAACTTGGCTTGGTTAAAACCGTCATCGCCGCCGTGACCGCACCGCTCAAAACCCCGGAGGTGAAATCGTGAAAACTGGATTTACCGTATTCCTGGCGGCGTTCATTGCTCTTGGATTGTCGTGGTGTGGATTGGTGTATGCGCCCATCCAACAACTTGGCGGCACCAAGCAGACCGTGGTGCTGCAATCTTCCGATAAATGGCCGATGCAGCGCGCCGGCGAGGCGACGCTCGGTTTGCAGGTCTATCGCGCCAATGGTTGTGCGGCGTGCCACACGGTGCAAATCCGCCAGACCGGCGTGGTTAATACGCTTTCGATCACCGATCTTGGCGTGCATAAGGCGGCGGATTTCAAAGACTTCATCACGTCTCTCATGGTGGTGCCGGAATTGACGAAATACTCCAACTCCATCGTCGGCAGTCTCAATCAATGGAATGGTTCAGTGCCGAAGTTGTTGTTCAGTGGCGAAGCAAGCGCAGTGGTTTCCCTGCTTGGCGACAAGCTGAAGGCCGTGGGGGTTAAGACCGAAGCCCGGGTGGTGGCAACCGGAGCGGACATCGCGCGTGGCTGGGGCCTGCGGCAGAGTGTCGCGGCGGATTATTTATATGACGCCCCGGTGCAACTGGGCAGCCTGCGCGCCGGACCGGATTTGGCGAACCTTGGCGTGCGTGCGCCCGACGTGAACTGGCAGTTGCTGCACCTTTATGCGCCGCGTTCGGTGGTGAAAAATTCCACCATGCCGGCCTTCCGGTATTTGTTTAGCGTGCGCAAAATCGGCGCGCAGCCGGCGCCGGATGCGCTGGGGTTGCCGAAAGAATTCGCCCCGGCGGCGGGATTTGAAGTTGTGCCGACGGCGGAAGCCGGGCAATTGGCCGCTTATCTTACGAGCCTGAAAGCCAACGTGCCGCTTTACGAAGCCCCGTTTACCCCGGTCACCGCAACCAAATAAATGAGCGACGAAAATAGTTCCTGTTGCAACCTGACCGTTAGTGAGCCGACCGCCACGCGTTCATCGGCACCGATGTGGATTATTGTGGTGACCCTCTCGCTGCTGTTTTTTGGCGGACTTTACCTGGACAGCCACAGTGGTTGGTTTGATGCGAAGGTTTATGCGCCTTACAACAGCGCGGAAAAGCTTGAGGTGTTTCAACCCAAATCGGGTGCGGCGGCGGCGATGGCGCGGGGCAGGGGATTATACGAAGGCGTTTGCGGTATTTGCCACGGTTCCGATGGCGCCGGAAAGGCTGGTCAGGCGCCGACATTGGCGGCTTCCGAATGGGTCACGGCATCCGGTTTCAACCGGCTCGCGCATATTCCTTTGGCCGGCGTTAATGGCCCGATGAAGGTTGCCGGCAAGGATTGGAACATGGCGATGGCGGCGATGGGTGCGGCTTTGCCCGATGATGATCTGGCTGCCGTGCTGACCTACATTCGCACTTCCTGGGGCAACAATGCCAGTGCGGTTAGCGGCGATGACATCAGGAAAATTCGTGCTGAGATGGGCCGGAGCCCGCAAGCTTACACCGTTGAACAACTCAAGGTGCTGCCGGAGTGATTTGTTTCAATCGTGATTCGATCTGCTGAATTGCCCACCGCGCATGTTCGGCCACCAACGTCTCCTCGTCATTTGCCGCCTGCACTAAAACCGGGAGCGCGGTTTCACCTCCCGCGTTTCCCAATGCCACGCTGACGTTGCGCAGCAGCCCGCGTCGTTTTGTCCTCAGCATCGGGGTGTTGGCGAAACGGGATTTAAAACCAGCGTCGTCCAGTTGCAGCAATTCCAGCAAGTCCGGTTGTGCCAAATCCTTTCGGATGTGTGGCTTCATCAGATTGCCCGCGCGCGCGAACCGGTTCCAAGGACAAGCCGCCAGGCAGTCGTCGCAGCCGTAAATGCGATTGCCGATGAGTGGCCTTAGTTCAATCGGGATGGTGCCTTTTAGCTCAATGGTGAGGTAGGAAATACATTTGCGCGCATCGAGTTTGAACGGCGCGGTGATCGCCTCAGTGGGGCAGGATGCGATGCAGCGGGTGCAGGAACCGCAGTGGTTTTTCTCTGGTTTATCCGGTTCCAGTTTCAGCGTGGTGATGATTTCCGCTAGAAAAAACCAATTGCCAAGCTGCCGGCTGATGAGGTTGGTGTGTTTGCCGACAAATCCAATTCCCGCGCGCTGGGCAAAATCGCGTTCGAGCATCGGTCCGGTGTCCACATACCAAAGTGAATGGGTGTCCGCTCCGCCGTGTTCATTGATGAATTGTGTCAACCGCTTCAATCTTTCGCCGATGATTTCATGATAATCGGCGAATCGCGCGTAGCGGGCGATCAAGCCGGAGAATGGAAGCCGAGGGATGGAGGATGGGTTTTCGGTTTGATAACTCACCGCGAGGACGATGATGGATTTTGCCCCGGCCAGGACTTTCTGCGGCTCCGCCCGCTTTTCCGCATTTCGTTCGAGCCACGCCATTTCGCCCTGCTGGTCTTCGGCCAGCCATTTTTGAAAATGAGGGACGCTGGCCGGTGGTTCCGCCGTGGTGAAGCGGCAAACGTCAAACCCAAGTTCACGCGCCCGCTGGCGGAAAAATTCCTTCATTGGTGTTCTCGTGTCGCCAGCTTGTACTGCACCACCAGTTGCTGGACAACTTCGCGCACATTGCGGACATCGGTGTTCACCAGCACGTCGGCTTGTTTGTAAAACGGCTCGCGCGCGGCGAGCAGCTCCTGGATTTTCTTTTGTGGGTCCGGATCGTGGAGCAGGGGGCGGTGGGTTTGGTTTTTTACCCGGTTCCAGATTTTGTCCGGCGAAGACCAGAGACAGACCACCAGCGCATAGGATTTCAGCCGGGCCAGATTGTCCGGATTAGTCGGCAGCCCGCCGCCGGTGGAGATGACGGTTTTGGTTTTTGTCGAAAGCTCGAGGACAATCTGCCGTTCTAATTCGCGGAAAGCGGGCTCGCCGTCTTGGACAAAAATGTCGGCAATGGTTTTGCCGGTCCGGGATTGAATCAATTCATCCGTGTCCAGAAAATCAAAATGCAGCGCCTCGGCGACGAGTCGGCCGACCGTGGTTTTGCCCGTGCCCATGAAGCCGATGAGCGCGAGGTTGGCCAGTTGCCGGATGTTTTGCATGGCGATGGATTAGCGGAAAATCACCGTTGACGCACGCCAAATTCAACCTCTCGACAGTCCGTGGAATTCAGGTATGATGGGATTGTGAAATTGCCGCCAATCATTCTGGCCTCGGCTTCGCCGCGGCGGGTGGAATTGTTGAAGTTACTGTCGGTAAAATTTCGCGTGCTGCCCGCTGCGATTGAGGAAGTGGCGCACGAACATCTTTCCCCGTTGGAAGTTTGCCAGCTGAACGCCCACCGCAAGGCGCGTGCCGTGGCAAAAAAAATTCCTGACGCACTGGTCATTGGCGCGGACACGCTGGTGTTTGTGGACAATGAAATTCTTGGCAAGCCGCGCCATCTTGCGGAAGCTCACCGGATGATTGCACGATTGCAGGGGCGAACGCATCAGGTGGTCACCGGTGTTTGCTTGATGCACTTGCGCATGCACCGGGAAAGCATTTTTGCCGTCAGCACCGACGTGATGTTTCATCCGCTTAATGCGCGTCAAATCCGTGATTACCTTCGCGGTATCCATCCGCTCGACAAGGCGGGCGCTTACGCCATCCAGGACGGCGGCGAGAAGATTATTTCGGAAATTTCGGGTTCGTTTAGCAACGTCGTCGGCTTGCCGGTTGAAAAACTGCGCCAAGAACTGAAATTGTGGGATCGTGCGGTGTGAATTTACTGTGGGGGATTTGCTTTGAGCGAGAGACAACCATGGCAAAATGTCCCCGCCGGATCGCATAATTTGATTGGCAATCCGGCGAAACTAAGGTAATTAAATGGACCAATAATTTATGGGATCATTGAAAAAACGCCGCAAGGCAAAAATTAACAAACACAAACGGCGCAAGAAGCTGCGCTTGAATCGTCACAAGAAGCGCACTTGGCAGAAGTAATCTGTCATCGTCATGTGATTTACAGCCGTTCGCGGTGGTTGCCCAACAGCCCCGCGAACGGTCTTTTTATGGCATGAAATACCGGTTTGAAAAACATTATACGCGCGAAGAAGCGCGGGCTTTGCTCCCCCGGTTGCGCCAATGGCTCGCCGAACTCAATCGCCTCCGCACAGATCTTGAGCGCATCGAGAAGCGGTTGGGCGGCCTCGCTGGGCAGGGGCATGATACCGGTGGTGAAACCGTGAACAATTGGATCCGCGCGCTGGCCGGAATGCAGGCGGTGCTCGCTGAATTTCAGCACCGACAGATTATCCTCAAAGACCCTGACCGCGGCTTATTGGATTTCCCCGCGATTATTGGCGGCAAAGAGGTTTTTCTCTGCTGGGAATCAGATGAAGATGATATCGAGTTCTGGCACGACCTTGATACCGGCTATGGCGGCCGCGAAAAACTGGAGTGATTATTTCATTTCTGCACCCGCCCTGTGTTCTGCGGGTTTGCCCGCCATAATGGCCAGGAACTTTTCATCGGTGGTGCCGCGTTGGTCAGGGGTTTTAATGCGAAGAAATTGTGTCCACCGCAGACGTAAATGACGCCATGGGTATCCACGTTGGGGGAAGAGGTTAGGTTGTGGTCGATGCTGTGAGTCCAGAGTAGTTTTCCATCGGTGCGATAGCTGCTGATGCGCAACCAGGGCAGGGAAAAATAGACTTGTCCGTTAGCCGCCACCGCCGGTGAAACGTCCATCGTCACGTCAGTTCCTTGCTGCCAGCGAATTTTTCCGTCCCGGCTGATGGAGATTAGAACCTTGTTCGCAGAAAAATAGAGGTTGCCGTCCGAGTCCAGCACCGGCGAGGATGCGGTGTAGCTGCCGGTGCGCCGGCGCCATCGTTCTGAACCGTCAGGGTTAAGGGCATAAAGGTTTCCATCGGTGGAGGAAAAGTAAATCGTGCCGTCATCGCCAATCGCCGGCGAAGCCTCGATTTCCTGGCCGGTGGCGAACTTCCATTTAAGCTTTCCGCTGGGGGTCAGGGCGTAAAGGTTGTTGTCGTGTGAGCCGAAGTAGATGGTCCCATTGGCGTCAATTGCTGGCGAAGCGAAGACCAGTGCGCCGGTGGTGAACTTCCAGCGGAGCGATCCATCGGGATTCAGCGAATAAAAGTTTTTATCCCACGAGCCGAAATAAATTGCTCCGTCCACGCCAATGGCGGCCGAGGAATCCACCCAGGCGCCGGTGGGGAATTTCCACTTCAGTTTTCCCCGCTCGGAGACGGCGTAAAAACATCTGTCGCGCGAGCCGAAATAAATTGTTCCATCCGCGCCAACGGCGGGCGTAGACTTTATTTCGCGTTCCGTCTTGAATTTCCATTTCAATTTCCCATCGGGTTTAAAGGCGTAGAGCCAGCCGCGCGCGGTGCCGAGATAAACCGTTCCATCCGGCGCGAGGGCGGGGGAGGCTTCGCTGCCATACATGCCGGGTGCGCTGAATTGCCAGAGCCGGGCGACGGCGCCCGGAGTCTGCGTGAAAGCCGTCCCCGCCAAAAGGCAGCCGGTCAGTGCGAGAAATCGCCATTTCATGGCGACAGTAAAACTTCAATGCCGCCGAAGTTCAAATTTAAACGCGTCACTCTTGCCAGATGTGCTGCTCCAGATTAACTTTCGCGCCTATGGCTATCGAGAAAGTCGTCATTATTGGTTCTGGCCCCGCTGGTTGGACGGCCGCGCTCTACACTGCCCGCGCTCAGCTTGCCCCGCTGGTGCTTACCGGAAAGCAGCCCGGCGGCTTGCTCACCACCACGAGCATCGTGGAGAATTTCCCTGGTTTCCCCGAGGGTGTGGATGGCTATGAATTGATGACGCGCATGCAGAAGCAGGCGGAGCGGTTCGGTGCCAAAACCAGTTTTGGGGTTGTGGAATCCGTGGATTTTTCAGTGCGGCCGTTTGGTTTGATTGTGGACGGCGAGAAAATTATGGCCGCCGCCATCATCATCGCCACCGGTGCCAGTCATAAGCATCTGGGCGCGCCCGGCGAGCATGAATTGGAAACGAAAGGCGTGACGTATTGCGCCACTTGCGATGGCGCCTTGCCGGCGTTTCGTAATCAGCCGCTGGTCGTGATTGGCGGCGGTGATTCCGCGTGTGAAGAAGCGCAATATTTGACACGGTTTGGTTCCGTCGTTTATCTCGTGCATCGCCGCGACCGCTTGCGGGCTTCCAGGATCATGGCGGAGCGCACGCTCGCCAATCCGAAGATCAAACCGATTTGGGATTCCGCGGTGACGGAAGTGCTGGATGTGCAGAAGGACACCGTGACCGGCGTGAAATTGAAAAATCTCAAGAGCGGGGCGGAAAGTGTATTGGCGGTGGCGGGCGTGTTTATTGCCATCGGCCATGTGCCGAACACGGATTTATTTAAAGGCAAAATCACTTTGGATGAAAACGGTTTTGTCGTGCCGCAGCAGGGCACGATGACGAATGTTCCCGGCGTGTTTGTGGCCGGCGATTGCGCGGATCATGTCTATCGGCAGGCGGTTACGGCGGCGGGTGCGGGTTGTGCCGCGGCGATTGATTGCGAGCGCTTTCTCGCGGCGGAAAATGGTTGACGTGCTTGGTTTTGAATTTATTCTGTAGATGTGATGGTTTTAATTGGAGGTTCTAATGCTGGTGTGGAATGAACAGTTTGCGACCGGGCATAAGACGCTTGATAAACAACATCAGGTGTTGTTTGAAAACGTCAACCGCTTGGAAAGCTTGCTGGATCAGACAAATCTCAATCGGCAGGAAACGGAATTCATTCTATCTTTGGTTAATTATTTGGAAAGCTACGCCCAGGATCATTTCAAACTGGAAGAGCAATGCATGGAAAGTTACCGCTGTCCCGCGCATCAGAAAAACATGGATTTTCACCGGCAATTTCTGGCTGCCATCGTAGATTACAAGAAGAAATTCCAAGCCAGCGGCTTTCGGGCGGAAGTCATGAGGGAATTGCATCAGTTCATGCAAAACTGGCTTCAGCAGCACATCATGCGGATTGACGTTCAGCTTAAGCCTTGCATCTCGGTGCCCCAATCGGATTGACTGGCAAAATCGGGCGAGGCTTTGGCAAGATAGTTCAGGAATTCTTCGTTGACGGTTGTCTCTTCGTGGCTAAAATGCTCGCTCGGTTTCGCGAACCATTTACCAAAAGAATCTAAAATACATTTATGGCAGTCAAAGTAGCAATCAACGGATTCGGCCGCATCGGCCGGATGGTCTTCCAGGCGCTCTGTGACCAGGGCTTGCTGGGCAAATCAATTGATGTCGTCGCCGTCGTGGATGTTTCCACCGATGCCGATTACTTCGCCTACCAGATGAAATACGATTCTGTGCACGGCAAGTTCAAGCACACCGTCAGCACGGAAAAGAGCAATCCCGCGCTCGAAGAACCCGACATCATTGTCGTCAACGGCCACAAGGTGAAATGTGTCGGTGCAGTGAAAGACCTCGCCACGTTGCCGTGGAAGGCGCTTGGCGTGGACATCGTCATTGAATCCACCGGCCTCTTCACCGACAGCGAGAAGGCCAAGGCGCATCTCACCGCCGGTGCCAAGAAAGTCATCATTTCCGCGCCCGGCAAGGGCGAGGTCAAGACCATCGTCATGGGGGTCAACGAAAATGAATACGATGCCGCCAAGCACAACATTGTTTCTAACGCCTCCTGCACCACGAACTGCCTCGCGCCGCTCGTGCATGTTCTCCTCAAGGACGGTTTCGGCATCGAGACGGGTTTGATGACCACCATTCACGCCATGACCGCCACGCAGAAGACCGTGGACGGCCCGTCCAAGAAAGACTGGCGCGGCGGCCGCGCGGCGAGCATCAACATCATTCCCTCCACCACCGGCGCGGCAAAAGCCGTCGGCGAAGTTCTGCCCGCCACCAAGGGTAAGCTTACCGGCATGGCCTTCCGCATTCCGACAGCCGATGTATCAGTTGTGGATTTGACCATCCGCACCGTGAAGGACACGAGCATCGAGGAAATTGACGCCGCGTTGAAGAAAGCCTCCCAGAGCTATCTCAAGGGTATTCTCGGCGTGACCGACGAGGAACTCGTCTCCACCGACTTCATCCACGACAACCGCAGTTCCATCTACGACAGTCTGGCCACCTTGCAGAACAATCTTAAGGGCGAAAAACGCTTCTTTAAGATCGTAAGCTGGTATGACAACGAATGGGGTTACAGCAACCGCGTGGTGGATCTGGTGAACTACATCACGGCCAAGGGGATTTAATTCTCCGGTAGCATTTCAAAACGGCGATCCGCAAGGGTCGCCGTTTTTATTTATGCTCGCAGATTGAATTCTGTTTGCGTAATTAATGGCCGCTAGGAATCAAAATTTAATGATCGTTTTTTTTAACGGAGCATTCTTACCGGAAGCGGAAGCGGTGGTGCCATTAAGCGACCGTGGATTTCTGCTCGGCGACGGTTTGTTTGAAACTGTCCGTGTGGCCGGTGGCAAACCGTTCCGGTTTGCGCAGCATATGGAACGTCTGGCGGCGGGTGCTGATTTTCTAAAAATCAAACTGCCGTTCAACCCGGTTGAGCTTCAGAAGTTCGCCGGCAAGCTCATCGCGCTAAACCGCTTGCCGGAATCTGTCCTGCGTCTGACGCTGACGCGCGGGTCGGGTGTGCGTGGCTATTCAACCAAAGGGGCAAACAACCCTGTGCTGGCCATGACGCTGCATCCGCTGCCGCCATCAAACGCGTTGCCGTGGAATCTGATCACGTCGTCTTTGCGTATTCCAGCAGGAGATCCGCTCGGCGCATTCAAGACCACCAGCAAAGTTCTCAACGTGCTGGCGCGGGCGGAGGCGGAAGCTGGCGGGGCGGATGAGGCTTTGCTTGTGAACACCAGCGGCGAGGTGATAGAGGCGGCGGGCGGAAATATTTTTTGGATTAGCTGTGGTCAGGTTTGCACCGTGCCAGTCGGGCGAGGCGCACTTCCAGGCGTCACCCGGGCGGTGGTTTTTGAAATTTGTGAGCAGCTCGGTTTGAAAATTAGTGAGTTTTTCGCCGCTCCGGAACACTTGCGCCAGGCGGAAGGGCTTTTTGTGACGCAGACCGTGTTGGGAATTGTCCCGGTGATCACCCTCGACCATATTCCGATTGCGTCCTCGCCGCTGGTTGATCAGGTTGTCCATGCTTACGGCAAGATTGTGCGTGGGGAGACCGGCGGATTTTAAACATAAGATTCACTCAAATCGCGGGTTCTGACTTGAATTCCCCTGAATGGCTGGCGTAAGGTGGGTTAAGCAAGCACGAGGTATTATATGATTAATGCAAATTTGGAACATTGTCTCTCCTTCATTCATAGCCAGAGTGCCACCACGAAAACCCCCGTGCCGGAAACCGGAATTCGGCGGGCGGTCACTATTTCCCGCCAGGCCGGCTGCGGCGCGGTTTCCATCGCTGAAAAACTGGCGGATTATCTTCAATTGCACGCGCCGCCGGCAACCGCTCCCTGGACCATCTTTGACCGCGACTTGATGACCAAGGTGCTGTCGGATCACAAGCTGCCGGCCTATCTTGCCAAGTTTTTGCCCGAGGATCGCGTTTCTGCGATTGAGGACACGCTGGCGGACATTTTTGGGGTGCGCCCAACCGCCGAGACCATGGTTCAGCAGACAGCGGAAACCGTTTTGAAATTAGCCGAGCTTGGCGGCGTCATTCTCATTGGTCGTGGCGGAAATATCATTACCGCCAGGCTGCCGCATGTTTTGCACGTTCGCCTCGTTGCTCCGCTGGACGACCGGATTGAAAGGATTTGTCGCGATGACCACAAGTCGCCAGCTGAGGCGCGGCGGTTTTGCCTTGAAGAGGAACAGGCCCGGGCGCGTTACCTCAAGACTTACTTCAACGCCGAGATAAATGACCCGGTAAATTATCACCTGATCATCAACACCAGTCACGTCGGTTCCGAAAATGCAACGAAATTGATTGGTGATGCCGCGTTGAAAGTGTGATTGTACATTCGGACTTGGGTCGGTTGGTTGTGGTGGTTAAATTATCGCCGTGCCGATACTAGAAAAAGCCGCTTCCCGTCGCCGCCGTCGCTTGGGCGATATTTTGGCACTAATCGTATTATTGGCCGTCATCGGCGGAATAATCTGGTTATGGAATCATTCCCAGCCATCCCCAATCAGTCCCAAGCGAAATACTTCACCGGCGGCTGTTGCTTCAAAATTATCCGTAAAATCAGCACCCCAGAAGGAGTTAAAACCGATTATTATCGCGCCGCAAACGCCGGCTGATTTTCCGCGAGCGGTGCGAAATGTTTTTGAGGCCCAAGTTGCCTTGGCCCGGCGGGCAATTTCGCCGGGTTCGATTGATTCCGCCATCGGTTCACAGACTCGCGCCGCCATCGCTGCGTTCCAGCGCGCGCTGCAATTGTCGGAGTCCGCTTCGCTGGATACGAACACGCGCTCGTTGCTCACGCTCGGTGCCCCGCTGCTGACGAATTATACCGTCACGACCAATGACCTTGCGCGGTTGCAGCCGATGGGTAAAACGTGGCTGGAAAAATCACAGCAATCGGCGCTGGAATATGAAACCATTCTGGAGCTTGTTGCTGAAAAGGCACACTCGTATCCGCTGCTCATCCAAAAGTTAAATCCCGGTGTGACCTGGACGAATGTGGTTGCCGGAACAGTTCTGAACCTTCCGGATGTGAGATATTCAGAACCGGAAGCGCGGGCGGCCTTTGTGGTCATTCACCTATCGCAGAAATTTCTGGAGGCATTTGGGGCGGCGACCAACCTGCTTTTTCACTGTCCGTGTAGCATTGCCGCAAAAGTGGAAAAACGGCCGGTGGGCGAACTGCATGTTTCCGTCGTCGCGCCGCATCCGAACTACACGTTTGATCCGGCGGTGTTCCCCGAATCGCCGGAGGCGCAGGCGTTGGGGCGAAAATTGATTTTGCCGCCGGGCCCGAATAATCCCGTCGGCGTTGCCTGGATCGGCTTGGACAAACCTGGCTACGGGATGCATGGCACGCCGGTGCCGGAGCAGGTCGGGCGCACGGAGTCGCATGGCTGTTTCCGCTTGGCAAATTGGGATGCGGAATTTTTGCTGAAGCTCGTGTGGATTGGAATGCCAGTGCAAGTGGTGCCGTGAGGTTGTATCCGGCGAAGGCGATTCCAGTTTTTTCATGAAATTATCATTGCTCCACCGCACCGTTCGGGGAAACTGTCAGTGAACTTAACCAAAGATAAATTATGAAAGCTGGAATTATTTTAATTGTTTTATTGGGCGGATTGGTGCTGGTGGCCTTGATTATTGGCGGCATTGTGGTTGGCATCTATAACAAGCTCGTCACGATGCGCAACCGCTATAAAAACGCCTACGCGCAGATTGATGTGCAGCTCAAGCGCCGCTACGACCTCATCCCGAACCTCGTCGAGACGGCCAAGGGTTATCTCAAGCACGAAAGTGGCACGCTCACGGCGGTGACCGAAGCGCGCAATATCGCCTATGCCGCTGCCAAAGGGGCCGCCAGCAATCCCGGCGATGCCAGCGCCATGAAGAGTCTCGCTGCCGCCGAAAGTGGTCTGTCTGGCACGTTAAGCCGCCTGATGATGGTGTCCGAGTCGTATCCCGACTTGAAGGCGAACCAGAACATGATGCAGCTCACCGAGGAGCTGACCTCGACGGAAAATAAAATCTCCTTCGCGCGCCAGGCTTACAACGATTCCGTGATGACCTACAACACCGACCGCGAAGTGTTTCCGAGTAATCTAATCGCCGGCATGTTCAACTTTACGGCGGCGGAATTGTTCGTTGTGGACAAGCCGGAGGAGAAGGTGGCGCCGAAGGTTTCGTTTTCGTAAGTTTTCAATGGCGGCGCCCTTTAATGTTTGAGTGATCAGATTTACAGGGTGCCGTGCCTTGGGAACCGGCCGGTAAACCGGCATCTTAATTTCAAATGGATTTTTTCGCGCGACAAGACCAGGCTCGGCGCAAGACGAAATGGCTGGTGCTTTACTTCGCGCTCGCCGTTGCGTTGCTGATTGTGGCCGTCTATTTCGTTGCGCTGCTGGCCTTCACCGGCGTACAGGCCAAACAACATCATTATCCCTATGACGCCGCGCCGGTGCAGTTGGTCCTCTGGAATCCAAAAGTGTTTTTTGGCGCCACGCTCGGCGTGCTGGCGGTGATCTTCCTCGGCAGCGCCTACAAGACCAGCGAACTGTCCGCCGGCGGCAGCGCGGTGGCGACGTTGATGGGGGGATGCCTCGTGAATCAAAACACCACGGACCCGAATGAACGCAAGCTGCTCAATGTCGTCGAGGAGATGTCCATCGCGGCCGGCGTGGCGATGCCGCAGGTCTATGTGCTGCCCAACGAACGCGGCATCAACGCTTTTGCCGCCGGCCACTCGACCGGCGACGCCGCCATCGGCGTGACGCGCGGCTGCATTGAAATGCTGTCCCGCGACGAACTGCAGGGGGTCATCGGTCACGAATTCAGCCACATTTTGAACGGGGACATGAAGTTGAACCTCCGGCTCATCGGTATCATCTTCGGCTTGCTCTGCCTGGCCACGATTGGCCGCATCCTGCTGAACACCCGCAGCGGCAACAGTCGCGACCGCAACAGTGCGTTGCCGCTGTTCGGTCTGGCTCTCATCATTCTTGGAGCCATCGGCGTTTTCTTCGGCCGGCTGATCCAGGCTGCCGTCAGCCGCCAGCGTGAATTTCTCGCCGATGCCTCCTCGGTGCAGTTTACGCGCAATCCTGGCGGGCTTTCCGGCGCGCTGCAGAAAATCGGGCGCTACAGCTTCGGCTCCAAGCTGGAATCCGAGCACGCCCCCGATCTCTGCCACATGTTTTTCGGCAACGGCCTTGGCCTCGCCATGTTTGGGGCGATGGCCACGCATCCGCCCATTCCCGACCGCATCCACGCGATTGACCCGGCGTGGGACGGAAAATTCCCGCCGCTCAAGGCGGAGCAAGTCGAAACCGTCAACCGCGCTGCCCTTTCCGAGCTGGAACATCATCGGCAGCCGCTGCCGCAAATTCTTGACGCCATCCTCGGCGGAGCCGTGGTCGCCGGGGAATCGGCGCGCTCGCCGGTCATCCGGTCCGATGCGGTTGTTCCGCATCTTGGCAATCCCACGCCGTTGCACCTGAAATATGCGGAGCAAATGCGCGAGGCGATGCCGGAAAGCCTGCGAGCGACCGCTCGCGAGCCGCTGGACGCCTCAGCCTTGATTTACGCGTTGCTCTTGAGTCGCGAAGAAAAATTGCGCGGGGAGCAGCTCGCCGAGATCAGCCGGCGCGTCAATGCCTCCGTGTCCGCCAAAGCCGCGGCGCTTTTCCCCGATGTGTCCACCGTGGCCCAGCGTGCGCGGCTGCCCTTGGTCAACCTGGCCATCGGTGCCTTGCGGAACCTTGCCGCTGACCAGTTTCAGCAATTTTCACAGACCGTGGAATGGCTTGCCGCCAGCGATGATCAGATCGAACTGTTTGAATTCGTGCTGCAAAAGATTGTTTTTCATCATCTCGGGCCGAAGTTTGGCTATTCCCGCCCTGCCACCGTGCAGTTTTACACGCTTAAGCCGTTGGTGCCGGACTGCGTGGTGGTTCTGTCCGCGCTGGCCAATGTCGGCAGTGATCGCAATGAGGAGATAAAAAAGGCCTTCGACTCCGGCGCGCCGTTTCTTCGTGCTCCCGTCGGCGTGCCGCTGGAGCTGCTGGCGCGCGATCAGTGCGGCGTGGACGCGATTGATCGTGCGCTCGACCGGCTCATGCTCGCCGTGCCGATTATCAAGAAAAACCTGATTGAAGCCTGCGCCCGCGTCGTCGGCGCAGACGGCGTGATTCAGGAAGCGGAAGCGGAATTGCTCCGGGCCATTGCCGACACGTTGGATTGTCCGATTCCACCGCTGGGAGTGGACGCCTAATTACGCCCGCAGTTCTGCTTTCAACTGCGCTTTCAACGTCTCTAAAACTTTTTCATGGGCGGAATTTACATCCGTATCGGTCAAGGTCTTGTCCGGAGCGCGATAGGTGAACGCATACGCCACGCTCTTCTGGCCTTCGGGAACATTCTTGCCCCGGAATACGTCGAACAGTTCCACGCTCTCCAGATTCGCGGCCTTGGCCTGCTTGACCGCCTGCCATACCGTTTCGTGGGTCACGGTTTCCGGCACGATCATCGCCACGTCGCGGCGGCTGGAAGGGAATTGTGGCAGCGCCTTGAACGATTTGGCCGGATTGCGCCTGGCCAGCAGTGTGTCCAGATTAAATTCAGCAAGGAACACGCCGTCGCGCAAATCGTATTTCTTGGCGAGTGTCGGGAGTAGCTGGCCAAGTTCGCCCAAAGGCAGTTTGCCGCCTAGTGTCACGGCGGCGGATTCAAGGAACAGCGCCGTGCTTTCCGTGCGCTTGCCGAACGCGATGCCGCGCAGGCCGAATTGCTCCAGCATTTCCTCGACGAGGCCCTTCAAGTCGTAGGCGTCGAATTTCGCCTCTCGTTCCCCGCCGCTCCAGAAGGGCAGGGCGCGCTGGCCCGTGATGGCGATAGCCACACTGCGATTTTCCTTCGTCTGGCCGTTCACATTGATGAACACGCGGCCGATCTCAAACAGCGCGGCGTCGTAGTTCTTGCGGCTGACGTTGTGTCGCAGCGAATGGATCAGGCCCGGCAGCAAACTCGGTCGCAGCACATCCATGTCCGAGCTCAACGGGTTCGCGAGCGCGACGATTTCTTCTGGCTTCTGGCTTCTGACTTCTGACTTCGCAATCAGCGTCTGGCCTTGCGCTTCGTTTAAGCCGAGGCCGGTAAGGATGCGGCGGGCTTCGCCGATCTGGTCAAAGACGGAATCAAAGTCATTCGTGCCCAGTGCGCCGCGCGGCGAGGTGGCGGGAATCTTATCCACGCCGTAAAGCCGGCCGACTTCCTCGATCAGATCCACTTCGCGCTTGAAGTCCACGCGCCACGACGGCACGCGGAAGGTGCATTCGCCGGGCTGCTGCGAAACCGTTTCCAAGCCGAGCTTGTTCAGATACGAGACCTGATCGGCGTGGGAGATGCCGATGCCCAGCAGGTTTTTTGAATGGGCAAAATGCAAGGTGAGTTCCTTCGGCTGGGCGGGGGAGGGATAAATGTCCACGACGCCTTCCGCCAGCTGGCCGCCGGCGGTTTCGAGGATTAATTGAGCCGCGCGCTGGCTCGCCCAGTCGCAGATTCCTGCGTCTGCCCCGCGCTCGAAGCGGTAGCTGGATTCACTGCGCAGGCCGAGCCGTTTGCTGGTGCGGCGGATATTAACCGGTGTGAAATACGCGCTCTCGATGAGCACGTCCGAGGTCAGGTTGTTGATCTCCGTGTTCGCGCCCCCCATGACCCCGGCCAGTGCGATGCCCTTCTGTTCGTCGGCGATGAGCAGCATCTCGTTCGTGAGTGGGCGTTCCTGATTGTCGAGTGTCTTGAACTTTTCCCCGGCCGTGGCGCGGCGGACCACGATGGTTGGCTTGCCGTCCGCACTCTTGGTGATGAGGTGATAATCGAACGCATGCAGCGGCTGTCCGCTTTCCAGCATGACGTAGTTCGTCACGTCCACGACGTTGCTGATGCTGCGGATGCCGACTTTCTCCAGCGTGTCGCGTAACCAGGCGGGACTCGGCCCGATTTTCACGCCTTTGATGACCCGCGCGGTGTAACGCGGGCAGAGCTCCGCGTCTTCAATTCTCACCGCAATCAAAGTGTCCGTTCTGACTTCTGACTTCTGGCTTCCGACGTCTGGAATCCGCAGCGGATTCCCCGTGAGCGCCGCAATTTCGCGGGCGATGCCGATGACGCTGTTCAAATCCGGGCGATTCGGTGTGATTTCGAGATCATAAACCACGTCGCTGCCGCTGCGGCCGAGATATTCGGCGAACGGCTGGCCGACCTTCGCGTCCTCGCGCAGGAGGAGCAGGCCGTCTTCCTTCTTGTGACCAATGGCTTCGGGGTCGAGTCCGAGTTCCTCGTGGGAACACATCATGCCGTGCGATTCCACGCTGCGAATCTTGCCGACCTTGATGGTGAAAGGCTCTTTGTCGCCCTCTTTCATGGGCAGCGACGCGCCGGGCAGGATGAGCGGCACTTTGTCGCCCGCCTTGAAATTCTGCGCGCCGCAGACGATCTGGCGTTCGCCTGTGCCATCGTTGACGCGGCAGACAGAGAGCTTGTCGGCGTTCGGATGCTTGTCGCGCGCGATGACCTGCGCCACGACGATGCCTTCAAAGGCGGCCGATATTTTCTGTACGCCCTCGACTTCGAGGCCGAGCATGGTGAGCCGTTCGGTCAATTCCTCGGGCGACCAGTTGAAATCAACGTATTGTTTGAGCCAGTTCAGGGTGACTTTCATGGTAAAAAATAATTTTAAGGCTTGGTGATGAAATATTGCCGGTTGGTCCAGCGGGCGTGTTCCGTGTCTGAATGGATTGCGGTCAACGTGCTGGCCCCGGACTCGTGCAACAGTCGGGAGATTTCGCGGTCTTTCATGCCGAACATGCCGATGAACGGCTTGTTGCCAAATTTGAATTTCCGCCAAGCCATGGCGGCGGCATCGGGAACCAGGCTGCGGATGAAGGATGGCTGGAGAAACTGGAATGCCGCCGCGCCGCCGGGTTTCAGGACGCGCACGAATTCGCGGATGTAATTTTTGGCGAAGCGCGGTTCAATGTGCTGCAGCGTGATGCTGGAATAAATCAGGTCAAAATGATTTGCCGGGAAAAGCGCCAGATTGTTTTCCGGATTCACATGGTAGGTGCATTTTTCCGGCTGGCGATTAAACCGGTTGGCATGGCCGATCATCGAGGGCGAGATGTCCACGCCGTGAACCTCGGTAAAATATCCCGCCAGCGCCTGGGTGAGCCGGCCGACGCCACAGCCGAAATCAAGCGCCCGACTGCGCGGCAATGCTGGCTTGAGGGAGGCCAGTTTGGCCAGCAAACCGTTGATTTCCTCAATCCCGGTTTGAAAAAACTCCTCGGGCTGCCAGCGTCCGCCTTTTTTCGCCGGATTAGTCAGCACCACCCAAAGGGGATCGTCTTTGCCCAGCTCATTCCAGTTTTTTTGCCACGCGTTCAGATCCATGCAGAGGTTTTGTGTTTGGAAAAGTCAGATGATGTTCCGGGCTTTGGAATAAAATCAATTTGGTTGTTCGGCGGTGACCTCAAATGCGCTGGTGACGGGGCGGCCCCAGAAGTATTCCGGCAGTGGCACGCCCAGCAGCCAGAGCGTCGTGGCGGCAGTGTCGTATTGGATGATTGGCGCGGTGACTGCGAAATTCTTCTTCACGCCTTTGCCCCAGGCCACCCACGGTATCACGACATCGCAGGTTTCCGCAGAGCCATGCGCGCCGGCAATTTTGCCGTTGTTATTCTTGATGTCATGCGAACCGTGGTCGGCGGTCAGGATGATGACGCTGTTTGTCAATTCGGCCTCGGCGATGGCGTTCTTGATGATGCCCAGCGCCAGATCGCAATCCTTCAGCGCCATTTTCTTTTCCGGCGAATGCGAGCCATATTTGTGCCCCTGGGTGTCGGGATCGCGAAAATGGATGAAACACAGGTTGGGTTGCAGCGTCTTCACCTGCGCGGCAAAAGCCTTGGCCACGGACAACGCGCCGTCATCCGGCTGCGGCCAGATAAAAGCGTCCACGCTGCCGGGCAACAGCAGGTGCTTGAACTTTTCCTTGCCCACAAACATCGCGGTTTTCAAGCCGCGCTGTTTGGCGAGTTTGAAAATCGTCGGCAACTTCACCACTCCCTTGGCGGGTTGGTAATCGTTCCAAAGAATCTGGTGCGCCTGCGGTCCGACGCCCGTGAGCATCGAGGTGTGGGCGGACAGGGTGAGGCTGGGCACGATGGTGAAGGCGTTCCACGAATGCGCGCCTTCCGCGGCCATCTGTTGAAACACCGGCATCTCGCTTTGCTGGATCAAGTCCGGGTCGCCCTGGTCAAAGCTGATGATGAAAACGTGGTCCGCGCGGCGCGATTCAGCCGCCGCCAGACTGCTGGCCAACAGACACGTCATGAGGCAGCCGGCAAGGAACCGACCGGGCGGCCAGTTGAAATCAACGTATTGTTTGAGCCAGTTCAATGTGATTTTATTAAAATAATTTGTGCTACATTGAGCCATAAACCGACTCGTTATGAAATAAAATTCAAAGCAACGGGTCCGCTGGGAAATCACCGTTGAAAACCGGCGAAACCATCAAAAGCGCCCAAATGAACATCGAACGGGTGACGGTTTGCTTCTCAATCCTCACGGTTCGCCATCCCTTGCGGATGAAGTTTGATCGCTTGCGGGCGACGAAATCCACGACAACGTGAAGCGTTTTGGGGTGCGCCAGGCCTGCTGGAGCTTTGACCGTTCGAATCCAGAGTGCCGATTTTAACCAAAACCGCCGTGAATTCGGGCAAACTATTGAAAACCAGCCACTAAACAAACTTGAGACGCTTCAGGACAGGCTTTTGAAGGGGCATTTTAAGCTTTTGCTGTCCAATTTTTTGGAAAAAATCGGGCTTTGTAAGCTTACAAAATGATTTTGTTAGTCTGCAAAATGTCTTTGCAAGTCTGTAAAATGTCTTTGCAAGTCTGTAAAATGATTTTTTAAACCTGCAAAAAGGCTATGTAAGTCTGCAAAATGGCATTTCAAACCTGCAATGAAGCATTGCAAGCTTGGAATGGAGCATTTCAACCTTGATCCGAGGCATTTCAAGGCTGAAATATCCTGACCCAAACTTGGAAAACAGGGTTGCAGACGATCTGGACAAGATATCAAACCTCGTCCACAAGCTTGAAAATTTGAAAAACGGCAGTCTATGCAAAATACCGCCAAAAACCGCCTAGCCGATGAACCGCCCGGTCAAAACCTCGTCACCCCTTGAAATCAATGCCCCGTTTGAGCCGGTTAAGGGTGATTTTCATGAAAATATTTTTAGCCGTGGAACGGCGACAGGTAGTAGCCCACGGTGCCAACCGTGGGAACAAACGCAAACGGGTTCCAGCCCCGGCGGGGCGAAAGACATTGGGTGAATGGATGGTGTTTTTCTGTCGCCCCTCCGGGGTTGGTAAATCTCAACGCGTTCAACCCACAGCTTGCGCTGTGGGCTACTATCTGCCGCCACTCCGTGGCTGCCAAACACGATTTGATGGTGAAGCCGAGCATGGTGAGCCGCCCGGTCAATTCCCCGTCGCCCCTTTGAAATCAACGCCCTGTTTGAGCCAGTGAAGGCGGACTTTCATTTGGAAATTAAATCTGTTTGAACCAGTCTTCGTTCACCGAAACATTTTCAATCAACTCGGTGACAACGCCCAATTTCAATTCTTTCAATTTCTCGGCAAGCTGGTCGCCGTCAATCAAATCAATCGGTGGTGCACCGTCGCGAACGGCTTCTTTGAGCGCGTCACGGGAGAAAGAACCGGTTGTGATGAAAAGCCCTTTGTCTGCACGGCCAACCATCGCTCCACGAAAATCTCGAATTTCTGCCGAGCCGACAACCCCTTGCCAACGCTTGCATTGAAATACAACGTGGAAGCTCATGAAACCGTGGATGCGAGCTATACCTTTGCCGTCAATGCCACCATCGCCGCTGCGACCAGTGACTTCAACTTGAATGAACCCAGATTCACGAAGCACCCGCTGGATCAGTCGTTCAAAAGCCGCCGGCGAAAGTGTCTTGGTCAAAATTGAATGCAGATTTGAGCGCCACGCTTTTGCTTCTTCTGGCTTTTCTGATTCAGTCTCAACTTCTTCACCTTGTTTGGCGGATGGCTTTGCTATTTTTTCTTTGCGGTCGAGTTCACGAACGAAACGCTGAACCTGTTTTGTATCTACTTCCGAAGTTGATTCAGCTTTAGCTGTCAGCGACCAAAGCCCGCGTTGCGGGCTTTCAAGGAAGCCAAACTTTTTCAGATAGGTTCGCGCCCAAGCCAAACGGTATTGCACTTCGGTTTGATTGCTTGTCTCCGGATCGTGCAAAACACTCAGGACATCTTCCGGCAATTTTAAGTTTTCCGAGACGCGTTGATATATTTCATCCGTTGAGCCAGAGCCACCAAGATCGCGCAGCGCTTTGAGCAGCGGATTCATTAACCGGTCGTAGGTTGGGATTTGTTTCTGACCCATAAAAATTAAAACTGTTTCAAGAACCGCACGTCGTTTTCGTAGAAGAGGCGGATGTCGTTGATGCCGTAGCGGAGCATGGCGATGCGTTCGATGCCGAAGCCGAAAGCCCAGCCGGTCCACACTTCCGGATCGTAGCCGACGGTTTCAAACACTTGCGGATGCACCATGCCGCAGCCGGCGATCTCCAGCCAGTCCTTGCCCATCTTCTTGACGAGCGCGTTGGTGAAATCAATCTCGTAGCTCGGCTCGGTGTAGCTGAAATAATGCGGACGGAAACGGATCTTCACGTCGCTGCCCATGAGTTCCTTGAAAACAAATTCCACCGTGCCCTTGAGGTCGCCGACCGTCACATTTTTATCAACGTAAAGCCCTTCGATCTGATGAAAGGTGGGATTATGGGTGGCATCGGCGTTATCGCGGCGATACACGCGGCCCGGCACGATGATGCGCACGGGCGGCGCTTGCTTTTCCATCACCCGAATCTGCACGGACGAAGTGTGCGTGCGGAGCAGGCGCTTGTCCGTTGTGTTTAAATAAAAAGTGTCCTGCGAATCGCGCGCCGGATGGTCGGCGGGCGTGTTGAGCGCGTCGAAACAATGATATTCGTCTTCGATCTCCGGCCCGTCGGCGACGGCGAAACCGATCTTGCGAAACGCGCGGACGATGTCGTCGGTGACCTGCGTGAGCGGATGCAGTTTGCCGAGCGCACGGCGACGTCCGGGCAAGGTGAAATCGGTCGGCTCTTTCGGCAGCGCGGCTTTCATTTCCAGCGTTTCCCGGCGGGCAACCAGCGCGGCTTCGAGTTCCACCTTGGCGGCATTGATGAGCTTGCCGGCGGCGGGCTTTTCTTCCCTGGAGAGCGTGCCGAGCTGTTTCATCAGCGCGGTGAACTTGCCGTTCGGCCCGATCCATGCCCCTTTGGTTTGCTCCAAAGCGGCGAGGTCGGCGGCGGCGTTGAGTTCGGTGAGCGCCGTTTGCTTGAGCGGCTCGATGTCGTTCAGAAATCCCATAAATTTGAGGAGCTAGAATACCTGATAGTCGATGGAAGAAAAGAAAAACGGGCGACCGTTGCGGGTCGCCCGTCGAGAGTTTTCTGTAGCCGATTAAGCCTTGGCCAGCGTGGCGGCGGGCTTGGCTTTCAGCGCCTTCTTGGCGAGGTTGACGATTTCACCAAACGCGGCCGCGTCCGTGGCGGCGATATCGGCGAGCACCTTGCGGTCGAGTTCGCACTTGGCGGCTTTGAGACCTTCGATGAAGCGGCTGTAGGTCAGGCCGAGTTCGCGCACGGCGGCATTGATGCGAATCTGCCAGAGATAGCGGTAATTGCGCTTCTTGGTGCGGCGATCCCGGTAGGCATACTGCCGGCCGTGATCCACGGCGTCGGACGCATAGCGGTAAAGTTTGGAGCGCTTCAGGCGGAAGCCCTTGGCAGCTGTCAGCATTCTTCCACGACGTTTGCGGGAAGCGGGGGAGTTGGTAACGCGCATTTTAGTTCAGTGTTAAAGTTGGGTTGGTTGAATCAGCCGCGGTGGCTGAAGGGCATGCTTTGGGTGATGCGATAGACGTCCGTCGAATCAACGACCGCCGCCTTGCCGAGATGGCGGCGGCGCTTGGCATTTTTGGATTGTGCCAGATGGCGGCGGCCGGCGCGGTGGCGCAGGACTTTGCCGGTGGCGGTGATTTTAAAGCGCTTGGCAGCGGCTTTCTTGGTCTTGATGCCTTTGGGACGACGCATAAATAAATTAGTTATAAAAAAGAGCGCGAACTATATCGGTCCGCGCTCGGTGGGGCAAGCGTGAATTTAAATTAAATCCGGTGCTTACGGAGCTTTGGTGCTGATGTTTAATGGCAGCGCTGGTTTGGTCACGTCCACGGGCGCGCCGGCATTGAGTTGTTTCAGCACGCTTTCCGTGATGTCGATGCCGGGTTCGACATAGACGACGACTTCCGCAGTGTTGGCATTGAGCACAATAGTGTAATTTCCGGCTTTGGCGTTGTCCGCCACCGCCTTGCGGATTTCGGTGACGATGTTGCCGCTCATGCGCTGGCTCTGGTCGGCGAGCTGCGCCTCGGCTTGGCGCTGGAATTGATCGAGGGCGATTTTGGCATTGCTCATTTCCTTGGCCTTGTCCCCGGCGGCTTGTTTCCGCTTTTCCCGTTCGTCCGTCGAGATGGCCTGGTCCATGGCCTCATCGAGAAGTTTTTTGTATTCGGTTTGGGATTTTTCAAGGTTATCGGTCATATCCTTGATATCCTTGCGGAGTTCGATTTTGCGGTTTTCCAGGGCCGTCTGGGCTTGCTTGGTTTTCCAGTAGCCATCAAACAGTTTCTTCATGTCCACGGACGCAGTTTTGGTTTGCGCGTTGGCGGAGCAGGCCATTATGGCCAGCAGGGTAAACGTTAAGATGGTCAGTTGCAGTTTTTTCATGTCGGGAAATGGAAGCAGTTTTTCTTTAGAATGTCAGCACAAAATGCTCGTTGCGGGTTAAAATTGGCGGGTGTAGCCGACGCCAAATTGGAACTGGCCGCTGCTGCTGTTGTAACTGTCGTGGGTGATGGGAATGCCGTAATCCAAACGGAGTGGGCCGAGGTGCGGGATGTTCAGGCGCATGCCTACCCCCCAGTTGTCGCTGTATAGGCTGGAGAAGGAATAAGGTGAAACGTCAACGGCGCCAATGTCGTAGAACAGGGCAAAACGCAAACCGATGCCGCCGTCTTTTTCAAAAATGGGAACGCTGTATTCCGCCGTGCCAAACCAGTAAGAGTCGCCACCGACGGGTTCGTCAAATCCACCTTCGCGCGGTGCGACATAGCGGTATTTAAAACCGCGCATCGAATAAAGTCCGCCCAAATAATAGCGGTCATAAAACGGCACGTCGCCGCCGGAAACACCATCGGCAATGCCGTAACGGCCTGCAAGTTCCAGCACATGGCCTTTTAGGAGACCGGGGAAAAACCAGGAGGAGGTCAATTCCACTTTGTAAAATGATGTGTCGCCCGCGCTGAATTCGCCGGACAATTCGGAGCGCTGGCCGTGATTAGGCAGCATGGTGCTGTTGCGCGTGTCGTAAGCCAGTGACCCGCCGAAACGATGGTAAAGATGATCGCCGGATTCCTTGACGATGGATGGCGGGACCCCGCTGGGGGGGGAGTAGGTGTTGGTGCTGTTTAGGGAAATGCCAACATCTTCCAGTGTGTAATGAACGCTGCCGATCAGAAAGTCGCTGCCGAGTGCGCGCGTGAGGCTTATCTTGGCCCCGGTGATGATTTTATCGTATAGACTGTTGGGACTTTCGTAATAGAGCTGTCGGCGGTAGAGATCCACGCCTAACGAGAGCTTGCGGTTGAGGAACCACGGTTCGAGGTAAGATACTTCATAATCTTGCCGCTTTGTGCCTATCTGGACGCGCACGCGCATTTTCTGGCCGCCACCGGTGAAGTAGGGCGGGTGGAACAAATCAAAATTGGATTGCGAGACTTCCGCGTAACCAACCAGCGCATCCACGGAACTGAAGCCGGCACCGATGGTGAAGTTGCCGGTGTTTTGCTCGGTGACATTGACCGCCACGTTTTTGCGGCCGGCGATTGGGGGGTCGGTCGGTTCGGGGCGGATGTCAACCTTTTCAAAAAACTGCAACCCTTCGAGTCGCTGTTGGCTGATCTTGATGCGAACCATGTCCATGACGTCGCCCGGAGCAATGGCCAGTTCACGGCGGAGCACTTTGTCCTTGGTTTTGAGGTTGCCGCGGATGTCAATTTTCTGGACGTAGGATTTTTGGCATTCGCCAATTTGAAATTCCAAATCCATCGTGAGCTTTTCCGTGTTGGGCACCCGCAAGGTGCGCAACGCCTGGCCTTGCGCAATCTCAATGTAACCCTTGCTGCCGTAGAAATCCTGTATGGCCTCATTATCCTTGGTGAGGCCGGAAGGTGTGAAAATGTTGCCCACATCCATCGGCAGGCCGTTCGGCCCGAGCTTGGCTTTGGAATGTTGGTAGGCATGGACGATTTGCAGGCCTTTGACGATTTCCGCGTCGGAAAACATCTTGCTCCCGGTGAACTTGACCGAGCCGAGCTTGTATTGCTGGCCTTCATAAACGTAAAATTTTACGTTCATGGAGTTGGTCGTGGGCCGGTCAAGCTTCACGTCCTTGACTTCAAAATCAAGGTAGCCGCGGCTGCGGTAAAATTCCGCTAAACGTTCGCGGTCGCCATCAAATTCATCCTGTTGGAAATAGCCGCTGCCGGTCAGCCAGGAAAACATCCACCGTCGAGTCGTTTTAACTTCCGAGCGCAGTTCCTTTTGCGGAAAGACCGTGGCTCCGAGAAACTGGACGTCCTTGATTTTGACCAGCGTGCTCTCCTCGATATGAAAGGTCACCGTGCCGTGGCCGGTGGTTTCCTCTATGTTGAGCACATATTTCACCTGGGTTTCGGCGAGGCCGTATTTTTCATACAGCTTTTTCATCTCCTGCACGATCGTGAACAGTTTTTGCTCATCCAGCGGTTCGCCGGTTTTGACGGTGATCTTTTTCTTGAGCTTTGAATCGCTTAATTCCTTGTTGCCTTCGATCTTGATGTCCGTGATGCGCGGACGCACCTGAATGTTGTAGGTCAGCACCACGCCGCTGGCCGATTGATCCACCGCGACGCGGATGTTATAAAATTGGCCGGTGCTGTAGAGTGAATGGACGTCATCCTGCGTCATGCCCGGCAAATACGTCGCGCCGGTTTTTAGCTTGATATTGGAGCGGATAAAATCTTCGCTGACCGAGGCTGGCCCGACAAATTTGATGTCAACGCGGTCAATTTTTGGCCCGGTGCTCTGCGCCATGGCGGCGGTGGCGCACCCTAAAACCAGGGAGATTCCCAGCGGTCGAATGATGGATTTCATTTTTTTATCTGCCAGTCGGCACGTCTTCATCGCTGATTCTATTCGTTGCGCTTTCAAATCGTGTATAGGGTTTCATGAATGTCATGTGAACATCGCCCGTCGGGCCGTTGCGTTGCTTGGCGATTAATAAATTCACCGGCACCCCGTCGCTTTCCACCGCGTTGCCATCTTCGTCATCACCCGCATCCGGCTTGTACAGCAAGGCGACCAGATCAGCATCCTGCTCGATGGAGCCGGATTCGCGCAAGTCGCTCAAACGCGGCTTGCGGCTTTTGTCTTTCTCCAGTTCGCGATTCAGCTGGCTCAACACGATCACCGGCACGTCCAGCTCTTTGGCCAGCGCCTTGATGCCGCTGGAAATGTCCGCGATTTCCTGTTGCCGGTTCTCCTGCGAACGCCGCGCAGTAGAGTTTAGAAGCTGTAAATAGTCAATGACAAACAGCTTGATGCCATGTTGCTGCGCCATCCGCCGCGCCCGTGCCCGCAACTGTAAAATCGAAAGCCCCGCCGTGTCGTCAATGAACAAAGGCGCGCGGGAAAGCCGGCCCGCCGCGCTGGTCAGTTTTGGAAAATCTGTTTCCGCCATGAAGCCGTCCCGGATGTTTCGCATATTCACCCGTGCCAGCGAACACATCATGCGCATGATCAGCGATTCGGCCCCCATTTCCAAACTGAACACGCCTACGGGCAGATTCAGTTCCAGCGCCACGTGCTCCGCAATGTTCATGGCCAGCGACGTTTTGCCCATCGAGGGGCGCGCGGCGATGACGATCATTTCTTTGCCATGCAACCCGTCCGTCATCTTGTCCAGGTCCATGAAGCCGGTCGCCAGCCCGTCCAGCGCGCCCTTGCGGTCAAAGTAATTCTGAATCTTCTCCACCGCCTTGCCGACCAGCGTCTTGATCGGCAGGTTGCCGCCCTGCGCGCGCGACTCGTTCACGCGGAGCACTTCCTTTTCCACCTCGTCCAGCAGTTCTTCCACATTCCCCTCATAGTCGTAAACTTTTCCCACCACCCCGCTGCAGGTGGTGATGAGTTTTCGCAGCAGGTGTTTTTCCCGGACGATGTCCAGATAGTAGCTCAAGTTCGCCGCGCTCGGTACGGCATCCTGCAACTGGCTCAAATACGGAATGCCGCCGACTTGGTCGAGCAGCTGTCGGTCTTTCAAATGCTGCTGCACCGTAATCAAATCAATCGGGTGCTTCGCGTCGAACATCGCCGAAAGCGTCTCGTAAATCGTCTGGTGCCGGAGGTCATAAAACGCCATTTTGCCATCGTCTTTGAGCTTTTCGATGCACTCTCCAATGCACTGGTTGGGATCCAGTAACGCGCACCCCAGCACGCCCATTTCCGCCTCTGGCGAGTGCGGCGGCAGGCGGTCCAGGGCCGGGCGGGCGTCGCTGCGGGCCGCTTTTTGGCGGCGGGTTTTCTTCAAATCAGTCCCTGCATCGGGAGCGCTCCCGCCGGCCAGCGGGTCAGAAACGGAATCAATCATGCCGACAGAATCGCTGCTCAAAATTCAGCGGCAAGTCAAACTTGCTTTTCTTGTTCACAAAGTTATTCCCAAAGTTGATTTTTGAACAATGACAATTTGGAACCGGTTGTTTTTGAATTTGCCAAAGCGGGGAAGTTGACTTTCCCTGGAGCCTTCGCGCACCTTAAAGGCTTGGCCAACTGAATATGAACGCCGCCCTGAACCAGGAATCACTGCATGCTCTGGATATGCGCATTCTGGCGGTTCAGCGTACGGTGGCCGGGCGCTGGTGGAATTTCCGGAATGTGATCAGTCCGTTCTCGCGGCTGTGGCTGGTTTTGGAGGGTCATGCCGTGGTGCGGCACCATCAGCGGGAGTTTCGGCTCCAGCCCGGCCGGCTGTATCTGCTGCCCCCCTTCACGGTGCACGATTGTTTCTGCCCTCGCCGCCTGGATCACTATCATCTGCATTTCGTCTCCCGGCTGCCGACGGGGAATGACTTGCTGTCGTTGCTGGATATCGATTTTCAAATTCCGGCGGCGCCGGCCATGCTTGAGCAATTTCAAAGGATTGAAGCGCTTTATCCGGATCGGAAACTTCCCTGCTTTGATCCCGCCCAGGAAGAATATCGCCGCTATCCGCTGGCGGTTGAACAGGCGGCGCATGAAGTTCCCGCCGTGGATTCGTTTGAAGCCAGCGGGATTTTGACGCTGCTATTGGCGCCGTTTTTGCGGACGGCACGCAGTCATGAAGGGGTTCATGCCCGTGCCACCCGGCAATTTCTGGCCGTGCAGGAATACATCCATTCCCACATGAGCGAAACCATCCTGCTGGGCGATTTGGCGCGCGTGGTGAAATTGCATCCCACTTACTTCTCGGATCGCTTCAAGGAGCTGGTTGGCGTGCGGCCGCTCGAATATTTGATGCAGCGGCGCATGGAGCGGGCCCAGTATCTTCTGTTGACCAGTCGTGAGCCGGTGAAGCAGGTGGCCGGTGCGGTGGGCATTCCTGATGCCGCCTATTTTGCGCGGGCTTTCACCCGTTATTGCGGCTGTTCTCCTTCGGAGTATCGGGCTTCCCATTTGGCTTGATGATTCAAGCGCGGGTGCCGGTGCGGCCAGATTAGCCTAGCCGGTTGTGTTGCTGGCGATAATCGCTGGGCGTCACTCCCAGCAATTTACGGAATTGGCGCGCGAAGTAATTGCTGTCTCCAAACCCGGCTTGAAAGGCGATTTCCGTCACGCTGTGTTCGGTGCGGCGGAGCAGTGCGGCGGCGTGGTTCACGCGCAGTTGGACCAGATGGGCAATGGGGGAGTTGCCCATGGCGGCTTGAAAATTTCGCATGAAATTGCGTTTCGACATGTGGGCGGTTTTCGCCAGTTGGTCTAAGTCGATCGGTTCTTGAAAATTTGCTTCGAGATGACTGATGGCCTCGCCGATGCGGAGCAGGGCGCGGGAATCGGGATTTTTCGCTTTGGCAAAGCATCGCGATAGATGCCCCACGATTTGCATGAAGGCGGCCGTGGCCATGAACTTGAAGCCATCCGCCCGTGTCCGCAGTTCTTCCTCCAGTTTGTCCACCATGGCCATCAGGATGCTCAACTCCTGCGGTGTCAGGCGCAGCCGGCTGTTGAATTGATGCCGCTGCCGCCAGGCTGGTTCCAAAATGAACAGCGCGTGATAGCCGGGCAGGGTCCGCAAGTCGTAATCGCGCATGTTTAATTTGTCCGGCTGGAAGAGAATGTTCACCAGGCACAACCGCTCCATGCTGTGGTAATCATGCTGGCGGGAACCGCCGATCACAAAGACATCCCCGGTGTTCAGGGGATACGACTCTTTCCCGGTGACGTGCGTGCCCCGGCCGGCGGTGATGATGACGATCTCCGCAAATTCATGCGCGTGCAATCCAAATGGCTCCTGCGGATCGCGCCGCTCAACCGCGATGGGAAATCCATCCGGTCGAAACCAGTCTTTTCGTTTGAGGATGGCGTGCGGCATGGCTGGCAAGATAGTGCTAATGAATGGCAGCATCGTCAAGGACGCGGCGAGGGCCATGCCCTAAACTTCGGCCGTCACCTTAACCCGAACACCGCTCTTTATGCTCAAAGCCAATCGAAATCGCCATTTTTCATACGAACTTGCCCAAGAACGCTATGCCGCGTTGGGCGTGGACGTGGACCACGCGCTGAAAACCCTTGCGCAAATCCCCATCTCGCTGCACTGCTGGCAGGGCGATGACGTGGGCGGGTTTGAAAATGTCGGCGGCGCGCTCGGCAACGGCCTCGCCGTCACCGGCAATTATCCCGGCAAAGCCCGCACGCCGGTGGAACTCCGCGCCGACCTCGACCAGGCGCTGTCGCTGATCCCCGGCCAGCATCGGCTGAACCTTCATGCTTTCTACGGCGAGTTTGGTGGCAAGAAGGTGGATCGCGACGCCATTGAGCCGAAGCATTTTGCCAACTGGATTGCTTGGGCGAAGAACAATGGTCTTGGCCTCGACTTCAACCCGACCTGCTTCTCGCATCCCAAGGCTGCCGATGGTTTCACGCTGTCGCACGCGGACAAGAGTGTCCGTAAGTTCTGGATCGAGCATTGCCTCCGCTCGCGCGAAATCGGCGCGGCGATGGGCCAGGCGCTCGGCAAGACGTGCGTGACCAACGTGTGGATTCCCGACGGCATGAAGGACACGCCCGCCGACCGCGTCGCTCCTCGCGAACGCCTGGCCGAATCGCTTGATGTGGTGTTCAAGAAAGCCATTTCGCCAAAATTGAACCTGGATGCCGTGGAGCCGAAGCTGTTCGGCATCGGCAGCGAAAGCTACGTCGTTGGTTCGCATGAATTTTACCTGGGCTACGCCGTCAGCCGGAAGAAACTGCTGACGCTCGATGCCGGCCATTATCATCCGACCGAAGGCATCGCGGACAAGATCTCCAGCGTGCTGCAATTCATGCCGGAGATTCTCCTGCACGTCAGCCGGGGTGTTCGTTGGGACAGTGATCACGTGGTGATTCTCAATGACGATTTGCTGGCCATCGCCCGCGAAATCGCGGTGAACGGATTCGAGAAACGCGTTCACATCGGGTTGGATTACTTCGACGCCAGCATCAATCGCGTCGCGGCTTGGACGATTGGCACACGCAATATGCTCCGTGCGCTGCTCATTGCCTTGCTGGAAACGCCGCTGATCCGTACGGCGGAAGCGGGCGGAGATTTCACCACGCGCCTCGCGTTGCAGGAGGAAGCCAGGACGCTGCCGTTTGGCGCGGTTTGGGATTATTATTGCGAGCGCCAGGACGTTCCCGTCGGCGAAGCGTGGCTGGGCGAGGTGAAGCAATACGAGCGCGATGTGTTGGCGAATCGGAGCTAAACCGCCGCTGATCAATCTTCCAAAAAATATTATGAATAAGCTCATTCTCCTTATTCTCGTGACGTTGTTGCCGCTGTCGCTGCTGTCTGCGGCGGAGTCTGCATCTTCCATGACGGATCCGCTGGTGCGGGGGTTCGTTTCGCCGCCGGATTCCGCCAGGCCGCAGACGTGGTGGCACTGGATGAATGGCAACATCACCAAAGCCGGCATCACCGCCGACCTTGAAGCGATGAAGCAGATCGGCCTCGGCGGCGCTACCATTGTGAACGTGGATTGCGGTATCCCGGCTGGCCCGGTCAAATTCATGAGCCCCGAATGGCGCGAGGACTTCAAATTTGCCGTGCAGGAGGCGAACCGTCTGGGGCTCGATCTCACGGTGGAAAACTGCGCGGGCTGGTCAAGCAGCGGCGGCCCGTGGAACACGCCGGAGAACGCCATGCAGCAGGTCGTTTCCAGTGAGGTTTGGGTGAACGGACCGACAAATTTCATTGGCACGCTGCCGCCGCCGCCGGCCAAGCTGGATTTCTATCGCGACATTGCGGTGCTGGCGTATCCGGTTTCGGACGCGGACAGCCTGCGCATGGAAGATTTTTCGCCATCCGCCTCGGCAAGCGGTAATTCGCCGGCCGCCGGCAAAATTGTGGATGGTGACAGCAAAACCTTTATCCGGCTTCCAACGCCCAAGCCGGGCCAGCTGCAGTTTGCCCAGTTGGAATTCAAACAGCCGTTTGCTGCGCGCGCGGTGAAAATCGTTGCCGGTGCCGCCATGCCGCAATGCAGCGGCGAAGTGCGCGTCTCGGATGACGGTCGGTCGTTTCGAGCGGTGGGGAAATTTGCGTTTGGCTCGCACAACTCCGGCGTTTGTCTGGTTTCATTGGGCGGCGAACCGGTGCTGGCGCGTTTTTGGCGTGTTCAATTCAATGGGCTCAGCGCGGGAGAGAAAGATAAAGCCGCGACGATTCCGGTTGCGGAAATCTATCTGGAGCCACGCGCCTCGGTTGCCGAGCTTGGCAAGAAGATCACGATGGAAGGCGGCGTGGCTTCCGGGCAGACCGAAGTGACTTCCGATGGCAATGCTGGTTCCAATCCGACCGGCGCCGTGCAGCGGCGGGATATCCTTGACCTCACGTCCCGGATGACGACCGATGGAAAATTAAACTGGCGCGCTCCTGCCGGCAGGTGGGTGGTGTTGCGGCTCGGCTGCACGCTCACTGGCCGGAACAATCATCCCGCGCCGGCGGAAGGCACGGGTTTGGAGTGCGATAAGTTCAGCCGGGCCGCGCTCGACGCGCATTGGGATGGCTTTATGCAGAAGATTCTGGACGATGTCGGGCCGCTCGCCGGCAAGACGCTTACCACCTCGCTGATTGACAGCTATGAAGTCGGCGGCCAGAACTGGAACAAGGATTTTCGCGCCGAATTCCGGAAACGCCGCGGCTACGACCTGTTGACTTACCTGCCGGCGATGACTGGTCGCATCGTGGACAGCCCGGCCCGCACCGAACGTTTTCTCTGGGACTTGCGCCGCACCATCGCGGATCTGTTTGCGGAAAATTACTTCGGCCATTTCGCCGAGTTGTGTCGTCAACATGGTTTGCTGAATGCCGTCGAACCTTACACCGGCCCGTTTGAATCGCTCCAGAGCGGCGCGCCGGCGGATGTGGTCATGGGCGAATTCTGGAGCGGTAGCCAGGGGCATTCTTCCATCAAGCTCGCGGCGTCCATCGCCCACATTTACGGGAAAACGATCGTCGGCGCGGAGTCGTTCACCGCTTCGCCGGGCCCCAAGGCCGGTCGTTGGCAGGACGATCCGTATTCGCTCAAGACGCTTGGCGACCTCACCTTTGCCCAGGGCTTGAATCGCTACATCTTCCACCGTTACGCCATGCAGCCGTGGACGAACACCTGGCCGGGCATGACGATGGGGCAATGGGGCTTTCATTTTGAGCGCACCGTGACGTGGTGGCTTCAGGGCAAGCCGTGGATTGACTACATTTCGCGCTGCGAATTTCTCCTCCAACAGGGCCGCGCCGTGGCGGACGTTGCCTATTTCAACGGCGAAAGTGCCCCCAGCGAAATGCGGCTGGGCAATCCCAAAATGCCCGATGGTTACGATTTCGACGCGGTCAATGCCGACGTGCTGCTGCACCGCGCGACCGTGAAAAATGGCCGTCTCACTTTGGCCAGCGGCGCCAATTACGCCGCGTTGGTCCTGCCGCAAAATGACTCGGACCTGACGCCGCCGTTGTTGGAGCGCATCGGAAAACTGGTGCGCGACGGAGCGACGGTTATCGGTTCGCGCCCGCAACATTCGCCGAGCTTGACGGATTTTCCCGGGTGCGACCAGCTGGTGAAGCAGTTGGCGGACGCACTCTGGGGCAAATGCGATGGCAGTAACATTCAGGAAAACGTCGTGGGCAAAGGTCGCGTCGTTTGGGGTAAATCATTGCCTGAAGTTTTTGCCGCACCGGGCCTGAAGCCGGATTTTGAATTCACCAACCCGTCCACCACTAGGCTGGCCTATTGCCATCGCCTCGCCGGTGAAGCGGATATTTATTTTGTTTCCAACCAGCGGCGGCAGTTTGATTCCGCCGAATGCACGTTCCGTGTCAGCGGCAGGATTCCGGAGCTGTGGCATCCTGAAACCGGAGCGGTGGAGCCCGCGCCAGTCTGGAGCATTTCGGACGGGCGCACCAAAGTTCAGTTGAATTTTCAGCCTGCCGAATCGGTGTTCGTTATCTTCCGCTGCCCGGCGAACCATGCGGATCATGTCGTCGCGGTCAGTGGCAGCATGAAGACGGATTCACCCGTCTCGCCGAAGCTGGAAATTCAGCGCGCAGTTTATGCGGCCACCGAGGATGCTGGCGGGTTGGATGTGACGGCAAAGCTTGCCGGGCTGATCAGCGGCGGCCAGTTGGTTGTCACTGTAAAGAACGGAGCTTTTGGCCGCGATCCGGCGGTGAATCGCAAAAAGGAACTGCGCGTGGATTACACCCTCGCCGGGAAACCGGGGCAGGCAATTGTGCCCGAAAATACCACGCTCACGCTGCCGGAAACATTGGTCGCCAGCCGGCCGCCAGCATGGGAAACCAGCGTGGCTGCCGATGGCTCGGCGGTCGTGAAGGTGTGGGGCGATGGCAGCGTGACCTTGTCCACCGCCAGTGGAAAAGTTCTGCATGCGGAGTCCGCGGGTCTGCCCTCGCCGCAGGCGATTTCCGGCGCATGGACATTGAACTTCCCGCCGAACTGGGGCGCGCCCCCGGCGGTCGCGCTGGATAAGTTGATTTCGTGGACCGAACACACCAATGACGGTGTGCGGTATTTCTCCGGTACGGCGGCTTACGAAAGGGAAATTGAGATTTCCGCCGATCGATTGACCGCTGGCCGCGAACTTTGGCTGGACCTTGGCGGGGTGAAAAACTTCGCCGAAGTGACGCTGAATGGTCAGGAATTGGGTGTTCTTTGGAAGCCGCCGTTCCGCGTCAATGTCACCCAGGCTGCGAAGCCCGGTCATAATAAGCTCGTGGTCAAGGTTACCAACCTCTGGGCCAACCGGCTTGTCGGCGATGAGCAGTTGCCGGACGATCGTGAGTGGAACGGTAGGCAGCTCAAAGAGTGGCCGCAGTGGTTTTTGGACGGCAAGCCCAGCCCGACCGGTCGCCTGACCTTCACCACCTGGCATCACTGGGTGAAAGATTCGCAGTTGTTGGAATCCGGCCTGCTTGGTCCGGTCACCCTTCAGACCGCGCAAAAAATTGTAGTTGCTCAACCGGTCCGGAAATAGAAACTGTTGACTAAATCATTATGAATCCATTCCTCGGTGTAATCTTTCATTGGCTCGGCGGCTTGGCTTCCGGGAGTTTTTATGTGCCTTACAAAGGCGTGAAAAAATGGTCGTGGGAAACCTATTGGCTGGTGGGCGGTTGTTTTTCTTGGATTATTTGTCCGTGGGCGTTCGCCTATTTCATGACGAATGATCTCTTTGGCGTCTTGAAACAACAATCCTGCGGAACCCTCTGGTGGACCTATTTCTTCGGCCTGCTATGGGGGTTTGGCGGATTGACGTATGGGCTGACCATGCGCTTTCTCGGATTGTCGCTCGGCACCGGTGTGGCCTTGGGATATTGCGCTGCATTCGGCACGCTGGTTCCGCCGGTTTTCAAATGGCTGACGCCGAATTTTTCCGTGTTTTCCGGCGGAGCGAGCATCATTGAAATCATCAAATCCACCTCGGGACAGGTGACGCTGGCGGGAGTTGGCATTTGCCTGGTGGGCATCGCCATTGCCGCGCTGGCCGGGTTCACCAAGGAATCGGAGATGCCGGAGGACCAAAAACAGAAAACCATCAAGGAGTTTAGCTTCAAAAAAGGCATTTTAGTCGCCACTTTTTGCGGCATCATGAGTGCCTGCTTTGCGTTTGCCTTGCAGGCCGGAAAAGATATCAACGCCGCCTCGCTCGCCGCCGGCACCAATAAAATCTGGACCGGCTTGCCCGCACTGCCCGTATTGTTGCTCGGCGGCTTCACCACCAATTTCATCTGGTGTGTGCTGTTGAATTTCAAAAACCGGTCGGGTTATCAGTATCTCGCTTCCCACGTCAAAGCCGAACACGCGCATCACGGCGGCACTGGCAGCGGCGAACATGGTCCGGTGGAAACGGATGCGGGCGGCAAAATCGTCACGGATCTGAAAATCCCGGTGTTCGGCAATTATCTGTTTTCTGCGCTCGCCGGCACTTGTTGGTATTTCCAGTTTTTCTTCTACACGATGGGCGCGACGCAGATGGGCCAATATGATTTCGCCTCGTGGACGCTGCATATGGCGAGCATCATCATCTTCGCCACGATGTGGGGTTGGATTTTCCACGAATGGAAAGGTTCCAGCAAAAAGGCGCACCTGCTCATCGGCGGTGGCATTGCCACCCTCGTGCTTTCAACCATTGTCATTGGTCTCGGCACGGCGATGAATGGCGGCAAAACCCTTCATGACATTTTGAAGCTGATTTTAGGTCAATCGTAAGCGGACCCGGCTGGCTAGCCTCCTTGATTCCGGGTGTTGTGGCCGAATGAGACCTCTGCAAAACCCTTGTTTCATTGTAGCGGCGGTCTGTGACCGCCGTGCTTTTGCTTCATGGGTGACAACCTATTTCAGGACGGGACCCGGCTGTTGAATGTTGAATGTTGGCTGTTGAATGTTGAATTTCCGCTTTTCTCTGGTTGGTTGTTGAATCCTCTCCGGGATGCCGATCTCGCATTTTGATCCGCTGCGCTGCCCGGTCTGCCAGTACCCCATGCGCGTCATGGCCCTGATTTCGGAGCGCGGGACTGTGTCCCGCAGCATCTGGAAAGCTAAAAAAGGCATGGAATCTTTGCGCCTTGGCGTCTATGCGTGAGCCGGATTTCAGGTCTCAAGTCTCAGCGTTTGGTCCCTCAAAACCCCCGCTGCCCGTCCGTTTTAGGGGCTCAAATTCAAATGGAAAAGTATTTTAACTTTTTTCAAAGGATTTGGTGTCCCCGTTCGTCTTATTCATTAAAATGGCACACATGGCCGGGTCAGCCGACAACGAATTCCAGTTGATTGAAAAAAGCCTGTCCGGCGATCCGGAGGCCTATGCGATGCTTGTAGATCAATATCGTATTATGATTCAAGCGGTTGTATTCCGCATGACCGGCTCGTACCAGGACGCCGAAGAGCTGACGCAGGACGCGTTTTTGCGCGGCTATCACGAACTCAGGTCATTCAAGCGGGATTCCAAATTCTCGTCGTGGCTTTACCAGATTGCCGTCAATTTGAGTCTCGACTGGCGTCGCCGCGAAAATCGCCGTGAAAGCATCCGGCAACAATGGGCGGCGGAGACCATGGCTGATAAAGGTTCCGATGTCGTATTTCCCGATGAAATTTCGCACCGGTTGCAGGAATCCCTGAAATATCTGCCCGCCAAGCAGCGCGCCGCCATCGTGCTGACCGCCTATGAAAACCAAACCCATGCCGAGGCCGCTAAAACGCTCGGCTGCACGGAAGCCACCATTTCCTGGCGACTGTTTGCCGCACGCCGAAAACTGAAACGCATCTTGAAAGGAATTACCCATGACCAACTCTGAACTGGATTCCATCTTAAAAAAGGCGCGCCTGCCGGAGTTTCCCGAAACCGACCGCGAGATGCTTTCGCGGCAACTGGTGGCCCGCATAAAGAACAACGAGCAAGTTGCCCGCCCGTCACGGAGCGCTTTGCCGCGTTGGGGCTGGGCCTTGGCGGTGGCCACTTGCGTGGTCGTCGCCTTTGCCATCGGCCATTGGCATGGACAGGTGGATTCCCGGCCCGGCTCGGGAAACGACCGGCTGGCCAACATTAAGATCATCCGCGAAACGCTGGCGCTGTTTCCCAATCGCGTCCGTGCGATCGTCTCGGACGAGCGCGGTTTGAATGTGGTTCTCTCGGACAGCGCCGATGTGCCCGCTTCATCCCCCCTTTACGTCCGCATCTGCGACGGCCAAAGCTGCACCTCGCTGGTGACGTTCAGCGGTCAGGAGATCCAGATCGCGGGCCAGAAATTGACGGTGCTGTCGCTGCCGGACGGCGGGATTATTTTGGAAGGCAAAAAATTTGTCTGGTCCAGCGGCGAATCGGCTTATGTGGGCCGGAAACTTAAAATCGAGGCCAAAACCCTTTAGTTCGATTTTTTTCAAAGGATTCGCCATCGAGATTCGTCTAACTAGATAGAAATGAAACTATCCGCCATCTGGATAATGTTTGCGCTGGCCTGCTTCGGGCCGGTGGCGGCTACTGCGCAGTTGCAGTTGGTGCCGGACCGGGAGCCGCAGCGGGTGTTTGCCGGCGGGACGCGGCCAATCGATTTGGTCTGGCATAACGGCGGCGACCAGACTTTCACCGGCGAAATCCGGGCGCGGCTTTTGCAAACCACTTCGGCGACGGCAGTTCTTCTGGGGGATAAATCATGGAAAAAACTGCAGGTGTTGCCCGGCCAGACCATTCTCGAATCGGCGGCGCTGGATTTCCCGATGGTAAAAGCGGAGACGAAGTTTCAGATTCAGTGGCTGGATGACACGAACCATGTTTTGGGAAAAACCGAGGTGCTGGTTTACCCGACCAATCTGCTGGCCGAGTTGAAACCGTTGGCGGGCGAGGAAACGGTTGGGATATTTGATCCCCAGAACCAGCTCAAGCCGCTGCTGAAAGGCCTGAAATTGCGCTTCACAGATTTGGAAAATTCCGACCTCGAACATTTTTTGGGGAAGCTGGCCGTCATCGGCCCGTTCCAATCAAAGGCGCAAATGCGCGATGGTCTGGCGAAGCAGATTAAAATGCTGGCAAAAAAAGGCACGGCGATTGTCTGGCTTCATCCGCCGCCGGAAAAGCGCGAAAGACTTTTGCCCTCATTTTACACAGTCATGGAACATACCAATGCCGTGGTGGTGGTGCAAACGGGTGTGGTTTCCAATCTGACCGGGAACCCGCAAGCGCAGTTGAACTTGATTCACCTCTGCAAGCTGGCGTTAAATCCGAACGCGCCGGATTTAACAGATTTGTCACCGCAACAATGAATTTAATGTAATGAAGCTAATATCTCTTTCCATTCTGGTGTTAACATTCTTTGCCGGCGTGGTCATTGGTGCAGATATGCCGCCGCCGATTTCGCAGCCGATTTCGGTTGCCGTTTATGATTTCACGGCCGCCGGGGAAGCGTCGCACTATTTTGGACTAAAGCATACCAATTGGAACGCATCGATGTGGAATGCGTGGCGTCAAACAATTCACAATTTAGCGTCAAAGGTGACGGTGCTCGTAACGGCGGATTTATCGGTTCAGACAAATCTGATTATGGTTGAACGTGCAGAGTTGAAGAAAGCGCTCAAAGAACAGGCGTTCGGACTTTCTGGCATGGTCAGTTCTGATGCGGCGGCAAAAATCGGCCAGATAACAGGAGCGAAAGTATTGGTGGCTGGACAGGTTTTTACGTCGGACGACGGTCATCTGACCATTGTGGCCAGTATCATTGGAACAGAAACTAGCCGTTATTATTCTGCAAAAGTGGAAGGTTCAACCGTGAACCTGGGGAAGTTGATGGACGATCTTTCGCAAAATATTTCAGAGACCATCAGCAAACAATACACCAATTTGATTGTCACTACTGAGACTCGGGACGTTCGGGTTGATCGTATCGTCAAAGCCGTCAAAGGCAAAAAACGACCGAGCGTGTTGATCAGCATTGTTGATCAATTAACCGACGACAAAACATCGTCCAATTTCGGTGTCGTCACCGAACTCGGAATCTTATTTCAAAAAACCGGTTTCACGGTCATTGACGAAAAATCCAGCAACAAGCCCGACATCATTATCACCGGCATAGCCAGCTCCGATTGGGGGCCGAAACACGGTGAGTTGTATTCCTGTAGGTCACTCATCGAAATCAAAGTTCAGAAGCGGCGCACGGGCGACTTGCTTAATTTTGACCGGCAGGAAAATGAGGCGGTGGACATCGGTAAATACACCGCAGCAAAAAAAGCGATGCTGATCGCAACGGATAATTTGGCTGAGCGTCTTTTGCCGTTGTTGGCACAATGAATTCAACGAACCAAATAGCCATGAAAAAAACATTTCAATTCCTTTTAGCTTCATTGTTGCTCCTGCCATGCGTTTGCTTTGGCGACAAGTTAAGCAAGGACTATCAAGCCGGGGCCCGTCGAAACCGGCAACTGCAAGTTTCTTTTCAACAGTTTAAGGAGCTGACGCCTGCCAGCGATCCCGACAAACTGGAATTCCAAAAATTCCGGTTGGAAAACCCGGTCTCCTTCGAAGGGAAAGATTATTATGGTTTCCGCTTCACGGTTCCTCAGCGGGCCAACCACGAGGACTTGGTCTGGGCCTTTCTTGAACCGAATTCATCTTCAGGTTTTACGGGTTGGTATATCCTTCCTGAGCCTGAAAAAACTTCGGCTGAGGCGATTGCTGAAGGGAAAGAACAGGGCTTTGAGGGATTTAAAGACTTCCTGTATTTTCCAAAAGCACAATACCCGGAACTTCATGGCTTGCCACCGACCGGTGGAAAATTGGTGGTGCTGCAACACCTTTCAGGAAATTCACTGCAAGATGGTAGGCAATACCTTATCTGGTTTGGCTTTAAGTCTCAGAAAGCGCCCAACCGGATGTCATTGAAATTCACGTTTGCGAGTTTGACGGACCAGGAGGCGCATAACCGCAATGTTATGGAAAAAGTGCTTGGCCTGCACCGTGGTAATCCAAAGGCAGATTCATCCAATTCTAGCGAATAAAAATCCAATTATTGTGATCATGAAAATAACAATTCGGTTTTTTCTGGCTCTGTTGTTGACCGGTGCAGTGGTTCAGGCTGCGCCCCAATCTCCGCTCACCGTGGCGGTGTTTGATTTTAAGAGCGACACCAAGGCGGGGAATTATGGCGACAAAGTGACCACCCTCGTCACCGCCAACCTCACGACCGGGACCAATTTTGTATTGGTCGACCGCGCAAATTTGAAAAGGGCTTTGAAGGAACAGGCCTTTGACGTTTCGGGCATGGCCAACCCGGCCACGGCGGCGAAAATCGGGCAGATCACCGGTGCCAAGGTCTTGGTGGCCGGAAAGGTGATGACCATTGGTGCCAATCATCTGGTGGTCGTGGCCAACGTGGTCGGCACCGAGACGGGCCGGTTGTTTGCCGACCAGGCGGAAGGCGCGGCGGACCACTTGATGGATTTGACTTCAGCTTTGAGCCGGAAAATCGCGCAGACCATCAGCGACCAAGCGACGAATCTGGTTGCCGTGGCGCAGGAATCCAGCGAGGAACGTCTGGATCGCATCATTAAAAACCTCGCCGGCACCAACCGTCCGAGCGTGTCGATCAAGATAGGCCAGAGCCCCAATCCCGCCAACCCCAGCAAGTCATGTGAAGCGGCGTTAGGGAAGATCCTGATGAAAGCCGGATTCAAGGTGGTGGATGAAAAATCCGACAGCAAGCCGGACATTGAAATCACCGGGGTGAAAGGCCACAGCCCTGGACCACGCCGGAACGGCATATATTCAATCACTATTAGTATCAGTTTGAAAGTTCAGGATCGTCGGACGGGTGCCCTCATCGCCTATGAGCATGAGGTGGCCTCCGCAGTGGAAGCTTCGATGCAGGCCGCCAACGATGCGGCCTTGGACCGGGCGGTTGACGCGCTGGCCGAGAAGGTTCTACCCCTGCTGGCAAAATGATTTCAATCAATTTCCATATATGAAAATTGTAATACCTTTACTGACCCTCTTTTTGGCGGGGGTGCTGGCTCACGCCGCGCCGCCATCGGCGGTCACCGTGGCTGTGTATGATTTCAAAGGTGATAACCGGTTCGAGAGCTTGGGCGTTAAAGTGACCACGCTCGTCGCCGCCAACCTCACAACCGAAACCAATCTGGCCCTGGTCGAACGGGCGAATTTGAAAAAGGCTCTGAACGAACAGGCCTTTGGTGTTTCGGGCATGGTCAGCCCGGAAACGGCCTCCGCCATCGGCCAGATTACCGGCGTGAAAGTTTTGGTGGCCGGGCAGGTGATGAAAACCGGCGATAATCATCTGGTCATCGTCGCCAATATCATCGGCACGGAAACGGGCCGGCTGTTTTCCGACAAGGTGGAAGGTTCGGCGGACCGCTTGATGGATTTGACTTCAACGTTGAGCCGGAAAATCGCCCAGACCATCAATGCCCAGACGACCAACCTCATCATGGTGGCGCAGGAGTCCCACGCGGAACGCCTGGAGCGGATTGTCAAAAGCATCAACGGAACAAATCGTCCGAGCGTATCGCTGGGAATTCTCCTGAAAAACGGCTGGCCCGGTGCCACTACTACCGGTGAATTTGGAATCATCCTGTTGAAGGCCGGATTCAAGGTGGTGGACGGCAAATCGGACCGGAAACCGGACGTGGAAATCACCGGCGTATGCAACACCAGCGCCGGGCCGCGGCATGGCGATCTATATTCATACGGAGCCGTCATCGAGTTGAAAGTTGTGGATCGGCGGACGGGTAACATCATCGCCTTTGACCGCCAGGAAAGCACCGTGACTGACGCCACCGCGATGAGCGCCAATCGGTCCGCGCAGGCCTGTGCCGTTGACGCGCTGGCGGAACGGGTTCTGCCCCTGCTGGCCAAATGATTTCAATCAAACCATATCCATGAAAATAAACACTCCTTTCATCCTGTCCCTCTTATTGGCGGGTGTCATGGCCCACGCCGCGCCGCCAGCGGCGCTCACCGTGGCCGTGTATGATTTCAAAGGTTACGATGAGGCGGAGAATTTGGGCGGTAAAGTGACTTCACTGATTGCCTCTGAACTCACGACCGGTACGAACTTGGTTTTGTTCGATCGCCTGCAATTGACGAAGGCTTTGAACGAACAGGCGCTGGGGGTTTCTGGCGTGGTCAGTTCGGACACGGCGGCGATGATCGGCCAGATCACCGGCGTGAAAGTTTTGGTGGCCGGAAAGGTGATGCCCATGGGCGCCAACCATCTGGTCATCGTGGCGAACATCATTGGCACCGAAACGGGACGGCTGTTTGCCGACCAGGTGGAAGGCTCCCCGGACAAATTGGTGGATTTGACTTCTGCTTTGAGCCGGAAAATCACCCAGACCATCAATGCCCAGACGACCAATCTCATCATGGTGGCGCAGGAATCCCGCGCGAATCGTCTGGAGCGGATTGTCAAAAGCATCACCGGAACCAATCGTCCGTCCGTTTTGGTGAATGTCCACGGCTCTTCGGGCAAATCGCCGCCCAACTCCACGGCCACAGCTGAATTCGGAATCATCCTGTTAAAGGCCGGATTCAAGGTGGTGGACGCTAAATCGGAGCAAAAACCGGACGTGGTGATCTCCGGCGTGGACGAGGCCAAAGAAGAACCGCGTCATGCCGACCTGTATTCATTCCAAGCCGTCATCGAATTGAAAGTTCGGGAACGGCGGAGCGGCAACATCATTTGCTTTGATCGCCAGGAATGCACCGCGACCGACGCCACCAAGGTGGGGGCCAGCCGGGCCGCCCAGGTCAATGCCGTTGATGCGCTGGCGGAGCGGATACTTCCGCTGCTCGCAAAGTAAAATTTGATCCAAATAGATTATGAAAACACAAATCTCAATGGGTTTGATAATCCTGGCATTGGCTGGTGCGGTAGCTCATGCCGCGCCGCTCACGGTGGCCGTGTATGATTTCAAGGGTGACGGCGCTGCCGCCAGCTACGGCAAAAACGTCACCACCCTCGTCACCGCCAACCTGACGACCGAGACCAATCTGGTCATGCTCGAACGCGTGGAATTGTCGAAAGCTTTGAGCGAGCAGGCCTTTGGCGTTTCAGGCTTGGTCAATTCGGTTGCGGCCGCGCAGATCGGCCAGATCACCGGCGCAAAAATCTTGGTGGCCGGGCAGGTGATAAAAACCGGCGATAATCATCTGGTCATCGTTGCCAACATCGTCGGCACGGAGACCGGCCGGCTGTTTGCCAGCAAGGTGGAAGGCTCGGCGGATAACTTGACCGAATTGACTGCCAGCTTGAGCCGGAAGATTGCGCAGACCATCAGCGACCAGGCGAAGAACCTGATTGCCGCGAAGCAGGAATCCAGCGAGGAACGGCTGGATCGCATCATTAAAAACCTCGCCGGCACCAACCGTCCGAGCGTGTCGGTCGAAATCCTCATGCCTTCCCTGAATAAGGGGCATCTGATCACGGCGGAAGGTGAATTGGGAAGAATCCTGTTGAAGTCGAGATTCGCGGTGGTGGATGCCAGGTCGGATCGGAAACCGGACGTGGAAATCACCGGAGTGCTCGACATCAGCGCCGCGCCCCGCCACGGCGAAATGTTTTCCTTTCGCGCCGTCATTGATTTGAAGATTCAGGAACGCCGGTCCGGCACCATCCTCGCCTTTGACCATCAGGAAGGCAACGCCACCGGCACCACCGAAGCGGGTGCCAACCGGTCCGCCCAGGTCAACGCCGTTGATGCGCTGGCGGAAAGAATTCTGCCGCTCTTGGCCAAATGATTTCAACTCAACCAAACAAAACTATGAAAATAAAACTCCCGTTTATTCTCCCCATGTTGCTCCTCGCGGGCGCGCTTGCCCACGGACAGAATGCAACCACCGACGGTCGTCCGCCGGCGGTTCTCACCGTCGCCGTCTTCGACTTTGATTCCAAGGACGAGAATGTCCATGGCCTTGGCCCGAAAGTCTCCACGCTGCTCAATGTCAACCTGTCCGCCGAGCCGAACCTCGTCACCGTCGAGCGGGCGGAACTGGAAAAAGCGCTGGGCGAACAGGAATTGGGCCTGTCCGGCACCGTTGCGCCCGACACCGCGGCGAAGGTGGCCAACTTGACCGGCGCAAAAATTCTGGTCACCGGTCGCGTGTTCAAGACGGACACGGAACTGTTCATCGTCGCCAAAATCATTGGCACGGAAACCAGCCGCGTGTATGGCGAGCTGGTCACCGGCGGCGCGGATGCCTCCATTGCCGACCTGTCTGCGAGCCTGGCGAAGAAAATCGCGGCGGCCGTGGTGCAGAAAGGCGACACCCTGCTTGCCAAAGTGGAGAAGCCGGAAGACCGCGTTGCGAAGATCAAGAAGGCGCTCGGCGACAAGAAGCTGCCTTCCGTTTCGGTGAGAATTGCCGAGCAGCATTTTGGCCGGCGGGTCATCGACCCGGCCGCGCAGACGGAACTATCCCTGATATTACAGCAGTGCGGCTTCACGCTGGCGGACGATAAGTCCGATAGCAAGCCGGACATTGAGATCACAGGCGAAGCCTTGAGCGAATTCGGGATGCGCAAAGGCAACCTGAAAAGCTGCCGCGCCCGCATAGAAATCAAGGCCCGCGACCGCAAGAGCGGCGACATCCTCTCCGTGGACCGTCAAACCAGCGTTGCCGTGGACGTGGCCGAACACATCGCCGCAAAAACCGCGTTGCAAAACGGCGCGGGCGAACTGGCGGAGCGCTTGATTCCAAAACTGGTGAAATGAATCCGACCAAATGGCAAATACTTTATGATACAGGGCGGTTTCCTTTGTGGTTTAGGATTCCGGCATTGGTATTTGGAGTTTTCTCGTTATTACTTGCCGTGGAAATTGCCGCAAACGGTTTGTTCGGTATTAACCTTCGTTTTCCTATGCCAAATGCTGGCTCTGGTTCGTATTTGCTTGGCTCACTCGCTTGCCTGGCTATTGCCGCAGTCTGGATTTTTGTTTGGTTCGCCCAAATCCGCATTTTGCTTGATGCGACACGACAGGAGTTGATCGTGTCATCAAGAGGATATACTCGCTTGCATGAGCGTCACATTACCTTGATTGGTAGCCGTAAAGGGGTCAGTCCATAGTATTGTGCTATTTTTTATTCTGCGTGAAGGGGGCGGTTCTTTACTATGCCCACTCTGAATGGGAAGTTTATGCCACCACCCGTCTCCGGCTCACGCGGGCGGCGGAGTTGGATGACATCCCTTGTGACCGCGCCTCTTCTATTTTCAATCTTCCATCCTCGCCTTCGGAAATTCAATCCCTATAGCACCTTCCACCTCGAAGCTCGTTTTCATAAAAATTTCACTGGACATAAATGTACCAGTGTGTAATAATACACCTAGTTCAGCGGGCCTCCGCTTGGGCCTGCCGCCGGACGACGGTGTCGCTGACATTGCCTTGCCGGTAGCGGGTGCGGTTTCCGCGTGGCGTGCGTGATCGTTCTTTGACATCTCGATTTTGTCCCGCAGCCTGTTCTAGGTTGTCCGGGTGGAGCTTGCCCCCTTCGCCCGGCAACCTGGCAACCTTCAAAATTTGATTTTTCGGTGCGGTTTGGTGCGGTTTAGTGCGCTCGGTTCCGCCCGGTCTCGGATGGAATCTGTCTTCTGCTCTTTGAAATCACTTTTATTTCGTTTATTTCGTGGTTAAAAATGTTTTTTCCGGTTTCGCCCTTGGCGCTCTTGGCGCCTTGGCGGTTTAAACCCGGATTCCGGTCTCAGCTTGAAGTTATTCACGGTTTCCTGGCTTCCTTATTTAATTTTTTGATCGGCTTCCGCCTTCCGCCTTCCGCTTTGCCTTTGTCACCTTTGTTGTTAAAAAATCACCTGCTTTGGTCCCATTTTCAGCATGCCAGCGTTTCAGCGTTTCATCTTTTGAGTTCCAGCCCCGCGCGCGCCAGAACTAGGGTGCCAAAAAGTGCCAAAAGGTGCCAAAAAGGGCCAAAAAGGGCCGCGTAGCCTCCAGCATCCGGAAACCGACCTCGGAAATTTAGCCTGTTTTTGGTCCAGAAACGGTCCAGTTTTGGATGCTCTATCAACCACTTACAACAAATAGCCATGGCCCTGGTAAAAAAGTAAGGTCGCATTTGATTTCAGCTTTCTGCTTTGAACTTTCTGTTTTGGCCCATTTTCAGCATATTAGCGTTTCAGCGTTTTAGCTTTTAGGCCTGCCCTCCGCCCTCCGACCTTCACCCTCCGGCTACCCGCGCCCCCGCGCACGCCAGAAAAGGGGCGACAAAAACGCCAAAATGCGACAAAACGCGACATGACTTGCGTCGCGCTCGTTAAAGAACCTGGAAAAAAACCGGTAGCCGGTAAAAATCGGTAAAAATCGGTAAACAAACCGTGCCGCACGCTTTCAATTATGATCTGGTCTTGCCCTTGGCGGGCTTGGCGTCTTGGCGGTTTAAAATTGTGGCTGGAAGAAACTTCAGTGAAATCAAACTCAAACCTGTGTTATGTCCAAGAATTTCATGCCCGCGTCCATACAAAACCGCTGACACTGGCCTGCTGATTTGAGAATATGGAAAAACAACCGCCACCTATCAAAATATATGAAACTATCATTGTTTAATGGTTCCCTTCCCAAAATCGGTATCCGGCCAACGATTGACGGTCGCCTCGGCGGCGTCCGCGAGTCGCTCGAAAAACAAACGATGGATATGGCCAAGTCCGCCGCCAAACTCATTTCCTCCAGCCTTCGGTATCCGAATGGCAAGAAGGTTGAATGCGTCATTGCCGACACCTGCATCGGTGGCGTGGCCGAAGCTTCGGCTTGCGCTGAAAAATTTGCGCGTGAAGGCGTCGGCGTGTCGCTCACCGTAACCCCTTGCTGGTGTTATGGCAGCGAGACGATGGACATGAATCCGTCCGTCCCGAAAGCCGTCTGGGGCTTCAACGGCACCGAACGTCCTGGTGCGGTTTATCTCGCGGCGGTGCTTGCCGGCCACACGCAGAAAGGCCTTCCTGCGTTCGGCATTTACGGCCATGAAGTTCAGGATGGCGGCGATAAATCCATTCCCGCCGATGTGCAGGAAAAGCTTCTCCGCTTCGTCCGCGCCGGTCTGGCGGTGGCGTTGATGCGCGGTAAATCGTACCTCGGCATGGGCGGGGTATCGATGGGGATCGCCGGTTCCATTGTGGACCAGCCGTTCTTCGAAGATTATCTCGGCATGCGCGTCGAAACCGTTGACATGACGGAATTTCTCCGCCGCATGGACAAGGGCATTTACGATCCCGCCGAATACAAGAAAGCGCTTAAGTGGGTGAAGGAAAATTGTCCGGAGGGCAAGGATTACAATTCGCCGAAGACCGTCCGCTCCCGCACGCAGCTCGATAGTGAATGGGAAAAATCCGTCAAGATGGCGCTCATCGCCCGCGATCTCATGGTCGGCAATCCTAAGCTCGCCGAAATGGGCTTTGGCGAGGAATCGCACGGCCACAATGCCATCGCGTCTGGCTTCCAAGGCCAGCGCCAATGGACGGATTACCAGCCGAACGGTGATTTTCTCGAGGCAATCCTGAGCACGTCATTCGACTGGAACGGCATCCGTGCGCCTTATGTTGTCGCCACCGAAAATGATTGCCTCAACGGCGCTTCGATGTTGTTCGGCAATTTGCTCACCAATACCGCGCAGATTTTTGCGGATGTGCGGACCTATTGGAGTCCCGATGCTGTGAAGCGCGTTTCCGGTCACACGCTTGACGGTCATGCGGCGAACGGCATTTTGCATCTCATCAATTCCGGCCCCGCCACGCTCGACGGCACCGGCCAGCAGGAAATTGACGGCCAGCCGGCGATGAAGCCGTTCTGGGACATCACGAAGGACGAGGCGAAGAAATGTCTCGAAGCCACGACGTGGCATCCAAGCATCACGGAATATTTCCCCGGCGGCGGCTGGAGCACGCGCTTCCTCACCCGCGGCGGTATGCCGGTGACGATGTGCCGTTTGAACCTTATCAAGGGTCTCGGCGCGGCGTTGCAGATCGCCGAAGGCTGGACGGTGGACTTGCCGGAAAATGTCCACAACACGCTCGACCAGCGCACGAATCCGACCTGGCCGACGACCTGGTTTGCGCCGAATCTGACGGGGCAGGGCGCGTTCCGCGATGTTTACACTGTGATGAACAATTGGGGCGCAAATCATGGCGCCATCAGCTACGGCCACATCGGCGCGGATTTGATTTCGCTCGCGTCCATGCTGCGCATTCCGGTTTACATGCACAACGTGGCGGCGGAAAAAGTGTTCCGCCCGAGCAGTTGGGCCGCGTTCGGCACGGCGGACTTGGAAGGTGCGGATTATCGTGCCTGCCAGAACTTTGGCCCGCTTTACGGAAAGAATGTGCGCTAAACCATATCGTCATGCTTGATGGTGTTTTCCCCTAAGTTAGCCTGGAACCGTGATGAGGTTTTGCGTGTTCCGGGCTGGCGTATTGGGTCTGCCGTTGGTGATTGGGGGGACGGCGATGTCGGGAAACATCGGAAATGAAAGCACCTTTTGAAAAAAAGGAGTTGTCCCGCATGGATAAATTCCAAATACTGAAAAATCGCAAGGCCACAACCAAAATTGATTGTCATTAATCATCAACCAGAAAACACATGATCACACCTGTTCAATCCACCAACTCCGGCACCAAAGGCGGCAGTCTTTTTAAAACCGCCGACGGTAAAAACCTATTCGTGACCTTTGCGCTGGTCACCTCGCTGTTTTTGCTATGGGGTTTTTGCAATGGGATGATCGACATCCTCAACAAGCATTTTCAAAACACGCTGCATATCAATAAATTTCAATCTGGCTTCGTGCAGTTTGCCAACTACCTCGCCTATTTCCTGATGGCGATTCCCGCGGGCCTGATGGCGCGAAAATTCGGCTACAAGGGCGGTATCATCATTGGTTTGGTGCTGATTGCGGCGGGGGCGTTCTGGTTCATCCCCGCGACGCAGATCGGGACGTATTGGGCGTTTCTCACCGGCCTGTTCATCCTTGCCGCCGGCATGACCTGTCTGGAAACCATCGCCAATCCCTACACCACCGTCCTCGGGTCGGCGGAGGGCGGTGCCACCCGCATCAATATTGCCCAGACCTTCAATGGCGTGGGTTGGATTCTCGGCCCGATTGTCGGCGGCCATTTCGTCTTTGGCGGCAAGGAAGGCGCAGCCGCCAGCAACGCCGGCCTGTATCTGCCTTACCTCGGCGTCGGTATCGTCGTGGCGGTGTTGATCGTGGTCTTCATCATGTCCAAAGTGCCGGACTTGCACGCGGAGGAGGAAGTGAAGTCCGAAGCCGAAGGGACCGGCAAAAAGCCCCTGTGGAAACGCTCGCATTTTACTTTGGGCGTACTGACCCAATTTCTCTATGTCGCGGCGCAGACGGGAATTTTCAGCTTTTTTATCAACTACGTCGTGGAAAACGATCACACCGTCTCGGAAAAAACTGCCTCCTACTGGCTCGGGGCCATTGGTTTCGGCCTGTTCATGGGCGGACGGCTCTGCGGCAGCTTTGTGGTCAGCCAGTTCAAACCCCAGCGCGTGGTCGCAACCTATGCCGCCATCAACGTAGTGCTGACTGGCATCGCGATGGGCGGCGGCAAGCTGGGCATCTACGCCCTGTTCGGCACCTTTTTCTTCATGTCCATCATGTTCCCGACGATTTTCGCGCTGGGCATCCGCGGGCTGGGCGAGCACACCAAGCTGGCCTCGTCGCTGATTGTGATGTCCATCGTGGGCGGGGCGATTGCGCCGCCGTTGATGGGCTACATCGCCGATGTTTCCTCCATGCGGGTGGGTTTTGCTCTGCCGCTAATCTGTTTTGTATTCATTGCTGTCTATGGTGCCATCTGGCAGAAGCTGGAAAACAAAGACCGCGAGGCGTGAATTACTCGGCGACGTTAAGCAAAACGAGATAGGTCACTGGATATAATTTTTATGGCCAAAAAAGTTTATCTCGCCGTGGATCTCGGCGCGGAAAGTGGAAGAATTATCGCCGGTTTGTGGGATGGACGCCGGCTTCGGCTCGAAGAAGTTCATCGCTTCTCCAATGGCGGCGTGTATCTCGGCGAAACCTTTCGTTGGGATACGCTGCGTCTTTGGGGCGAAATCCAGAACGGCCTTGCGGTGGCCGGGAAAAAATACGGCAAGCAAATCGTCTCCGTCGGCGCCGACACCTGGGGCGTAGATTTCGTGCTGTTGAATAAGCAGGACGAAATGCTTGGCCTGCCTTACCACTACCGCGATGCCCGCACGCGCGGAGCCTTGGAACGCACTTTTAAAAAAGTTCCGCGTGCGGAAATCTTCGCGCAATCCGGTCTGCAGTTCATGGAATTGAACTCGCTCTATCAATTGCTGGCATGGAAGCAGCATTCGCCCGCCATCCTTGACGCGGCGGACACGCTGTTGTTCACGCCTGACTTTTTGCATTGGGCCATGTGCGGTGTGAAGCGGGCGGAATTCACCATCGCCTCCACCTCACAGTTCGTGCATCCGCTCAAGCGCAACTGGTCGCTGTCATTGCTGAAAAAGCTCGGCCTGCCCACGCATTTCCTGCCGAAAATTGTCCCGCCCGGAACCACCCTTGGCAAATTCCGCAAGTCGCTCGCCGAGCGCACCGGGCTCGCCGGCGTCAAAGTCGTCGCTCCGCCGTCGCATGACACCGCTTCCGCCGTCGCGGGTGTGCCCACGGCCGATACCGGCAAGGCGAACTGGGCCTATATCAGTTCCGGCACTTGGTCACTGATGGGCGTGGAAGTGCAGAAAGCCGTCCTGACGCCGCGCGCGCTGGAGTTGAACATGACCAACGAAGGCGGCATTGATGGAACCTATCGCCTGCTCAAAAACATCATGGGGCTCTGGCTCGTTCAGCAGTGCAAACGCTCGTTCGATGCCGCTGGTCGGAAATACGACTATGCGGAACTCGCAGCACTGGCGGCCAAGGCCAAGCCGTTTCGCTCCATCGTGAATCTCAACGACTCGCGCTTTCTCAATCCGCCGGACATGCCGAAGGCCATTCAGGAATTTTGCCGTGAAACGAAGCAGCCGGTGCCGAAGACCGAGGGCGAACTCGTCCGTTGCGCCTACGAAAGTCTTGCGCTCAAATATCGCGAAACACTCGGATCGCTAGAGGAATTGACCGGCGAAAAAGTTGAGGTCATCCACATTGTGGGTGGCGGATCGCAAAGCAAGATTCTCAATCAATTTGCCGCCGATGCCTGCCAGCGGCCGGTTGTCACTGGCCCGGTGGAAGCCACGGCGATGGGCAACTTGCTTACGCAGGTTAAAGCCGATGGTGAACTCTCTTCGCTGGCCGAGATGCGCGAGGTAGTGCGCGCCTCCGCCGGGGTGCAGCGTTATGAACCGGCCGCGTGGAATGCGGCGGCGGATCGCTTTGCCGAGCTGCGCCGCCGCTGATCGACCATGATTGTCACGCTGTTCATCCCGTGCTTCGTGGATGCGCTGTATCCGCGCGCCGGCATCAGCATGGTGGAGATTCTCGAACGCCTCGGCCATTCGGTGGTTTGCCCGGAGGAAATCGCCTGCTGTGGCCAGCCGCCATTCAATTCCGGCTATCATCCCGAAGCCCGCACCATTGCCACGCCGGTGCTGGAAAAATTGGCGGACGCGGAAGCTGTCGTCATCGGCTCTGGATCCTGCGGCGCGATGGTGAAAAAGTTTTATCCCGAACTGTTCGCCGGCACCCGCCACGCGGAGCTCGCTAAACAAGTCGCTTCCCGCACTTGGGAATTTTCTGATTTCCTCGTCAATAAACTCGGCGTGACCGACCTCGGTGCAAAATTTCCCCACAAGGTCACGTTCCACGATGGCTGCCACGGACTGCGCGAGCTCGGCATCCAGAAACAGCCACGCACTTTGCTCGCCAACGTCCAGGGTTTGGAGTTCGTCGAAATGCCGGAAGTCTCCTGCTGCGGGTTCGGTGGGACGTTCGCCGCAAAGTTTCCGACGATTTCCACCGCAATGGGCGAGGTGAAATGCGCCGCTGCCGCCGAGACCGGCGCGGAATACATTGTTTCCAGCGATTCAAGTTGCCTGATGCATATTCAAGGTCTGCTTTCGCGTCAGGGTAAGCCGACCAAAACGATCAGCCTCGCCGAGGTGTTGAACTCGCGATGAGCACCTCCGTTTCCGAATTCAAGACGCGCGCCGCTGAAAAGACCGGCGACCTGCGGTTGCGCCAGTTCATTCGCACCGCCTTGCGCGGTTATGAGACGGCCCGCGACAAGCGCAAAGGCGCATTCCAGAGCTGGGAATCTGCCCGTCAGGCCGCTGCGGAAACCAAATGGGAGGCCGTCAACCACCTCGACACGCATCTCGAGTCGCTCGTTGCTAGGTTGGAGTCGCGCGGCACGAAAGTCCATTGGGCCAGCACCGGCGAACAGGCGCGCGAAATCATCGCGCAAATTCTCCGCGATAAAAAAGCGCGCTCCATTATCAAGTCCAAGGCGATGACGAGCGAGGAAATCCACCTGAATCAGGCGCTGGAGAAGGAAGGCTTCACCGTCGTTGAATCCGATCTGGGTGAATTTATCGTGCAGCTCCGGCATGAGGCGCCTTATCACATTGTTTTTCCGTCGATGCATCTGACGCGTGATGAAATCCGCGACTTGTTCCAAAAGGAACTCGGCGATGCGCCATCGAACACGCCGGAGGATTTGACGATGGTGGCGCGCCGCGTGATGCGCCAGAAATACATCGCCGCCGATGTCGGTTTTACCGGCGCGAATTTCGCCATCGCTGAGACGGGCATGATTTCCATCACGGAAAATGAAGGCAACGCGCGGCTTACCGCCGCGCTCCCGAAGACGATGGTCACGCTGCTCGGCATCGAAAAAGTATTGCCGCGCTTTGCTGACCTCGCGCTCTTTTTGCCGATGCTGGCGACCGCCGGGGCCGGGCAGCCGATGACGTGCTACAACACGATGTATTCCGGTCCGCGCCAGGCTGGCGAATGTGATGGTCCGGAGGAATGGCACGTTGTCCTCCTCGACAACCGCCGCACGGAACTTCTGGCTGACGCCGAGCAGCGCGATGCCCTCCACTGCATCCGCTGTGGTGCGTGCCTGAATGTCTGTCCCATTTTCCGCAATATCGGCGGCCATACTTACGGCACGACTTACAGCGGTCCGGTCGGCTCCGTCATCACGCCGCATCTGCGCGGGTTGCAGGAATGGAAGCATCTTTCCAACGCTTCGTCGCTTTGCGGTGCCTGTACCGAAGCCTGTCCGGTGAAAATTGATTTGCATCATCACCTGTTGCAAAACCGCCGCAATGCATCCGCCGCCGAGCCAGCCTTCTTCGAACGGCTGGCGTATCAGATCTTCGGCATCGTGGCGAACGAGCCGAAGTTCTGGTGGCTGGTCAAGAAACTCGGCTGGCTCACGCAACCGCTGCACGGCCTCGTGAAAGGCTCGGCCATGGATCCGGCCAAAGCCTGGACGAAAACCCGCGATCTGCCGCCGCTGCCGAAGGAAACTTTCAAGGACTGGTGGAGGAACCGGAAATGAGCGAACGCGAAAACATTTTGGGCCGCATCCGGGAAGCCTTGCAAACCAGGGCGCCTTTTCCGGGGTCACATGGCGAGACTGTTGCTCCTGTTTCTGCCGAGTCCCCCGCCAGTCATGCGCGGGAATGGTTGCCCTCCGTTGGCGCAAACATTGAGGAACAGTTCAACTTGTTCGCCAGGAATACCGCCGATTTGAAGGCGGATTTCCAGCTGTTCGCCAGTCGCGAAGAGTTGAAAATCGCGCTTTTGAAATTGCGCGATGCGGAGAAATGGACGCGGCTTGCGAGTCACGGCGGGACTTTGACGGACTTTGCCTGTAAAACGCTTGGTTTGCCGGTGATGCTTACTGATCACGGCTACGACGTTCAGGAAATGGAGAAATGCGACGCCGGCATCAGTGAGTGCGACGCGCTCATCGCGCAGACTGGTGGCGTGGCGGTGACGAGCCGCAGCGCGGGCGGACGGGCGTTGTCCGTGCTGCCGCCGCATCACGTCGTCATCGCCCGGCGCGAACAACTTGTGGCGGATTTGCCGGCGGCGTTTGAATTATTGCGGCAGAAATATACGCCGGATTATCCGAGCATGATTTCGTTCATCACCGGCCCCAGCCGCACCGGCGACATCGAGCGCATTCTCGTCCTCGGTGCGCACGGACCGAAGAAACTGACGATATTGGTTTTCTGAATTATTGGAGAATAAAGAAGAAGCCGGAGTTCATAAACACCGGCTTTTTGCTTTCGCTTGGCCTAAAACTTTAAGAGCCTGTCTGAAAATTTCGGGGAGTGATGTTTTTGTTGTGCAGGCTGGATGGCGAGGCGCGACGAGAGAGAATACCCTTCATGGGTCTTCGACCGAGGAGCAACGAAGCCAGACGGTCTGCACAACAAAAATCCTTTGGATGGCGGGTCTTTTGTCTGTGATCAGCGTTGGCACGGCCTTTACCGCCCGCTCCGGGGATGCTCAAGCCTCGCCGCCTTGCCCAACGCCAAAATCTCTTGCCGCAGCACCCTCGCAATTTTCAGACCGGCTCTAAACGACTTCGCGATATATGTCCGGATGCGGGCGGGAAAGCACCACGGCATTCACCAGCACACCGGCTTCGGCCAAAACGGCGCGGCCGGCATTCACGCCGGCTTGCACGGACGACACGTCGCCGGTCATCGTGCAAAATGCTTTGCCGCCCATCGCCATCGCGAGGCGGACTTCCAGCAGTTGGACATCGGAGGTTTTCGCGACGGTGTCGGCGGCTTGAATGAGCGTGGCGACGTTGAAAGACTCGATGATGCCCAGTGCCCCGGTGGTCTCCGCCGGTTGCGTGCGGCCCAGGGCGACGAATACATCCGGATGCAGGTTGGCGATGACGAAGCTGTCAATCAGGCAGCCGCCCGCCGCTTCACAACCGGCTTCTACAGCGGCGGTCACGCCAGCGGTTTCGCCGCCGATGAGCACCATGTATTTGCCCGAGCATATGGAGCGCGAGAGGATCAGGCGCACATTGCCGGCCTTGAGCATCGTGTCCGCTACCTGAAAGCCGGCGGCAATGCTCGACAGTTCAATCAATCCAACAGATTTATCGGCCATAAAATTATTTCTCCAAAATGATTTGTTTCTCGTTCGCCTCGCGCACCGTGCCGCTCATCGGCGCGTGCAAGATCGCCCCCAGCGCGTTCGGCGCCGGTTCGCCGATGATTTGTCCAAAGCTTACTCGGTCGCCGGCTTTGACCTTGGAAATGCAAGGCGTGCCGGCGCTTTGCTTGAGCGGCAGGATGAGGCGGCTCGGCGAAATTTCCTGGCGCACCAGCGGGGCAGGGAGGTCGTAGTCCAATACGTGAAGTTTCTTTGCCAGCGTCTTGATCGGCACGCGGCGGCCATCGGCCATCGCATGGACCTTCGGGTTCATCGGGCCGGTCCATTTGATCTGCTTGGCGCGCATGACGGACTTGGCGTCGTCGCACGCTTCCTTCGGGAACAATTCCTCCGGGCAGGAATAGAGCGTGCAAAGTCCGCAGGAACAGCACATCGCCGCCCATTGATTGTAATAATCCGCGCCGGTCCCGGTGAAAGCCAGCGTGCGCATGACTTGATGTGGCTCGACGGCGTAACCGAGCAGGAAGCGCGGGCAGAATTCGGTGCAGTAGCGGCACTGGTCGCACGCCGACTTGCCGATGGCGGCCTGTTGCTTGCCGGGTTTGAGTTTACGCTCGATGGTGTGATGCGTGCGCGGCAGGATGATCACGCCGGTGGATGTCTTCGTGACGGGCGTGTCGAGATTGTCGCTCGTGGTGCCCATCATCAGACCGCCGAGGCACAGCACCGGATCGTCTGTCGTGAGCCCTCCGGCATATCCGATGCACTCGCGGAACGTCGTGCCGATGGGCACGCGCAGCGTCGCCGGCGATTTCACCGCGCCGGCGATGGTGACCATTTTATGCGTGAGCGGCTTGCCATCGTTGGCACGGGCGATGTTCACGAACGTCTCGACGTTGTTGACCACCGCGCCGACCGCGATGGGAATACCGCCGGGCGGTATCAATTTGCCGGTGACGTTGTACACCAGATCGTATTCGTCGCCGGCGGGATAATAATCGCCGAGCAACTGGACCCGGACGTTCGTGCCTTTGCTCGCGGCTTGCACGGCGGCAACGGCGTGTTTCTTTTTGGCTTTGACGCCGATGACGCCTTCCTTAGCGCCGACGGCCTCGATGGCGAGTTGCATGCCGCGCACCATGTCGGCGGCGCTTTCTTCCATCGTTACCGCGTCCTTGTGCAGGAGCGGTTCACATTCTGCGCCGTTCGCGATGACGATTTCCGCCTTGGCGCCGAGCTTGACGTGCGTGGGAAAACCGCCGCCGCCCGCGCCGACCACGCCGGCTTGCCTGACTTTGTCTGCTAAGTTCATTTCGTTAAAAAATATTTTTCTCCGCCATGGATTCACACAGTTTTCAAACAGAAAGTCTAGATCTGTGAAAATCTGTGTCCATCTGTGGCTTAAATTTCAGATCCATTAGCCTGTGCGGCTGGCGCAATCACTACTTCCACGCCGCGTTCGCGCAATGCCGCCACCAATTCCGGTGGCGCCTGACTGTCCGTGACAATCGCATCCACCATGTCGAGCCCGCACAGCTGCGAAACGGACTGCCGGCCAAACTTCGTGTGGTCGAGGCACAAAATGATTTTCTGCGCCGCCTTCAGCATCGCGCGCTGGATGTCAATCAGCAGCGTGTGCGAGTTGGTGACGCCTTCGATCGTGATGCCGCCCGCGCTCATGATCGCCACATCGGCGCGCAATTTGGAAAACGCCTCAACTGTCATCGGTCCGACCATCACGCCGAGGCGCGGATAAATCACGCCCCCGGCCAAAATCACTTCCACTTTGTTCGCCGACGCGAACAGGTTCGCCACCGGCAAAGAGTTGGTCACAATCTGCGGCGCTTTTTCTTCCAAATAACGCGCGACGTGATACACCGTCGTACCCGCGTCGAGAATCACGCTTTGATTCGAACTGATCAACGCCGCGCATGCCTTGCCGATCGATTCTTTTTCCGACAGTTGATGAGTGTCGCGCGCGGAAAACGCAAATTCATCCGTTTTCGGGGTTACGATGCGTGCGCCGCCATGAGTCCGGCGCAATTCGCCCGCTGCTTCCAAGACCGATAAATCGCGCCGAACCGTAGAAACTGAGGCTTCCACGTGCTGGGAGAGTTCTTCCAGCGACGCGAATTCCACGCGTTGAAGATACTCTTCAATGCGGTGTTTGCGCTCTTCTGCGGTCATGTATGCACGACTTTGGTAGATATTGGAATTATTTGCAAGATAATTGTTGACTTAAACCAGAAATTTGTCAAAGTCATTCAAATCTTATGGCTGTAGCTGCACCAGCACCACATCGCGCCGTTGTCGAACACATGGTTCGTCAGGCGGTTTACGCCAAGCTTGGCAAGCCTTTGCCGCGCGTCGCCAGCGGGCAAAGTCCTCTTGTCGTCAATGTCAGTGCGCGCCACTGTCATCTCACGCCGGAAGCGGTGGAAACTCTTTTTGGCAAAGGCGCAAAGCTCTCCGTTCACAAGTGGCTTTACATGGACGGCCAGTTTGCTGCGAAAGAAACCGTCACGCTCATCGGCCCGCGCAGCCGCGTGATTTCCAATCTCCGCATTCTCGGCCCGTGCCGGAATCTGAATCAGATCGAACTCGCCTACACCGACGCCGTCGCGCTGGGTTTTGAAATTCCGTTGCGCAGTTCCGGTGATATCAAGGACACGCCCGGTTGTATGTTGATGGGTCCGGCGGGATTTTTCGAAATGCCGCAAGGCGTCATCCGCGCCAAACGCCATGTTCACATGCACCCGAAGGACGCGGAGTTTTACGGCGTCAAAGCCGGCGACCACATGAAATTGAAAATCGGCGGCCCCTGCGCCATCACGCTGGATCAAATGCTGGTGCGAGTGGACCCGAGTTTTAAATTGGAAGTCCACATTGATACGGACGAAGGAAATGCGTGCAACCTTGAACCGCACACGCCCGTTGAACTGATCAAATAAATTTCTCGCAACTCTCAACCCATAACCAAAACACATTATGAACGAAGCAATAGGAATGATTGAAACCAAGGGCTACGTCGGCAGCGTGGAAGCCAGCGATGCCATGGTCAAGGCCGCCAACGTCACGTTGGTAAAAACCGTCGCCATCGGCGGCGGGCTCATCACGGTCATCGCCCAAGGCGACATCGGCAGCGTCAAAGCCGCTGTGGACGCCGGTGCGAAAGCCGCCGCCAAAGTCGGCGAACTCGTCGGCTCGCACATCATCGCGCGCCCGCATGAAGAACTGCTCGCGGCCTTCATCGGCGCGGCCAAGAAATAATCAACCGCCACTTTAACTTTTAACGAATATGTCAAAACAAGCTGTTGGAATGATCGAATGCAAAGGTTTCTGCGCCGCCGTGGAAGCCGCCGATGCCGCGCTCAAGTCCGCGAACGTCACCATCACCGGCTGGGAAAAAGTCGGCAGTGGTTATGTCACCGTGTTTTTCCGGGGTGATGTCGCCGCTGTCAAAGCCGCCACCGATTCCGGTGCCGCCGCCGCCGCGCAAGTTGGCGCCGTCATCAGCGTCCAGGTGATTCCGCGTCCGCATGACGGATTGAGCGGCCTTGGCAAGTGGCTGGAATAATCTCTTTGTCCGCGAAGTGAAAATCCTCGTCGCCAATATCGGTTCGACCTCGATCAAGTGGCGGCTGTTCGATTGTTCGAACAGCGCCGAGCGCCTTTTGCATAAAGGCGGTTTTGAGCGCGTCACCGATTATCCCAAGGCGATTGAAGATTGCCTCGCCGAGTTGAAGCAGGCGAACGCCATCGCCAGCGAAAGCGAATTGAGTGCTGTCGGTTTCAAGACCGTCATCGCCAAAAACGTCACCGGTTGCGTGCGGCTCGATGACCGCGTGCTGCAGGCCATGGCCGATTACAACGGCCTCGCGCCCGCGCACAATCCACCTTACATCACCGGCATCAAATTGTTCGCGCAGCGGATGCCGGGCGTGCCGCTCATCGCGCTGTTTGAGACCGCGTTTCACCAATTCGCGCCCGAGGCGTCGCAGCGCTACGCGGTGCCGCAAACGTGGCTGGATATCGGCGTGCGTCGCTGGGGTTTCCACGGCGCGAGCCACAAGTTTATCGCCGAACGCTCGGCGGAATTACTTTGCCGTCCCGATGTGGCCGAACGCGCCCGCCAGCTTTACGTGAATAATGGTGCGGCAAAAATTTCCGGGGCACCGTTGCGTGTGGTTTCCTGCCATCTCGGTGGCAGTTCGAGCGTGACCGGTATTTTGAACGGCGCGTCCATCGGCACGAGCATGGGTATGAGTCCGCAATCCGGTTTGCCGCAAAATAATCGCGTGGGCGATCTCGACGCGGAAGCGTTGCCCTACGTGGTGAAGACGCTCGGCATCAGCATCGAGGAAGCGCAGCGCCAACTCACGAAGGAAGGCGGATTGAAAGGTTTGAGCGGCATCTCCAACGACATCCGCGACATCGGCGAAGCGGCGCAAAAAGGTGATGCCAAGGCGAAGCTCGCACTTGATGCTTATGTCGCCAGCGCGCGCCACTGGATCGGCAGCTATTTTCTGCAATTGAATGGCGCTGACGCCATTGTGTTCACCGCCGGCATCGGCGAGAACCGGGCGGATATGCGCGCCGCGATTTGCGCGAATCTGGGAAACCTCGGTATCAAGATTGATGCGGAGAAAAATAATTCAACCCGGGCGACCGAGGCGGTCATCAGCGCCGCCGATTCGGCAGTAAAAATTTTTGTGATTCCCACGAACGAGGAACTTGTCGTGGCGCGGGAAACGAAACGCTTTTTGGAAACCAAGAAAAACTAAATTTATCAACAACTCTCAACCCACAACCAAAACTAACTATATGCCACAAGCCATTGGAATGATTGAAACGCGCGGACTCGTAGCCCTCGTAGAAGGCACGGACGCCATGCTCAAAGCCGCCAACGTCGAGCTCGCCGGCCCGATGATGCAGGTCGGCAACGCCCTCTGCACCGCGTGTGTCGTTGGCGATGTCGCCGCCGTCAAGGCCGCCACCGATGCCGGCGCGCAGGCCATCAAAGCCATCAAAGGCGAATTGGTCAGTGTCCACGTCATCGCTCGTCCGCACAGCGATGTCGAAGCGGTGTTGCCGAAAAAGAAGTAGTTAGCCGCGGGAAGCTGGAAATTGGAAGGCGCGTCGTGCGCCAGACCTGTTCTAGCTCCTCACTCCTGACTTCTAACTCCTAATAATTATGTTCCTCGCCAAAGTCGAAGGCACGCTGGTCGCCACCAAAAAAGACCCGTCCATGAGCGGGCGCAAGCTCTTGCTGGTGCGCCCGCAGCTCGTGGACGAAAAAGACCCGACGAAATTTCGTCCGGGCCAGAACACCATCGTGGCCGTGGATAGCGTCGGCTGCGGCGAAGGTGAAATGGTCCTCTTCTGCCAGGGCAGCAGCGCGCGGTTGGCCGGTGGCATGAAGGACGCACCCGTGGATGCCGTCATCATCGGCATCGTGGACAGCGTGGATGTCTTTGGAAAACAAATCTTCAGCGCGAGAAGCTAACCGCAAAATTGTATGAGCGCCGTGAATGAAACTTTGATCCGTGATGTGGTGGCCGAGGTGCTGGGCCGTTTAGGCAATAATGGCGCGACCACCATCGCCAAGCCTGCCACGGCTCCGTCCGCATCGGCGCCAAAATCGGAATCCTGCGGCTGTGGCACCAGGAAGGTTACCTCTGCGCCCGCCTTGCGCGGCAAGTTTGGTGTGTTTGCCACGGCGGAAGAAGCCTGCGAAGCGGCGCAGGAAGCATTTTTGCAGTTGAAAGAGAAGGGTATCGCTGCCCGCCGCAAGATTGAAGAGATCGTCAAGGCGATGGCCGAGAAAAACGCCGAGCCATGGGGCACGATTGAATATAACGAAACGAAGATTGGCCGCCTGGACCACAAGATCGCCAAGCTCGGTTTGATCAAATTGGTTCCCGGCGTGGATTGGCTCCGCCCCGACGCCCGCAGCGGTGATCATGGCATCACACTGGAAGAATATACCCCTTTCGGCGTCGTTGGTGCGATCACCCCCAGCACCCATTCCATTCCCACCCTGAGCGGCAACATCGTCAACATTTGTGCTGCGGGAAATTCCGTCGTCTTCAACGCACATCCCAGCGCGGCTAAGTGCGCGGCGGTGGCCGTGCGCGCCTATAACGAGGCGATCTATCGCGAGACCGGCATCGAGAACATCGCGTGCATTATCGAGAAGCCTTCGCTGGATTCCTTCAACGCCCTTTGCAAAAACGAATTTACCCGCCTGCTGCTCGTCACCGGCGGACCGATGGTCGTGAAAGCCGCGATGCAAACTGGCAAGCGCGCCATCTGCGCCGGCCCAGGCAATCCCCCCGTCTTTGTTGACGACACCTGTTGCACCACGCGCGCGGCGAAAGCGATCATCTCCGGTGCCTCGTTCGACAACAACCTGCTCTGCATCGGCGAAAAACAGGTGTTTGTCCTCGACCACGTCGCCGACAAATTGATGCAGAAGATGTCCGAGAATGGTGCCGTGAAGCTGAATGCGGCTCAGGTGGAAAAGCTGACCCAGGCGGCGTTCACCATCACGCCCGGCCAGGGCGGTGGCTGTGCCCACGCTCACACCAACAAGGATTTCATCGGCAAGGACACCTCGGTTCTGGCGCAGGCCGCCGGCATCAATATTCCATCCGGCACGCAGTTGCTCTTCGGCGAAACCGATGCGATGCATCCGTTTGTGCAAGAGGAACAGATGATGCCGATGCTCCCCATTGTGCGCGTGAAGAGCGTCGAGGAAGGCATCGAGCGCTCGCTGCAATCCGAGCACAATTACAAGCACACCGCGATCATCCACTCGCACGACGTGGAAAATATCACCGCGATGGCGCGTGCGCTGGACACGACGTTGTTCGTGAAGAATGGTCCCTCGCCCGCCGGCCTCGGTTTGGGCGGCGAAGGTTACTTGAGTTTCTCGATTGCCACACCCACGGGCGAGGGTATCACGAATCCCCGCACGTTCACGCGCGTTCGCCGCTGCGTGATGGTGGACAATCTGCGGATTTATTGAGTCATGCAATTAGCTCGCGTCGAAGGCAACTTGGTTGCGACCCGGAAACATCCGAGTTTCGATGCGTGGCGTCTGGTGATCTGCCAGCCGATCAGCGGCCGGGGCGAACCGGAAGGCGCGCCGATTGTGGCGATTGATTCGCACGGCGCGGGCATGCACCAGCAGGTGATCATTTCGTCGGATGGCAAGGCCGCCCGTAAGGCGGTGGGCTTGAACAAAAGCCCCGTCCGCTGGCTCATCACCGGCATCGTGGACGAACATGAGCCGGGAGTAAGAATTTGAAACTGGGAACTGTCATCGGTCGCGTGACCTTGAGCCGCAGCGAAGCAAAGCTGAAGGGCGGACGCTACCTTGTCGTCAGTCCGTTCAGCCGCGAGCAGTACGCCAAGGGCCTCGATGCCGGCGCGGGCATGGGCAAAGACCCGAGCCTCGTTGTGTATGACGATCTGGGCGGTGGTGTGGGCGACGTGATCGGATACGAGGAAGGCGCGGAAGCCGCGCAGCCGTTCGATGTGCCCCCGCCGATTGACGCGATCAATTGCGCGTTGATGGACGAAATGTTTTACCGCCCGTGGAAGGGTTGAGTTTGAATAAATTTATAATCTTATGAGCCAAGTTATCAGTGTCCGTGACATTCAGGAAATGATCCGCAACGGTCAGGGCGTCAACATCCCTGCCGACGCCATCGTCACCCCGTCGGCGCGCGAACTGTTGCAGGATATCGAGACCAATGGCGCGCGCGTCATTGCCACCGGTGCCGCCGCCGCGTCGGTCAGTGGCGACAAGCTTTCTCCGCCAACGAAGAAATTGAATTCTAAGTCGTCCAAGGCGGAACTCGAAGCGTTCTTTGCTTCGCCCTACGCGCACAGCTTGAAGGAGCAGATTTGCGAAATGGGCCATCGCCTCTGGAAGCGCGCCTACGTGGACGGCAACGGCGGCAATATGGCCATCCGCGTCGGCGAGGACATCGCCATCTGCACCCCCACGCTCGTCAGCAAAGGATCGCTCAAGCCGTCTGATATGTGCCTCGTGGATTTTGAGGGCAATCAGCTTTGCGGCACCAAGAAGCGCACCAGCGAAATTTTGATGCACTTGCAGATGATGAAGAAGCAGCCCAAGGCGGTCGCCACCTGCCATTGTCATCCCCCTTACGCCACGGCGTTCGCGGTCGTCGGTCAGGCTCCGCCCACCTGTATGTTGCCGGAATACGAAGTGTTCTGCTCCGTCGGCGTGGCGCCGTATCGCACGCCCGGTTCGCCGGAGATGGGCAAGCTTGTCGCGGACATGACCGACGACTTCAACACCATCCTCATGGCCAATCACGGCGTCGTGACCTGGAGCCACAACAACATCGAGGAAGCTTACTGGCGCATGGAAATCATCGAAGCCTACTGCCGCACGATTGTTGTCGCCGGCCAGCTCGGCAAGCCGATCAACACTTTCACCGGCCCGCAGATGAAGGAGATTCTCAACATCAAGCAGAGCCTCGGCTTCGTGGACCCCCGCCACGGCCTGAAGGAATGCGAACTTTGCGACAGCGGCGAATGGCGTCCGGGCGCGACGTGCCAGAATCCATCTTCCAACGAACCTGCTGCGGGTCTCGATCCTGAAGCTGAAGCCGCGGTGAAAGCCATCACGGATCAGATTCTGGCGCAGATGAAGTAATTACGGCGGCGGCAAGCTCGGCGGTGGAGGTTGTGGAAAATCCATTTCTGGATGACTTGCGTGGTATTCCTTAAACGCACGTTGCAATATCTTCACATTGAACTCGCAGAGTCGTCGGTCAAAGGAAGGCGCGTCCGGACCGACGAGAATACGTGGATAAAGCAACTCAGAGCGGGTATTCAACATTTCCAGACAGAGTTTCGACTCCAGTCGCACACGTTTATCCTCGTTGGTAAGAAATCTGGTTAACAACGGAATGCTCGCTGGTCCAATTCGTGCGACAACATAAAGAGCTCGCGTATCAGGTGGGTTTTCAAGCAGCAATTTTTCCAGCTCGGGTAAGGCATCGACCGCCGCAGGACCAAGAGCATCTAGACCAGCCAGTGCCTCGTGTCTTGGGTCCGTCGGAAACTTAACTGTAAACACTGCATTCTTTTGCCGTTCAAGCCATTTTTTCTGTTTAATCTTAGTTTGTTTGAATCGCTCCTCGCTCAAGCGTTCCATCAAAAACGGGACCGCTGACGGACCGATGTGCCTGATCGCGTCCGCCGCCAACGCTTGCTTTTCGGGAGAATAATTTTGTAAATCAAAGTCACGCAACCACTCGCTCAAGTCCCGGCTTTGATACCTTGGGTCTGCTTTCGCCGGAGGTCTGGTCGTGGAACAGCTCGCGATGACTATTGTCAAGAATGACAACGCAAGTAGGGTTGTTTTTCTGAAGTTCACAGCGAGGTTTTACTTATGAGTCAGACGATTTTTCTCAACCCCTCTCCTGCGAGCGCAATTCAGCCGAAGATGCGGTGAAACCATCATCAGGCTCATAAACTCAAAGCCCAAGTTTATTCAGATTTTTGCGCAGCCGGACCAGGGCCGACTGGTAGCGCTCCGGGATGAGTCCATGTTTGTCGGGGCCGACATCGAGCAGCAGGTTGGCGCCGCGCGAAGTCGAAGTGAGATACATGCCGAGCAGTTCCGCATCCGAGCGCGGCTGATCGTGCTCGGTGTAAAACCAGTCGGTGCCGATGGGGTCGCAGACTTCGCCGGGGACGTAATAGTCTTTGCCGTCAATCTTGCGCCATTTCACATGTCCGGTGGCGGAGTTGGGCAGGAACCGTTCGATGGCGATCAAGTCTGTAGGCCACGCGCGGTCAACGATCAGCTCGGAACCGTCGCCGATGCCGTGGTTGAACATCACGACGGCTTCGGGCTGGCGCTGCGTGATGTGCGCGTAAAGCCGCTCGCGATAGTCGCGCGGCAACAGGTGGGGGATATCGAGCCACCATTCGGTGATGGGGCCGTAAACATCCATGAGTTCGGTGATCTGCGCCCACTGGAAATCGAGGTAGGCCTGCGTGGCGTAAGCGGAGCTGCGATTGGTCGGCGATGGATTCTTTCCAAACGGAAGCGGCGCGACATTCGGCGAGAGGGAACCGAAGCGGTTGTGATTGTCCCATGCGCAATAATAGAAACCGGGTTTAACGCCGCGGCGCTCGCAGGCCTTGAGAAAGGCGGCGACGACGTCGGTTTTTTTGCCGGAGGTGCCGACGTGATAATCGTTGAGCTTCGTGGGCCAGAGGCTGTGGCCGGCGACATGCTTGGTGGTGAGCACCGCGTATTTCATGCCGGCATCTCGGGCGATGGAAACCCACTGGTCAACGTCCAGCTTGTCCGGCGCGTATAGCGTGGATGGATCGCTGCCGCTGGGAAGTTCGGCGCCGGCAAATGTGCTCATGCCGAAATGGATGAACATGCCAAACTTCATCGCCTCCCACTGCTGCAGCGCTGCCACCGGGAGTCTTTGTTTGCCGGTGCGGTTTGCATCGGCCGGGTTGTTTCGGCTCAACCAACCGGCGGCGTTCTTGGTGGGAACCGGATTGGTGTCGGTATTTTGCCCGCGTGCCTGGCCGAGCAGCAGGGCGGCGGCGGCGCCGGTGGCGGTTTGGAGAAAATGCCGGCGGTTGATATTTGAAGCTGAATTCATGGGTTGATTTTATTCAGTGGGTGGCAATGAACTTCGCAATTTATGTGTGTGGTGCGCAACTGTATTTTAGCCGGTCACGACCTGATCGAATTGCGAGGGCAGGGCGGCTTGGGGAAATAATTCTTTCTTGGTCTAGCCGGATTGGGTATTAAAGCGAACTTGGTTTCCATTACGCACCGCGATGCTTCAACTTATCATGAACCCAAAACTACCGTGCATTATTGTGGCCGCAATGGCGCTCGTCCTCAGTCACGCCATCGGCGGTGACGCCAAAACCGCGAAGCCTAACATTGTCATCATCTTCACCGACGACCAGGGCTACGCCGACGTTGGGGTGTTTGGCGCGCAAGGTTTCAAAACGCCGAATCTGGATCGCATGGCCGGCGAGGGGGCTGTCTTCCGCAACTTCCATGTGGCGCAACCGGTCTGCTCCGCTTCGCGTTGCGCTCTGCTCACGGGTTGTTACCCCAATCGCCTTGGCATCCATGGCGCGCTGACTCCGCATTCGAAGGTCGGTATCAGTGATGGTGAGATGACGCTGGCGCAGTTGGTCAAGCAGCGCGGGTATGCCACTGGCATGTTCGGCAAATGGCATCTCGGCGATTCCCCGCAGTTTCTGCCCACGCGCCACGGCTTCGATGAATACTTCGGCCTGCCTTACTCGAATGACATGTGGCCGGCTCGTTTCGAATCGTCGGGCTTCTCGAACAATGTCGCGAAGCGGAAGCAAGCCTACCCGGAACTGGTCATGTTCGAGGGGGAAAAGGTCGCCATCCCGAAGATTACCCACGAGGACCAGAATCAACTGACGACTTGGTATACCGAGCACGCGGTGAAATTCATTGAGAAAAACAAGGATCATCCGTTCCTGCTCTACCTCGCGCATAATATGCCGCATGTTCCGCTGCATGTGAGCGACAAGTTCCGCGGCAAGAGTGAACGCGGACTTTATGGCGATGTGATCGAGGAAATTGATTGGTCGGTCGGGCAGGTGCTGGCCGCACTCAAGCGGAATGGCCTCGACGAAAACACCTGGGTCATCTTTACCTCGGACAACGGCCCGTGGCTCAGCTATGGCAATCACGGCGGTTCCGCCAAACCGTTGCGCGAAGGCAAGGGCACGAATTGGGAGGGTGGCACCCGCGAGCCTTGCATCATGCGCTGGCCTGGAAAAATTCCCGCCGGCGTGGATAGCTGGGATATGTTCATGACCATCGATCTGTTTCCGACCATTGCCAATCTCATCGGCGCGGAATTGCCGAAGCACCAGATTGACGGCCTCGACGTGTGGCCGATCATTTCCCGCCAGCCCGGTGCCAAAAATCCGCATGACTACTACTGGTTTTATTACGAGGTGAATCAGCTTCAGGCAGTGACCACCGGCGACGGACGTTGGAAACTCCAGTTGCCGCACACCTATCGCACCATGCAGGGCCAGCCCGCTGGGCATGACGGCGTTTCGGGAAAATATCTCAATGTGAAGTTGCCCCAGCCGGAGCTTTACGACCTCGCCAGGGACATCGGCGAAACCACTGATATTTCTGCGCAACATTCGGATTTGGTGAAAAAACTTGAAGCCGAGGCGGAGAAAGCGCGGGCTGAGTTGGGGGATGCATTGTTGAAGCGCACCGGCTCCGGCGTTCGGAAGCCGGGAAACATTTCTGCGACGAACGATTTGAAAACCACCCCATAAATTTAATGCTCGTTTTTTTGTGATAATTCTTGGTGGTGGAACCATCTCGTTGGATTCGGGTTTGACCGGTTTGAAAAAATAGTTGGCGAAGGTTCACCGGTCAGCCGGATTGACCTGTTCAAACGAAATCAAATGGCATAAATATTTGTTTCCGCACGTTATCTAAATATGAAGATTCATGGAACCCGTCGTGATTTTTTGAGAATGTCCTCCCGGATGGTCGCCGCCGCCGCGCTGGTGGGCGAGCTGCCGCAAATCGTTCAGGCCGCGCCGAAGGCGCCGGTTATTGACGGAGCCGGGAAGGGGTTGATGCGCCACCGGTTCGGCGTCAATTACGTTCCCTCCCGGCGCTGGTATTACTGCTACAACGATTGGAATTTATCGGACATCGCCCGCGATCTGGATCGCGTGGCGGAGATTGGCGCGGACCACATCCGGTTCATGGTCGTCTGGCCGTGGTTCCAGCCCAATCCGCTGGCGGTCAGCACCGCGCATCTGGACCGGCTGGAGCAATTGGTTCGCTGTGCCGCTGAGCGGAAAATTGACGTGCTGCCGTGCATTTACACCGGCTGGCTGAGCGGGTTTCATTTCAATCCTAATTTCTACGACAAAGAATTATTCTACACGTCCGAGAAATGGGCGGCGGCGCAGGCGCTTTACTTGACCGAACTGGCCAGTCGGATGAATCGTCATGCCAACTTCATTGGCTTCGACATAGGCAATGAAATCAATTGCAACTGGGCGTGCAAGCCGTCGGAAGGCGATGCCTGGATGAAACGTATTTTCAAACAGATGCACGCGCTGTGTCCGGGGCGCATCCACGTCAACGGCGTGGATCACAACCCGTGGTTTCGGGAAACGACTTTTTCCCCGGAGGCGCTGATGGCGCAGCAGGAGATGGTGACACTCCATTGCTGGCCCTATTGGACCGGCGCTGGCATACACGGCGGACACCTCGACAAACCCTACACGCAGTTGCCGGCGGCGATGACCGCCCTGGCGCGGAGTTATGGTCAGGCGCCCCGCAAACCCATCTGGCTGCAGGAGTTTGGCGCTTGCAAGGCGGAGATGCCGGAGGCGGATGTTCCGCGCTGGATGGAACTGGCCATCACGGGTGGCGTGGCGCAGGGCGTCAGCTGGTTTACCTGGTGGGCGAGCCACGACGTGGACCGGCGTTATGAATTCAATGAGTTCGAATACACGCTGGGCTTGATGACCGTGGAAAACAAAATCAAGGAGCAGGGCCGGATGTTCAAGCGTTTGGCGGAAACCTACCGTGGCAAGCCGGTCATCATTCCAGACGGAGCCTTGCCCCCGCCGCCCGCGCAGCGCACTAATGAGGAGACTTGGCGGTGGTTGCTGGAGTGGATGGGGTGTAAAAATAGTGGATCGGCGAAGTGAAAACTTTATTTGCGTTAAATCTTCTGAATAAAATGAAAATCATGAATAATTCCAAATCAATGTCCTGGCCACTCTGCGCTCTGGTGGTGGCCTTGATGGCTTCCAGTTGCTTGTCGGGAAAGGCCGCCGCCGATGATTCCAGCCGCGAAATGCTGTCGCTGGATCAAGGCTGGCGCTTCCACCTGGGAGATATTCCGATGCCGGTGCTCATCACGCATAACGAAACTTACAACAGCGCCAAGGCTGGCAAAGCCTGGGGTGCGGCGGCACCGGAATACAAGGATGCCGGCTGGCGCAAACTGGATCTGCCGCACGACTGGGCTGTGGAAGGGCCGTTCGACCCGAAGGAAAATATTTCGCAGGGCTATCGTCCGCGCGGCATCGGCTGGTATCGCCGCCAGTTCAAGCTGGATGAGGCGGATAGCGGCAAGCATCTGGAGATTCAATTCGACGGCGTTGCCACGCATTGCACGGTGTGGTTCAACGGCACGATCGTTGCCCGCAACTGGTGCGGCTGCACGTCGTTCTATGTGGACATCACGCCCATGGCGAAATACGGCAAAGCCGTCAATACCATCGCGGTTCGTGTGGATGCCAACGCGATGGAAGGCTGGTGGTATGAAGGCGCGGGGATTTACCGGCACACCTGGCTGGTGAAGCGCAATCCGGTGCACATCGCCACGGACGGCGTGTTTGCGAATCCCATCCGGAAATCCGTTGGCTCTTGGACCGTGCCCGTGGAGGTGACGCTGGCCAATTCCGGACCTGATTCCGCCAAAACGGAAGTCGCCGTGACGTTGCTCGATCCCAGCGGCAGGGAAATCGCGCGCCAGAAAACTTCCGCCCGCATCGGAGCATTGGAGGAGGCGGTGGCAAAGGTTTCAATTCCGGTTTCCAAGCCGAAACTGTGGTCGTTGGATGAACCGGTGTTGTATCGGGTTTGCACCGTGGTTTCGCGGGAGGGCAGGGTGGTGGATGCGGTGACGAACACCTGCGGTTTCCGCACCATCCGGTTTGACGCCGACAAGGGATTTTTCCTGAACGACCAGCCGGTGAAAATCAAAGGCACTTGCAATCATCAAGACCACGCCGGCGTTGGTGTGGCCGTGCCGGCTTCGCTCTGGGAGTTCCGGATTCGCCGGTTGAAGGAACTGGGCAGCAACGCCTATCGCTGCGCCCACAATCCGCCGGCGCGCGAGTTTCTGGATGCGTGCGACCGGCTGGGCATGTTGGTGATGGATGAGAATCGCAATTTTAACGTCGCCCCCGAATATATGCGGCAGCTCGAATGGATGGTGCGGCGCGATCGCAATCACCCCGGCATCATCCTCTGGTCGGTGTTCAACGAGGAGCCGATGCAGGCCACGCCGCAGGGTTACGAAATGGTGCGGCGCATGGCGGCGGCGGTGAAACGGCTGGATGCCACCCGGCCGGTCACGGCGGCGATAAACGACGGCATGAATACGCCGTTGAATGTCTCGATGGCGGTGGATGTTGTCGGGTTCAACTACCATCAAGATGAATACGACAAGTTCCACAAAAAACATCCCGGTCAGCCTGTTACCAGTTCGGAGGACACCTCTTCCTGGATGACGCGTGGGGTTTATGAAAACGACACGAATTCCAGCTATGCCGAATCGGCGGATGTGGTGGCTGCGCCGTGGGGCGCGACGCACCGGAAGGCATGGTCGGAAATCGCCGCCCGCCCGTTCGTCGCTGGAGGCTTCGTTTGGACGGGCTTTGATTATCGTGGCGAGCCGCAGAAATTCGTCTGGCCTTCGGTCAGTTCCGTCTTTGGTATCATGGATACCTGTGGATTTCCAAAGGCGGCCTATTATATGCATCAGGCGGCTTGGATTGAGAACCGCCCCGTGCTGCAAATCGTCCCGCACTGGAACTGGTCCGGTCGCGAAGGTAAGCCAATCAAGGTCATGGTCATAAGCAATGTTGAGAAAGTGGAACTGCTGCTCAACGGCAGATCCCTCGGCGAAAAATCTGTGGATAAGCTGGTGGGCGTCGAATGGGAAGTGCCTTACGCGCCCGGCAAACTCGAGGCGGTCGCCCGCAAAAACGGCAAGGAAATCATCCGCAATGCGGTTGAAACCACCGGTGTGCCGGCCGCGCTGAAGCTGGTGCCCGACCGTGAATCGTTGGCGGGCGATGGCGCGGATGCGCTGCCCATCACCGTTTGCGCCGTGGATGCACAGGGGCGCGAAGTGCCGACGGCAAATTTGCCGGTGACGTTTGAGATTTCCGGGCCGGGAGCCATCATCGGCCACGGCAATGGCGACAATTGCTCGCATGATCCGGAAAAAGGAAATCAACGAAGCCTGTTTAACGGTCTCGCCCAGGTTATCGTGCAATCGCAGCGCAACGAGGCGGGAACTGTTACGCTGTCCGCCAAAGCCGATGGCGTGAAGTCTGCCGAAGTCCGTCTCAATGTGCGTCGGGTGGCGCCCATCCCCGCCGTCGCGGCGTGGTGACCAGGCGGCTGGTTTGCCTGATCTTAAATCACAATCACACTTGAGCTTATGTCGATCCGCTACCAAACGGAACCCGGACTCCGTGCTGACGAGTTTATTGATGTTTTGAAGCGGTCAACGCTGGCGGAGCGTCGGCCGGTGGGTGATGCGGTGTGCATTGAGGCCATGTTGCGAAATGCGGATGTGATCATCACCGCCCGTGACGGGAACAAGCTTGTGGGCGTGGCGCGGACCATCACGGATTTTGTCTATTGCGCTTATCTTTCTGATTTGGCGGTGGATGAGGTCCATCAGCGCAGGGGAATTGGCCGCGAGTTGCTCCGGCGGACGCAGGTCGCGGTCGGATCCGGCACAAAACTGATTCTGCTCGCCGCACCCAAAGCTGTCAGTTACTACCCGCACATCGGGATGAAGCCTCACGATTCCTGTTGGGTCTCAACCTGAATTTAGTCCGTCCATTGGTGCTTATTTATTTATGAATCCCTTGAAACCTTTCTCCCATCTGATGTCGTCCTGCTGGCGTTTCGCTCTCGTCGCCATGCTGTGGCTGGGCGTGGAGGCGCCGGCAGCGGATTCCAGTGGGTGGATTTCGCTCTTTGATGGCAAGTCGTTGGTCGGCTGGAAAGCGAGTGAGAATCCGGGCGGTTTCAAGGTGGTGGACGGCACCATCACCTTTGATGGCCAGCGTTCGCACTTGTTTTATGACGGAAAGATTTGCGGTGCGGATTTCAAGAATTTTGAACTGAAGGCGGAGGTGCTCACCAAACCGCTTGCCAATTCTGGGATTTATTTTCATACCGCCTATCAGGAGAAGGATTTCCCTCAGCAGGGTTTTGAAGTGCAGGTGGCCAACACGCATGTCGGGTCGGGCGGCTATGTGGAGATGAAAAAGACCGGCAGCCTTTATGGCGTTCGCAATGTCCACCGGCAGTTGGTGAAAGACAATGAGTGGTTCACGTTGCACCTTTCCGTGCGCGGTAAACGGATTCAGGTTCGCCTCAACGATTTGCTGGTGGTGGATTATGTCGAGCCGGAGAATCCGGTTCTCGACGCCCGCCATCCCGGTCGTCGGCTGGGGCATGGAACCTTTGCGCTGCAAGGACACGATCCGGAAAGCAAGGTCGCCTTCCGCAATCTCATGGTGAAGCCGTTGCCGGATGACCTGCCGGGTGAACCGGAGCCGTCGGTGCGCTTTGACGCGGTGGATGAGCAGATTGTGAAGTTGAGTGCCGCCAATTATCCGTTGATTGATTTTCACACGCATCTCAAGGGCGGCTTGACCACGGAGCAGGTGCTGCAGCACATGTTCAAAACCGGCATCAATCACGGGATTGCCGTCAATTGCGGCTTGGGTTTCTCGATCACGAACGACGCGGGTATCGAAGATTTTCTGAAGACGATGGCCGGCCAGCCCGTCTTCATCGGCATGCAGGCCGAAGGCCGTGAGTGGCCAAAACTTTTTTCTCCGGCGGCCGTGGCGCGGTTTGATTACGTGTTCACTGACAGCATGACCATCTTTGATCATCGCGGTAAACGCACGCGGCTCTGGATTAAGGAGGAGGTGGAGATTCCTGATAAACAAGCGTTCATGGAACATCTGGTGGCCACGGCGGTGAAGATTCTGGATGAAGAGCCGGTTGATATTTATGTGAACCCGACGTTTCTGCCCGCCGTCATCGCCCGGGAATATGATACCCTGTGGACGCCGGAGCGCATGCAGCGGGTTGTTGACGCGGCAAAACGAAACGGCGTGGCGATCGAACTCAACAGCCGTTATCGCCTGCCCGGTATGGCCTTCATCAAACTCGCCAAACAGGCTGGTCTTAAATTCACCCTGGGCGTCAATAACATCGACGCCAATCTGGGACGCGACGAGTATGGGTTGGAAGTCATTCAGGCTTGCGGCCTCACTTACAAGGATTTCTGGATGCCCAAGCCGGACGGCCAAAAACCCATTCAACTCAAGCGTAATCAATGAACAAAATCTTCACCCGACTCTTCTTGCTTGCCATCGCCGTTCTGACGGCTCATTCCGGAATGGCTGCGGATGTCCCTGCGAAATCTTCCCCGTCCGTAATCGCGCTCTTTTTGGATGATTTGTCTCCCGCCGCCAGGGAGAAATGGGGAGCGAACTTTCAGCGTCTTGCTCCCGGTGGTCACGAGCTCGCGGAATGGTTTCTGCGTCCGCTGGCCGAGGGTCGGGGGCCTTTGACTGCGCCGGAATTGGCAGCGGAGGCCGCCAAGGCTGCGAAGGATCAAAACAAGCTCAAGGCGCTGCTGGCGCACCGGGTCTCTTTGCTGGCCGGTTATCCGGAGCAGGATCTTGGCGCGCAAATTGACTGGTATCGCGCTCCCAAGGAAGATTGGCAATGGCCCACGCATCTGTCCCGGCATTACTGGGCCAAGCCGCTGGCGGCGGCGTGGCGCAGCACCCGGGACCCACGCTACAGCGGTGAAGCCATCGCGATTCTGACGGATTGGGTGCGCCGGACTCCGTTGCTCACACCGGGATTGAAGTGGGGCACGCCGCGTTCATTGGAGGCCGGTGTGCCGGCGACCTCGGAAGGTCCTTTCAAAACCTATGGCGATGGCCCCTGGACGTCGCTTTCGGCCGATACGCGGGTGAAGGTGTGGACGGAATTTTTCCAGTATTTATGGGATGCCCCGCAGATGAACAACGAAAACGTCGCGTTGCTCCTCCACAGTCTTGCGCGCGACCACCGCCTGTTGTTGCTGAACCACGAGCGCTGGGGAACCGCCAACCAATACACTTCGGTCGCCGGGGGGCTGGTTCATTTGGACTGGTGGTATCCGGACTTAGCCGGCTCGGCCCGGGCCGAGGCCGTCGGCTGGCAGCGACTGGGCAAGGTGGCACGGATGCAGGCTTATCCCGATGGTTCGATGGCGGAATGCTCTCCGAATTATGCGACCGGCTCGCTCTTGGGATTGCTGGAACTGGTGGAAAACGGCCGGCGCCAGCAGCATTCCGTGCCGGAGGAGATCAAAACGGCGGTCGTGCGCGGAGCTCGATATTTCGCGCTGATTGCCGATCCGCTTGGCCGGACGCCGCGCATCGCCAAAGGCGGAGGCTCGGTGCGGCCGGCGTTGGTTAAGATGAACGAGGTGGCGCAGGATCCGGAGGTTGCGTTTGTTGCCTCTGGCGGACGCGAAGGCCGGACTCCATCGCAAAAAAATCTGCTCTTTCCTTGGGCGGGGCATGCCGTATTCCGCTCGGGTTGGGATGAGCGCGCGACCTGGATGTTCTTTGAGCCCGGTCCGCGCGGCAGCGGGCATCACGACCTCGCCCAGCTCGGTGTGCAGTTGATCGCCAATGGTGAATGGCTGCTGACGGATCCTGGTTTTTACAGTTATTCCAGTGCCGGTGAAGAGGCGAAGATGGCGGAGTACTTGCATTCGTCCGCCGCTCATAATGTCGCTTTGGTGGATGGTCAGGGGCAGATAGTCTCGGCGCCCGGTTCCGCCCGCGGGCCGAACAGCAGCGCCGGGGATTACCGCTGGAGTGAGGCCGCCAACGCCGTTTCTGCTTCCGGCGTTTATTCCTACGGCTTTGGTGAAAAGGGGAGGATTGCCGTCCGCCACTACCGCACGGTGACCTGGCTTCCCAATCAGGATGAATTTGAGATCCGCGACCGTTTCGAGGGCTCCGGCCGGCACCGGCTGGAACTGCGCTGGCAATGCGATCCGCAGGCCAAAGTCACCGCCGCCTCCGCGCAGGCGACGGTGGCCATGTCCCGCACCAGTTTGGAAATCAATTCGACGAGCGCGCTGCCGCTTCAGTATAAATTGATTCGCGGTGAAAAAGATACGCTGGGCGGCTGGTTCTCGGCCGGATATGGAAAACTGGAAACCGCGCCGATGCTTTCCTTGTCCGGCGAAGCCGACTTGCCCCAGCAAATCGTCACCCGCCTGAAAATTCATCGTTCAAAATAGGGCGGAAGCTGAAACCCCGTGCGTTGAGACGATTACTAAGAATGATTCTTCTGTGGTGACGCTGGGCCGGATGCGGTAATTTTATCCCGAACCATGAATCCTCCTGTCAGATTGATCACCCTGTTGGTTGTTGCGCTGGTCCTCGTCCCGCCGGTCGTCATCGGGCAGACCTCGGCGACCCAGCCGCGCTCCCGTGCCACCTGGACCATGCCCGACACTGCCGAGCAGGTGCGCCGCGATAAGGCATTGGCCTCGAAGCACAAGACTTTCGATCCCAAGGAGAACATGGTTTGGGCTGAAGTCCATAATCCCGGCTACGCGATTAATCTAAAGAGCGGATCGCTCGGTCACCCGACGATGGGCTCGCTGAGTTACGCCTTGGATTTGCTCGATACGGGCAAGCCGGAGAATCTGACGCGGGCGGTTGCCATCCTGAGAAAGGTGTTGTCCTTGCAGGATGCCAATCCTGCCAGCAAGACTTATGGCCTCTGGTCCTGGTATTTGGAGGAGCCGCTGGAGAAAATGAAGACGCCGGATTTTAACTGGGCGGACTTCGGCGGAACCACCCTGCTGCAGGTGACGCGCGACCACCGCGCTCGTTTGCCGGCGGATCTGGCCCGCACGGTGGATGCGTCCATTGTGCATTGTATGCGCTGCATCAAGAAGCGAAACAGCCCGCCCAGCTACACCAACATCGCCGTGGTCGGTTCCTATGTGACTCTGATCGGCGGCGAGACTCTCCACCTGGCTGAATTTCTCAACTACGGTCGCGAGCGGCTGAAGCGGTTTTACGAATACACCTTGGAGAACGGCACCTTCGAGGAATACAACAGTCCCGGATATACGATGCTGGCTCTGCGGGAACTCACCCGGATCAAGGCCGACACGACGGATCCCGAGGCGCAGAAAATCATCGACGCGCTGGTGCGCACGGCCTGGACCGAGGTCGCCCGGCATTTCCACGCGCCCACCCGGCTGTGGGCGGGACCCCATAGCCGCTCCTATCATTCAATCCCCACCGGCCCCTCGATTCAGGATATCCAGCGGGCCACCGGCGGGCGGGTTGATTTTGGCGTCGATCCCAAAAGTCAGGGCGATCCGCGCATCCCCATTGCCTGCCCCGCCGATCTGGCTCCCCTCTTTCAACCGCTGAAGGAACCGCGCACCGTTGTGGAGACCTTTGTCAAGCGCTTCAACCGTGTCGGGACCACCTATCTCCACCCCCGCTTTGCTTTGGGCAGCATCAATAACGAGGATCTCTGGAATCAGCGTCGGGCGCTCCTGCTTTATTTTGGCAATTATCAGAAACCCGGCTATATGCACCTGCGGTTCCTCAAAAATGACTACGACTTCTCTTCCGCCTGGATTACGACCGCCCAGAAGGAGGGCGTGGTGGTGGGGGCGGTCAACTTTGTCACCAATGGCGGCGATACTCACATCTCGCTCGACCTGGTGAAGCATGCGAAGATCAAGGCCCGCGATTTACGCCTCCGCCTTGAATTTGGCGGGCCGGCGGTGGACTTGGTGAAAATCAGCGGCCAGAAAAATTCCTCCTCCACGGAAATCAAGGCCGGCGATTTATCTCTTTCCTTTGGTTTAACCTGCGCCCGGTTTGGCGATTTTGAGGGAAAGCTGATTGCGGGTGGCGATGACAAACTGCGCTGGCTGGATGTCGTGCTTTACAGCGGAGCCGAAAGGGAGTTCGACCTGGCGGCGCTGCAGCAGGCGATCATCGGCTTTGTCTTCTCGGTCGGACCGCACGGGGCGGTAACTTCGCGGCTCGAAGCTGGCAAACTTTTCCTGGGCTGCGACGGGTTGTCCGTGACCGTTCCGGTGAAGCCCGGCTCCAAACCAGTCGGCGCCGCTTTTGCCCCCAATTGACCGGCCAAATAATTTAATAGGAATGAAACCATGAATACTTCTATCACTCGTCGGCAATTTTTAGGCACCACCCTTCTGGCGGCGGTGGGCGCTTCCGTGTGCGCCGCTTCCGCCCGGCCGCCCCGCATCCTGCTGCGCTCCTCATGGCAGGTGGTGAATATCGGCGACATCGCGCACACGCCGGGCGTGCTGGCCTTGCTGGAAAAGCACATCCCCGGTGCGGAAGTGCGGTTGTGGGCGTCCGCCGATTTGTCCGAGGAAGTCATCGCCATGGAACACAAGCGCTTTCCCGGGTTGCGCATTGTGAAAGGCACCATCGGAGCCGCAGGCAAGGCGACCAATGCCGATTTGCAGGAGACGCTGGATTGGTGTGATTTTCTCCTGCACGGTTCCGGCGCCTCGCTGGTGGCGTCGAAAGATGTGGCCGCCTTTGTGAAACACATCGGCAAGCCGTTCGGCGTCTATGGGATCACGCACGGATCTTACCAGTCCGGCAGTGGCGACAAGGACATTCTCAGCCAGGCGAAGTTCGCTTACTTCCGCGATTCAGTGTCGCTCGCGCAGGCAAAGGCCGAGGGCGTGAAGTGTCCGGTGATGGAGTTTGGACCGGACGGCGCCTTCGGGTGCGACTTGCGTGATGACCTGAAAGCCGAGGCGTTTCTTCAGGCGAACCAATTGGCCGCCGGACAATTTCTCTGCTGCATCCCGCGGTTGCGGTATTCTCCCTACTGGCTCATGAAAACCTCCCGTCCGAAGGACGAGGTGAAGGCCGCCCGCAATGCCGCGATGGCCGAGCACGACAACGCTCCGTTGCGTGCCGCCATCATTGCCGTCGTGCGGGAAACGAAGCTCAAAGTGCTCCTCTGTCCCGAGGATCAAAGCCAGATGGCCGTCGGCAAAGAGTGGCTCCTGGACAAGCTGCCCGACGACGTGAAGCCCCGCGTCGTCTGGCGCGAGGATTTCTGGCTGACCGATGAGGCGCTGAGCACCTATGTGCGCAGCGCCGGGTTGTTCGGGCTGGAGATGCACTCGCCCATCATGTGCATCGGCAATGGCATCCCCGCCATCGTCTGCCGGTTCGCGGAACAGACCAGCAAAGGCATCATGTGGCGCGACATCGGGCTGGGCGACTGGCTCTTCGACTTCGACAACGAGGACGAAATCAAGCGGCTGGTTCCCGCCGTGCTGGCCATGGCCAAGGACCCGGCGGCCGCGAAGGCCAAAGCGGCCAAGGCGCGCGCATTTGTCCAGCAGCGCCAGCGCGAGACCATGGCGGAACTGAAGCGCAACTTGCCGGGGTGATTACAGCCGGAGCCGATAGGAACGGACAACCGCAGGCGGGGTGAAGGAGCGGGAATCCGCGCAAGGAAACCAATCGGTTTTGCAGCCTATCCTCATATTGGGCGTTTTCATAATCGCTTCCATGCGTCTTCTGGCGAATATATCTGCACGGCTGGAAACCTGTGTCTAAACTCCTCTCCGCTAATTGGACCGCTTATAGACTGCTTGGAAACATCAATGATCATCCAACCGTCAGGATCGCCGCGAGAAGTCGAGAAACGTCTCGCAAAGATAAAACCGTTTGTCCACCCAATCTCTAGGACGATGCCATCAATACAACCGCCGCCAGACTCCTCGACGCCCGCTTTTTCGAGATAATATCTCCCCTCAAATAGCTCAAGACGATAAGGGCCATCTACCGTGCGCTGGTTTGGGCTACAACCAGTAACACAAAGAACGAATATTAGAGCAAGGAAACGCATAAAACGCTTAACGAGCTGTGCACTGCCTTCCTCGCGGCGGGAACCGCGACCGCGACCACAGTTCGCGCAGCAAATAGTTCATTTGGGGCACCCAACGGGTGGCAGCGTCGGGGACGCCAACTGTGCGTGCCATCCCGCGTTGCCTGCAGCGATTTGATACTCCCCTCAAAGCCCTTTGTTATTTTTGCTAGCATTGGGTTGACGGGCGGGGAAGTGCAACGAACACCTCCCCGCATAACCAAACGTATCAACCGGGGTCTTGCGACCCCACAACGAATGATCAGCCATGAAATA
>CAIXUZ010000042.1 GCA_903922735.1 uncultured Verrucomicrobia subdivision 3 bacterium
CCCGCGGCGGGACTGGGACTACGACCGCGCCAAAGGCGCAGGCAAAGGGACCTGGGCCGCCATGTATTTCAACGAGTGCATGAACGGCTTCGAGTATCAAGTGGCCGGCCACATGATCTGGGAGGGCATGGTGATGGAAGGACTCGCAGTGACCCGCGCCGTGCATGATCGCTATCACGCGTCGCGCCGCAATCCGTGGAACGAAGTCGAATGCGGCGACCACTACGCGCGCAGCATGGCGAGCTACGGCGTCTATCTCGCGGCTTGTGGCTTTGAATACGACGGGCCCAAGGCGCACATCGGCTTCGCGCCGAAACTGACGCCGGAGAATTTTAAATGTGCCTTCACTAGCGCGGAAGGGTGGGGCAGCTACTCGCAAAAGACGGAAAGCGGAAAGTGGAAAGCCGAAATTGCCGTGCGCTGGGGGAAATTGAAAATAAAAACCATCGCCCTGGAATCGGCGGGAGCGGACGTGCGTGTCAGTCTGGGCGGGAATAAAGTGAATGCGACTTTTACCCGGCTGGAAAAACGGATTTTGATTACGCTGTCACAACCCGTCGAAATCGCCGCCGGACAATTATTGACCATTTCCGGTGACTGAAGGCAAACTTCCGTGGTAATGAAGATCTCCATCAGCGAACTCATGGCCCGCAGCGGCGTGGCGTTTGGCACCAGCGGGGCGCGCGGACTGGCCACGGCGATGACCGATCGGGTCTGCTACGCCTACACCAAAGGCTTTCTGCAATACCTTGAAGGCATCGGCGAACTCAAGCGCGCCGGTGAACGCGTGGCCGTCGGCGGCGATTTCCGCCCCAGCTCCGACCGCGTGATGGAAGCCGTTTGCCGCGCCGCCGAGGACATGGGATATAGCGCCGTGAACTGCGGCAAAGTGCCTTCGCCGGCCGCGGCGCTGTTCGGCCTGGAAAACAAAATTCCCGCCATCATGGTCACCGGCAGCCACATCCCCGACGACCGCAACGGCATCAAGTTCAACAAAGTCACCGGCGAAGTCCTGAAGGAAGATGAAAAAGGCATGAGCAGCCAGGTGGTGGAACTGAATGACGCGCTGTTTGGCGCCGATGGATATTTTGCGAAGGCAAAAGCGCCGCATGAAATTTCGCCGGTCGCCGGGGAAAATTACGCGATGCGCTACCTGAACTTCTTTGCGCATGACGCCTTGAAAGGCATCCGCGTGGGTGTTTATCAGCATTCCGCCGTGGGCCGCGATGTGCTGGTGAAGATTCTTTCCCATCTCGGCGCGGAAGTTGCGCCGCTGGGGCGCTCGGAAAAATTCATTCCCGTGGACACCGAAGCCATCCGCCCCGAGGATGTGCAAATGGCAGCGGCCTGGGCGAAAACCGGCAAATACGACGCCTTGGTTTCCGCCGATGGCGACAGCGACCGGCCGCTCATCAGCGATGAACGCGGCCACTGGCTGCGCGGCGATGTGGCGGGTATTTTGTGCGCAAAATATCTGGGGGCGGACTCTGTCAGCACGCCGGTCAGCTGCAACACCGCCGTGGAAAAATGCGGCTGGTTCAAGGAAATCCGCCGCACGCGCATCGGCTCGCCCTTTGTCATCGCCTCGATGCTGCAAGCCACGGCCGCCGGTGCGAAGCGCGTCGTCGGCTATGAGGCGAATGGTGGGTTTTTGCTGAACTCGGAGATCGAAACCGGCGGCAAAAAACTTCGCGCCCTGCCGACGCGCGACGCGGTGATCGTGATGCTTGGAATTCTGCTGTTGGCGAAGGCACAAGGCAAAACGGTTTCCCAACTTGCCGCGAGTCTGCCCGCGCGGTTCACGGCGAGCGACCGGCTGAAGAATTTTGCCACGGAAAAGAGCGGGGCGATGCTGGCAAAGTTCAATTCCGGCAACGCAACCGCTGACAAGACCGCGATTGAGGTGATATTCGGTTCGATTTGCGGCCGCGTTGCCAGTTTGAATCGAACGGATGGATTGAGGATTGTTTTTACGAACGAAGAAGTCATCCATCTGCGACCGTCCGGCAATGCGCCGGAGTTTCGGTGTTACGCCGAGGCGGCCACGGAGGCGCGGGCGCGGGAAATCACCGCCGCCGCCCTCGCCGGAATTGCCGGCTGATCAGCGCCAGCAGCCGCCGAACCACACGCGATAGTGGCCGCGATAACCAAAGTGCGGACCGACCCACACCGCGCCCGGATTCGGCCGGATCACCCAGTGTCCACCCACCCAAATCCAGCGTCCGCGCCATTCCCAGCAGCCGGGAATCCACTGCCACGGATCCAGCTTGCCGGGCGCCACCGTGATGACCTCAGGTAGGGGCGTCGGCGGGGGCGGCGCGTTATCCGCAATGAAAACTTCAGCCGGCGGATGGCTATAGTGAAAGGCTTGACGATCGGCACAGCTTGCGAACCAGGGCAGGCAGGCGGTGATGAAAAAGTTTCTGGCCAGAATTGTAATTTTCATGCTGACAAAAATGTTGGGCGTGGCCGGGTATAAAATGCCATGGCATTTAGTTTGGAATTTAATGTGTTCTGGTCGGTAGCTTGGCAGGTTGTGTCACGCGTTTAAATAGGAAAATCAGCGGCATGGTGACCACGGCTAGCGCGCCGAACAAAAAGAAATTGTCCACGAATGCCCACAGATGCGCCTGCTGATCCAGCAATGCATAAACGGCGGCGTAGGCCTGATGCGTGGCCGTGGCCGGGTCGGAGTGATGGGCGAGGAGGTGCTTGGCGGCGGCGAGGCGCTGTGCGAATGCCGGATTCGAAGGTGACAGGTTTCCTACCATGAGTGCCTGGTGCGTCTGTGCACCACGCGCCAGCATGGTGGTGACGAACGCGATGCCGAGGCTGCCGCCGAGGTTGCGCATGAGGTTGTAAAGGCCGGTGGCGTTGCCGAGTTGCCGCTGGTCCAACTGGCTCATCGTCACCGTTGTCAGCGGCACGAAGATGAAGCTGATGGCGATGCCGTTGACGATGCTCGGCCAGACGACATTGATCTGCCCGACCTGCAAATTCACCTGCGCCAGCATGAATGACGAAACTGCCAGCAGTGTGAAGCCAAGGCACAACAGCCACCGGCTGCGGATTTTTCCCACGAGCCGCCCGACCAGCGCGGTGGTGAAAAATGCCGCGATGCCGCGAGGCGACAGCGCGTAGCCGCTCTGCAGCGCCGGATAGCCCATCAGTGTTTGCAGGAACAGCGGAATTTGCGCTGTGGTGCCGTAAAGAATCGCCGCCAGCGTGGTCATCAGGATGAGGCCGATGGTGAAATTCCGGTTTTTAAAAACACGCAAATCCACCAGTGGATGCTCCGCCGTGAATTCCCGCCAGACAAATCCGATGAACGCCAGCGCGGAAACCACCGCGAACCATCGCACCCATTCCGCGCCGAACCAGTCGGCTTCCTGCCCTTTGTCCAGCAGCACCTGCAACGTCGCCAGCCACACCGCCAGCAGGCCGAAACCGATGTAATCAATCGTCGCTTTCAGGTCGCTCCGGATGTAAGGCGGATCTTCGACCAGCCATTTTGCCATCACCACGGCGAGAAAGCCGACCGGCAGGTTGATGTAAAAAATCCAGCGCCAAGAATAGCTGTCCGTGATCCAGCCGCCGAGCGTCGGACCGAGAATCGGCGCCACCACCACGCCTTGCGCGAAGATGGCCATCGCCGCCCCGCGCTTCTGCCGCGGAAAACTTTCCAGCATGATGGACTGCGCGATCGGCACCATCGCGCCGCCGCCCAGCCCCTGCAAAATCCGCGCCAGAATGAGCGTCGGCAGACTCCACGCCAGCCCGCACAGCGCTGATGCCGCCGTGAACAGCACGATGCAGGAGATGAAGACGCGCTTGCGGCCGAAATGATTTGCCAGCCAGCCGGTCGTCGGCAGCACGATGGCGTTGGCGACGAGGTAGCTCGTCAGCACCCAGGTCGCCTCCTCCGGCGTGGACGACAGATTGCCGCCGATATGCGGCAGGGCGATGTTGGCGATGGAGGTGTCCAGCACCTCCATGAAGGTCGCCAGCATCACCCCCACCGCGATGAGCCACGGGCTATGACGGGGATGCCATTCCTGATGAAGCGCGCCGTCGGACATGGTAAATTATTTACCGTCAGGCTTTTTGCCGGTGAAGAAAAAGAAAAGGAAAATCGCCGCGCTGTCCAAAGCCAGCGCGATGAGCATAATTGCCCAGGCCGGCAGAATAAATTTACTGACTTCTACACTCGGCGTGACGGACAGGCCGGGGCCAATGACTTTTTCGGCCGGCAGCGGTTCGTCAAAGACGATTTTCACCGGCACCCGCTGGACGACCTTCACAAAATTACCGGTGGCATTTTCCGGCGGCAACAAACTGAACGCCGCGCCGCTGCCGGCCTGGATGCTGTCCACGTGGGCGCGGAATTTTCTGCCGCCGAGCGCGTCGATCTCCACCGTCACCGGCTGGCCCGGCGCCATGTCTTTCAGCTGCGATTCCTTAAAATTCGCCACCACCCAAACCTCCGTCGGCACGAGGGACATGATTTGCTGGCCCGCCTGAAGATAGTCGCCGGCCTCGACTGCCCGGCGGGTCACGCGGCCAGCCACCGGCGCTAAAATCTTGGTGTAAGACAAATTCAACTTTGCCGCCGCCACGTTTGTCTGGGCTTCGTTGAACTGTGACAAGGCCATGTCTTTTTCCGCGAATGCGGCGGCGAGTTGTCGGCTGGCCTCGTCGACCTTGGAGGTTTCCACGGCGGTGTTTTCCACGGTTGATTTCCAGTCCGCCTGCGCCTTGGCGTTGGCGGCCTGCGAAGAATCGAATTCCTGCTGCGAGAGGGTGTTCTGCTTTCGCAATACCTGCGCGCGGGCAAAATCCAACTGCGCCTTTTTTGCTGTGGCCGCCGCCGCTTCCGCGTCGGCCTTCGCCTTGCGCGCCCCGGCTTCGGCAGTGGCGACCTTGGCCGCCATCAGCTCAAAGGCTGCGACCATTGTGCGAAAATTCGCGTTTTGTGATGTTGCGGCCGCTTCTTTTTGCGCGACCACGATGGAGTAATCCGCCGGATCGAGTTCGACCAGCGGTTCGTTCATATGCACCAGCTGGTTGTCGGTGGCGTGAACGGCGATGACTTGTCCCGCCACACGCGGCGCGAGGCTGACGCTGCGGGCGGTGATAAACGCATCATCCGTGGACTCGTGGGTGAACACGTCTGCGAGGTAGGTGACGCCCAAATACAGCAATACCGCCAGGACAACGGCGGCGGGCCAGATCAGCCAGCTGCGCTTTTCCGGAGCCGGCGCGGTGGCCGGCGATGCTACAACTTCATTCATTCCTCAAATTACTTTACTCCAAGGTCCACCGGTTTTTCGCCCGCATGCTGCTTGGCGATTAAAACGTAGATCGCCGGGATTACCAGCAGCGTGAACAGCGTGCCCAGCGCCATGCCGGAAACGATGACGATGCCGATGGAATTGCGCGCCGCCGCGCCCGCACCGCTGACGAGCGTGAGCGGGAAATGGCCCGCCACCGTCGCCGCGCTCGTCATCAGCACCGGCCGCAGCCGCAATAGCGACGCCTCGCGCACGGCGTCCATCTTGCTGCGGCCCTGGCGTTGCAGTTCATTGGCAAATTGGACGATGAGAATTCCGTTTTTCGACACGAGGCCCACGAGTGTGACAAGGCCGACCTGTGAGTAGATGTTCAGCGTCGTGGTCCAGCCGTTGGTCCAGAACGGCACGCCCTGACCGGGCATTTTCAGGAAGCAAAACATCAGCGCGCCGAACATCGCCAGCGGCACCGAGCCGAGCAGAATGATGAACGGATCGCGGAAACTGTTGAACTGCGCGGCCAGCACCAGAAAAATCAGGATGATCGCCAGCAGGAACGCGGGTAGGAACTTGTTGCCCTCCGTCCGCAACTGGCGCGATTCGCCGGTGTAATCCAGCTTGTAGCCGGCCGGCAAAGTCTTCGCGCATTCGGCCTCAAGAAATTTCAGCGCGTTGTCCAGCGGCACGATGGCGACGCCGCTGAGCTTCACGGAGTTCAACTGCTGAAAGCGGTTCAGTGAGCGCGGCGTGGTGCGTTTTTCAAATTTAGCGAACGTGCTGACCGGCACGAGCTGGTTGTTCGGGCCTTTGACGTAGGTGGATTCGAGCTGCTCGGCGTTCAGCCGCGCGCCGCGTTTGAGCTGCGGGATTACCTTGTAGCTGCGGCCGGCGAGGTCGAAACGGTTCACATAATTGCCGCCGACGAGCGCCGCGAGATCCGAGCCGACGGTCGCCAGGTCGAGGCCGAGCGCGGCCACCTTGTCCCGGTCGATCAGCAGCTGTACTTCCGGCTGGTCAATCTTCGTGTCCAGAATCGGCGGGAAGGCGAACATCCGGTTCGTTGCGCACTTCTGGGCAATCTGCTGCGCAAACTGCAAGATATCCCGGGGATCGGCGGTCGCGGAGATGACAAATTCCACCGGGAACTGGCCGCCACCGGGCAGCGCGGGTGGCGTGATCATCATCAGCCGGATGCCGGGAATCTGGTTCACCATCGCCTGGATTTGCGGCTGGATCTGGAACACCGTGCGTTTTCGTGTGCCCCACGGCTCCAGCACCATACCGCTGAAACCAAAGCCCGGCATCGTCAGTTGAAACGTGTGCGCCGTCTCTGGGACTTTTTCAAATAGCTTGCCCACTTCTTCGGTATAAAAGGTGGTTTGCTCAATTGTCGCATCCGCCGGACCTTCTACGATGCCGAACACCACGCCCTGATCCTCCGTCGGCGCCAGTTCCTTCGCCGCCATGATAAACATCGGCACGGCCAGCAAAGTCAGGCCGATCCACACGACATAAACCGTCGGGCGATAGGCGAGGGTCTGGTCCAGCACGCGGCCGTAAAAATGTTTCAGCCGCTCAAAATCGCGGTTGATGCGGCCCACCAGCCCGCGTTCTTCGCGGTCGTGGCTCAATAATTTCGATGACATCAGCGGCGACAGCGTCAGCGCCACGATGCCGGAAATCGTGACGGCGCCGGCCAGCGTCAGCGCAAATTCGCGGAACAGCGTGCCGGTCAATCCGCCTTGAAACGCGATGGGGGTGTAAACCGCCGCCAGCGTGATGGTCATGGCGATGATCGGCCCGATGAGTTCGCGGGCGCCGAATAGCGCGGCGTCAAACGGCGTTTTCCCTTCGCGGACGTGGCGCTCGACGTTTTCGACGACGACAATCGCGTCATCGACCACCAACCCGACCGAGAGGACCACGGCCAGCAGCGTCAGCAAATTCAGGGAAAAGCCGAACATCTGCATCAGGAACACCGCGCCGATAAGCGATAGTGGAATCGCCACCAGCGGAATCAGCACCGACCGCAGCGAGCCGAGGAACAGAAAAATGACGATGGAAACGATGAGCAGCGTTTCCGAAAGCGTTTTCAAAACCTCGTGGATGGAATCGTCAATGTATTTGGTCGCGTCGTAGGCCACGCGGCCTTTGAGTCCGGCAGGCAGATCTTTTTCGATGGAAGCCATTTCCTTGTGGACCCGCTTGATGACGTCGAGCGAGTTGGCGTTCGGCAGCACCCACACGCCCATGAACACCGCCCGCTCGCCGCTGAAGCGCACTTCGCTGTCGTAATCTTCCGCGCCGAGCACAATGTCCGCTACGTCGCGCAGCCGCACAAACCGGTCGTCGGTCTGGCGGATGACGAGGTTTTGAAATTCCCCGACGGAGCGCAAATCGGTGTTCGCCGTCAAATTCACCTGTACCAGCGAGCCTTTGGTGTGGCCGACGGCGGAAAGGAAATTGTTTGCCGCCAGTTTTTGGCGGATTTCGTTCGGGCTGATGCCGAAGGCAGCGAGCCGGTCCGGCTTGAGCCAGATGCGCATCGCAAACGTGCGGCCGCCGAGAATGTCGGCCCGCTGGACGCCTTCGAGTGCGGAGAGGCGTGGCTGCACAATGCGCACGAGGTAATCGCTGATCTGGTTCGCCTCCAGAATGTCCGACGAGAAACTCAGATACGCCGAGGCGAACTGCGAATCCGCCGTCTCGATGTTGATGATCGGCACCTCGGCTTCTGGCGGCAGGTCATTGCGGACCTGGTTCACCTTGGAGTTGATTTCGGCGAGCGCCTTCTTGGCGTCGTAATTCAATTTCAGCCGCGCGGTGATGGTGGACATGCCGAGCTTGCTGGCCGACTCGAGATAATCAATCCCGTCCGCCGCCGCGATGGCCCGCTCTAGCGGCTGCGTCACGAAGCCGCGCACCAGGTCCGCGCTCGCGCCGACATAAACGGTCGTGACGGTGACGGTGGCGTTTTCATTGCGTGGATATTGCCGGATGTTGAGCGAGCGCATCGCCTGCAAGCCTGCGATCAGGATGATGAGGTTCACCACCACCGCCAGCACCGGCCGGCGGATGAAAATGTCCGTGAGGTAGGATTTCATGCGCGTTCCGGTTTAGCTGTCCGTCGGCTTGGGCGACTTTCTAGATTTGGGCGTGGCGGCATTGTTTTCCTGCACGCTGGCGCCGCTGCGCAGCTTGAACACCCCCGCTTTTACCACGCGGTCGCCCGCCTTCAAGCCGCTTTCCACCGTCACAAAATCACCCCGGTTGCGGCCCGTGCGGATGAACTGCTGCTGCGCGATCAAATTCGTCGCGCCGTTTTTAACCTCCGGCGTGATGACGAAAACGGAGTCGCCAAAGGGCGCGCTCAGGATGGAGGTGGAGGGGATCACCAGCACAGATTTTCCTTCCGGCAGAATCACTTCCGCGCGCACAAACATTCCCGGACGTAGGAGTTCGTCCGCATTATCAAACTTCGCGCGGACGCGGACGCTGCGCGTGACGGTGTCGAGGTCGGGATTGATGGCCGCCAGTTCACCGGTGAAAGCGTTGGTCGGATAAGCGTCCAGGACCACGCGCACGGCGAGGCCGGTCCGCAACGACGCCAGGTCCTGCTGCGGCAGCGAAAAATCCACGAATACCGGCGACGGCGATTGGAGCGAGACGATGCCCTTGCCCGGTTCGAGCAGTTCGCCGAGGTTGACCAGCCGGATGCCCAGCCGCCCGGCGAACGGCGCGCGCAGGGTTTTCTTTTCGATGACGGCGCGGATGCCGTCCGCGCTGGCCTGTGCCTGTTTCAAGGTCGCCTCGGTCGTATCGAGTTCCGACTGCGAAACGGTTTTGTCCGAGCGCAATTTCCGGTTGCGCTCCGCATTGAGCCGGGCGAGTTCCGCCTGCGCCTCCGCGGCGCGCAACTGCGCCTCTTCGGACGAGGTATCGAGCTTCACGAGGAGGGCGCCTGGTTTCACCATGGCGCCGGATTCAAAGGCGATTTCGCGCACCGTGCCCGCGATTTCCGGGGCAACGATGACACCCTGGGCCGCGCTGACCGAGCCGACGGTGGTGAGGGTGTCGGGCCATTTTTCCTCGGATACCACGGCGGTGGCGACCGTTTCCGGCGGCGGCACATACGCGGCCCCGGCGGCGATGAGGGTTTTGATTTGCAACACTTTCACGCCGGCGAGCGTGAGGGCCACGACGCCCGCGAGGGCGAAGCCGATCAATAAATTTCGTTTCATGTTTGAGGGGTTTTAAAAATCATTTTTTCCCGCGCGGCTTCGGGGCGGCTCCGGCCAGGAATAATTCCACGATGCGCCGGGCGGTTTTTTTATCCGTTTGGCAGCCGGGCATCACGAGCTGGGCGACGAGGTGGAAATTCGCCATGCCGTAAAAACCGAAGGCCAGTTCGCGACTGTCAAAGCGCTGGTCCAATCCGCCGTTCGTTTGCGCCGTCCGGATGAGGGTGTGGACGAACTCGAAATTCCGCTCGCATTTTTTATCGCAGGACAAATCTTCCGGCACCTCGCCCGGCGCGGCGAACATGGTGGAAAACGCGATGCGCAGGAGTTCGCGGTTGGCGGCGAAATATTCAATCAGCGCGATGAGGATGTTTTCGAGCTGGGTGCGGATATCGCCGCCGCGTGCGGCCGCCTCACGGAGGATGCGGTAGCGCTCGTCGTGCGCCTCGTGGACGAGCGCCTGGAAGAGACCGGCCTTGTCGGCGAAATGATAATAGAGGGCGGGCTTGGAAACCCTGGCGCCGTCCACGATCTGCTGGACGGACGTGGCCGCGTAGCCGGCGTTGGCGAACTGCTTCAGCGCCGCGCGGAGGATTTGTTTGCGTGTGTCGGGAACGGCCTTGGCCATAAACTTACCGAACGGTAGGTATTGCCGGCCGTTTTGTCAAACGGAAATGCTCCCCGGATCCAAATTTGAGGATGGATGTTGGAATGAGCGCGAATTAAGGCTGGCTTGGGTCGTTGGGTTTGCCTGGGCGTCCGTGGTGCAATCGGGAGTTGCGATGGCCGTAGGCGAAGTAGATGACTAGGCCGATCACCATCCAGACGATGAGCCGCGCCCAGGTGTCCCGCGGCAGGCCGCACATCAGCCAGCCGCAAAAAATGATGCCCAGCGGCGCGACCACCCAGACGGCGGGGGTGCGGAAGGGGCGGTGCATTTCCGGATGCAGCAGGCGCAGCACCAGCACGCCGGCGCAGACGATGGCAAACGCCAGCAGCGTGCCGATGGAGACGAGTTCGCCGAGCAGCCCGATGGGGAATAGCCCGGCCACCAGCATGGCGACTGCGCCGGTGAAAATCTGCGCGAGCCACGGCGTCTGGAATTTCGGATGCACGGTGCTGAAGATTTGCGGCAGCAATCCATCCTTGGACATGCAGTAAAAAATGCGCGGCTGGCCGAGCAGCATGACCAGGATGACCGAGGAGAGACCCGCGATGGCGCCGATCTTCACCAAGGTTCGCAGCCAGGCCATTTTTTCGCCGAACGCGTCCACGGCCACGGCGATGGGCGCGGGAACGTTGAGCGACTGGTAATTCACCACGCCGGTCAGCACGAGGGAGACGATGATGTAAAGCACCGTGCAAATGGCCAGCGAAGCCAGCATCCCGATGGGCATGTCGCGTTGGGGTTTTTTGGCTTCCTGGGCGGCGGTGGACACGGCATCGAACCCGATGTAGGCGAAGAAAATCACGCCCGCGCCGCGCACGATGCCGCCCCAGCCGAATTCGCCGGGGCCGAGGCTGGGCGGGATGAAGGGGTGCCAGTTGTGCCGGTTGATGAAGGCGAAGCCGACGGCGATGAAGGTGAGAATGACCGTCATTTTGATGGCGACGATGATGTTGTTGAACGTGGCGGATTCTTTGATGCCGAGCACGAGCAGGAAGGTGACGAAGCCGACGATGAGCATGGCCGGCACATTCAGCGTGGCGCCGGTGCTGCCCCAGCCTTCCGTGAACAGCCGCCACATGTTCCAGCCGGCATCCGCGGGCGCGTGATGGTCGTAAGGCGCGGAGGTGAATTGGGCGGGAATGACGACGCCAAATTCTTTTAAAAATGAAACGACGTAGCCCGACCAGCCGACCGCGACGGTGGACGCGGCGAACAGATATTCCAGAATCAAATCCCAGCCGATGATCCACGCAACGAATTCACCCAACGTGGCGTAGGCGTAGGTGTAGGCCGAACCGGAAACCGGAATCAGCGCGGAAAATTCCGCGTAGCACAAGCCGGCGAACGCGCAGGCCATGCCCGCCAGTACGAAGGAAAGCACGATGGCGGGCCCGGCGTATTTGGCGGCGGCCTGGCCGGTGAGCACGAATATGCCCGCGCCGATGATGGCGCCGATGCCGAGGGCGGTGAGATTGACGGGGCCGAGCGCGCGCTTGAGGCGGGTGTCGTTTTTGGCCTCGGCCTGCAAGTCGGCGGCGTGTTTGCGGCGAAAAAGTTTCATGGGGAAATAACCACTGCTTTTAGCGTGGTTAAATGCAGCTTTCCGCCGATGTAGTCAAGCAGATGTCGGGGCGGCGGGCGGGAAAAATGGCCGGCAAATTCGCGGCTGGACAAGCCGGCGAACTTGGATGATTCTGCGCGTCTCAAAATTATGAAGTATATTTTATTGATTGGCGGAATCGTTTTGACCGCGCAGCTGGCTCAAAGTCAACCGGTGGCTCCGGCGCCGTCCGCCGGTTTTTCCGGCAAGGTTTTGGAAACTACCAATGCTGCGGGTTACACCTACGTTCTGGTGGACACCGGCGCCAAAAAAGTCTGGGCGGCCACCACGCAGTTTGAGGTCAAGCCCGGCCAGTCGGTCTCGTTTGGCGGCGGGGAGCCCATGGTCAATTTCCACAGCAAATCCATGAACCGGGATTTTCCGGAAATTTATTTCACCGGCGCCATCGCCGTGAACGGTTCCGCCCCGGCCGTTAATTTGCCGCCCAACCACCCGCCCATCAGCGGGGTGGCCGGCAAGGAATTGCCGAAGAACCATCCGCCCATCGCCGGAATGGCGGAGAAGCCCAAACTGGATTTTTCCAAGATCAAACCGGCCAAGGAGGGAAAGACCGTCGCCGAAATCTACGCGAAGCAGGCCAAGCTTAACGGCAAGCCGATGGTCCTCCGCGGCATCGTGGTGAAGTTCAACGCCGATATCATGGGCAAAAACTGGATCCACATCCAGGACGGAACCGGCCAGCCCGGCAGCGATGATTTGCTGGCCACCAGCGGCGCCACCGTCAAAGTGGGCGACACCATTCTGGTCACCGGCAAGATTGCCACCAAAAAAGATTTTGGCTCCGGCTACAAATACGACGTGATGATCGAGGACGCCAAAGTGGTGGTGGAATAATTTCCGCCGCCGCTGCATGCGGCCGCGAACGTCAATCAACGGCGCGGGAGATCACAGCCATTTGCGGATGGTGTCCTGATATCGGTTATAGACGAAACCGATGACGAGCAACGCCCCGCCGAGGGCCATGAACGTCACCACGCGCCAGATGGTTTCCTGTTTCCACACGTCCACCAGCACGACGCGTCCCACCGCCGCCGCCAGCACGCTGAGGCCGAGCCAGCGATGGAAGCGTTCGCGCAGAAACATCCCCAGCGCGAACACCACGACCGCGAAGCCCGCCCAGCTCATCGTCAGGAAAAGGCCGCTGGTCGTCACCCAGCAGGACAGCAGCCGCCACAGGCTCACGCCGGCGGTGAACACGATGGCGGCGTGGATTTTTTCAGCGAGCGGCAACCGTGCATCCGCGCGGCGGAGGATTTGCTGCATCGCCAGAAGCGCGAGCAGTGAAAGCAAATTCGCCCAGTAAGCGTCCATTTTTAAATCATCGCCCTGCCAGAGCGCCGCCAATGACGCCACGGCATAAACGGCCGCGGCCATGAGCGCCTCGCGGTTGCGCTGCCAGATGGCGAGCGCGAAAACGCCGATGGCCGCGGCCATGAACGCGGCGACATGCTGCCGGCCGGGCACATATTGCCAGAGCCACAAGAGCGACAGCGCGAGCGCCAGCCAGCGGTAAACGAGCGCGACTTGCAGGAGCGGTTTGCGCGTTTCTCCGCCGTGTTCCGGCTGCCGCGTGAACCACGCGACGGTGGCGAAGGATAAGACCATCAGCCCGGCCAGCGGTGCAAGCATGATAAACCATTCGGGTTTTTCACGAAGCTGCTGCAAAAATTCCCAGGCACCGAGCGCGAGAAATATTTGTCCACCGACCGCCAGCGGCCAGGCCCGGGTGGCGACGCCGTAAATCGTCGCGGCCAAGGCGAGCAGACTGGTGAGCGCCAGCCACGACGAAGGCGACACCAGCGGGTGTAGCCAGACGAGCACGACCGCCACCGCCGCCAGCGCAAAGACCAGCGAGCAGCAGACAAAAACATTGCGGTTGATGGCGAGGATTTTTTGATGCTGCCACCAGTGGCTCAAGCCGACGGTGATGACGATGAGCGCGAGCGGATTCCACCACGGCGGCGTGGCATTCAGGAAATACACGAACCACGCGACCTGCGCCAGCACGAGGAAACCTTGTCCCAGCAGGGTGATTTCGCGGACGCGCAACAGGTAAATGGAAAACGTCAGCACCACGGCTTCGGCGGCGAGCACCAATGGCAGATTCGCCTCAGCGGTGTTGAACCAGGTCGCCGCCAGCCAGTTCGTGAACGCGAGCAGCGTGAACCATAGCGGCCCGACCCGCAGCGGCTCCGGATTATCCAAGTCGCGCCGGTGCGCCCAAAATGCGTTGAACACGAGCAGCGTGCCAAGACCGGTACTCGTCCCAAGACCGTGCGAATCAAAGTGATTCAGATTCGTAACGCACCAGCCGGTCGTCAGTAGCGCGGCGGCGTAGCCGAAGAATTTCAGCACGACGCTCTGGCGTTGCGTGCCGAGGACGAACAGCACGACACTTTCCACGCCGAGCACCAGCGCGAGTTGCAGGCCGGTGAATTTGGAAATGAAGCCCAGCGTGACGAGCAGCAAGCCTTGGGTGAGGTAGGCATTTTTGGTGAGCGGCTCGGACGGTAGCAGTTTCATTGCCAGGGCGGAGAGCGCGAGCAGCACCGCCCCGTAGCCGAGCGAAAATTTCCAGAAGCCGCCGGTGTGAACCTGAATCATCGTCAGCAGAAATATCGCGAAATAAGCGCCGTTGTTGAGGGTGAGAAAAGCGGCGCGATTTGAGCCGGAAAGTTTTTCGCTGCGGGACAGAAAAGTTGCCGCTGTAAATACGAGCCAGTAGCATGCGAGGAAGCCGGCGCCAAGACCGAGATTTTCATCGGGCGTGGCCCAGCGCCAGCCGTCAGTTTGCAAAAACCGCCAGAAAGCGTAGCCGGCATAGCTAGTGATGAGACTGGCGAACGAGAGGGTCGCCCAGCGGTTGCGGACGAGAAACACCACGGCGGCGGCGGTGAGAATCAAATTGGAATAAAGCGTGAACTCGCCGACGCGCGTGATGACCGAAGTGAAAAACGCGAGGCCGACGGCGAACAACGCCATGACTTCGGATTGGCGCCGGTCGGCGATCCAAGCGATGACACCGGCCCACGCGAGCAGCAGCGTGCCGTCCACCACCGCGTTCCCGATGACGCGGAGCGGCGGGATGTGATGCGCGGCAAAGGTGGTGAAATAAACCGCCGCGAGGCCGCCGGCGAATAGCACTTGCGCGTAATTTTTCAGCGAATCTTTCACTCCTCGCCGCTGCCACCACGCCCCGGCTCCGAGCAGAAGTCCGCAGGCGAGGTAGAGCAGAGAAATTTTTCCGACGGGACCAAGCTTGCCGACGATATGGTGATAGGCGTAGTTGGCAAAAAATGCGAGGCCGGTGAGCAACATGACGATGCCAACGCGTACGAGCCAGTAGGTGCCGAGGCGCATCTCGAAGGACGCTTTTTCTGTCAACGGCGGCGGTTCGGGCGGCGGAACCAATTCCGTCCTTGCTGTGATAATGGGCGGGTTTGCAGCAGCTTCCGTTTCCGGCGGAGCGACGGGCGGTTCGGTGACTTTGGCAAACGCCGGAATTGGCGGAGGCGTAATGACCGGCGGAATGGCGGGCGGCACATTGGGCATGCCGGGAGGGATTTCCTGCATTTCGGGTGGTACCGGTATTTCCAGAATTTGCGGCGGCGGGGCGGGAGGTTCAAAATCATCTTTTCGTGGCGGCAAGACTGCCGGCGTGAAGTTGCGGCTTCCTGGTTCTGTTGCCGCCGCCGGAGATTTTCCGAAGCGCGTCATTTGCGCCTGCAAATCATCCACACGCCGGGTGAGTTCCTCGATTTGGTTCTTGGCACTGACGGCGCGGACAAAGAGCCACACGCCCAAGACGATGGGCGCGCCGATGACCAGGACAACAATCAGTTCCATAACCGGTTCCTTCCTGCATAGACGCCCGGCGGGGTTGCCGGACGACGTGAGCTTTCAATTTTCACAGAGCCAGCTTGCCCCCAACCGGCACCGCGGCGTGAATTGAAAAAAACACCCGCCGAATCAATTAAAACGATGTTCCCGAATCTGGAAAAAACTCATGTTTTCCTGCCGCCATCCTCCCTCCAAACCGGCGCGACTGTAAAGGCGAAACCGATTTAAATTAAAAGACGTGTTGACTTCATCCGTCGGTTTGATAGTTTCCACGTCCCTTTATTTGGAATTTTTTGAAATGAAAACGCATCTGCCGAAAGTGAATTTGGACCAGCGTAAATGGCATGTAATTGATGCCGATGGCGCCGTGCTTGGCCGTCTGGCCGTGCAGGTGGCCGATATTTTGCGCGGCAAGAACAAGCCCGTATATACGCCGCACCTGGACGCCGGTGATTTTGTCATCGTCGTCAACGCTGAAAAAGTCCGCGTTACTGGCAAAAAAGAGACGGCCAAGGAATACATGACGTATTCCGGCTGGAAGGGCGGCGAAAAATACGCCACTGTTCAAGATCTCCGCGCCAAGCACCCCGAATTGATCATCGAACGCGCCGTCAAAGGCATGATTCCGAAGAACCGCCTCGGCCGCGTGCTGCTGACCAAGCTGAAAGTTTTCAAAGGACCGAAACACGATCACCAGGCCCAGACACCCGCCGTGCTCGCACCGGCTAAATAATTTTTGTTATGGCTACGAAAACCACCAATGAATTCCTCGGCACCGGCCGGCGCAAGACGGCCATTGCCCGGGTTCGGCTCGCAACAGGCAGCGGCAAGATCACCGTCAACGGTCGCACGTTTGAAAACTATTTCCCGCTGGACACCCAGCGCGCCACGGTTTCCTCGCCGCTGACGATCACCGGCACCTCGGACAAGGTTGACGTGCGCGTGAATGTTGTCGGCGGCGGTCCGCTCGGCCAGGCCGGGGCGACCCGCCACGGCATCGCCCGCGCACTCCTCAAATTTGACGCGAACCTTCGCCCCGCGCTGAAAGCCGAAGGCTTTCTCACCCGCGACCCGCGCGAACGCGAGCGCAAGAAATACGGCCAGCCCGGCGCGCGCAAACGCTTCCAGTTCTCGAAGCGTTGATCGCAACGGAAAGTTTCCAAACCCGCCGGCTGGTGCCGGCGGGTTTTTTGCTGGAGTTCAAGCTTTGGCTTGGGCGAATCTGCTGCAGCGTGAACACCAACGAAAGGCCGGAAAAAACTTTGTTCCTTGGCGCCTTTGTTGTTCAATTTATTTTTGAAAGATGAAAACTAAAAAAGTCGCTATCGTCGGTGCGTCCGGTTATTCCGGCGAAGTGCTCGTGCAGTTGCTCCTCCAGCATCCGCACGCGGAACTCGTCGCCGTCACCTCGCGCCAGAACGCCGGGCAGACGCTCGCGCAGGTGTTTCCGAAATTCGCCAGCCACCCCAAATCCAGGACCCTCCGTTTCACCGAGCCGAACGCCGAAGTTTTGGCGAAACAGGCCGAGGTCGTGTTTCTCGCTTTACCGCATGGAGTCGCCGCCGAATATGCCGTCCCGCTGGTCAATGCCGGCTGTATGGTCATTGATTTGAGCGCGGATTTCCGGCTGAAGAGTCCGGAGCTTTACAAGGAGTTTTACACGCACGAGCATCCCGCGCCGGAGCTGTTAAAAAAAGCGGTTTACGGGCTGCCGGAATTTTATCGGGACGAAATCAAAAAATCGCTGCTCATCGCGTCGCCCGGCTGTTATCCGACCAGCATTTTGCTGCCGGCGATTCCGCTCCTGAAGGCCGGGCTCATCCAGCCGCAGGGTATCATCGCTGATTCCCTGAGCGGCGTCAGCGGGGCGGGTCGCAAGGCGGAGATTGATTATCTATTTTGCGAATGCAACGAAAGCGTGCGTCCCTACGGCGTGCCGAAGCACCGGCATCTGTCCGAGATCGAAGAGCAGCTTTCGCTGGCGGCAGAAACACCGGTGACAATCCAGTTCACACCGCACCTGATTCCGGTCAATCGCGGCATTTTAACGACGCTTTATCTCAATCCCACCGGCAAGGCGTCGGCGGATACCATCGCGGACTGTTACGCCAAGGCTTACGCGAACGAACCCTTCGTGCGGCTGCTCGAAGGCAAGGCGTTCCCCGACACCAAGAATGTCGTCGGCACCAACGTCTGCGAAATCGCATGGCGCCTTGATCCGCGCACCCGCCGGCTCATCGTGATGAGCGCCGAGGATAATCTCGTCAAAGGTGCCAGCGGTCAAGCGGTGCAGAGCTTAAACATCCTCAGTGGCTGGCCGGAGACGTCGGGCTTGGTCTAAAACCGCCGATGCCGCCGTCATTATCCCAATCTGCCACCGAGCATCTGGAAGAACCGGTTTTGCCGTTTGCGCGGCAGGATTTCACCACGCTGGCGCAGGATTCGACGGTGGAACAGGCGTTGGCGTCCATTCGCAGCAAAGGGGTGGGGGAACGCGTGGTCTATTTTTACGTGGTGGATGAGGCAGCCCGATTGGTGGGCGTGGTGCCGACCCGACGGCTGCTCACCACGCCGCTGGATGGCAAACTTACGGACATCATGATCCGCAATGTCGTGACGATTCCCGACACCGCAACGGTCATGGATGCCTGCGAATGTTTTGCCATCCATAAATTCTTCGCCTTTCCGATTGTTGATCGAGACCGACGCGTGGTCGGCCTGGCGGATGTGGGGTTGTTCACCAACCAAGTCTTTGACGTGGCGGAGCGCGAGCAGATGGATGAAGTGTTTGAAGCCATCGGCTTCCGCGTCTCGCAGGTGCGCGACGCTTCGCCGTGGCGCGCTTTTCGCATCCGTTTTCCCTGGCTGATCACCACGCTCATCAGCGGCACCTTCTGCGCCTTGCTGGCGAGCGCTTACGAGCTAACGCTGGCCAAAAGCCTCGTGCTGGCATTTTTTCTCACGATGATTCTCGGCCTGAATGAAAGCGTCAGCATCCAGTCCATGACCATGACCATTCAGGCGTTGCGTTCGCTGGTGCCGACCCGGCGCTGGTATCTGCAGGCGCTCCGGCGCGAAGTCGGCACCGCCCTGCTGCTGGGATTGGTCTGCGGCGTGGTGGTGGGAATCATTTCCTCCATCTGGCGCGGCCCGGATCTGGCGGCGGTGGTGGTCGGGGTGACGATTTTTCTGACGCTTTGCACGTCGTGCCTCGCCGGACTCACCGTTCCGACAATTTTGCACGCGCTCAAGCTGGACCCCAAAATTGCCGCCGGTCCGCTGACCCTGGCGCTGGCCGACATGGCGGCGCTGCTGTTGTATTTCAATCTGGCAAAATGGATTCTGTGAAATGACATCCGCATTGTCAGAGCAAGCGGCGCGCGCTGCTCGAAGAACAAAATCCGCACCGGTTTTTACCGCGTGGAACCCCGCAGATTACGCCGCAAATTCCGCCGTGCAGCAAAGCTGGGCGGGGGAATTGATTGCCAGGCTCAAGCTGCGCGGGGGCGAGCACATTCTCGATGTCGGCTGCGGCGATGGTAAAATCACGGCGGAACTCGCCCGCGCCGTGCCGCAAGGTTCGGTGGTCGGCCTGGATGCCTCGGTAGAAATGATCGGCTTTGCGCGCAAAACATTTCCGGCGGCAGAATATCCCAATCTGAAATATCAAATCGCCGACGCGCGGGAAATCCGCTCCCCCAAAAAATTCGACGTGGTTTTTTCCAATGCCGCCCTGCATTGGGTGGATGACCACGAAGCGGTTTTGCGCGGCGCGGCTTCCGTGCTGAAAGCCGGCGGGCAGTTGGTCATCTCCTGCGGCGGCAAGGGCAATGCCCACGATGTATTTCTCGCGTTCCGGCCCGAAATGCGGCTGAAGCGCTGGTGTGAATATTTCCGGCTGATGCCCCTGCCGTATTTCTTCCATAGCCCGGCAGATTATGAAAAGTGGCTGCCTCAAGCCGGCTTCAAAATCCAGCGGCTGGAACTTGCGCCCAAGCATGCGGCTTATGCGGGGGCCACGGGTTTCGCCACCTGGTTGCGCACGACGTGGCTGCCGTTTGTCCAGCGTGTGCCGGAAAATCTGCGCGAGGAATTTATTGCCGCGGTGACGCGGCGTTATGTCGCCAGACATCCGCCGGATGCGGCGGGCAAAGTCCATGTCCGCATGGTGCGGCTGGAAATCGAGGCGGTAAAAGTTTAGAAACGAATTTCACGGATTAACATGAAAAGTTGTAGTGTCGGCGCTGTGCGCCGCTACCCCTGTCTGTTTTTCGTGTCATTTCGTGTGTTTCGTGGTTCAATAAATTTGAAAATGAAAACGCAGTTCAAAGAAATCAGCGGCTCCATCGTTGCGCCCACCGGCTTTCTCGCCAGCGGCGTGTTTTGCGACATCAAAAAACTAGGTACGGGCAAAGGCTCGAACAAGGGCCGGAAGCGCGACCTCGCGCTCATCGTTTCCGAAACGCCCGCGACTGTCGCCGGAATGTTCACGACCAATCAAGTCTGCGCGGCGCCAGTGAAGGTTTGCGCCGAACGCGTGAAGCAAGGCACGGCGCAAGTCATCGTTGTCAATTCCGGCAACGCGAACGCCTGCACCGGCAGGCAGGGCATGGCCGACGCGCGGGAAATGGTTTCCTTCACGGAACGGGCGCTGGGTTTCTCGGCCGGCCGGGCGCTGGTCGGTTCCACGGGCCGCATCGGCGTGACGATGCCGATGGACAATGTCCGGGCCGGCATCATTGAAGCCGTGTTGGAATTGGGCTACTCCCACGCGCATGCGGATCAGGCGGTTGAAGCGATCATGACGAGCGACACCAAGCCGAAGCAGATTGCCGTGGAATTCAAGCTCGGCGGCAAAAAGGTGCGCATCGGCGGCATTTGCAAGGGCGCGGGCATGATCCAGCCCGGCATGAGCGCAACCGGGGCGCGACCGGCGGCATTGCCGCATGGCGGACTCCACGCGACGATGCTCGGCTTCATCACCACCGACGCGGCGATTGGTCAAAAAGCTTTGCAGGCCGCGTTGCAGGAAGCCGTGGCGCACGGTTTCAACCGCATCACCGTGGACGGCGACATGAGCACCAACGACACGGTGCTGGTGCTGGCCAACGGTTTGGCCGGCAATAAACCGGTGGGGCGAGCGTCCTCGCGAGCCGATTTACAAATATTTCAGGCCGCGCTCAATCACGTCTGTCTGGAACTGGCGAAGAAAATCGTCCGCGATGGCGAGGGGGTTCACCGCGTCGTGACCGTGCGCGTGAACGGCGCCAAAACAATTCAGGACGCCGATGCCGCCGCGCGCGCCGTGGCGAACAGCGCGCTGGTGAAAACGAGCTGGCACGGCGGCGATCCAAACTGGGGCCGCATCATTGACGCCATCGGCTACTCGCCCGCGACGGTGGTGGAGGAGAAGATTGACATCGGTTATTCCGCGCCCGGCGCGAAGCGGATTCTCTGGAGCTTGAAGCGCGGGCAGCCGACGCAGGCGACGTTCAAGGAACTCTGCGCTGCCGTTGCGCCGAAGGAATTTGAGCTGCACATCAATCTCAATCTCGGCCAGGCAAACGCCGTGATGTACGCCGCCGACTTGACCGAGGAATATGTGGACTTCAACAAGGGCGACGTAACGGATGCCAGCTCGCTCGGAGGTTGATTGGCAGCCGCGGATAAGCGCCCGTTGTCCGGTGTTAAATCGCGCTCTTGAGTCGCCCTCCGGCAGACATTAGATTCACGGGTCATGAATCCATCGATAAAAGAGCAGGTGGCAGAAACTTCCGCCTGGATTGCCAAGCTGCGAGTCGAAATCGGTCACGTCATCGTCGGGCAGGAAGCGCTCGTTGAGCGGCTACTGGTTGGCCTGCTTGCCAACGGCCACGTCCTGCTCGAAGGCGTGCCCGGCCTCGCCAAGACACTGTCTGTCCGCACGCTTGCCACTGCCGTGCACGGGAAGTTTAATCGCATCCAGTTCACTCCCGATTTGCTGCCCGCCGATATTCTCGGCACGTTGATCTACCATCCACAGGACGGCAAATACCACGTTACGCGCGGCCCGGTTTTCGCGAACTTCGTCCTCGCCGACGAAATCAACCGCGCGCCGGCCAAAGTCCAGTCCGCGCTGCTCGAAGCCATGCAGGAACGGCAGGTCACGCTGGGTGGCGAAACGATGAAGCTGCCGTCGCCGTTCCTTGTGCTCGCCACGGAAAACCCGATCGACCAGGAAGGCACGTATCCATTGCCCGAGGCGCAGGTGGACCGTTTCATGTTCAAGGTGATTCTTAATTATCCGAATGAGGCCGATGAACGAAAAATCCTCGACCGCATGGCGTTCACCAGCCCGGAACAGCCGGTCAATCCGGTCGTGTCGCTCGAAGAAATTCTGGCGACGCGCAGGCTGGTGGATCAGATCCACGTGGATGACAAGATCCGCGACTACATCGTGAAAATTGTTTTTGCCACGCGCCAGCCGCAGGATTTCAAATTGGACGTGAAACATTTCATCCAGTTCGGTGCGTCGCCGCGGGCGACGATTTTCCTGACCCTCGCCGCCAAGGCGTGGGCGCTGCTGCAGGGCCGCGATTATGTGATTCCCGAGGATGTGAAAAGCATTGGTCCCGATGTGCTGCGCCACCGCATCATCCTGACCTACGAAGCCGAGGCGCAGGCCGTGACGACGGACGCGATCATCAAGAAAGTTTTTAACGCGGTGCCGGTGCCGTGAGGGGATTTATGAGATGCAATTTACAATTGCTGCGCGATTTCGTTTGTGGCTCGTAAATCGTCATTTGTAAATCATAAATATTTTAGCCATGACCGTCACCGAACTGCTCGAATCCGTCCGTCGCGTCGAAGTCCGCACGAACCGGCTCGTGAACGACACGATGGGCGGCGCGTATTTGAGCGGCTTCAAGGGGCGCGGCATGGACTTCGAGGAGCTGCGCGAATACATGCCCGGCGACGACGTGCGCGACATTGACTGGAACGTCACGCATCGCCTCGGCCGCCCGTTCGTCAAACGCTTCCGGGAGGAGCGCGAACTCACCGCCGTCCTCGCCGTGGACGTGTCCGCGTCGTCCCGCTTCGGCTCGGCCAAGCGGACCAAGCGCGAATTCGCCGCCGAGGTCGCCGCCACCCTCGCCCTGTCCGCCGCCAAGAACGGCGACAAAGTCGCGCTGCTGCTCTTCACCGATGAAGTGGAGCTGTTCGTTCCGCCGCGCAAGGGGCGTCGGCACATTCTCCGGCTTGTGCGTGAAATGCTGATGTTCCAGCCCCAGAAGCGCGGCACTGATATTTCCCGGGCGCTCGGCTTTCTGAATCACGTCCTGAACCGCCGGGCGATTGTTTTTCTGCTCACGGACTTTTTGCACACCGATGCCGGCGGGGCGAGTGTCCTCGCGAACCGGCTCGTGGGGACATCCGCCCCACCAACAGCCGGTCGCGATGTCATCGCAGACCTCGGTCTGACCAACACCTGCCACGACGTCGTCTGCCTGCACCTGCACGACCCGCGCGAAAGCGTTTTGCCGGACGCCGGCCTTGTGACCATTGAGGATGCGGAGACGGGCGAATTACTGGAGTTGGATTCCGGCCGGGGCGCGGTGCGCGAAAAATTTGCCAGCGTGAACGCCGGGCGGCTGGCGGAGCTGGATCGTTCGCTCAACCGTACCGGGGTGGATACCCTGCGGCTCAACACCACGGAACCTTTTGCACCGGTGCTGCAACGGTTCTTTGAAATCCGCCGGGGACGGCGGCGCGGATGAAAATTTCTCTCGCCAGTTTCCCCCTTTTATCGCTCATGGCTTACGCGGCTGACACGAATGGGCTGCCGCCGCTCATTCCGGCTTACGGCGAGCTGCCGCCGACGTTTTGGGAGCAGCATCAAACGCAGCTCATCATGATGGGATTCGCCTTTCTCGCCGTGGTTTTTCTTTTGGTGAAGAAAAGGCTGAGCCCGGAAGCCAGGGCTGTTTTGCCGCCCGAGATGGTGGCGCGGCAGGCTTTGGCCATTTTTCAATCCGCGCCGGAGGATGGAAAAGTTTTGAGCGAAGTTTCACAAATCCTGCGCCGCTACCTCGTCGCCGCGTTTGAGTTGCCGGCGGCGGAACTAACCACGGCGGAATTTTGCGCCGTTGTTTCCAGCCACGAAAAAATCGGGGCCGAGCTGGCGCAGACCGTCTCCAGTTATTTGCACGAGTGCGATGGACGGAAATTTTCAGCGGCACCGGCAGCCGCGCCGCTCAACGCGGCGGTGCGGGCGCAGGAATTGGTTGACCTAGCCGAGAAATGCCGCGCGATGCGGCGCACGTCAGGGGAAAGGCGCACCCCATGAATGGCGAATTTGAATTTCAATTTCCCTGGATGCTGGCGCTGCTGGGCTTGCTGCCGGTTTATGCGTTGTTGCGGGGCAAGACCGGCAAATTGTCAGCGCTGACGTTTTCGAGCGCTGACATTGCGCGGGCGGCGGGCGGCAAGGCCCGGTCGGCAGCGGGCCGACTGATGGCCGGGCTGCGTTTGCTGACGGTGGCGCTGGGCATCGTCGCCCTGGCGGGGCCGCGGTTGGCGAATTACCACGTTGAAACCGAGACCCCGGGCATTGACATACTGCTCGTGCTGGATTTGTCGTGGTCCATGATGGCGATTGACATGGGCAAGCCCTCGGAAAAGTTGTCGCGCTACGCGATCGCTTCGCGCGTGTTGAAGGATTTCATCAAAAAGCGCCCAAACGACCGCATCGGCCTGGTCGCTTTTTCCGCCGTGCCGTATCTCGCGAGCCCGCTCACGTTAAACCATGTCTGGCTGGCGGAAAATCTTGAACGGTTGCACGTCGGCTTGATTTCCGACCTGGGCACGGCCATCGGCGACGCCGTGGCCGTGGCGGCCAAGCGGCTCAAGGCGGTACCGAACAGCAAGAGCCGGATCATGATTTTGCTGACGGATGGCGACAACAACAAGGGGCAGATCGATCCGCTGCCCGCCGCGCAGCTTGCCGCCGCGCTGGGGATCAAGATTTACGCCATCGGCATCGGCGTGGAGCAGCCCTGCACCCTGCCGGCGTTCGATCCGGCGACCGGGGAATTCAAGCTGGATGCGGGCGGCAACGTCATTCCATTCCTGCAAATTCAGCCGGCCAATTATGCCGTGCTGGGGAAAATGGCCGACCTTTCCGGCGGCCATGCTTACCGCGCTACCAATGCGCGCGAACTGCAGAACATTTACAACCAGATTGACCGGCTGGAAAAATCCGAGGTGAAGCTGCGCCGTTACACTACTTACAAAACGCTGTTTCACTGGCCGCTGCTGGCGGCGCTCGGCTTGCTGGCTGTGGAATCAATCCTGGCTAACACCCGCTTCCGCCGCGTGCCATGAACTTCGCCGATTTCCATTTTGCCGAACCGCGCTGGCTTTGGCTGGCGGTGGTCGCACTGGTTTTGCTGGTGTGGTTGCACCGGCACGCCGCCAAGGCGCGGCGGGAACAACTGGCGCGGATGGCATCGCCGCATTTTGTGGAACAACTCACGGCTTCCCACAGTCCGGCGCGGCGGCGGTTTAAGAATTTTCTCCTGCTGGCGGCGGTGACGCTGGCCGGACTGGCACTGGCGCGTCCGCAATGGGGGAAAATGGAATCGGTGCGCGCGTGGCTGGGCGAGGATGTGGTGTTCGTTCTGGATTGCTCGCGGAGCATGACGGCCAAGGATGTCCTCCCCAGCCGCCTGCAGGCCGCGAAATTCGCCATTCGTAACTTTGTTGCGCGGCACAGTTCGGGGCGCGTGGGGCTGGTGGCTTTTTCCGGCAGCGCGTTCATCCAATGCCCGCTGACCTTTGACTACGACGCCTTTGAGGAGACCTTGCTGGCCATGGATGAAAAGACGTTGCCACACTCCGGCACGGATATCGGACGCGGCTTGCAGGAGGCGTTTCATGCCATGGACAAGAGCCGCCGCCGCAAAATGATCGTGCTGGTGACCGACGGCGAGGATTTGGAACTGGCCGCCGACCGCGAAAAATCCGGCGTGGTCGCCGCGAAAAATCTGGCAACCAACGGCGTGGTGATATTCACCATCGGCGTCGGGACGCCGGCGGGACAGAATCTTCAATTTATGAACGCCGCCGGGCAGACGGAGCTGGTTCGCGATGAAAAGGGCGACGTGGTGCAAAGCCGGCTGGACGAAACCACGCTTCGCGAAATTGCCAGGGCGACCGGCGGCGACTATTTTCCGCTGGGCCGCGCCGGCGAGGGGTTGGCCCGGATCGGCCCGGCCATCCAACTGCTCGACCGCTCCGCCAAATCCGGCGCGCAAAAAGCCAGCGGTGTTGACCGGTATGTTTTTCCCGTTACGGCCATGCTGGCATTGCTGGTCGCTGAATCGCTCATCAGCACCCGTCGAAAGGTTCAGGCGGCGTCATGAAAATTTCCGCAACCATCGCGAATGCTCTCCTGCTGACGGTCATGGCGGGCGGTTCGCCGTTGTCGGCGGCGGCTGTGGCGAACGCCGAGCCGAAATCGGCCCGCGAGTTTTTCAACGCCGGAACGAGGGCGCTGGGCGAAAAACATTTTCCCGACGCCGAAAAATGGCTCGCGTCCGCGCTGGCGACGCAGGATGAAAAAATCCAGCCACGAGCACTTTACAATCTCGGACAGGTGCGGTTTGAGGATGGACTGGACGCACTTAAAAAAGGGACCTCCGCCACCGCCGCCGTGGAACGGGGAAAAACTGCCGCCGCCCTCGCCGGCCGGATGTTGTCATCCGGCCAGACGGCGCTGGCAGAAAACGACCTTAAAAAAATGATCTCGGCGTATCAGGCCGGACAGGGATTGCGCAAGGAATTGACGGCGGCGCGGGAGGCGGTTTGGAAGGCGATGGAGGTTTACGGCGGTACGCTTCGCAAATGGCGGCTGGCCGCGGATGGTTTCCGGAGCGCGGCGGAGTTGAATCCCGCCGACACGAACGCGCAGCGCAACGCGGAGATTGTCGGGCAGCACATCGCGAAGCTGGTGGACAGTCTGCGCGAAATGCAGGAGATGGAAGGCCAACTGGCCGGCCGCCGCCAGCAATTGAAAAATATGTTGTCGGAACTGAAAGGCCGGATTCCCAAGGAAAATGCGCCGCCCGGTGCGGAGGGCGATGAAGCGGATGAGCCGGATATGGGATCAATGCAGGGCCAGATGGAACCGCCGCCCAAGAATGGCAGCGAGATGGAGACCGGAGTTTCGCCGGAGATGGCGGGACAATTGCTTGACTCCCTGTCCCCGAGCGGCACCCGCCGCCTGCCCATGGCCGACCAAAAAACCAGCCAGTCGAAGGAGAAAAAGGGCCGGACGTGGTAAGCATGACCAAATGAATTTACTCCGGATTAAATTAATTTTGTTTTCTTCGCTGATGGCTGGAATTTTACTGCGCGGCCAGATGTCGGCGGCGGAAATATCAGGCGTCGAGGCGGCGTTCGACCCGCCGGTGGTGCCGGTTGAGGGAAAGTCTTTTTACCGTGTGACGGTCGCCGCCCCGGCAGCTTCGATTCAATGGCCGGACAGGTTTCACACGCCAATTACTCTCAAGCTTGAAGGGAATGTCCGCGGGGAAATACTGGGAAACGTGAACGGGCAGATGATGACCCAAACAACTTTCCTGTTTGAAACACTGGCGTTGATGACGGGAAACCTCACCATTCCCCCGTTTGTCATTGGAGTAGACGGCCAGCGCGTCGTGGTGCCGGCGGCAACCTTGACCGTGGTGGAGGACCATTCAATTACCAACCCGCCGCCGCGACGGATTCTACTGGAGATTCCCAAAACCAATTTCTATGCCGGCGAATCCTTTGTTGCCCGCCTGCTGCTGCCCGTCGGGCCGGCCAATCAAATTGATGCGCTGCGCGAAGTCCAGTTCAACGGCGACGGCTTTATCGCCGGCAAGACGGCTTTGCGCATGTCGGTTGAAACCGTCGAGCGGGCGGGACGAAAAATGGCAGCTTACCTCCAGGAAATGCTTTTGACGCCGATGGTCGTGGGCGACTTGAAGCTGTCGGCGCAGGGCTTCACGGCGGGGAGGGAATTCACCGGCGCCATCACCATCACCGGCGGTGCCAATGGACCGGTGATTCTTGGCGGCGGGCCGGTGCGGTATGTACTGCTTACTTCGGAACCGGTGCCCATCAAAGTCCGTCCGCTTCCGGAGGAAGGCCGGCGGCCGGGCTTCACCGGTGGCATCGGGAAGTTTAACTGCGACCCGCCGCAACTTTCGACCAACCGTGTCCGCGTGGGCGAACCGTTGCTGCTGAGAGTCACCGTCCACGGGGAAAAGGCCGCGGTCAAACTTAACCCGCCAACCCCGCCGCAGTTAATGGATTGGGAAATTATTCCAGAACATCAATCCGGCATTGGGTTCACGCTGATACCGCTCACGGATGAACCCTGCGCCACCCCGGCCATTCCTTTCAGTTGCTTTGATCCGGAGACCGGTGAATATGTGGACCTGACCATTCCGCCGGTGGCGGTCACGATCATCAGCGGTGGCATGCCGACTGCTCTGCCGCAAGCGTGCAATGAATCCGGCGCGGCGGCACTTAAATTGACCGGCCTCGCGTCGCGCCCCGGAATAACCGTATCGAGCCTGAAGCCGTTGCAACTGCGCCCGTGGTTTGTGAGTCTGCAAATGCTGCCGGTGATCGGGTTTATGGGTTTATGGCAATGGGACCGGCGGCGGCGCTTTTTGGAAGCGCACCCGGAAATTGTCCGTCGTCGCCAGGCCATTCGCGCCTTGCGCCGTGAGCAAGTGAAACTGCGCAAAACCGCCGCCGCCGGCGATGCCGCCGCGTTTGTCCGGCACGCCGCCGCCGCCATGCGCATTGCCTGCGCGCCGCATTTTCCAGCACATCCACGCGCGCTCGTTTGTGCCGATGTGCTGGCCGTGCTGGCCGGACAGGAACGCGCCGGCGAGACAGCCCGGCGAATTTTTAGCGCAGATGACGCCCAGTTTGCCGCCACGCCGGAAGCCTGCGCTGGCCTGCTGGCGTTGCGAAATGACGTGGACGCCGTGCTGAAAAAACTGGAGGAGCAATTGTGAAACGACGGCGCTCCATCCTCATCGCCGCCGCTTTTTTAATCGGCGGGATTCTCCGCGCGACGGCGGCGGACTATTGGTTTGCGGAAGGAACGAACGCGATGCTGGCCGGTCAATATGCGGTGGCAGCGCGGGCTTTTGCTGATTCTGCGGCCAGGCAGCCCGCGGCCGGAACGTTTGTGAATCTAGGCATTGCCGAGTGGCGGCGCGGACATGCGGGCGCAGCGATTCTGGCATGGGAACGGGCGCAGTGGATAAATCCGTTCGATGCGCGCGCGGCGGAAAATTTGCGTTTCGCTCGGCAGTTCACCCAAACCGACCCGCCGCAACTAACCTGGTTCGAGACCGCGTCAACCTGGCTGCCGGGCAATGCGTGGGTGTGGATCGCCGGTGCCGGCCTCTGGCTGGCGGCGGGAGCGGCGGTTTTACCGGGCATTTTTCGCCGCCGAAAAACCGGATGGCATCAGGCGCTGGCGACACTGGGGCTGTGTATTTTCCTGTTTAGCATCACGGCCAGCTTCGGTGTGATCACACGCACCCAGCTTGGCGTGGTGATAAAAAAAGGGGCGGAACTGCGGCTGACCCCAACCCGGAATTCAGAGATGGTGGCCACGGTTGCCACCGGTTCAGCGGCGCGGAAGCTGAAGGCACGCGGGGATTATTATTACATACGTACCGCCGACGGTGCTGGCTGGATTGAGCGGGATCAGTTCAGCCTCATTTGCCCGGAATAAAAAGCCGCTGGATTGCTCCAGCGGCTTTGGTCTTTCAATCGGAAATCGTAAAGGTCAGTAGGCGGCTTGCGCGCCTTTGATGTTCTTCTTGCCCATCCACGGCATGAGCGCGCGGAGCTTGGCGCCGGTTTTTTCGATCGGATGCTTCTCGCCCTGCTTGAGCAGCGCGTTGTAGCGTTTATAGCCGCCTTCGTATTCTTTGACCCAGTCTTTGGCAAACTTGCCAGACTGAATATCTTTCAAGGCCGCCGCCATGCGTTTCTTCACGCTGGCGTCAATGATCTTCGGGCCGACGCTCACATCGCCCCACTTGGCGGTCTCGGAGATCGAGAAGCGCATGCCGCTGATGCCGGATTCGTTCATCAAATCGGCGATGAGCTTGAGCTCATGCAGGCATTCGAAGTAGGCCATCTCGGGCGAATAACCGGCTTCGACGAGTACTTCAAATCCGGCTTGCACCAGCGCGCTCGCGCCGCCGCAGAGGACGGTCTGTTCGCCGAACAAATCGGTTTCGGTCTCTTCCTTGAAATTCGTTTCGATGACGCCGGCGCGGGTGCCGCCGATGCCCTTGGCCCAGGCGAGCGCGATCTTCTTCGCGTCCTTGCCGGGGTTCTGGTAGATGGCAATGAGCGAGGGAACGCCCTTGCCTTCGACATATTGGCGGCGGACGGTGTGGCCGGGGCCTTTCGGGGCGACCATGATGATATTCACGTTCTTCGGCGGAACGATGGTCTTGAAATGGATGGAGAAACCGTGCGTGAACACGAGCGTCTTGCCCTTGGTCAGGTTCGGCTCGATGTCCTTTTTGTAGCACGCGCCCTGCTTGGTGTCGGGCAGCGCAACCATGATGACGTCGGCCTGCTTCACGGCCTCGGCAGTGGTGACGACCTTGAAACCTTTTTCCCTTGCGACCGGAATGGACTTGCTGCCTTCGTAAAGGCCGATGATGACCTTGAGGCCGCTGTCCTTGAGGTTGAGCGCGTGGGCGTGGCCCTGCGAGCCGAAGCCGAGCACGGCCAGGGTTTTCTTTTTCAACACGCCGAGATCGGCGTCCTTGTCGGTGTAGACTTTTGCCATAAAATGAGTTTTGGTTTGGGTGAAATTATTTGCGGGGCAGGGCCACCTGTCCGGTGCGCGTGATTTCCTGCACGCCGAAGGAATTCATCAGGTCGAGGAATTTTTCCACTTTGCTCTCGCTGCCGGTGATTTCGACCGTCAGCGACTTCGGCTGCACATCCACGATTTTTGCGCGGAAGATGTCCGTGATCTGCATCACCTCGGCGCGCGACTTGGAATCCACGGTAACCTTCACAAGGACGAGTTCGCGATCCACGGATTCACCGGCGCCAAAATCCTGCACCTTGATGACGTTAGGCAGTTTGTTGAGCTGTTTGATGATCTGTTCAACGGTCGCTTCGTCACCGTGGGTGACGATGGTCATGCGCGAGAGCTTAGAATCATGCGTCGGGCCGACGTTGAGCGTGTCAATGTTGTAGCCGCGGCCGCTAAAAAGTCCGGCCACGCGCGTGAGCACGCCGAACTTGTTCTCCACCAAAACTGATATGGTATGTCGCATAAAAACCGTCTGGGACGGACGGGAAGCCTAGCAACCGCTCACGAAAGGGTCAATTTGCAAATTGGGCGCGGGTGGGTTTCGCGGTTAAAGCGCGCGGAGAATCATTGATGTCCGGATGCGTCTTTATATAATCAGCTGCGTTAACGGAGGATACGTTTTCAGAAACACCATGAGCACCGACAATCAAAGTCTTTACAATGCCACCGTCATTGGTCGCGAGGAAATCAATCCGCAGCTGGTCATCCTGCGGGTGCGTCCCGATGGCGAGTTGTTTGATTTCAGACCCGGGCAGTTTGGCGTGCTGGGGTTGTTGGGCAGCGCTTCGCGCGTGCCGGAAGCGACTCCGGAAGAACCGGCCAGCGAACCCGAAAAATTGATTCGCCGCGCCTATAGCATCGCGTCCTCCAGCGTGGAGCGCCGTTATGTGGAGTTTTATCTGACCCTGGTTACGAGCGGCCAGCTCACGCCGCGGTTATTTGACTTGCGGCATGGCAGCCGGGTTTTTCTCGGCCCGAAAGCCAGCGGGGTTTTCACCCTCGATCGGGTGCCGGCGAACAAGGCGGTCATTCTCATTGCCACCGGCACCGGGCTGGCGCCCTATATTTCCATGTTGCGCACCATGCTGGTGAATGACAGCCAGCGGCGGTATGTGGTGCTGCACGGCGCCCGTTACAGCTGGGATCTGGGTTATCGCGGCGAACTGGAAAGCCTGGCGCGGCTGCGTCCCAATTTGAGTTACATTCCCACCATCACGCGACCAGATCAGGATCCGCATTTTCACGGACGCAGCGGACGGCTTCAGACCCTGCTGGAACAAGGCGTGGTGGAACAGGATTCCGGCGTCGCGCTGGATCCGGCGAAGGCGGATGTTTTTCTTTGCGGCAATCCCGAAATGGTCAAGGCCGTCAAGGCGATCCTTGAAACCAAAGGCTTCGTCCCCAGTCACGGCAAGGAACCCGGCAACATCCACATTGAAGAATACTGGTGAAAACGGCAGTTGAGTTTGCCGAGAACGCGATTTGAGTCTTCGGGAGCTTAGTCACCGCCGGAACATTCCCGGCATCGCGCCGCCCATTTTGCCCATCATCTTGGACATCTTGCCCATCTTTTTCATCATGGTCTGCATTTGGAAGAATTTGTTGAGCATCGTGTTCAGTTCGGTGACCGTCACGCCGCTGCCTGACGCGATGCGACGCCGGCGGCTGGCGTTGAGGATGACGGGGTTGAGCCGTTCCTTTTTGGTCATCGCGCAGACCATGCCTTCCATGCGTTTGAATTCCTTTTCCTGCTTGCCGATGTCCATTTGCTTCAGCGCGTCGCCGCCGCCGGGCAGCATTTTCATGATGCTTTCGAGCGAGCCGAGTTTTTTCATTGCGCGCAACTGTTCGAGAAAATCTTCCAGTGAAAACTCGCCCTTGCGCATTTTTTCCTCCATGCGCTTCGCCTCGTCCTCGCTCACCGCTTCTGCGGCTTTTTCAACGAGGCTGACCACGTCGCCCATGCCTAAAATCCGCGACGCCATGCGTTCGGGGTGAAACGGCTCAAACTCATCCAGCTTTTCACCAACGCCAGCAAATTTGATCGGCTTGCCGGTGACGGACTTCATGCTTAGCGCCGCGCCGCCGCGCGCGTCGCCGTCCAGTTTCGTGAGTATCGAGCCGGTGATATTCAGCGCCTGATCGAAATGCGTGGCAACGTTCACGGCTTCCTGGCCGGTGGCCGCGTCGAGCACAAGGAGAATTTCCTGCGGCTTCACGAGGTCGCGCAGGCGCACGAGTTCCTGCACCAATGGCTCGTCAATCTGCAAGCGCCCGGCGGTGTCGAAGATGACTACAGTACAATGATTGGCTTTGGCAAAATCCAGCGCCTCGCGGGCGATTTTCAAAACATCCGTCTCGCCGCGTTTGAGAAACACCGGTACTTCCACCTGTTTGCCGAGCGTTTCCAATTGATCCATCGCCGCCGGACGATACACGTCGGCCGCCACGAGCAGGGGCGCACGGCCCTGTTTTTTCAACAGCCGGGCGAGTTTGCCGGCGGAAGTGGTTTTACCTGCGCCGTGCAAGCCGACCATCATCAGACAACTGGGCGTGCCGGAAAGGTTCAATGCCGCGTTTTCCGAGCCCAGCAGAGCGGTGAGTTCGTCGCTGACAAACTTGATGATTTGCTGACCGGGCTGGACGCTGGCAACGACCTCCGCGCCGAGCGACTTGGTTTTGACGCGCTCGATAAAATCGCGGGCGACCTTAAAATTCACGTCCGCTTCCAGCAGCGCCTGGCGGACTTCGCGAAGCGCGTCGCCGATGTTGGCCTCGGAAATCTTCCCCAGCCCGCGCAAATTGCGAAAGGCGTTCTGGAGTTTGCTACTTAACGAATCAAACATCCGGCCAGCTTAAATCAAATCCATCAACCACACAATTTCAAAGGGGGATAGGTCGCGCGAAGGCGCAAAAGGATTAAGATTTTTGACCTTCGCCCCCTTCGGGTCCCTCGCGCGACGCCGTTTTTTTTGAAAGCGCGCGGATTGACAATCGCGATGCGGCATGGCTTAATATTCGTCCCTTTCGTGGTAGGTTATCCAAGTGGCTAAAGGGTGCAGACTGTAAATCTGTCGGCTAACGCCTTCGATGGTTCGAATCCATCACCTACCACCACTTTCGATTAGGCCCAATGGAATCAATGGTTCCGTTGGGCTTAATTGTTTCAAGGATTCAAAATGCATAACGGAAACGCATAACAAACACAGTCGTATTTCAGGGTATGGATGGTGTTTGATGGTGTTGAAAATGGCGACGTGTGAATTTGTTTTTATGGTTTTTACAGCCGCATCCGCCTCATCTTCGGAATATTTGTTTTCAATACCATATGCAATTTCTTGATGTGAGGTGCTCAATTTCGCTCTGCACGCCAACGAAAACCTGACCGCTCAACAAGCAGGGAATTCGCCGGCCATGATTCACCAGCATTACAAAGGGCTCGCGACATAAGCAGAGGCGGAAAAGTGGTTTGCTGTGATGCCAGCGAAACCTGAGTGAATTACTCCGACAATTTCCGACAGAAAGCTTAGCGGGTTTGAACGGAATGTTTTCGCGATTAGGCCCGGAATCAATCGTGTGGATGAGTTTTGGTCTATTTGCACGGCTACATCATCAGCATTTTGAATTGGCTCTCGCTTCCCGTTGCCATACGATTCCAGAACGTATGAATTGGGTTGCTCCGTCAGAAAAAGATGCTGCCACGGACACGCTGGAAAAGCGGCTTTGGGATGCTGCCGACCAATTCCGCGCCAATTCCGGTCTCAGTGCCGCGCAGTATTCGCAACCCGTTCTCGGCCTTATTTTTCTCCGATTCGCCGAAGCCCGCTTCAGCAAGCAACGCACGGTTCTGGAAAAAATCTCCACTTCTTCACGACGCGGCTCGCGGGTGGACGAACCTGCTGCCTACCATGCCGAAGGCATTCTGTATCTACCGCCAAATTCTCGCTTCGATTTCCTGCTGAAGCTGCCTGAAGTAGATGACATCGGCGCCAAGGTCAATGAAGCCATGCGCGACATTGAAAAACAGAATCCGCCCCTCGCTGGAGTGCTCCCAAAGACATTCAACCTTTTCACCAGCACGCTGCTCAAGGAACTGCTTAAAAAGATTTCAGAGATTCCCATCAATCTCGAATACGACGCCTTTGGGCGGATTTACGAATATTTCCTCAGCGAGTTTGCGATGACTGAGGGGCAAGGCGGCGGCGAATTTTACACGCCGTCTCCCATCGTTCGATTGCTGGCGGAAATTATCGAGCCGTATCACGGACGCATTCTTGACCCGGCGTGTGGTTCGGGCGGCATGTTTGTTCAATCCGCGCGGTTCGTATCGGAACACAAAAAGAATCCATCATCGGAACTGTCCATCCACGGTGTTGAGAAGACCGATGAAACCGGGCGGCTCTGCCGCATGAATCTTGCGGTGCATGGATTGGAAGGCGACATCCGGCACGGCGGTCAAATCAACAGCTACTACGACGACCCGCACGAAGCCACTGGCAAGTTTGATTTTGTTCTCGCCAATCCGCCTTTCAACGTCAATGCCGTGAATAAAGACCGGCTGAAAGATTCTGTTGGGCCGAAGCGTCGCTACCCTTTCGGTCTGCCGCGCAACGACAATGGAAATTATCTCTGGATTCAACTTTTTTACTCGGCATTGAATCCCAAAGGCCGCGCGGGATTTGTGATGGCGAATGCCGCTGCCGACGCGCGCAGTTCTGAACAGGAGATTCGGCAGAAACTTATTGAGAGCCGCGCGGTGGACGTAATGATTGCTGTCGGGCCGAATATGTTTTACACGGTTACTCTGGCTTGCGCTTTGTGGTTTTTCGATAAGGGCAAAGCCAATTCCAAAAATGCAGACACGGTGCTATTTATTGATGCCCGGCACATTTACCGACAAATTGACCGCGCACACCGGGAATGGACGCCCGCACAGATTGGCTTCATTGCCAATGTAGTTCGCCTCTATCGCGGTGAGGATTTGGATTTCACCCTTGGCGGTGTGGAAGTTGAAGCGAAGCTCAAGGAAGTTTTTGGGAAGAAATTAACCTACGCCGATATAGCTGGGCTGTGCAAAGCTGCCACGCTCAAAGAAATCGAATTGCGCGGCTGGTCGCTCAACCCCGGTCTTTATGTTGGGGTCGCTCCGGGTGAAGCCGTAAGCAATGAAGACTTCAAAGAACAACTTGAAACGCTGAACGAGGAACTCGTAACTCTCAATGCTCAGTCGCGCGACCTCGAAAAAACCATCGCCGATAACGTGGTAGAGATTTTGGAGGCGTGACAATGGTTCTGAACGGCTTAACTGAATCTACGCTCGCCGAGGTTTGCACCCTCGTTACCGATGGCACTCACGATACGCCAAAGCGTGTTACATCAGGTTTTCCGCTCATCAAGGCGAAGGAAATCACAGGTGGCCGAATTGATTTTGAAAGTTGTGACCAGATTTCAGAGGAAGAGCACATTGAAGTTATTGCTCGGTCAAAACCTGAATTCGGCGACACGTTGTTTGCCCATATCGGCGCATCTCTTGGAGAAGCTGCTTTCGTTAATACGACGCGAGAATTCAGCATTAAAAACATAGCTCTGTTCAAGCCGAATCCTGCAATCATTAATGCGCGCTACCTTTACTACCTTGTTATTAGTCCAGCATTCCAGTCTCTCGCTAAAGGAACGAAGACTGGTTCAGCTCAACCTTTTCTTGGCCTCAGCCAATTACGCAGTCACCGCATTGAATATCACCGCGATTTGGCTACTCAACGCAGTATTGGGGCAATCCTATCGGCCTACGATGATTTGATGGAAAACGGTCAGAAGCGAATCAAAATCTTAGAGGCGATGGCCCGCACCCTCTATCGCGAGTGGTTCATCCGTGAGAATTTTCCATCGAACAAAAGAGATAATTCATTTCGGAAAAGCACTTTTGGCGACCTTTTTGTGTTGGTGAAAGAACCGTTTGCCGAAAAGCTCCACAATGACCGTCCTTTGCTCGACCTCTCACGGATGCCACAACATTCGCTTGCGCCGGAATTAACAGGCAAAGCCAGCGAACTAACCACTTCTCGAATCTTGTTTGAGCCGGGCGATACATTGTTTGGCGCAATTCGTTGCTACTTGCATAAAGTTGTTGCCGTGCATTTTCGCGGTGTAACCAACACTTCGGTTCTTGTGCTGCGCCCGAAAAAAGAATGTTTCCGCTCACTCGCTGCCATCATCGCCAGTGATAAAGAGACGATTCGGTGGGCTGACACACATAGCACCGGAACAAAAATGCCGGTCATCAATTGGGGCGTTTTTCAAACCATGCCCGCGCCGCTGCCATCTGACGTATTGGCTGAAAGATTTGAATCAATCGCCGGGCCGATGCTTGAACAGATTGGAATTCTTTCTACTCAAATCCAAAACTTGAGACATACGCGCGACCTACTGCTGCCGCGTCTGTTGTCAGGACAAGTGAATTAAGGGAAAACTAAATCCATGGCAAAACGCGCAATACTTACTCCGATAAATTTGAAAGCATGGTGTAAGCTTGCGAAAAAGTCGGAAATTAGGAATCGGATGAAGAAAGACTCCTATTCGATGGCTTATCCAATATTGGTCTCCCACTTTTCGGGGATTCGTCGATGGACTTGGGACGATGCGATGGTTGGTCTCCACATTGTTTATGGTTGGATGCCGACCATACCTAAACTTCAAAAAATCATGCTGTGGAATGAAGTCAAAAAGCAAAATCTGGTAAAAATCCTGAATCAAGCGAAGCATGGCATTGTCCCGTCAAAGCAAAACCTTGAATTATTAAAGAGCTTTTGCAATAACTCGATAGTCGGCGGGTCTAAGCTTCTCCATTTCCTAAATCCAGAAGTGTTCCCGATTTGGGATTCGCGAGTTGCCAGAGCCTTTTTCCAGAAAAAAAAGCTCGATGCAAATAACATTAACAAATGGGAAATATATCAGACGACCCTGACAACTTGGGTAAAAACCCGAGTGGTTATTTGCGAGGTAAAAAAACTAAGGAGCTTGGGTGGTTCCCTGGGCGATGCAACTTCCTTACGGCTAATTGAATCTGTGATGTTTCAAAAATATGTATCCAAAAGGAACAACCCAGCAAAATAATGAAGCCACGAAATCTACTTCCAAGACTCCGCCAGACGCGTGACCTGCTTCTGACGAGCCTGTTGTCGGGGCAGTTGGAACTCACGAAATCAAGAACATGAACCAATATTACTGCCATTATGGCTATTGAATTCCTTGCAGTGTGGGGAGTCGCGCAGGTTGCAGGATTTGTTTTCAAGCCTATCCTCGAACACCTCGCGTTGAAAACTGCGGAAGGCTTCGCAACGGATTACCTGAAAGGCTGTATCAAAAGCGTCCTAAGCAAGCCTGAGAAAGATGCTCTTGCAACCGTGGTGGGAATATCTTTTAAAGACTTTCTTCAGATTGTGCAGGAGGAACTAGAAGGCTGCGGTCTTGAGGAATCTGAAATGGCGGCTCTTATAAACCCTGTCCAACAGTTGCTTGACCATCGGGCCGTGAAAGAAACACTACGAGCTCCGCTTGTTTGGTCAGAAACTCCGGCTTCACCCGAAATATTGGCGAATTCATGGAATGAACTTCACCTCCCCAACTTGCCCTCTGACTTTTCCTGGAATCGTGTTGCGAAAAGGTATGGCAAAAAAGCAAATCAAATACGCCGCGAATCTGCTGAGCTTCGGGATGTGCTCGATTCTCAAAGCCTTGAGCTCATTGCGCAGACCCTTAAGTCGTCCGCGCCTGTCTCACCAGATGATGACCTGAGACGACTTCAACGAGCTATCTCGAAAGCCTACGGTCATCTAAAACTGGAATCGATGGATGCGACTACCTTCGACCTAATCCATCCGTCCACAAAAAGGAAGTTTTCGATCTGGCAAGCTGCCGGTTTATCCGCGAAGCCAAGGACGTGCTGTTCCTCGGCCCGCCTGGCGTTGGCAAAACCCATCTGGCCCAAGCGATCGGCTACGAAGCGATCCGC
>CAIXUZ010000043.1 GCA_903922735.1 uncultured Verrucomicrobia subdivision 3 bacterium
ATTTCCCAATGTCGGCAGGTTAACCGGCGCTGCCAACGAGCCCGCCGTGAGCGAACCGTTCGTGCTGATATTGCGATAGATGGAAACCCTGGAGTCGCAGCCAATGATTACATCCGGCTTGCCGTCGCCATCCAAATCCGCGATGGCAGCGGAACCAGGGCTGCTTCCGGTGGGCAAATCCAGCCGGGTGGCCAGCGAGGAATTGGTGATAGGTCCCGCGCCGAGGAAGGCGGGCAGGAAGGGATTAGCCGACCAGGCGGTCAGTCCGTTTACTGTCACCGTGAGGGGTGCAAAGGTGGCGCCGGCCGGAACCGTGACCGACAAATTCGTCCCGCTGGCGGCGGTGACCGCCGCCGAAACCGCGCCAAAGAAGACAATATTGTTGCTCGCCACCGGGCTGAAATTGGTGCCGGCGATGCCAATCGTCACACCGGTGGCGCCGGTGGCTGGATTGAGGGCGGTTATGGCCGGCGCCTGGGCGCGAACCAAGCCAAGTGACAGGAATAAAACCCCGAGAACCAAGATCATTTTTTTCATAATATTATTGAAGCCCTAATTCTGTTACATAAACTGCTTAAGCAACTATTATCTAAACGCAAGTAAGGAAAGATTGCAATAGGTATTTTTGAGACCTGAAACCTGAGCTGAAACCGGAAAACAGAAGCAGAATTTAAAAAGCTGAAATTTGAGGGGTCCAGGTGCAATGGTGCAGTCAGAACATCGGTAACACTTTGGTTCACGGACCACGGGCCACTGCCCGCAGATGGCGCAGACTAGCGCAGATAAAAAATCGGCGTGAATCGGCGAAACCGGCGGATAACCGGATTTTAACCGCCAAAACGCCAAGGGCGCAAAGGAGGAAACCTGAAAGAACCAGTTTTACCAACCATGACCACGAGATTACGGACTACTGACCAGTGACCAATGACTACTGTTTCAAGTTTCCGTCCTCAGCAGTTTTTGGAAATTTGCCTGCGCCGTTTCCCAGCTCAATTCCTTTTTCAATTTTTGCCAGTCCAGCGCGGCCAGATAATTTTTCCCGGCGCGCTGCTGGCGGATTTCATCCTCGACGGTCTGCTTAAAAGCCTCGGCATCGAACGGCGGCACATAGCGCACGGCGTCGCCGAACACCGGCGGATAGCAGTCCAGCCGGTAGGCCACGACCGGCACGCCCGCCACCAGCGCCTCGCCCACCACGATGCCCCAGCTTTCGTAGTAGCTGGGCATGGCGAATACGCGGCTACTTTTAAGCAGGCGGAATTTCTCCTCCTCCGTGACCAACCCGCTGAAGGTCACCTGGTCCGCCAGGCCCAGGTCGCGCACAACGGATTCCAGCGCGTCCTTGCTTTTGCCGATGATCACCGCGCGAAAATCCGGCAGCCGCGCTTTCAGCCACGTCAGCGTTGCCAGGAGATCCGCAATGCCCTTTTGCGGATGCACCCGGCCAACCCAGGCGAGGTCAAATTGCTTCGGCTGCGCCGGCACGCGGTCGGCCGTGGCCGTATCGCTGCCGTTCGGCACATAACAAAGCTGGCCGGCATTGTAGCCGAATTTTAGCAGGTAATCGCGCATCTCCGGATGGCTGTAAGTGACGACGCCGTTTTTGCATTTGCGAAACTGCCGCAGGGAAAACTGCTGGCTCATCCAATAATACAGCGAGGCCAGCCGCGTCGTGGTCACGTCGGCACGGCTTTTGAACAAAACCTGCCGCAGCGTCGGCGCGATCATGCCGAGATACAGGATTTTCACGCGGGCGCGGCAGCGCATCAGCGGAATGGTGTCGAACCAGTAATCGGACATCGCATAGGCGAGGTCGTCCGGCTTCACTTCGTCCAGCTGCGCCATGGCGCCGGCTTGACGCCGCCGGAAGTCCAGCAGCAACCGGAACTGCCCGGCCAGACTGCCGACATTGCCGAGCCGGCCCATGCCGGAATCGGTCAGGGTCAGGTTCATGGGCAGCTGGTTTTTTCCCAGATACCGCTTCAGCGCGTGCCCGCCGAAAAAGTGGATGGGATAACCCGCCGCCAGCGCCGCGCGGGCGATGAAATAAAAATAAACGTCCCCGCCGCCGATGCCTTCGCCGAAGATGCCGTTGACGAAACAAACCAGGCGCGGGCGCGGGGTGTTCGCCTGACCGGTAGTTGATGCTGGAGGAGGCGATGAATCCATAGGGGTTGCTAAAAAAGTTCGGGTTCGGCTTATCGGTAATCCGGGGTTAGAGCGGTTTCATTAAAATTGTGGCCGGTGCAATAAATGGAATGGTGTGGCGCTTTCTCCCTCCCCATAAACCCCAAGATGGAGGGACGCGCACCTCACCACCCGCGCAACAGAACAGTTTGGGCGCGGCACCTCATCCGGCCTGCGGCCACCTTCTCCCCAGAGCGGAGAAGGACTCTCCCCATCGGCTCCGCCGACTCCGCCGACGCGGAGAGGGGGAAACGCTCCCGGCGGCTTGACGGTTGAAGGCACCGGTTGGATGATGACTGTCATTTTATCGGTTTGCGGGCCTGAATCATAAGGTAATGGCCGCGGTTTTTGACGACTCCCTCCAGCAGCCGGCTGACGCCATCCGGCAGCGGCAGAATGCTGATGGAACGGACTTCCGCTTCAAATCCGATGAATTCAAGCAGCTCGCGCGCCTGCCGGACGGTCAGCACGCGGACATGACCGCAAGCGCCCGAAAAGGCCGGGTGATCCATGGGCAAAGATTCTTCGTGCTTCTCATTGTAGTGCAGTCCCAGCGGATTTCCCAGATACCGCCCGCAAATTTGCATCAGCGAAAACGGGGTGTAACCCAGGCACAGGGCGAGGCAATTCAGCAGGCTGCAAAGGTTTTCCGAAGTGATGATCGCCGTCCCGCCCGGCTTGAGCACCCGGTAAGTTTCGGTAAAAAACAGCCGGGCATTATGCAGGTGTTCGATGACTTGATTGCTGAACACCACATCAAATTTATCATCTTCGTAGGGCCAGCGCCCGTTCAGGTCATAGCAGGCAACTTTGATGCCGCGCGCCGCCGCCTGGGCCTGCAACTCCGGGACCCCTTCCACGCCATAAAATTCGCGCGGCACGGTTTTAAAATAATGGAATAACATGCTGCCGTCGCCGCAACCCACATCCAGCAGGGTTTCCGGCTTCAATTCGGCCGCCCGCTGGCCGGCCCAGTCATTGCAACGGTTGATGCCGGCGTGGCGGGAGCGCGCCACGGCGGCCTGGAGTCCGTTGAGGATAAAATTTGCCATGCGGGATGGTAGTCTGGTCCGGGCGTTTGGGGATAGGAAAAAGGGGGCAAAGCGGAAAGCGGAAGGGGAGTTTTTAATTTTAAGTTGTTAGTTTTTAGTTGGGATGAGTCGCGCGAAGGAGGCGAAGGGGAAAGTTTTTCCAAGCCGGAACAATTCTTTGAGCAAAACAGGCAGTTGAAAGAAAGCAGAAATTCAAGACCGTCTTTTGACCGCCGCGCTGGCCAGGGCACGGGTTAAAAACCAAATCAGTTTGTATCGCGTCCTCCCTCATCCCGGCCTTCCCCAAGGAGAAGGAGAAACGTGCCCTGCGTCTTGGATCAAGCGACGACGAGCGGAGGCAACATCCAACGCCGAACGTCCAAACGGGGGCCACCTGAGACCTGAACCAAAACAGAAGTCAGTGGTCAGTAGTCAGTATTTCGCCTCCAGCATTCAGCATGGAGCATCCAACATCAGTTCCGGCTTTCTGACCACTGACCTCTGCTTAAACCTGCAAATCCGCGATGAGGCGCTTGTCTTTGCCCCGCCGCCGGTAGGTCCAAACGCCCCACGCATTGCCGAGGACGCTGGCCGGACACGCCGGCAAATGCCAGAGCCAGCGGAAATCGCCGTCGCGGACAAGGCCGCGCAGCGCGTGCCACAGCGGGCCGAAAAAAGTGACGCAGTAAATCGCCGCGAGCCAGAGCGGCACCGGCGGTTTTTCCTTCATCCAGTTTACCGGCATCTCCGCCTGCACGCGGAGAAAATGCACCGTCGCGCGGCGGCGTTTCTGGACGAATTTCCAAAGCGTCGGGACGTAATAATGATGCACGCCGCGGCCGCGCAGCCGCAGCCATTCGCGCCGCCCGTTTTTCATCAGGAACAGGGCGACATGCGTGTCCTGAAATTTTTCGTTCGCCTGCGCGGATTGCAGGTCGGCGCGGCGATAGACGAAGCCGTTGGCGCCGAGCGGATAGGAATAAGTTCCCGGCGGCAGCTGCCAGCGTTCCGCCTCGCCGTCGCGTGCGACAAGCTGCGGGTTGCTGCTCATCAGCCAGCAAACCGGATCGCTGATGTGCAGCCGCGCGGTAAGGTAGGCGCAAAACGAGCTCATCCCGGGCGACACCAGATAATAAGCCTCCACGCCGAGCGCCTGCGGGTTGGCCGCCAGGGCTTTCACCGCGAGTTCGAAATAGTCGGCGTGGGTGATTTCATTGTCCGCATCCACGAAGGCGATGTAGTCACCGGTGGCGTGGCGGAGCGCCAGGCGCTTGCCTTCCTCCATGTTTTTTCCGTCGTCGTCGAGGACGATGGCGCCGTATTTCCCGGCGATGTCCCGGGTACCGTCGGTGGAGTGCGCATCGGCCAGGATGATTTCAATTTTTTCGCGGGGATAATTCTGGCGGGCGATCGCGGCCAGGCAATTTTCCAAAAGCACCGCGGCGTTCAGCGTGGGGATGATCACGCTGAGGCGGGGAACCGGTTCGGGCTGGGGCGGCACGGCGTCAATTTAGCGATAAACGGGATTAATTCAAACCGGAAACCGGAGGACGGAGCCGTAGAAAAGCGGAAATCGGGAAATCGGAAATTCGAGCCGCACCGCGAGGGCAGATGGCAGTGGTCAGCATGGAGCCTGGAGCAAAGCGGAAACCATTTTTGACCACGAAATACACGAAATACACAAAAAATTAGAAAACAACGGCCAGCCTTCACAAAAGACATATAAAAATCTTTGAGATTCCCCTCTGGTTTCAGTGCTTTGGCTTCGAGTATTTCGCGATTAATCATGCCCCCCCTCATCCCTCATCTCTCATCCAGCAACCAGCATCCAGCATCCAGCCTTGGTGCTTAAAAATTGGTTTTCCGGTTCAAAAACGTGGCTTGCTGAATAATATCCGCCAGTTTATACCATGGCCAATGCGCGACATTAGATCCAACGCTGACCTTCAACCTTGTCTCTCCGTGGTCATGCCGGTGTTTAATGAAGCGGCCACGGTGGCGGAAATCATTGCCGTCGTTTTGGCGCAAGCCCCGGTGCAGCAGCTCGTCATCGTGGATGATGCTTCCACGGACAATACCTGGGAAAAACTGCAGGCGGCGGCCAAAGACAATCCCCGCGTATTGCTCCGGCGGCATGAAATCAACCAGGGCAAAGGGGCCGCCTTGCGGACGGGTCTGGCGGAAGCCAATGCGCCCATCATCATTATTCAGGACGCCGATCTGGAATACGATCCCACGGAGTATTACCGGGTGCTGACGCCGATACTTTTGGACAAGGCCGATGTGGTCTATGGTTCGCGGTTTATCGGGTCGGAGGTGCATCGCGTGTTGTATTTCTGGCATTCGCTGGGGAACAAGGGGTTGACGATGCTTTCCAACATGGCGACCAACCTGAATTTGACCGACATGGAAACGTGCTACAAGGCGTTCCGGCGGGAAGTCATTCAGAAAATAAAAATCGAGGAAGGCCGTTTCGGTTTTGAGCCGGAAATGACGGCCAAAGTGGCCCGGTTGAATGTGCGCATCTATGAAGTGGCTATTTCGTATTACGGACGCACTTATGCCGAAGGGAAAAAAATCGGCTGGCGCGATGGGTTTCGTGCGTTGTGGTGCATTTTCAAATATAATTTTTTCGCTTAATAACTTATGTCGCCGCCCAATCCCGACCCCCAACCCAAAGGCCTGACCGCGTGGCCGGAAACCCTGCTCGCCATTTTGGTGGGATGCTTCGCGGCGTTTTTGGTGTGGCCCCAGATTTTTCCCGGCCCGGAGCAGGAGAACGCGGCCAATCTGCCCAATCTGGACAAGCGGGTGGTGGCCTTGCGCCAGATTTCCGACCCCGTCCAGCGCGACTCGGTTTGTGTGGGACTTTCTGCCTATGGCCGGCAACTGGATATGCATGTTGCCAAAGACGCCCATGTGTTTCTTTCGGGCATCGTGGGGAAGGAGAACGCCGGTCGCGGCGGCTATTATTATTTCTTGAGAAACTATTTGTTTCCGCGCGAAGTCGAGATTTCCGCGGATCGAAAGGGGTTGTTTACTTATAAGGACGGATTTAAAGGCGTGGACGCAACCTCAATTGATGAATTGCGGACCAATGGTTTTGATCTGCTGATCAAGATTGGAGCTGACAACAATATTGCGCTCCAGCCGCTCACGGAAAAAGGAGTGCCAAAGTGATGAAAGAATTTATCGCCTTTATTTTGCCGCCGGCCATGGCCTTGGCTGGCCTGCGGATCAGTCGATTGGTGCTGGGGCCGAAATTCGAGGAGAACTTTGGCTGGGGGCTCCGCTTCGCCCTGGGTTTGGCGGTGGGCATGGTGGTGTTTACGCAAAGCGTCTTGCTGACGTCGCTCGCCGGAATCAATGCGAGCGGCTGGCTGGCCTGGACGGCGCTGGTCTGGGGCGTCATGGAAGCGGGTTTGCAAGTACCCAAGCTCGTCAGCGGGGTGAAACTGGTAAAATTTCAAACCGGATACCTGTGGTTTTTGCTTTTATTGCCGGTGATTTATTCATGGTGGGTTTTCGGCCGGCTTTGCACCTTGGAGGGCACGCTGGAGTTTGACGCGAACGCGTTTTGGGTTTTTAAATCAAAAATCTTTTATCTCGAGCAAGGCAAAGATCTGCTGGGCGTTCTGCATCAGCCGCTGCTGGCCTCGGCGCATATGGATTACCCCACGCTGGTGTCCTGTCTTTACACGCTGGACTACGGCGCAGTCGGCGGCGTGAATGAATTTGTCAACAAAGTCTGGCCCTTTTGGATGGTGGTGGCGTTGTGCCTGGCCGTGCTTTCCCTGGCGCGGGTCTGGCAAAGCCCCAAACCGCTGCCCATCCTGCTGGTGGTGCTGGTTTGTTTTCTGCCGGCCACCCTGCAATTCATCCGGCAGGAAGGCGGGACCATTCCCATGGTTTTTTGCACCGGCCTGACGGCGCTCTTGATGATGACGGCAATTATTTACGCCGATGAAATTGCGCTGGCAGCCGGCGTGCTGGTGCTGGCCGCCTGTGCCACCACCAAGTTTGAAGGCATCATTCACGCGGGATTATGGGGTATTTTTGTGATGGTTTTCTGCTGGCGGCGGGGCTGGCTGAAAAGCCGCCTGGTTTGGAAGGCGATCCTCGTCGCGGCCATTTGCCTGGTCCCGTATTTTTGTCTGCGGCTGGCCAAGCCGGTGCTGCATCCGGAATCGACCTGGATTCACGATGGGCTGGCCTCGCCCGGCCAGGCCTGGCAGCGTTTACCGCAAACCTTCTTGCTTAACACCGGCCGCCAGTTCTTCAGCCCGGAGTTTTTCAACTGGGAAACCGCCGATAAAGACCATCTGAAATTTGCCGGCCAGTGGAACGGGGTAAAAAGCCTGCTGAATCCCCAGATGTCCCTGTTGCCATGGTTCATGTTGTTGCTGGGGGCGTTCACCTTTTGGAAAAAACCGCGCCAGCGGCTGGCGCTGGGGACGCTGGGCGGCATCCTGCTGGTCCAGTTCCTGATTCTGTCGCTGGCGATTTCCTGTCTCGCATGGGTGCAGGCGGATGTTGCGTCGGCCATCGCCTATGCCGGGGTCGATACCGCCGGCCGCTACTATTATCCATTTATCCTGGCTGGCTTTCTTGGCCTCATGACGGTTTGGATTGGGGATCGCGCCCCGCTGGCCGGGGCCGATAAAACTTCCCCCGCCAACCCGCCCCGCCCAGCTGCTCGTTCCAAAAAGCAGCGGTGACGGTCGAAGGGACCGAAACCTGAAACCTGAAACTTGAAAGCAGAAGGCAGGAGGGCAGTTCGTTGAAGCGAAGTCAGGGCGCACCTGCAAGCCACCGGAGCGCGGGTCTGTGACCCGCAGCGGGTTCGCCCGCCAGAACGAGTCCGGATTTAAATCGAAGCGTCTTGAAGTTTTGGACATTGCTGCGGGTCACAGACCCGCGGTCCGTTTTCAAACCGGAACACTACGCGCAATGGGCACCGCTTGACAAAATCCATCATCTGGAAGACGGTGGACTGGAGTTAGAAAGTTGATGAGGTGAACGATTATGATCACGCCAATACAAATCGATTCATACCACTACAAGTGCAAGAATTGCTACAAGCTGCACGCGGGGCCGACCCGGACGCTGGACTTCAAGTGCGTCAAGGAACAACAACTGGAGAGCGGGCGGGAGCGGATTTTCGAAGCGGATTTTTTATCGGTCTGCGACTGTGACCAGCCCATCAAAATCACTTTCCGGGTTCGGGAGCATCCGGAAGGCATATTGAGCTACCATAGCTTTCAATCTCGGGAGGCGGAACTCCTCATGGTGCCCAGAGTGAGGGAACACGCGGAAATTGTTGATGGATAACTTGACCAATCTCGCGCCAGCCAATCCGGTGGTTATCAATCAATAAGTCCCGCCGCCAGCCAACCCGTTCACAATCGCAATGCCGGAAGACGTGCCCAGTCGCGTCGCCCCGGCCGCGATCATCGCCAGCGCCGTCTCTGCATCGCGGACACCGCCGGAGGCTTTCACGCCAAAATCCGGGCCGACCGTTTCGCGCATGAGCTTCACATCGGCAATCGTCGCGCCGGCAGAGCTGAAGCCGGTGGAGGTTTTCACAAAATGCGCGCCGCTATCCACGACGAGTTTGCACGCGCGGACTTTTTCCGCATCCGTCAGCAGGCAGGTTTCCAAAATCACTTTCACCGTGCGTTCATCGGCGGCCTCCACCACGTCCACGAGTTCGCGGAAAACGTATTTGTCCTCGCCCGCCTTGAGTCGGGCAACATTCAGCACCACATCGATCTCGTGCGCGCCGTCGTCAATGGCCACCTCGGTTTCGTAACGCTTCACATCGCCGCTCATCGCGCCCAACGGAAAGCCGACGACGCAGGCGACCTTCACATCCGTGCCGTCGAGAAAATGCCGCGCGGAGACGGCCCACGAGCCGTTGACACAGACGGAGAAGAATTTGTGGCCCCGCGCCTCGGCGCAGAGCTGTTCAATCTGCGCGAGCGAGGCGTCCGGCTTGAGCAGCGTGTGGTCAATATACGCAGCAAGCCGGGCGGGAGTGAGAGGGGCAGTACTCATGGCGGTTATTTAGCCACAGCGGGCCGCGCCGAAGCAAGCCGTGATAGCGGGAGAAAACCAAGTTTTTTCCGCCGCCGCCACGGTTCAGTCCGATGGCTTGATTATTATCCGTCGTCTTATAGAATCTTTTGGCAGACGAGCAGCGTTTCAGGCAAGTCAAACTGTCGGAACCAGGAGTTTTGGAAAAAATGAACACGTTTCAAATCATCTTCACGCCCACCGCCGCGTCCGAACTCGCGCGGATGCCCAAGGATTTGCAGCTTCAGATTCTGGGTGATTTTCGCGGCCTGCCGCAGCACGTCATCGGCAGCGAGCTGGAGGATTTCGGCAAGCTTGAAAGCGACGGCCACATCCTGCACCGGTTCCGCATCGGCGATTACCGGGTTTATTTTGAACGCCACGCGCTCGGCGTGCTCGTCCACCGCATCCTGAGCCGGCACACGCTGAAGGATTTCTTCTTCCGCTCCGGCATCAAGGTCGGGGAAGACCAGGCTTTGCAGGAAAATCCCAAATTCTGGAACCTCATTGAGGAGGCCAAAAGCCTGGAAAAGGTCTGAATCCCCCCCATCCGCCGTTTACAATAATTTCCTTACTTGCACTGAAGACCGTTCGATTTATTCTTTTTGCCGCCTAAATTTATGAATTACAAAATCTCACAACGCGCCGCCTCACTGTCGCCCTCACTCACACTGGCCATTGACGCCAAGGCCAAGGCCATGAAAGCCGCCGGCGAAGACGTGGTCGGTTTCGGCGCGGGCGAGCCGGACTTCGACACCCCGCAGCACATCAAGGACGCCTGCGCCAAGGCGCTCGCCGCCGGGTTCACCAAATATACCCCCAGCAGCGGGATCCCTGAACTACGCGAGGCCATCGCCGCCAAGTTCAAAAATGAAAACGGCCTGACCTACAAACCTTCGCAAATCATCGTCTCCTGCGGCGGCAAACATTCCTGCTACAACGTCATTCTCGCGACGTGCGAGCCGGGCGACGAAGTCATCATCCCCGCGCCGTACTGGCTGAGCTACCCGGAAATGGTGAAACTCGCGGGTGCCAAGCCGGTGATCTTGCAGACGAGCGACAAGACGGAATTCAAGGTCACACCCGAACAGTTGCGCGCAGCCATCACCCCGAACACGCGTTTGTTCGTCCTCAATTCGCCCAGCAACCCGACCGGCAGCGTCTATACACCGGAAGAAACCAAGGCGCTCGGCGATATCTGCGTGGAAAAAGGCGTGCTCATCATGAGCGATGAGATTTACGAACACCTGCTTTACGACAACGCAAAGGTGAAAAGCGTCGCCAGCTTCTCGCAGGCGCATTACGACCACACCATCATCGTCCACGGCCTGGCCAAAGCGTATTCCATGACGGGCTGGCGCCTGGGCTTCCTCGCCGCGCCGGAGCCGATCGCCAAAGCCATTGACGCCGTGCAATCGCACAGCACCAGCAACCCGACTTCCTTCGCCCAAAAAGGCGGCGTCGCCGCGCTCACCGGCCCGCAAGATCACCTCAAGACGTGGCTGGTGGAGTTCGACAAGCGCCGCCGGTTCGCACACGCCAAGCTGAATGCCATGCCCGGCATCACCTGCGTGAACGCCAAAGGCGCATTTTACCTGTTCCCGAACATTTCCAAGACCGGCCTCAAATCCGCCGACTTCTGCGCGAAGCTCCTGGAGCAGGAAAAAGTCGCCGCCGTGCCCGGCATCGCGTTCGGCGCGGACGATTACATCCGCCTGAGCTACGCGACCAGCATGGCGAACATCGAGAAGGGCTTGGAACGCATGGATCGTTTCGTCCGGACGCTGGTGAAATAGTTTTCACCGACTGTTTTCAAAGCCGCGAGCAATCGCGGCTTTTTTTATTTGGGCGAACCGCGCCAGCCGGCCTTTAAAATAGTTGTTGAAAAACACGCCGCTCATTGAGGAAGATGTGCTCATGTCACAAACCCAGAGCGGCAACAGTCCAGTCGCGTCCATGGAGGAAGTCCAGCGGGACTGGCACGACCTCACATTGCGCGTGCAACAACTGGAGACCGAGCGCACGATTCTGGAACAGGAAAACAAAATGCTGCGCTCGCTGGTGGAGCGCGTCATTGAGCACCGCCAAAAATCCCACACGGAGCTGGTGAACCTGCTGGCGACGCTGGTCAGCCGCCTGCCCATCAATGACATCGGCGTGGTGGTGTCGCGCCTAGTGGAGCACAACCAGCACGTCAACGAGGTCTGCGCCAGCCTGTCCAAGGGGAAATTGGATGACACGCTCCTCCAGCCCAGCCTGCTCAAACAGCTCGACAAGGTTAAGCGCGACCTGATGGCGGCGTTCAAACCGGAAGTGGAGGCGCTGCTCAAACTAGACGCACCGTATGAACCCGGCCTGCTGGAATCGCTGCTGGAGAAGCCGGAGATGTTTTTCACCCCCGCATTCAGCCGCGCCAATCGCGGTTTCGTCAAAGGCCAGGTGCCCCGCGAACGCATGGTCCGGGAATTCGGCGACTCCGCGCTCATTTTTTTCAAGGATGTGACCACGGACGTGAAGTTCAATCCGCGCCCGAAGCCGGAGGAAATCATGCTGGCGTTCAAGCCCGAGTTCACCGAACTCCTCCAGCAAAACCCCAACGTGGTGGCCGCCAAGCAAAATGAGCTGAGAGCGCTGCATGAGAAAATCCGCCAGAGCCGCGAAAACACCGAGCAATCACGCGGCCAGAAAAATGCATTTGCGCGCCTTTCCTATTTCCTCGAACTGCTGCACTACTACGAAAACCAAAGCACGGAGTCGCCGGACGTGGTTTTTGCCCAGCGCCTGCCGCCGCTCATCGAGCAACTGGCCATTCCCGCCAACCGCGATTCGCTGGATGAAAAACTGATCCAGTCGGTCGAAGCCATGCTGGCGCTTGTCATTGCCTCCGATTATCGCAAATCCGTCATCAACAATATCGGCAAGGCCGGCGGACTGGCCCGGACCTTGCGCTACACCCTCGCGTTTCGGGCGGAAAAACTTTCCGACATCGACCCGCTGACCATGGAGTGCGTCAAATATTTGATTCCCCAAGGCAAAGCGCCGACGCCGGCCGCGCTGGCCGCCGTCCTGCGGCTTTTCAATCCGACCATGCAGCAATCCTGCATCCGCGCCATCTCCGCCACCGACCGGCTGCGCAAGGAAGAGGGCCAGAAACTTGCCAAAGCCGTCGCCAAGGAGCTCGGGTTGGAGGAAATCATCACCCGCCTCAACGAACAGACGACCCTCTCGCCGGATCGCGAACGCCAGCTCGCCTGGGATCACATCAAGGATCTCATCAGCGGACGCGCCACGCCCGCCGAGATTATTGCCGCCATTCGCAAACGGATTAACGGCCGCTACGATGCCGATGAGGTGAAAGCCTGCTGGCTGGTGTTGACTGAAAGCGATCCGATGGTTTTCGTCCGCGTTTACTGCCTGTTCCCGTATCTGCCCGACGGCCATACCGATCCGATCGCCCGCGCCATCATGGAAACCTTCGCCAACCGGCTGACCCATGAAAAATACGCCTCCACCTACACCAAGGTTGTGACCGCGCTGCGAAATCTCTTCAAAGTCAAAGCGGACAGCCCGGCGCTGGTGAATTTCGTCAATCTGGTCAAATGGGTGGACCCCCACTCCGCCGAGAAGATTGCCAAGGACATCGGGATGGCGTGAAATCAGCGAAGAAAATCCCGCTGCAACTGCGTCATCAAGTCGTTCACCGCCAGCATCAATTCGCCGCGCCGCTCGGTCTCCCCGGGTTTTGATAACTCCATCGGCGACGCCATCATCCCGGTGCAGCGATGCGTCAAAGCCATCGGCTCATCCCGCTGACCCAGCGAGCGCAACAGGCTCCGCACCAACTCCGCCTGTTTTTTTGCCGAGATGATTTTCTTCAAGGCGGCATTCACCGTCAGCCCGCCCGCCTCGACACGCTTCAGCAAACCGCACGCAAACAAACCACAACGCTTCGGCCGCTCCGCGTAGATCCGGCAAAACTTTCCATCAAAACAAGCACACGGCTGGCTGAACGCCACCTTCGTCCGGGACTTTTGATACAAGGTCAGCCCGAGTCGCTGCAACCGTTGCGCGTCGTCACTCGCACGCAACTCCACATCCGCAAACAACGTGCTGTCGCAGCACAGGCCGCAGTTGGGACAAAGCGCGTCAATGCTTTTCATACGTCGGAGGATAGCAGTCCCGGCGGGCCCGTTCTAATGATTTGTCTGCCAATCACGATTGACGAATATCATGGCAGGGTGTTCCATGAGGCGGATGGGGCGGGACCGAGCCGAAGGCTGGAACCGGTGGCTGTCGTTTGCGGATGCTTGAGCCGTGCCCATGGTTCATTATGAAAAAATACATCTTATTATTCTCACTCAGCAGCGCAGTCCTGCTTTGTGGCTGCGATAAACAGACAAAGTTGAACGGACAGAAGATTGATGCCCTCGCGCAAAAGCTGGCCCGGCTCGAACAAATGCAAGCCAACCAAGTGATGTTGTTGCAATCGCAGCTGAAATCGCTGCCACCCACGCTGGACAAGATGAACAGCTCCTACTTTGAAAAAAACCAGGACGCAGCGCTGTTCTTTCATACCAACACGCTGTTTCTGTTGCTGACGGTCGGCAAACAGATCGAGTCGCAACTTCAGGCGGCGGATGCGGAACGACAGGCGCAAAACGCCCAGGCATTCAGTTTCCACACCAACCAGATGAACTCGATCTATCTATGCGCGGCGCAGGTTGAGGAGGCCTTGACCAGCCAGGAAAAAGGAATCGTGGACAAGCTAACCGCCGAAAACAGACAGGCGAATGCGGTCTTAAGCAATGCCTTGATCCGGGCGGTCAGCGAAGTGTTATCCAAACAAATCAAAACGCTGGCACCGGATGCCGCCGAAGTCGCCCGCCGGAGAAAGCTGGAAACAGATGTGGCTCAAATTCAGGACGAACTTGCCCGCCTCAAAGCCTGGCTGGAAAACACCAACCCTCCCGCCCGCCGCCTTGGAACAGCGGAACTCCGCTGATGAACATTTTCATCGCCACAAATGCCGCGGATATTTCCGCGCCAGCTCGGATTTGATTTTGGGGTAATGTTCGCGCCAGAAACTCGCCAGATCCTGCGTCACCTGAACCGGCTTCATGCCCGGCGTCAGGATGTGGACCGTCACCGGCACGCGGCCCAGGGCGATTTTCGGCGTCTGATTCACATCGTAAAGCTCCTGGATGCGCAGCGAGATGAACGGCGCCTTACCCGGCTCATAATTCACCTTCGGCGTCCGACCGTTGGCCAGCGTGAGCCGCTCCGGCGCATGTTTATCCAGCAACTCCCACTGCGACTGCGAGAGCCATGACATCACGACCGGTTTCACCTCGCGCTCCTTAATATCCTTGTAGCTTACCGCGCCGTGGCACAGCTCGGCGATAATGTGCTGCTTGTCTTCCCCGGTGATGGCGGGCAGCTGCAAGTCCGCGCAGTGTTGGCACAGCAAATCCAGCCGCGCCAGCCATTGGTCGACGTGATGGTCCCAATTCGGCAGCAGCAAACGTCCGGCAATAACTTCATCCGCCAGCAATCGCGCCGCGGCCTCAGCGGGCGGCGGGTCAATCCGCTTCGCCGCCAGGGCCAGATCACGAAACCGCAACAATTCCGCCGCCAAAACCCGTTTCTGTTGCGCGTCGAATTGGACATGCACCTCACTTTTAATGTCGTCCGGAAACAGCTCGCGCAGCCAGTCGGTTTCAATCGCCGTGGCCAGCGAAAGGATCGTGTTCACCTCGCGGTCGCGGCCTTCCACTTCGCGTATTTCCGCCACGACAAACAGCGGACTGTGCTGCACCCTGCTCTCGCGCGCCAGCACGCCGCGCCGACCATGCACCAATTCGCTTCGCAGGGTACCCTGGTCCAGCCGACGCGCCACGCGGTCACTGAAACCGATGAGGATGCATTTCTGCAAAGCCTCGTCCTTCACCTCGTTCGGCCGCGTATCGAGGCCTTCGTCCTTGGCGATGCGGAGGAATTGATCGAACAACGGCCCGACCTGCCTGGCCGTGACGGCGTGAATACCCAGCTTGCGGCAGGCGTCGATGCGAAATTGGTGGTTGAACGCATAACTCCACGCGCGCATGAGAATCCAAAAGTCGGAGCCAGCCTGCTCGCCCAGCAAATCTTCCCGCGCGGTATCCACGTCCTGGCCGCAATTGCGCAGCAACAGGTCCCGCCCCTGCGTGAGGGCCGCGACGAGACAGGCTTGATGCACGCAGCCGTATACCTGCGCCGCCAGCAGCATCCGCGCATAACGCGGGTGCAGGGGAAACGCCAGCAACTTGCGGCCAATGGGGGTGATTTTGCCGTCGTGAATCGCGCCGAGGTCCGCCAACAACTCCTCCGCATGGGTCAGCGAAATTTCATCCGGTTTTTCCAGCCAGCGAAACTTGCGCAAGTCTGCCACACCCGCCGCCTTCAAAGTCAGCACGACTTCCGACAAATCGAGCCGGCGGATTTCCGACATCTCATGCGGCACGCGCTCGTCGTGTTCCGGACGCGACCAAAGACGGACGCACGTTCCCGGCGCGGTGCGGCCGGCGCGGCCCGTGCGCTGGTCGGCATTCGCCTGGGATATTTTTTCAATCAACAGGGTGTTGATACCGCGGTGGGAATCGTAACGGGCGATGCGCGCCAGCCCGGAGTCAATCACCAGCCGCACGCCGTCGATGGTGATGCTGGTCTCCGCCACGTTTGTGGCGACGACCACTTTTCGCCGATCATAACGCGCCACCGCCGCATCTTGATCCTTCGGCGGCAGCTCGCCATGCAACGGCAAAACGATAAAACCCTTCGCTTCGCGGGTAGAACGGATGGCTTCGATCGTCTGCGAAATCTCAAAACCGCCGGGCATGAACACCAGCACATCACCCTCGCCACCCGAATTGATGAAGCGGGAAAATTCTGCCGCCGCAATCTCCCAGACCGGCGGCCCATTCAGGCCCAGCCGGTGCGGCAGATATTCCACCGCCACCGGAAAGGTGCGGCCGGCGGAAGACAAAGTGGCGCAGGGCGCGAGATATCTTTCCAGTTCTCCCGCATTCAGCGTCGCCGACATGACGGCGAGTTTCAGATCCGGCCGATGTTGTTCCTGCAAATCCAGCGCCTGCGCCAGCGTGATATCACCGTATAGATGCCGCTCGTGAAACTCGTCGAAGATGAGGGCGGAAATGCCTTTCAACTTCGGGTCATCAATCATCTGCCGCAGCAAGACGCCCTCGGTGACAAAGCGAATCTTCGTTTTGGCCGATGTGACATTTTCGAAGCGAATCTGGTAGCCGACCTCGTCGCCAAGTTTCACCCCCAATTCCGACGCGACGCGTTTGGCCAGCAACCGCGTGGCCAGCCGGCGCGGCTGGAGAACCACGACCTGCCCATCGCCCAGCAAACCGTGCTTCATCAGCATCTGCGGCACCTGCGTGGATTTGCCGGAGCCGGTCGGCGCAGACAAAATCAAGCGCCGGTCGGCCTGCAGCCGCGCGATGATGTCGCGCTCGATTTCGTAGATGGGCAAACGGTCGTTCATGAACACGCGGAGCGTAGCAATTCACAGCAAACGGGAAAAACCAATTCAACTTTATGAGGCGGAAAGTTCCTCGAGCCTCACCCCCTCGCGCTGAAGAACCACCGCTTCAACCCGCGGGACATACATCTGGGTTTCGGCGGGCAGATGCGTCGCGATCTGGTCGTAACTCTTCGCGTGGTAGCGGGTCAACAGCTTTTGCACCGTGCCCTCGCCGGCGTTGTAAGCGGCCAGCGCCAGCCGCCAGCTGCCAAACTTGTCGTGCAGAAACCTCAAGTATTGCGCGGAGGCCGTGGCGCTCGGCGATGGCTGAAAACGCTGGTCAAACGGCCAGAGGGACAATCCAAACCGCTTGGCGGTGGCCGGCATCAACTGAAACAAACCCGCCGCACCGGCCGGACTTTGGGCGCGCCGGTCGAAGGACGATTCCACCTCCGCCAGCCATACCAACTGCGACGGGACTTTTTGCGCGGCGAACACCGGTTTTAGATCCGTCATATATTTCCTGGCGACCGGGGGCCACGGTTCGGCGGCAACTTTCCTGATCCAAATCTCACGCGCCCGTTGCGGCAGGGGATTCGGCACAACTTTAGGCGTTTGATTGGTCGCCGTGGCGGGTGGCGGCGGAATGGTGACATTGATTTCATCGGCCACTTCCAGATACGGCATCTGCGCTTTCAACCACGCGGCGTAAGGCTGGGTATCCTCGCTGCTTTCAAGCAAGGGCAGGATCGCTTTCGCCGTCTGGCGCAGGGCGGCAAGGTCAACGACATAGTCGCCCTGGAAACGCGACTGTAGCTGGCGGAAAAAATCCTGCACCGCCTGGTCATTCACCTCCGGCACAGCATTGAGCAGATTGGTATCGAGATTTGCCTGCGCCAATTGTTGCAGGCCTTGAAGCAAGTCAGGCAAGGAAACCGCGTTATCCTGCGCGGGCATATGAAGCGCGGCCGCGAGAAAAATCAGGGCGAAGCAAACAGCTGGTTTCATGCGTGGCAATGTGAACCGGCGAAGGACGTTAAGCAAATGGTTTAAGCTTACGCGAGCTGCCAGGCAGGCTGGATTTCCTCGCTGAGCGCGGGCAACGGCATTTTCGCCATCAGTTTTCTTTCGGCCAGGATGCCGATCATCGCGGCATTGTCGGTGCAGAGATTCTTTTCGGCGAGGCGCAAGGTGAAGCCGTTCTGTTTACAGACGCGTTCCAATTCAGTCCGCAAACCGCGATTGCACGTCACGCCGCCGGAGGCGGTGATGCAGCGAACCCCCTCACGTTTCGCAGCGCGGATGGTTTTCTTCACCAGCACTTCCACAATGGCCGCCTGCACGCTGGCGCAGAGGTCGCAAATCCGCTTCCGGTCGTCGAGCAACGCCGGATGATCGCGAATGAAATAGCGCACCGAGGTTTTCAGGCCGCTGAAGCTGAAATCGTCATTGGCGTCGTGCAGCAGCGGGCGCGGAAAGTCGTAGGCCTTCGGATTCCCCTGCTCCGCCAACTGGTCAATGATCGGCCCGGCGGGATAGGCGAGGCCCATAAGTTTGCCGGTCTTATCGAAGCATTCGCCAGCCGCATCATCAATCGTCCCGCCGAGCACGCGGTGTTTCAGATCGGATTCAACCAGCACCAGCATGGTATGGCCGCCACTGACGATGAGGGAGAGGTTGGGCTGAAAGCTGGTAAAGTCGGCTTGCAACACAGGCTTCCATCGCCCCTCGGAGGAGAGTGGGAGTGAGGGTGAGGAGCGAGGTTTCTGGAAAACATTCAACGCCGAACATTCAACACTCAACATCGAAGGAACCGGCGGACCAGCAGCCATTTTGGATGTTGGATGTTGGATGTTGAATGGTGAATGTTCAACCGTCAGATCTCCACCCCTCACCCCGGCCCTATCCCCTCCGAGGGGCAAGGGAGAAGCTATTTGAATCCACGGCGAATACAGGTGCGCTTCGTGGTGATTGATGCCAAGGAACGGTTTATTGAGCGCGAACGCCACGGACTGCGCCGCTTTGAAGCCGATGAGCAAAGCGATGCCCAGCCCCGGCCCCTGCGTGGCGGCGACCGCATCGAGTTGCAGCGAGGAGATGCCCGCTTCACTCAACGCCGCCTGCGCGACCGGCAGGAGATTTTTCAAATGCTCGCGCGCGGCGAGTTCCGGCACCACCCCGCCATATTCAGCATGCAGTTTGATTTGCGAGGAAACGACGTTGGACAAGACTTTACCATCGCGCACGACCGCAGCGCTGGTTTCATCGCAGGAAGTTTCGATGGCGAGGAGGGTCATATCGTTAATAATCGCAACGCAAATTGTAAAATGCCGCCATTGCAAAAGCGGGTTCAACCATACCGCCGTTCACAGTGCATGTTATTTCGCCGCTATTTTCTTTGACTGATCCGGCGCGCTCATTTTGTGAAAAATTATCAGGCCCTTGAGCAAATCCTGAGCGCGTTCAAGCTGTTCGTCATGGATGGCCTTGACCGCGGCGCGATCACGTTCGGGCAGCGAATCGACCCCGCCCGGCGAACGTTGCAACAGCAACGCGGCCTCCTCGGAATCTGTGACCGGCACCAAAATATCCGGCGTGATGCCGCGCTGATGAATGACCTTGTGGCTGGGCGTGTAATATTTGGCGACGGTCAGCTTGAGCGCGGAGCCGTCATCGAGCGGAAAAACCATCTGCACCGAACCTTTGCCAAAAGTCTTCTCGCCCAGCACCACCGCGCGATGCAGATCCTGCAGACAGCCACTGACAATCTCCGCCGCGCTGGCCGTGCCCAGATTCACCAGCACCACCATGGGAATATTTTTCAGCTCGTCGCCGCTGCCTTTGGCATAATATTTGTCCACCGTGCGCCGGCCCTCGGTGGAAACCACCAATTGCCCGCGCGGCAGGAATTTCTGCGAAACCTCCACCGCCTCCTCCAGCAATCCGCCGGGGTTCCAGCGCAGGTCCAGGATGAGCCCTTTTACTCCCTGCTCCTTGAACCGGCCAAGCGCCACTTCCAAATCCTCGCCGGTTTTGTCACCAAACTGGGTGATGTGGACATAGCCAACCTGGTTGGTATCAATGGGAAATTCTTTTTGCCCGTTGATATCCTTGACCATCGTCACCTGAATGACGGCGCGCTTCAGCGTGTAATTTTTGGTCGCGCCGGTGGCTGGCCGCTCGATGGTGATGGTCACGGACGAGCCCGGTTCGCCGCGCAATTGTTTGACGACATCGGAAAGCGACTGATGTTCGACACTCCGGCCTTCGACTTTGATGATGCGGTCGCCCGCAAGAATGCCCGCACGAAATCCCGGCGTGTCCGCCATGGGCGAAACGACCGTGACATATCCGCCTTTGATCGCCACCACCAGCCCCAGACCGCCAAACTGACCTTCGGTGTCATCCTGCAATTGATGAAAAGAATCCGCGTTGAGAAACTCACTGTGCGGATCGAGCTTGCCGACCGCGCCCTTGAGCGCGGAATAGACCAGCTGCTGATAAGTGAGATCCTTGCCATCCACATACTCCTTGCGGATTTTCCGGATCGCATCCGTGAACAAATCAACATTCGTCTGAATTTCGTCCTCGCCGTTCGCCGGCCGGGCGGCGCTTAAATAAATTTTCGCGCCCACCACGAGATTGAGGAGCAGCGCGACGAGCACCAGACCAAAGATGAAACGGCGTTTCATAAAAACAGTTTGAACCATTCAAGCCCCCGGCTGCAACAGCGATTCGACGAACGGCAGATCCGCCGGCACTGTCACCTTGGGATTGGGCGTGAGGCTTTTCACCAGCCGCACCGCCTGGCCAATGAGCTCGCAAGCAGCGGTGTCGTCGGTAAGCACCTGTTTCTTTTCCCGCGCCGATGAAATCGCCCGGCGGATGACCTCCACCCGAAACGTCTGCGGCGTCTGCACCGACCACAATTTGGAGCGGTCCACGGTGCGCGAAATCACTTTGCCATCGCTGGTTTCCTTGATCGTGTCCGTCACCGGCTGGGCGGCGACCGCCGCCCCGGTCTCACGCGCGGCCTGAATGGTGGCCGCAATCAAATCCTCCGAAGTGCAAGGCCGGGCCGCATCTTGAATGGCGACGATTTCCGTCTCCGGCGAAAGCGCTTCCAGCCCATTCCAGACCGAGTCCTGACGTTCCGCGCCGCCGGCCACGAGCCGGAACGGTTTCTGAAAATGATATTTCTCCGCCAGTTCCGCGAAATGCGGCTGCATGCCGTCGCGCACCACGAGAATGATTTCATCCACGCAAGCCGCGGCGTTGAACCGCTGCCAGGTGTGAGCAATGACCGGGCGACCGGCGACTTCAAGCCAGAGCTTGTCCACGCCCGCGCCCATGCGCGTGCCTTGGCCGGCGGCGACGATAATGGCTGATGTCATAGGTGAAGTCTAAAGTCCAAGGTCCGAAGTCTAAAGTCCAAAGCAGCGCGTTATTCCCGACCGCGGACGTGAACTAACCGGCCGGCCGCCAGTCCAAAACCTTCAATTGCACCGTGGTCCGGCCGTTGAATTCGTTCAGATCCGGCGCAAACGCCAGATCAAATCGGCCGGCCGGCAGCAAGCCTTCCCCCGCATTCCACCAGACCGCCTCGTGCGTGGTGGTGCCATCCGTCACCCACAGCTTGAGGTGCTGTTTTTTTGCGCCCATGCGCTGGAACGGTTTTTTATGCGCCAGGTTTCGCGCGCAGAATTGCAGCGGCGGATTCCCCTGCCCGAGCGGTTTCATTTTTTCCAGCTCCGCGAGCGAATCCAAGGTCAGCTCCGCCAAACCGACTTCGGCATCCAGCCGCAGGGGCGGCTGCAAATCCTCCGGGCGCAGCTGGCGCCGGGCAATTTCATTCAAACGCTGCCGCAGCAAATCCACCTTGTCCGGCGCGACGCTCAAGCCCGCCGCCATCGCGTGGCCGCCGTGTTTTATGAGCAAATCGTCGCACTCGCGCAGCGCTGCCGCGAGGTCAAAGCCCGCGATGCTGCGACCGGAACCGCGCCAGTTGCCGGCATCGCCGCCGAGGATGATGGTCGGCCGGTAAAATTCCTGAAGCACGCGCGAAGCCACGATGCCCACAACCCCGATGTGCCAGAGCAATTCCCCCTCGACGATGACAAAGTCCTTCTGCGCGTCGAATTTCGAGCGCACCACGCCGGCGACGGCGTCGGTGATGCTGCGCTCGATGGTCTGGCGCTCGCGGTTCTGGGCGTCGAGATTTTGCGCCAGCGGCAGCGCATCCTCCAAAGTTTCCGCGAGCAGCAGATGCAGCGAGGCTTCCGCCGTTTCCAGCCGGCCGGAGGCGTTCAAACGCGGCGCAAGCTGGTAGCCGACATCATGGGTGCCGAGTTTTTCCGGCGACTGCGCGACTTCCTTGAGCGCGAGAATTCCCGGCCGCTGAGTGGTGTTCAACCGCTCCAAACCGGCGGTGGCGAGAATCCGGTTTTCACCGACGAGCGGAACCAGATCGGCAATCGTGCCCAGCGCGACCAAATCCAGCAACGGTTTCAGATCAAATTCCGCCGCGCCGGGCAGGCCGGTTTCGCGCCCGCGTTTGACCAGCGCATGGGCCAGTTTGAACGCCAGACCGGCGGAGCAAAGCTCAGTGAAGTTTTGAGTTTTAAGTTTTGAGTTTTGAGTTAGCTGCGGATTCACGAGCGCCACGGCGGCGGGTGGAGGATTAGAAATTTGATGATGATCCAGCACGATGACTTCCACGCCGCGTTCCCGCAGCCAGGCGATGGTTTCCACCGCCGTCGAACCGCAGTCCACGGCGAGCAGCAGTTTCACGGGAAATTTTTTGAGGCAGTTCTCCACGCCATCGCGGCTCAAGCCGTAACCTTCGTCCATCCGGTTCGGCAAATAGGCATCGGCGGACCAGCCCAGCCGGCGCAGCACCTCCAACAGGAGCGTGGTGGAAGTCACGCCGTCCACATCATAATCGCCAAAGATGACCAGCGATTCGGCGCGTTCGCGGGCCAAAAGCAACCGGTCCACGGCGGCCGCCATGTTCGGCAGCAAAAACGGGTCGGCCAGGTTTTTGAGGCGCGGCGTTAAAAAGTTTTCGATGACGGACGGCTCGCTGAAGCCGCGGTTGAGGAGGCATTGCGCCAGCAGCGGGGAAATTTTCAATTGCGCCGCCAACTGACCGGCGAGCAACGGCTGCGGCGGCGCCTGCGTCCAGCGGAACTTCATTTGGCCCGGCCTTGCGCGGCTTTTTGCTCGCGGCGCGTGGCGGTGATGGACAGCAGAATGGAGGTGGCGATGATCGCGGCGACGACGAGCAGCGAAACCGGCGTTGAGATTTCCATCTGGAACCATTTTCCCGGGAGGTGGTGATGCGGATCCATCAGCATTTTAACCCCGATGAAGACCAGCACGACCGACAGCCCGAGCTTGAGGTAGCGGAAATATTGGATGGCGCCGGCCAGCACGAAATACAGCGAGCGCAGGCCGAGAATGGCGAAGACATTCGAGGTGAAAACGATGAACGGCTTGGTGGTCACGGCAAAAATCGCCGGGATGGAATCGAGCGCGAACACCAGATCGGTCGTTTCCACCATGATCAACACCAGCGCCAAAGTGGTGAGCAGCGTCCGGCCCTTCACGCGGACGACAAATTTCTCACCATGCAACTCATCGGACACGGGAAAAATTTTACGCGCCAGACGGATGACGGGATTTTTTTCCGGTTCCACCCCTTCGTCATCGGTGAACAGCATTTTCACGCCGGTGAAGACGAGGAACGCGCCGAAAAGATAGAGCGTCCACTGGAACCTTTGGATGAGCACCGCGCCAGCCAAGATCAGCGTTCCCCGCATGACCAGCGCGCCAAGAATGCCCCAGAACAGCACGCGATGCTGATATTGCGGCGCCACGCGAAAGAAAGTGAAGATGAGCGCGATGACAAAGACGTTGTCCATCGAGAGGGACAACTCAATGATGTAACCGGTGATAAACTCGATGGAATCCTGCTTTTCCCAGCCGGAAATAAACGCCGGGCCAATGAGCAATCCGAAAACAAACGACAGCGTCACCCACAACACCGACCAGCCAAGCGCCTCCTTGAATTTAACGACATGCGACTGGCGATGAAAAACGCCAAGGTCCAGCGCCAGAAAAAAAAGGACACAGCCGACGAATCCCGCCCAATGCCAGGGCGTGATGGCGATGGATCCAAGCATGGCCTTGAAGCAGGGAATCAGACCTTCGCTGCCGGTGCGTTTTGCACCGCGACCTGCGAAGCGCCGATGGCCGGACGCTCACCCTTGTGCCACTTCAAGACGATGACGCTTGCAATGTAGATGGACGAATAGGTGCCGACAACAATGCCGATCAGGAAGGTGAAGGCGAAGTCGTTGATGACGCCGCCGCCCCAGATGAACAACGACATCGTGGCGAGGAACACCGTGCCGCTGGTAATGATGGTGCGGCTCAAGGTCTGGTTCACCGCCTGGTTGACGATGTCGCGGAACGAGCCGCGCACGCCGAGCTTCAGGTCTTCCCGGATCCGGTCGAAGATGACGATCTTATCGTTGATGGAGAAGCCGATGATGGTCAGCACCGCCGCGACGACGGTAGCATTGAACTGACGGCCGGAAACGGCATTGGCAATACAGTAAGCACCGATGGTGAATAGAACGTCATGCAACACGGCGATGACAGCGGCCACGGCAAAGGAGAATTCGTAGCGGAACGCGACATAGACCAGGATGCCGAACATCGCCATCAGCGAGGCAACGATGGCCGACTGCTGGATTTCCCTGCCCAGCGTGGCGCCGACCTGCTGGCGGCCAATGGCATTGAATTTCGCCGCCGGCAGCTTTTCCTTCAGCAACGCCTCAACTTTTTCCGAGGAACCGCTGCCAGTCGTGATGGACAAAGTTTCCATGCGATCGCCCTTCTGATACTGGATTTGCGCATCCTTCTCGCCAATCGGCGTCAGCACGGCGCGGATGTCTTTTTCGTCAAACTTCTGGGCGAAAGTGAACTGGGTGCTGTCACCGCCGAGGAAATCCACGCCAAACAGTTTTTCACCGCGCGTGAAACCGTAGCCCATCGAGCCCACCGTAAACAGCGTGGTGGCAATCGCCAGCGGCATCGCCAGCTTCATGAAATCAATCTTCGTGGTGCGGATGATGTGCATCATCGGCAAGGATTTGATCAGGTTCCGGTCGGTGAGGAAGTTGAAGATCAGCCGGGTCACGACCAGCGCGGTGAACAAGCTCGCCGCCACGCCAATCGTGAGCGTCACACCGAAGCCCTTGATGGAACCGGTGCCCATGAAAATCAAGATGATGGACGAAATCAGCGTGGTGACGTGCGAATCGAAAATCGTCCCGAACGCGCGGGCATAACCGGCATCAATCGCGCCTTTCAGCGACTTGCCCTTGGCCAGTTCCTCGCGGATGCGCTCGTAGATCAGCACGTTCGCGTCCACCGCCATACCGACGGTGAGCACGGCGCCGGCGATGCCCGGCAGCGTGAACGTGGTGCCAACGGAACACATGACCCCGAGCAAGATGATGATGTTGGTGATGAGCGCGACATTGGCGGCCAGACCGGCGAAAAGGTAATAGACCAGCATGAAACCGGACACGAACAGGACGCCGTAAACCGAGGCCTTGATGCCGCTGCGAATGGAGTCCTTGCCGAGCGTCGCCCCGACATCGCTCGCATAAACGATGTGCAGCGGCGCCTTCAGCGGATTCTGCAACACGTTCGCCAGCTCCATCGCGGTTTCGATGGTGTAATTGCCCGTGATCTGGCCGTTGCCGGAAGGAATTTCGCCCTGGATGTTCGGCGCGGAATAAAGCTCGCCATCCAGCACGATGGCCAGGCGGTGGTTGATGTTTTCGCGCGTGGTCCTGGCAAATTTTTCCGCCCCGTCGGTGGTAAGAGAGAAATCAATCTGCGGCTCGCCGAGGTTGCCGCGGACGACCATCGAGCTTTTCACGATGTCACCGGCAAGGCCGTTCTCGGGTTTCTTTTTGACGACGACATATTCAACCTTGGTCTGGTTGTTCGGAAGCTGCTCGACGTGTTTCAGCAATTCATAACCCGCCGGCACCGGCTCGTGAACTTCGCCGGTGCGCTCGTCCACGATCTCATTGCTGCGCTCATGCACCATGCGGAATTCAAGGAAGGCCGTCTTCTGAATCTGCTGCTTCGCGCTTTCCTTGTCCGACTGCGAAAGACCGGGGAGCTGGATGAGAATGCGATTGCCGCCGGCGGATTGGATGATCGGCTCGGCAACGCCGAAGCGGTCAATACGCTTGCGCAACACCTCGACGGCCTGCGACAACGCGGCGCTGGTGACTTCGGAGCGCTGGCGGATGTTGTTCGTGTCCGCCGAGAACAGGACGTTCGTGTCCATCTCGACGAGGAACGATGTGCCGCCCTGCAAATCCAGACCTAATTTGATTTTGCCCGATGCGTCACGCTGAAGTTTGTTCAGGATGAAGGTGTTCGGGTAAAGCTGGTTCTTAGCGGGAATGAAGGGGAAATATCTCTGCAAATCGTTGGTGGTGATGGCGGTTTGCAAGGCCACAAACTCGTTGTTGGTGCCGGCTTTCTGGAACGCGGCGGTCCGCGCGAGGATATCCTTGAACGCCGCGTCCTGATTTTGCGCGCGGCGGGAAAATTCCTCCACCAAATTGCGCGAGGCGGGGGGATACACCTGATACAGCGACCAGACGATGATCGCGATGACGAGGAGGAAACGGTTCAAATTATTGCTTTTCATGACGAATCAGGATTCAGTCGGGGTGCCGGCGTCGAGAATCTGAACCACCGAAGCCTTGGTGACTTCGAACTTCGAGTCAGCGGAACGGATGGAGACGGTCGTATCCTTGACGGTAATCACCGAGCCGACGATGCCGGCGGACGTGATGACTTTATCGCCGGACTTGAGCGCAGAGAGCATTTTGGCCTGCTCCTTGGCGCGCTTCTGCTGCGGGCGGATCAGGATGAAATAAAACACGACGACCAGCAGGATCATCGGCAGGAACGCCACAATCGGGTTCTGTTGCTGGGCACCCTGGCTGTTGGCGGCCGGCGTGGCGAACGCCAGAACTTCCACGAAATGATTCAGGTTCATATAATAAAATTTGGTCGGACAGTTTAGTTAATGAAGGCCAAAGGGCAAGATTTATTGGCCTGTCTTTTGATGCGGGCATTCAACCCGCCCCGGAAATGGACAAGGGACACACTCCGTTTCCCTTCCGAAGTCCCGTAAAACCGCATCCGCCTATTCGTTGTGGGGAATTTTGATGGTGCTGCCGCCGATGAATTCACGGATAACCGCGTCGCCCGGAATGAATTGCGAATCCGCCACCTGCCCCGGCGTGAACCCTTCCACGGATTTAAGCAAGGCCCGCACGCGCTCAAAGCGGATCCGGGCATCCAGAAAGCCGCCGTATTCCGCGAGCGCTTCCGGTGGCGGCAACAGGCTTTTATCGCCGGCAAAAAACGGTTTCAACGCGGGCAAGTCAAAAGGAAACCCGCTGTTGATGACGTGATCCGCCAAGCCCATCAGCGGGAGGATGCTGAACAACTCGCCTTCACGGACGTAATGCCAGTGCAAAATCGTCCGCAGCGCACTGTGATTCCGGTGATGCGTGTCGCGAAGCATCCGCCGGATCAGCCGCACGTCGGTGAAATGCGTCAACCGCAACGCGCTGCCGTCGCCTTCGTAAAGCATGTTCTGCGTCTCGAGGAACAACCGGAACTGCAACGCCGAACTGATGCCTTCCGTGATGGGCGGATAAAACCCGTGCAAACAGTCGAGCAGCAAAACCTGGTCGCGCCCCAGTTTCACCGGTTTGGTGGCGACGCGGCGGCCTTCCTTGAAACTGTAAACGGGCTTCTCAATGGTTTCGCCGTTCAGCAAGGCGCGCAGGTGCTGGTTCAATAATTGAAAGTCCAGCGCCTCGGGCGTCTCGTAATTCCGGTCGTTGAGCCAGTCCGTGGGATGCTCCACCAGCGACCAGAAATAGTCGTCCAGATTCAGCATCAGAAATTTCAACCCCTCTTTTTCCAGCCGCTGCGTGAGCTTCATGGTCGTGGTCGTCTTGCCGGAAGAACTCGGCCCGCTGATCCAGATCATCCGCAACGGATCCACCACGCCCAGCCGCGCCATGATTTTCTTCGCCGCCTCGTCCAGCGACGCCTCATAAGCCGCCAGCGACTCCTCGATCACGGCCTTGATGCGGCCGCTGCGCACGGTTTCATTGAGCCGCGCCACGGTATCCACGCCCAGCCGCCGGTTTTCCTCCAGCGTCCGCCACATGCGATCCACCGGAAAACCATTGGCCACAAACTGCGCCGGCGTCAGCGCCCCCTCGCGCAGCCAGTGCCGGCCCCAGCGGTAACATTCGAAAGCATCCGCCGTGTTTTGAAAACCGTAGCTGCGGAGCGCGTGCAAAACCTCATCCTGAATCGTCTCAATCGTCGGGGGGAAATTGGAGATGAGATGATGCGGGTCGGAATTCAGGCAGACCACAGCGACGTCCGCCAAGAAGGTGGCCAGGCTTTGATCCGTGTTGTGCGTCTGAAAAATCTGCTCGTTGATACCCGGCAGAAAATCGCTGCGAAAACCGCCGATGGATTCCGCCGCGCGGAAAATCGCCCTCCGGATATGGTCGGCATCAAATCTAACCAACGCGCGATTACGCTTCTGCACCTTGACGATGAGATTTTGGACGGCCATGGGGAGAAAACTATACCGCCGCCGCCAAAAGTAAAAATTTCTTTTCCGGAATCACCTGACCGCAGCCGGAAAGCCGATTCATTTCGCTTTGCGAGCCGGCGGCTTTGAAGCTGCCGCCGCCACTTGAACCGCCCGTTGCGCCCATTCGACCAGCTCCGCCGCGCTCTCCAGCACATCCGGCGGGACTTCGTGATATTGGAAGGTGATGATGCGACCGCGCTGTTCATAAGTGAACGGCTCCATCCCGCGCGCCGTGTAATCCGCCGCGCTCGCCGCGTCCGTCCGGAAAAAGACCCGTCCCGCATCCAGAATTGCAAAAAACCGGCCGCCCTGATACAGCCCGTGCGCGCCAAACATCGCCCGCGCCCGCACTTCGGGCAGCGCCGCGAGCTGGTCGAGGACAAAGTCTTTGAAGGAGGTGTCAGCCATGTTTTCGCCGCCGGTAAATAAACCACCAGAACCAGAGGGTTCCCAGTCCGCCGCAAATGGCCGCACCAATGAAATTCGCCTGCGGACTGATGCTCCATAGCCAGGCGCCGAGAAATGAGCCGCCCGTCACGGTGCAATCGCGGATGAGATAATACGCGCCGTAAGTCCGGGCGCGCAGTTCCGGCGCGGCCTCGCCGATGATAAGCGCCTTCCGCGCCGGTTCGCCGAATTCCTTCAGCCCGCGCACGACAAACGCCAGCGCCAGCCACTTGAAATCGTGCGCCCAAATCAGCGTCAGCGGGAAGAGCGTGAAAAATCCAAACGTGGCCAGCACGAACGGGCGGCGCCCGTATTTGTCCGCCAGGTGCGCGACGGGAAGGTAGCAGAGCATCGCCGTGACCATCTCGAAGGCGATCAGATAACCGAACTGCTGCGCCGTTACGCCACCGGAATCCATTGCCCACAGGATGACGAACGCATACGGAATCCGCTCGCAGAAGCGGATGAGGATGTCGCTCACGAGCAGTTCGCGCAACGCGGGCGTGAAGGATTTGACGACGGTGAAAAACGTCGGCGCGGCAACTACTTCAACTTGCAGGAGACGACTTGAGGATACTCCAACTGTATTTTTAGTTTGAGACTCGTCACCTCGTCGCCTACTGAAATCGTCCTCAAACATGAACCATTGAAACGCCGCCGTCAGCAGACTCATGCCGACACAGAGCGCGAGAGCATAACGCACACCGTCCGTCCAGCCGTAGCGCGTGAGCAGCCAGCCGCCGAGCAGCGGGCCCAGCATCATCGGCACCCGGCGGATCAGGGATTGCACGCCGACGCCCATCGTGTGGCGGTGGCTTTGCAGCGACGTGGCGATGACAGAAAAGGTCGCCGGCAACGACAACGCGCTCCACGCCAGAAACAAAAATGAACCCAACAACAACGCGATCCAGCTCTGCCAGACCCACACTAAAACGTAACCGGCGATGGAAATCCCGCTGAACAGGAGCAGCGATTTTCGTTGTCCCCAATGATCGGTGAGCCAGCCGCCGGGATAGGCATAAAGCGCACCCAGCAAGGTTTGCAACGCATCAAAAATCCCGATGACCAAAACGATTTGCGCCGCCGACAGGAGGCCGTGCGCCAGCACCTCGATATATTTGGGCGCGAAGCCGAGCCAGAGTTTTTCGCCCGTGCCCGCCAGCACCAGAGCAATCAGCAAAAGCGACGTGTTCCGCCGCAGCGCCAGAAACTCGGAGATTTTTTGCCAGCCGCTCACAGACTCATCTTATCTGCCAGCGGCGCGGAAAAGGAAACGAGAAAATCTGGCAATATCCCAATTTCAAAAACCGGCGGGGCGAGCGTCCCCGCGAGCCGTTCAAATCCAAGGCTCACGACGGCTCGCGGGGAC
>CAIXUZ010000044.1 GCA_903922735.1 uncultured Verrucomicrobia subdivision 3 bacterium
CGCAGCTCGCCTCCGGCTCGTTTTAACTCGAAACGAAAATCCTTTGACTGAAAAAACAGAACTGATATGAATCCCTTACTTCAGAGTGGCCGGTTTTGAATCGCTCACCTCTGGCCGGTTTTCAACCGCTCGGTGACAGCGATGACAACCATTACAATACCGCCTATGCCCATCGCTATGATAAATACCTCAAAACCCGTATATGGTGCCTCAAAAGTATATCCCTGCTTAAGGTTTGACCCACCAGAAAATAAAGTAACAAATGGGTGTTCTTTTACTTGTGTCTCGTTTTGGCTTTTCACAATCACAACATTGTAGAAGATGACTGCTGCTGATATGAGTATGAGAATCCATCCTGCTTTTTTCATTTAAGTTTCCTTTCTATTATTTTGAGGGTTTCCATAGTTTTGTTGCGTTTCGGGTTTATCTGGGGTCATCTACGAATATGTCCACACCAGAAATTCAGTCAACCACAAAATCAGCAGTTGTCCTGTCAAAGCGAATAGCGCACAATAACTGCACCGTAACCAGATGACAGCCGGTGCCTGAAACCATCAATAATAAAAAAACACAACTATGTTTTGCCAAAAATGCGGGACACAGATTTCAGACAACGCGGTAGCCTGTTCGAATTGCGGCGTATTGATCGCAGCACCTAACCCAACCGCGCTGGCCGCAGATAAGGTCAAGGTCGCGTCCAAGGATGCTTTAAAGGCTTTTAAAATGTTTGCCTCCAACCCTGTTGCTGGCTTGGCGGGAGCGTTCGAGAGCTTGGGGCGGGTCCGCGCTCTCGGCGTTGGAATTACTTTCGGCGCGCTCTTTAGTCTTTGCTTATTATTTGGCATATACCGGCTTTTGGGAGGGTGGAATACGCCATCCGGGTTCAACGGATTCATCAAGATTCTCGTGGTCTCAGTTGTGCCCTTCATCAGTTTTTTTTCGGCGTGCGTCCTCGGACGAAAGGCGTTCCGAGGGGAGGGGGATTTTGGACATGACAGTTTTATTGCTGGAGCGTCATTGCTGCCCTTCGGGTTTGCCGCGTTGGTGGCGGCCATTTTTGGCCTTGGAAATATGGAAGTCATCGCCGGGTTCTCACTCTTCGCATTTTGCCTGACCATCCTGATGCTGTTTGCGGGCTTGACCCGAATCTATAAAATCTCGGAGCGGTCAGCGACCATTGCTGTTCCTTTGATGCTGATTGCCAGTGCCTGGTTATCCAAGATTATCTACACAGCAATGTTGTCGTGACCACGCAGTGTCATGGAGCCATAGATGGGTTGGTTCTCAATGTGGACGGGGCAATCAAATGCATTGTGCTATTGGGATAAAACTTTGACTGATCACCCGCCCCGCGCCGCGTCCAGTATATGAGCCATCATGAAAAGCAGTTTCCCATCAGCAAAACATCAATGGCAGACATTGACATATCCTGCCATTGATTTAATTTGACGACATGAAAGCCGTAACCATCAACATTTCATTAAACCCGGAGCTGGCCGACTTCGCCAGGTCGGATTCGGCAGCGCACGCATTTGACTCCATGAGCGAATACATGCGCGACCTGATCCGCAACCGGCGACAGGAACAAATCAAGCAGGACGCGGCCTTTTTGGAAAAAGCCATTGCGGGAGCGCCGCCGGGCGATCCTTCGGACGAAGAAATGGCCGCCATTGTGAAAGCCCAGCATCGCCTCCGGGCGGAGAGGAGAAAACGTGCGCGTTGTGCTTGATGCCAATGTGGTTTTCGCCGGGATAGGCTGGCGCGGTGAGGCGCATAATTGCCTGCTGGCGATGGCTAAAAGGCGAATCACCGTTTTTGCCACGCTGGAAATTCTGGAAGAAGTCCGGGCGCTGACGGCGGAGCGGGGAAACAAATTCAAGCACCCGGCGCACAATCTTCTGACCTGGTATTACGACCGGGTAAAACTGGTTGAACCGGCCCCGCTGGGCAAGCAGCGCAGCCGGGATGCCAAAGACGATCCTTACCTGGCGTGCGCCCTGGCTGCGGGGGCGAAAGTCATCGTATCGCGGGATGAGGATTTATTGGCGCTGCAAAAACCGTTTGGAATACAGATCGTCACTCCGCGCCAGCTGCTCACAAAAATGATGCGGACAATTTAGCCTCGGCAAAGCAGACCGCCTTCAGCGGACGGCTGACACCCCGCCCCGGCTGCTGCATGACGTGGGTATATAACTGCGTGGTGGCTACGTTGCTGCGTCGTTGGCACTAACCGACCGGCTGGGCTCACCCGCGCCGCATCCAGTATTTGAGCCCGCCTTAAAAGCGATTTCCTATGAGACCAATGTGAATCTATACCGCAAGTTTCATCTCTCCGGTTGCAAGGAGATGCAAGCAGTGACGACGAACTAAACCAACACCGCGGCATATTTCCTTTGTTAATTTTTCTTGCCGCAGGCAAATGAAACCCTTATAGTAAAACCATGAGGACAGGGAGTCCATTGCGATTCGTTTTCCAATGCGTTTTCGTGGTTTTGATTTTGGCAGGTTGGCCCACAGGGCAAATGGCGCACTCGACCCCTGCTTTGCAAGTGATTTGTGAATTTCCCCTCTCATCCAATTCCGCGCCCCGACAACCAAACGGTGCCTTGACTGAAATACAGCCAGGCAACTTTTATGGAACAACTAGATCCGGTGGAACCAATGGCAATGGAACGATCTATAAAGTTACAGCCACCGGCGCTTTAGCCCCGGTGTGTATGTTCGATGGGTTTAACGGGTCTTCTCCTTATGGTCTGACACTTGGAAAGAATGGCGACCTTTATGGCCTATGCGCAAATGGTGGCCTGAATTTTTCTGGAACGATGTTTGAGGTTTCAACTAACGGTGTCTTTAAGCCATTTCAGACCAATGGCAGTTACACGTCGTTTTTCTCCTTCGGCGGAACCAATGGTAGCAATCCCGGCCGCAAATTGGTTTTGGGCAATGACGGAAACTTCTACGGCACGGCGGCCAATGGAGGATCTTCCAGCGGCAACGGCACGGTTTTCAAAATCACCACCAATGCGGTGTTGACGCTGCTTTGGTCGTTCAACGGCACCAATGGTTCACAACCTTTTGCTGGCCTGACCTTGGGAACCGATGGGATTTTTTACGGAACTACTGCATTTGGCGGGAGTAACTACACTGGTGTCAATACCGGCAACGGCACGGTTTTTCGGATAACCACCAATGGTCTTCTCACAACCCTGGCGTTCTTCAACGGCACAAATGGCAGTGCTCCGATGTCGGGTTTGGCACAGGCCAGCGACGGGAATTTCTACGGCACCACAAGTTTAGGTGGAACCCATAATTTCGGGACTGTTTTTCAAATCACGACCAATGGCAACCTGACCACCTTGATATCCTTTGATGGAACCAATGGCAGCAGTCCTAGTAGCGGTCTGACCCAGGGCAGTGATGGAAGCCTCTACGGAACGACCGCCTTTTCAGGTGCGACCGGAACTAACTTTGGCACCATTTTCAGCATCACGACAAACGGAATATTGAACACGCTGGTTTATCTCAATGGCACAAACGGTAGGAATGCTTTTAGCGACATGTGCATGGGGCGCGATGGTAATCTGTATGGCTCGATGGGGGATATAAATGCGCGGCCGCTGCTGGATGGAAATTACGGCAACTTCTTCCGCCTTGTTCAACAACCGGTTGTTTCAGTTGGTTTGACAAACCATCAGACGATCGTGTCCTGGACATCATTTACCAATGGAGTTTACCGGGTCGAAAGAAAATCTTCCTTGGCGGATGCATCCTGGATTCCGCTGGCAACCAATATGGCCATCAGCAACATCACATCCTTTACCAATTCGTTTTCGAATGAAGCCCAATATTTCTATCGGGTTGTGCTGCCTTAGCCGGAACGATTCTGCTTATGTAGGGGTTAGTGTTTGATTTTGAACAATCCCGCATCACCCGGCCCCTCCGTCCGATCGTTCACCCCATTCTGCTTCGCCACCACCGTCCCCCGCATCTTTCCATACCGATGCGCCAGAAACCATCCGCCCACCAGCACCGCCACGCCGCCAAATCCGGATCCGCCGCGCCGCTGGAGAGAGTTGCACCAGCGCTGAAGTTCATTTCACTAAAGCGGATAAAAGCGGCAGAGCTGGCGGAAAAAGTTGTTTAACGAAATAAAGAAAGCTTTTGGCGATCCCGCTCCGTGAAATTATAGTGATGAAAATGAAACCCGTCTCCCGCCGGTGGCCCGGTTCGAAAACGCTCGCCGTCGCGGCTGGGCTGGCCGGGTTCGTCGGGCTGGCGGCGGCGTCCGCCCAGGCGGCCAATTTCAGCGCGTGGGTTTATCCCGGCGCCAGCGGTCGTTTGCTTTCCCAGCCGGACGCGCTGGGCAACCGCATCCTGGACTTTTCCGGCGTGGGCTACGCGGCCGGCCTGGCGCCGTTGCCGGGAACCAACGCGGTTCCGAACAAAGTCGTCGTCACTCCGCTGGCGGGCGACAACACCACCAACATCCAGAATGCCATCAATCTGGTCTCCGCCCTGCCGCTGGAGGCCGGCGGATTTCGCGGCGCGGTGCTGCTGTCCGCCGGCCTTTACAAATGTTCCAACACCCTGAGCATCGCGGCGGGCGGCGTGGTGCTGCGCGGCGTCGGCAGTTACACGAACGGCTCGGGAACCGTTCTGGAAGCGACGGCTTCGAATCAGTATTCATTGATTCAAATCATCGGCTCGGGCTCCCGCGCCATCTATCCGACCACGCGGCACGTCATCACCAATCGCTATGTGCCGGCGGGGGCCCGGAGTTTTTTTGTGGACAGCACCGGCGGGCTGGCGGTGGGCGATACCGTGCTGGTCACGCGCATTGCCACCCCGAACTGGATTCATGATCTCGGCATGGATTTGCTGGGGCCGCTGCCCGATGTTCCCTGGACCACGGACGGCTCCGACACGGCGTTCTATAACACCAAGATGGAGCGCGTCATCACGCATATCGAAGGGAATGAGATTTTCGTGGATGCCCCCCTCACCTGCGCCATTGATGCCGGCTATACCAACGGCATCATCGCCAAATATTCCTGGCCGGGGCGCATTTCCAACGTCGGCGTCGAACACCTTTATGCCAAGTCGGATTATTTCGGGAGCGTGACCAACGAGACGCACGCCTGGAGTTGTGTGCAGCTGGACAAGGTGGTCAACGGCTGGGTGCGCGATGTGAACTCGCAATACTTCGGCTACGCCTGTGTCTTTCTCAACAGCGGCAACAAATACATCACGGTGCAGGATTGCCAGGCCTTGGACCCCGTTTCCATCATCACCGGTGAGCGCCGCTATGCCTTCTGTCTCAATGACGCCCAATATAGCCTGGTGAAAAACTGTTACACGCGCCAGGACCGCCATCAATTTGTCACCCAGGCGATGCTGGCCGGCCCCAATGTCTTCGTGGATGGCACCAGCGACAATGCGCAGAGTTACGCGGGCCCCCATCAACGGTGGGCGACGGGCATTCTCTGGGACAACATCACTTGCAATGGGGCGAGCGGGGCGATCGAAAACCAGAATGACGGCAATGCCGGCACCGGCCACGGCTGGGAATCGGCCAACAGCGTCATGTGGAACAACAGTTCGCAGGGTGGCTACTACATCCAGTCGCCGCCGGGCGCGAACAACTGGCTGATCGGCTCCATCGGCGCGTTGAACTCGTCCTCGTGGTGGCAGGCGGGCTATTCCGGGCTGTGTTGCGACCTGCCGCATGCACCCGGCAATTATGATTCCTCGGGGCCAAAAGCCACCAATGTTTTCCCCGACAGCCTCTACTTTGCGCAGCAGCAGGACCGGCTGGCTTGCCCGGGTTTGCAGACGCGCGACTATTGGCTGGGACAAATTGACGGATTCACCGGCGGGGGGCCGGGCGGAGAAGCCGTCGCTGTGGAGGTCAACTGGAGCAACGCCGTTCAAGCCCTGGCCGGCGGCCAGCCTGTGGACGGTTTCGATGTGGTGACCAACAGTCATTGGATTCCGTTCAGTTTTGGTTTCACCCTCGCGCCGGATGAGCGCGTGGTCGGCGCCTCGCTGGCGCTGGCGCTGCGCGCGAATGCCTCGGCGAATGGCAACGTCCTTTACCTCGGCGCCACCAACAATGCCTTCGCCTTCACCAACCTTGGCTGGCTGCCCGTGGGCACCGGCACCAACACGACCGTCCGCGGTCTGGATCTGGTGAATCAACTGGGGTTTTTTACGAATGGCGTCTTCAATGTCGCCGTGCAGGGCGATGCCGGCATTGATTGGGCCATGCTGGAATTGAAAGTGGCACCGGCGGCCGCGGGCACGACGAACATTCTCACGCCGGTCGCGGATGCCACCGTGGGCGGCGGCACGAATGCGAACGCCAATTTCGGCACCGCCACCAACCTGATCGTCCAGCAGAGCGCTTCGACGAACAACCAGCGGCAGGCTTATTTGCGCTGGGATTTAAGCGGCATCGCCGGCAATGTTTTTCAGGCGCGCGTGGTGCTGACGCCGCTGAGCCTCGGCGCCGGCGGCATCGAGCAGGCCGTGAACGTGGCGAATTCAAACAGCTGGACGGAAGCGGCGGTCACCTGGAAAAACCAGCCGGGCGGCGGCGAACGCTTTGCCTCCTGGCTCGCGGTCACGAACGGCACGATCGCGTTCGATGTCACGCCCCAGGCCCTGGATGCGCTCCAGGGTGACAAGCAGTTGTCGCTCCAGCTTTTCTCCATCGGCTCGAACAGCGTCACTTACGCCGCGCGCGAAAACGCCAATGCCTCCGCCCGTCCGCAGCTGATTCTCCTCACCAGTTACGGGCCGGTGATCTCCGCCCTCGGCAGCCAGGTCATTTTGCCCAACACCGCCGCCGGCCCGCTCAGCTTCACCGTGAACGAGCAGAACTTGAATGCCACCAACCTGACCGTCACCGGCAGTTCATCGGATCCGAACTTGGTGCCGGACGCCAGTCTGGTTTTCGGCGGCAGCGGCACCAACCGGACCGTGACGGTGACGCCGCTGGCCAACCAGACCGGCACGGCCACGCTGACGGTCACCGTCACCGATCCGGCTGGCTTTAGCGCGAGCAGCGCCTTCACGCTGGTGGTTTCCAGTCACGCGGCCACGAACCTGGTCTGGAACGGCCCCGGCGCCGGGACGAACCGATGGTCCAACACCAATTACTGGCTGCCGACCCTGCTGCCCGAGGCCACGGATGATGTGAAATTTTATGACGCCGGCGCCAGCGGGGTGGGCATTTCCAACGTCAACAGCTCGCTCGACGTGAATTTCGGCGGCAACCTGGCCTCGCTGCAGATTGCCAACACGAACGGCAATCACACGATTCTGATCACCAACGGCCAGTCCCTCAGCCTCTACGGAACCAATGGTCTGATGGTGGGAACGGAAACCGACAGCGGCGCCAACCAGCTTCTCAACGCCACCATGACCGGCCTGGCCGGCTCGCTGAATATCAACCATGCCAGCGCCAACATCATCGTCCGGCAGGGCAGCGCCGCGAGTGGCACGCACCGGGCGACGCTGGATTTATCGGGGCTGGGCAATTTATCGGCAACGGTGAGCCAGTTGCTGGTGGGCACGGCCGGATTGAATTGGCCGGCCGGCACCTTGAAGCTGGCCCGCACCAATGACCTGACGCTGAATGGTTTTCCCGCCCTGGATTTAAGCGATGGTCTCAGCAACATCGGATCGACCAGCTATCTATATCTCGGCCTCCAGAACAGCCTCGCCGCCGATTCCATTTTCATCGCCCGGACCAAGGGGCAAGGGACGCTCGCCTTCAACCCGGCCTTCACCAATGCCTCGCCGCAGCTATTGCTCCGCGGCGTCAATGGGGACCGGGTGCCCGTCTTTAACATCGGCGACTTCTCCGGCGCCGGCACCAGCGGCAGCCTCACCGCCGGCGTGGCGGACTTTTCCGGCGGCACCGTGGACGCCCTGGTTGACACCCTGTTTGTCGCCTATGGCCAGCCGGGCAGCGGCACCGGTTCCACGACGGGAACCCTCGCCCTCAAGTCCGGCACCTTCGATGTCAACACGATGGAAGTGGCCTATCAAAATTCCGCCGCCGCCGCCGGCACCATCACCGGGACGGTGAATCTAAACGGCTCGATTGTGATGGTGGTGAACAATTCGCTTCGCCTGGCGCGCTATACCGGCAGCGGCACGGTGCCGGTGGCGGCCTTGAACCTGAATGGCGCGGCCATCACCGGTGCCGGCCAGCTTCTCGCCGGCGGCGGCAATGCGACGATCACCGCCAATCGCGCCACCTTTGCCCTGGGCGATGTCATCGGCACCTTGGGCAATCCGGTCACCAAAGTGACCCTCACCAATTCCACGCTCCAATTCGTGGCCGATGTGGCGACGACCAACCTGGTGGCCACCAGCCTCGTTACCGGCGGCGCGACCAACCTGATTCGCATCGCTTCCCTGCCCACCGTGAGCATCCCCACGCGCCTTTCGCTCATTGCCTATTCCAACAGCATTGGCGGTGCCGGATATAATTTTCTGCTCGCCTCGCCGCTGCCGTCGGGATTTAGCGGTTACCTGACGAACAACGCCGCAAACAGCTCCGTGGATCTGGTGTTCGTCTCGCTGCCGGCCGTGCCGCCGCAATTCGGCGCGGTTTCGGCGACCGGTACCAAGCTGGTGATCTCCGGCACCAATGGGGTGCCCGCCTGGCCTTACGTCGTCTTGTTCGCCACCAATCTCACGCAGCCCTTGACCCAATGGTCGCGGCTGGCCACCAATATTTTCGATGCGTCGGGCAATTTCCTTTTCACGAATACAATTCAACCGAATCCCGGCCAAAGATATTTCAGGCTGCTGGTTCAATGACGGGGTAAATCAAGGCCGGCCCCGGTCACTGGTGCCACCAGGGGAGGCTGGACGGTCGGCGTTGAAGGTTCGCTGTTCCCCTTGATGGCGCCTTACGCCGGGTTGAGGCTGGCGAGTTTCGCGCGGACGTAATCAATATGGCCGCGCAAGCCATAGAACCGGTCGGCATAGGAGGCGGGCACTTTCATGTGCTGCACCGCCGTTTCAATCTCGCTCAGCCGCGCGTGCATTTCCCGGCTTTTGGCCGGCGTGATTTCCCGGGTGAGTTCCCGCTCCAGCACCAGCAGCGTGCGATACCACCGGTACAGGCGCAGCTGGATCCGCCAGCGATAGGCCGCCGAGATCAGGCGCAGCCCGGGGATCAGCACCAGGATCATGGGGATAAAGGCCACCAGGATGCGGTTCAACAGGCTGGCAATCCAAAACGGCAGTTGCTGGTAGAGAAACTTCTTGCCGGATTTATAGTAGCGGCTGGCGTCCGGGCTGATTTTGAATTCATGCTCCACCGGGTTCGGAAACTCGCCTTTGTTCTGGAGCATGCTGGCTTTGCCGTGTACTTCCCGGGCGGCTTCCAGCAACAAATCCGCGATGGCCGCATTCAAATCCGGCCGGGCCAGCAGTTCCACGGTCGGCCCGACCAGCCAGACATCCTGCGCGGGCAGGTTTTTGCCGAAATCAATGGAGCCTTCGGGGATGCGCAGCTTGTTCAGATAACTGAAGCGCCGGACATAGGCTTCGGCCTGTTCCAGGCTGAGCAGATGGATGCCGGGCGAGCGCAACAGCGTCCGCATGGTGCGGGTGGACGCCGAATCGCTCATCATGAACGCGGCCTCCGCCGTTCCCGCCAGCAACGCCTTCGCCGCCGCTTCCGCGTCCAGCTCCAGCAACCGGGTGGCGCCGTCGCCCACCAGTCCGTTGGTTTGCAGCAGGGTGATGGCCAGGGAATGCGCACCGCTGCCCACGGCGCCGATGGCCAGCCGCTGGCCGGCCAGCCCGGACAATAAGCCGGTGTTGGTGCCGCCCCGATAAAAAATCAGCAGCGGTTCATAGGCGACGTTGCCAAGCGAAACCAATTGATCATCGTTGGTGCCATCGGAGATTCCGCCCTGGACAAATCCGATGTCCACCTTGAACTTGGGATCGCCCAGACGCTGGAGATTTTCGAGGGAGCCTTGCGAGGGCAGGATGGTCAGGGTCACGCCATTGCGGGCGAGGATGGCGCGATACTTTTCAGCATTCACCGCAAAGGGGCTTCCCGGCGGGCCGCTGGTGATGGTGAGGTTGCGGGGTGGGGCGGAATGGATGAACCAGGAGATGGCGAGGCAGGCGACGACGCCGATGAAACAGACCACCATCAGCGACTAGGCCCAGCTCAGCCCGAAATTCTCCGTGAAGACAGCCACCACCCGGGTAAGACTGGATTTGCGCTCTTTATTCATGAATACCGTCAGCCGCTGCGGTTGGTTGCGCTGGTAGCATAAGGGCCTTCCGCCCCGGTCGCAAGAAATCATGGGCCGGCGACGTGCGTCACCCGGAACCGACCTGGCCGCCCGCACCGCCCTCCGCCCTCTGCCCTCTGCCCTCTGCCCACCCCCCATCCTCACTCCAAGCTCGCAGTTCCCCGCTCCTCGCTCCTAACTTCCAGCTTCTCCGCTTACTTTTTCCGCCCCATCCGCCCGTTCCCCGTGACCATCACCGATAACTCTTTCGCCGGCGCCAGGTGCCGGTAAAAGAAAGCCTGCATCATGTCTTGCGCCGGGATCGCTAAGTGTTCCAAGGCCCGCCCATCCACCATTGCCCGCCCCTCCACCACCACTTTGACCGGCTTGCCGCTCGCAACCGCCGGGCCGTTCAAGGTCACACTGGCCTTGTCCTGATTTTCCCCGATTCGCCCGCCGCTCAGAGAAAATCCCTTCGGCGCATCCTTCAATGTCAGATCAATCGCGTTCGTAAACCCATCCCGCCGGAGCGCATAGATCTCCAGCGGCGAACTTCTCCCCACGCGCATATCAAGGCTCGCCGGCACCATCCGCAAGGCAAAATCCGGTCGCGGCTCGCTGATGCGCAGCCGGTAGGCAAAATCCGGCCCGCCCTTGCTTTGGGTGTCTGTGATGTGGATAAAATACGTTCCCGCCGCCGGCAAAGTGGCCGTGAGATAGGAATCGGCATGGTGCGTTTGCAAACCCGCTCCCTTGTCATCAAAATCATCATTGAACGCCAGTTGCGTCCCGTCCTTGTCCGTCAGGCGCAGCAGCGAATCCAGCGGCGAATCCAAACGCCGCGCGAATACCTCGGCCACCAACTTTTGCCCGGCCCGCCCTTCAAACTGGTAAACATCCTGTTCCTCCGGCTTGCCAATCCGCCCATTGATGATCACCGGCAGGGTCACAGCCTGGGCCGTCTCCCGCGAATCATTGGGTTCGCGCTCAATGCATTCCGGCAGATCATCCACCGCGAACGGAACGGCGTTGTAAAAACTCCCCGGCACCACGGTAATGCCGGTGGCGGCGGCGGTAATGTCCAGCATCACTTCCTTCACCGCCAGGTTCCAGCCCGTCAGGGTGATCGGTATTTTCTCCCCCTTCTTGCCGCCCAGCGGGAAGACGCTCGTCACAAACGGCAATTCCGCAATCGTGAGCCGATAAATGAAATCCTCGCGGCCGCGGTAAAGCGAATCATGGATCTCCACCGTGTAATTGCCATCGGCCGGCACTTCAAAATGCAGCACCGGATCGGGACGAAACCGGTAGCGTTCCGCCTTCGCCACCTCTTTCCCCTGGGCATCGCGGATCACCAGCACCGCTTCAAACCAGCCCGGCACCGCGTCGGCCAGATACGGAATCAAATCCCGCGCCGCCACGGCAATGATGAGGTGTTTCCCCTTTTGCGCCCAAAAATGATAGCGATCATGTCCCGCCGGCGAGCTCTGCCCATTGATCGTGGCGGGAAGTTTGACCGTGGCCTCATAGGGCAGCGCCAGTTTCACCTCGCCGTTCTTCGGCTTTTTCGGCGGCGTCACCCAAAACGACTTGGTGGTTTCCGGAATCAGCCCCACGCAGAACTTGAACGGGGCGGAATACCCGTTGGGCGTCTTGATGCGAACCGCATGGTCGCCCGGGGTGATGTTGTTGGGCAGCGTCAACTGAACCTCCACGAACTTCTGGTTGATGTTGTTGTTTTTATTTTTTTTGGTGGTGCCTTGGCGGTCGAACTGCGCCAGCTTTTGCTTGAGGACATTCATTCGCGCCAGCTCCGCCGGTCCGGGTTTTCCAAACTGCTTCTGGCTGGCTTCGAGTTTGTTCAGTTCCGCCTTCAGTTTCAGTTCCTCCTTGGAATCCAAACCGCCAATGGCCAGGTCATCCAGATACACGGTGAAATCATTGATGGCGGCGAGCTTTTGCCCGCCAATAAAAGCGTTGATCGTCGTGCCCGGCACCCCGCCGGCGGGATAAATGTAATCAATCTCCTGCGTCGGCTTCTTCTGGGCAAAAGCCGTGACCGCCGACAAGGAAACGGCCGCGATTGCCAGGCAGATGATTAATCTCATGCCCCATAAGATGCAATTGGCGGGAAAAGGATACAAAAACTTCACTCCAGCCCGCTCCCCGCTCCAAACTCCATGCTTTCTGCTTTAATATCTGCCTCTGGCCTCTGGCCTCTGACGTCTGATTTCTGTCCCTGTTTCCGCTTTCTCGCTTTCCCGATTTTCCGCTTTGCCCTCCGCCCTCCGCCCTCTGTCCTCTGGCCGCCAAAACTTAATGCCGTTGCTTGCCCGCAGGGCAGGTGCGGGGTTCGCCCTAGGCGGCTTTCTTTTTGGAACAGACCGCCGCGAATCCGCACAGCAGCAGCGCGGCGCCCAGCACGCAGATGATGGCCGCGCCCGTCGGCAGATCAAAGCGGTAGGCGGCATACAATCCGGCCACGCCGGAAGCCGTGGCAATGCCCCAGCCCAGCGCGAGCAGCGCCGCCACGCGGCGGGCCAGCAGGTTCGCGCAGACCGCCGGCACGATGAGGTACGAAAACACCAGCAGCACGCCGCCGATCTGCACAAAACTCGTCACCACCAGGCCGAACAGGGCATAAAATAAAAAATCCCACCAGCGCACCGCCATTCCTTCCGCCTCCGCCCGCTGCGGCTCGAAGGAAATCATCATGAATTTTTTCCGGAACACAAAATGCACCGCGCCGATGACGAGATAGATGCCAAAGGTTTTCAGCACCTGCTTTGGACTGACGAGCAGCACGTCGCCGATGAGCGTCCGGCGCAGTTCTTCGTTGCCCTCCGCCGTGCGGCTCAGCAGTAGAATTCCCGCCGCCGCCGCGACGACGTAGGTGATGCCGATGAGCGCCTCCTGTGGCACGCGGGCATGATTGCGCATCCGCGTCACCGCAAAGATGGCCGCGCCGATGAGCGTGAAGCCCACCGACCAGAGGTAAGTCTGCGGGTCCCCCGCCTCGTGGCCCAGCAGCAGGCTCACGCACGCGCCCAGCGAGGCCACCTGCGCCAGCGCGAGATCCACGAAGATGACCTCGCGCCGCACGATGTGCAGGCCCAGGTAAACCAGCATGCCCGGCAACAACAGGCACGCGATCAGCGGCCACTTCATCACGGTAAATATTTCAGTCATAAGTTTTAGGGATCATTCAACATTCAACTGAATCGGCGCACGACGCTGTCATTGGATGTTGGGCGTTGAAGGTTGAATGTTCGATGTTCATTTCTTTTCAGCCAGCGCGGCGGCCAGCGAGCTGACCAATTGATCCAGCAATTGGATATAGCCGCCCTCGGTGCCTTTGATGCCGCCGGGGAATTGCGTCACCGGCACGACCGCGGCGCCCGTCTCGCGCGCCACCGTTTCCGCCGTGCGCCGGTTGAGATAGGCATCCACGATGATGACGCGCGCCTGCTCCGCCTTCATTTTGGTGATGACTTCCGCCAGATGCGACGGCGTCGGGGGAATGCCCGGCTTGGGTTCGAGAAACAACTCAATCTTTAACCCGAATTCCCGGGCGAAGTAAGGCCACGAATCGTGATACGCCACCACGCTCCGGCCCCGGAACGGCGCGAGCGTCTGCTGCCATTCCGCCCGCTTCGCGTCGAGCGCGGCGAGGAAGGTTTTCAGATTGGCGCGGTAGGCGGCGGCACCCGGCGGATCATTTTCGGCCAGCGCGGCGGCGATGGTTTGCGCGATGATCCTCCCGTTCGACGGGCTGATGGGGAAATGCGGATTTCCCGCCGCGTGAATGTCGCCGCGCGAACGGTCCAGTTTTTCGGGCACGTCGAGCAGTTGCACGCCCGCCGAACAATTCACATGGCCGGGCGCGCCCGCCGCCAGTTTTTCGTTACGCGATTGGCCCAGCAGCGCCGGGAGCCAGCCGATTTCCAGCTCCGCGCCGCCCTCGATCACTACGTCGGCGTGGTTCAACTTCACGATGAAGCTGGGCTTGGCATCCACAAAATGCGGGTCTTCCGTGGGTTTCGCCAGCGTGGTGAGCGTGATTTTATCGCCCCCGATTTCCCTGGCGATGGCGGCGAGATCCGCCGTGGTGGCCACGACATTCAGCTTGGCTTGTGCGCCAAACGCAAGCAATGCCCCGAGCGTTCCGAGTAAAAGTTTTTTCATAAAGTAATATCCGTGTTTATCTGTGTTTATCCGTGGTTAAAACTTATGCGCCGCGTGCGCACCCAGCAGAAATTCAAACTGCAGCCAGATCGAGTGATCCACGCCGATGCGGTCGCGATCGTCGTAGTTGTATTGCAGGCGGATTTTGGAGAACTCGCTCGGATACCACGTCAGATTGGGCGAAATGCGCCAGCGCGTGGCCCGCGCCAGATCCGCCCCGTAGAGTTTTTCATACTGCGCCTGGTTGCCGGTCACGTAATCGCCGCGCAAGCCCGCCACCCAGCCCGGCTTGAAGCCCCACAGCACCTGGGAATACCCGCCCCAGTCCGTGATCGTCTCGCGCGGAACGTAATCCGGCACCCCGTCGCCCGTCAGGTCAACCGACGTGGACGCGCCTGCCTGATAACGGCGCAGCATCGCCTCCGTCTGCCAGCTCACAAAGGGAAAACCGCCGTGCGCGCTGGGCGATTTCCATTTCCAATAAACATCCGCGCCGTAGATCTGCGTGTCAGTGTCGGCGCCGGAACTGTTCGGGCCGAACACCGCCGAGAGGCCGCCGAGCAAGGTCTGGTTCTCCGTCAATTCAAACGACGCCGCGTAACGCGCCGAGTAAAGCATGTCGGAAAACCGGTCCACGCCGCGCGCGGTGGCCAGGCGGTCAAAGAACGACTGGCCGCCGTTGTCGTTGCGAAAGCTATAGGCCGTGCCGCCCTGGCTGTTTTGCACGCCAAAAAACAGCTCGGAGTAAAACGGCGTCGGCGCCAGCCACGAGAGCCGCGCGCCGGGATTGCGCAGGCCGTCCCCGCCGAGCAGCCGGGCGTTCACCAGCGGCGCGTCCACGAAGCCCCAGGAATGCGGATGCTGCGTGTTGAGCCGCCCAAAATCGGTGAGATATTGCCCGGCGCGAAGCTGCAGGTTGTAAGGCATCGACACGGTTTCGAGCCACGCTTCCTCCAGTTCCACGCGGGTTTCCCCGCCGTTATCCACCAGGAAGGCCACATTGGCGTTGGCGCGAAAATACGGATCCACCGCGCCTTGCAAATTCAACTCCGCGCCCTGCACGGTGAAACCGCGCTGGTTCGGATCGTGCCCGCCCGGTTGCAGCGCGCCGATGTCGCTGGCCGTCGAGCCGCCCACCGCAAACGTTCCCACCATGCTCAAGTCGGCGTAAGTGCCGCCCTTGCCGACGCGGATGGGATCGCCGGGCGACCACGACTGGGCGAAAACCGCCGGCGGCGCGGTGGTCTGCGCCGGAGCCGGTTCGCCTGCGGGCGGCGCCTCCGTTTTTTTCGGTTCCGCCGCCGCCGGTTGCTGCCGGGCCACTTCGTTCAGCTTTTGCGTCAGCGCCGCGATCTGCGCGTTCTGCTCCCGCTGAATCTTTTCAAAATTCTCCTGCAGCTGCCGCAGTTGCTGCTGCAGCTGCTCCACCTGATTGGTTTCCTGCGCGCAAAGGCTGGTTGCCCCCGCTCCCAACGCCAGAACCAAAACCATCATTTCAAAATTCTTAAAAGTTTTCACGCCATCCTTTCCCGGCCTCCGCGCACACGGCGGAAGGCCAGAGTTATCCAAGTTTAAACGAACGAAAAACCGGCCGGAAAGCGGCCAGCGAACGGAATCAGGAATTGCAGGAGGAAACCGGCGGAGCGCGGCCGGGCGGAAGCGTTTCCGCCGCGAGGCTGAAAACCATAACGGGCGGCGGCGGGGAAAAATCAAAGCCTGCGGACGGCAGGCCGGCGGTCACGGCGGCATCCGCCGCATCCATCTGGCCGTGCGCGAACATCGTGACCGCGCACAGATGATCGGCCTTGCTGTGATCCGTGTGAAAAATTTCGTGCAGCTGGGGCGACGCGGCCAGCGCATTCAACAGCAAAACGAGCGCCACCAGCAATCCGCTGGCAGGCGCCTTGAGCCATTTCGATGTTGTTGAGAACCGCACGGCATCCGGAATATAGCCGCAGTTCGTCCGGGCGCAAGTCCTGCGCCGCGGGGATGGGCGATGGTTGATCCGGAATGCCATGGCCCGCTGTGGTGCGCATTCAACTTCCGCTCCCCGATGTCAGTATTTCAGCTTTTCCCCTGCTTTCCCCCTACCGCGTCGCCAATTGCCCCGGCAAACCCGCCGCCAAATCCTGATCAAATTTACCCATTGGTATAGTTATTCGTAACGTAAAGCCACGATGGGATCCAGCGCGGCGGCCTTGTGCGCGGGATAAAAACCAAAAAATATTCCAATCGCGGAACTGACGCCAAACGCCAGTAAAATGGACCCGGTTGAAACCACGGCCTTGAAATCCGCAAACATACCCACCAGGTGGGAAGCGCCGACGCCGCAAAGCACGCCTATCAAGCCGCCGAGCAAACTCAACGTCACCGCTTCGATGAGAAATTGCAGCCGGATGTCTCCCGGTTCTGCCCCCACCGCGATGCGGATGCCGATTTCGCGGGTCCGCTCCGTCACGCTCACCAGCATGATGTTCATGATGCCGATGCCGCCGACGACCAGCGAAATGCCGGCAATGGATCCCAGCAACAAAGTGATGATTTTGGAGATGGAATTTACCGTGTCGGCAATTTCCTTTTGATTGAAAATGTTGAAATCATCGCCTTGAGTGGAGGTCAGCCGGTGGCGCTGGCGCAACAGGCTGCTGATTTGTTGCTGGGCGATGTCCATGCGGTCCGCGCTGCGGATTTGCACGTTCACGGAACGGAGATAACGGTCGCCCGTGAGACGTTTCATTGCCGTGGTGTAGGGGATGAGAATACGGTCATCCTGGTTGGCTCCGCCCATGCCGGCGCCTTTGCTTTCCAGCAGGCCGATGATGGTGAAGGGTATGTTTTTGATCCGCACACTTTGGCCGACCGGATTCAGCGGGCCGAACAGTTCGTTGGCCGTTTTCGAGCCGATGACCGCAATTTTGGCCGCGCTGCGAATATCGCTTTCGTTGAACATCGAGCCTGCCGCCAGTTTCCAGTCACGGATTCTCAAATAATCATGGGACTCGCCAACCACGGTGGTGGACCAGTTGCGTCCATTGGCAATGGCTTGGGCCGTCACGGAAACCTCCGGGCTGACCGCCGCCACGTCCGGCACCTCGCGCTGAATCGCCCCGGCGTCGGCGAGGGTGATGGCGCTGGCGCTGCCGAGACCGGAATTTACACCGCCGGATTTTTTGCTCCCAGCGAAGACCATCAAAAGGTTTTGTCCCAGCGCTGAAACCTGGCTGGTGATGCGGGCTTGGGCGCCATTGCCTACTGCCACCATCGCCACCACGGACGCCACGCCGATGATGATGCCCAGTGCGGTCAGCATGGAGCGCATTTTGTTGCGGCGCAGGGCGCGCAAGGCAATCAGCGCCGTCTGCCAGATTTGCAGCAATTTGATTTGGATGAGAGTGAACATAGGCTTCAGGCGAGCTTGGCTTTTTCTTCCGCCTGATTCAGCACGGCGATTTCATCGCGTGCCAGCCGGCGTGTTTTGTTCAAGGTGTCGCTGATGACCTGGCCATCGCGCATGACCACGATGCGCTTGCAATAGGCGGCGATGTCCAGTTCGTGCGTGACCATGACGAGGGTGATGCCGGATTCGTTCAACTCCTGAAACAAGCCCATGATTTCAATGCTGGTGCGGGTGTCGAGGTTGCCGGTCGGTTCGTCGGCGAGCAGCACTTCCGGCCGGCTGACGAGGGCGCGGGCGATGGCGACCCGCTGTTGCTGGCCGCCCGAAAGCTGGCTGGGAAGGTGATCACGCCGCTGGCCGAGCCCGACTTTCTCCAGCGCCTGCCCGGCGCGATTGTGCCGGTCGCCCAGCGTCACCAGCGGATGACTGTAAAACAGCGGCAGCTCGACATTTTCCTGCGCGGATGTGCGCGACAGCAGATTGAAACTCTGGAAAACAAAACCGAGTTTCTTGTTTCGCAGTTTGGCCAGTTGCTTGCGGTCGAGGTCGGCCACGGCCACGCCATCAAGCAGATAAGTTCCCGACGTGGGCTGGTCGAGGCAGCCGATGGTGTTCATCAGCGTGGACTTGCCCGATCCGCTCGATCCCATGATGGCCACGAACTCGCCGCGATGGATGTCCAGCGTCACGCCGCGCACGGCTTTCACCTCGACCTCGCCGGTCTTGTAGGTGCGGTCGAGTTCGCGCAATTGAATCACCGGAGTGCTCATGATTTTATTGCGGCGTTTGCGGCGGCGGGCTGCCAAATCCGCCTTTCGTGGTGGCGGTCAAAGTGGAGGTGACGACCGCTTCGCCGGCTTTCAAGCCTCCAGTCACTTCCGTGTCCGCGCCGTCCGTGATGCCGGTCTTGATGATGACGGGCTTTAGTTTCGCGCCATCCGCGCTGAGGCTGTAAACAAGACGCTGGCTGCGATCCAGTTTTTTCGGCGGTGTGCCGTCATAGACCGCTCCATCGGGCGGCGAGTAGCGCAAGGCCGTATTGGGAATCTTCGAGACACCCTTCCGCTCGGATACCAAAATGGAAACGTCGGCGGTCATGCCGGGAAACAGTTTTTGCCCCGGGTTTTCGACGGCAATGATGGTTTCATAAGTGACCACGTTTTGCGTGGTGGTCGGTGATTTGCGGACCTGCGTGACCCCGCCGTGAAAGATTTCGTCGGGGAAAGCGTCCACGGTGAAATCCACCGGCTGGCCCACGCGCACCTGGCCGATGTCCGCCTCCGAAACCGCCGCGCTGATGTTCATCTTGGTGATGTCCTGCGCCACGGTGAACAAAACCGGCGTGTTCATGGCGGCGTTGACAGTCTGCCCCAAATCAACTTTGCGCGAAATGACCACGCCGTCCACCGGCGCAGTGATCTTGCAGTAATCCAGATTCGCCTGGGCGCTTTCCAAAGCTGCTTCCCGGATCGTTATCGTGGCTTCAGCTTGGGCCAGTTCGGCCGTGGCCTGGTCCAGATCGAGCTGCGAAGCCGCCTTCAGCGGGACGAGGATTTTCTTTCGCTCCAGTTTCTGCCGTTTCAAGATCACGTCGGCCTTGGTGCTGGCGAGTTCGCCCTCCGCTTGCCGCCGGGCTGCGGCATAAACCGTGGGGTCTATCTCCGCCACGAGCTGCCCTTTCTTCACGGGCGAATTGAAGTCCACATTCAGCGCGGAGATTTTTCCCGACACCTGACTGCCGACATCCACGCTGACCACCGCGCTCAACGTGCCGCTGGCGGTGACATGCTGCACCAGATCGCCGCGTGCGACGGTGGCGGTTTCGTAATGCTTCGATCCTGAGCCGGATGGCTTGCAGCCCGCCAAGCTGATGGCGGCCAATGCGAGGAGGCCGGCGCAACACCATAGGGTCAGGCAGTGTTTTCTGCCGGATAAATTCACCGGCCAGATTTCTTCGCGATAAAAACGAATGGATAGTTTCATAAATATTTAGTTCCAACCGCCGCCGACCGCTTTGTAGAGCGAAATTTGGCTGGTGAGTTGACGAAAACGGGCTTGCAGCAAGTTCTGCCGGGCGTTGTAAAGGTCTTGTTGCGATGAGAGCACGTTCAAATAGGTATCTTCGCCCTGACGATAGCGGAGATTGGCCAGTTCAAATCGGCGCTGCTGGGCCGTCACCAAAAGCGATTCCTCCTCGATTTGCCGGGTGTAGCTGCGGCTGGCCACCAAAGCGTCGGCCACTTCCCTGAAGGCGGTTTCGATGGCCTTCCGGTAATTCTGCACTTCAATCCGGTGGCTGATTTTGGCGGCATCCAGCGAAGCCAGATTTTGTCCGGCCGTGAAAATGGGCACGGTGACCTGCGGCGAAAAACTCCAGACTCCGGTCCCGCCGCCAAACAGCTTTTCAAATTCCGCGCTGGTGGATCCAACCGAGGCCGTCATCGTAATGGTGGGGAAGAACGCCGCGCGTGCCGCGCCGATGTTGGCGTTGGCGGCTTTGAGCGTGTGTTCCGCTTCCAAAATGTCGGGGCGTTGTTGAAGCAACTCGGATGGTAGCCCGGCCGGAACGTCTGCCAGCAGATTGGTGCCGTTGAATGCTCGTGCCGGCGGCAGGTTGGTTGGCAGCGGTTGGCCGATCAGCAGCCCCAGGTAGTTTTCCACCTGCGCATGGTCGCGCTCGTAGGCCAGCAGGTTGATTTTCGCCGTTTGCACCTGGCCTTCCGCCGTGCGTAAATCCAGTTCGCTGCTGGCGCCGGCGTCAAACATGGCTTGGTTGAGGGCATAAGAATCCTGCACCGTCTGCAAGGTGTGTTTCGCCAGTGCTATCTGTTCCTCGGTCTGGCGCAGCGTGAAATATTCCGTGGCCACTTCGGCTACCAATGACACTTGGGCGCTGCGTTTGCCTTCCACGGTGGCAAAGTATTTTTCCAGCGCCTGACGATTCAGGCTGCGCACGCGGCCAAACAAATCCACTTCATACGCCGTCGAGCCGAGACTGGCGCTCCATTGGTCGGCAGTCACTCCGGCAGCATGCGACTTCTGATAACTGCCGGCGGCATTCACCGTGGGCAGGGAAGCCGAACGGGTGATACGGTATTGCACCCGGTTTTGTTCCACCTTAAGCATCGCCACCTGAAAATCACAGTTGTTGGTCAGCGCCAGCTCAATCAATTGCTTCAGCCGTTCATCCGCAAAGAAGTTTGTCCAGGGCATCGCCGCGACCGCACCGGCATGGGCTCCGTCTGCGCCGGGATATTGCGCCGCCACCGGTGCGGCCGGGCGCTCATATTTTGGAATCATCGCGCAGCCGGAAAATAAAAGCGCGCCCGCAAACCAGATTGGCAGATAGGTTTTCATGGCCGGTCAGCGCTTCAGAGGTTTGGGCGGAATCGGCAATCGCGGCCTTGCCGACGACGGAACGACCGGTCGGCTTTTCAAACCCGCCGTGACATAGCCGATCATTTCGCGCAGCACCGTCTCGCGCGATTTTGCGTTCTTCATTCCCGGCATTTCGCTCGCGTGAATGGAAAACATCAGCAGCGCGCCCATCGCAAACATCGAGCGCAAATGGAGCAAATCCTCCGGGATGTCCGGCAGCGCGCGTTTGAGCGCCGCAATGAACAATCCGATGCTGGGGGCCATATCCCTTTGGATGGCGGCATGGATGAACGGCGGCGGCATTAATAGATTCCGGGCCAGAAATTTGTGAAAGGCGGGATGTTCCAGCCCCGACTCGTAAGGCGGACGGACCATGCACTCGACGATTTTCTCTACGGAAACGGGCTTGCCGCCCGCTTGCGTTTCCGCGTCCCGGAGCAGCCGCGCCCGCTCCGCGTTGACCGGCCGGAAGCCGCGCATGAAGGTCTCGACATAAAGCGCCTCTTTCGAGCCATAGTGATAAGTCGCCGCGCCCAAATTCACCTTGGCCTCATCCGCAAGCATCCGCATCCCGACGCCGTCGTAGCCCAGCTCGCCGAACAGGCGCTCCGCCGTGTCCAGCAGGCGGGTGACGGTCGCCTGATCCTCCGTTGACTTGCTTGGTGTTTTAGCTTTCACAGACATAATAATACATACGTATGAAATAATGTCAAGCCCGCACCAATTATCCGCGCTGTTGTCGTGTAAAACCCGCACATGACACCAAATAATCATGCGCCCGGCCCAGGCCGCTTATCCAAAAGTTCCCTCCTTCGATGGCTCGTGCAACCCGTACTTTTCACCCGGTCCGGCCAGCCGCCGGATTCATTTTCTGCATGATGCCCGCCGGCAGGTTGCCGGTCAGGTTTCCGCTTTCAGAATTTCAGCGTTTGCGTTTGCCGTTCGTATTCCTCCAGCGCCGACAATTTCATCAGCGCCCGTTGGATCAGCTGATCCAGCGGGCGATGCCAAACGCCGCGGCCGCCGCCAGGCCGCCGATGATGCTCGTTTGCAGGGCGCTGCGGATGACCGGCGCGCCGGTGAACCGGCCCTTGATTCCGCCGAACACCGCCAGCGCCGCGAGGGTCACCACCACCGAAAGCTTTAACGCGCTGTGGGCATCCGCCAGCAGCCAGTAGGCGCTCAGCGGAATCACCCCGCCGACAATATACGCCAGCGCGATGGTCAGCGCACTTTTCCAGGCGCGGCTCGGTTCGGGTTTCTCCAAGCCCAGCTCAAAGCGCATCATGAACGCCACCCAATCCTTCGGCCGTTTCCGCAGCGATTCCACCACCGTGGCGGATTCCTCATCCGACAGCCCGTAGGTCCGGAAAATTTCCCGCACCTCCAGCGCCTCCCGCTCGGGCAGGGTCAAGATCTCCTCCTCTTCGCGGGCCAGTTCATGCGTGTAATGCTCCGCATCCCCGCGCGCCGCCAGGTATCCGCCCAGCCCCATCGCGATGGAACCGGCGGCAATCTCCGCGAACCCGGCCGTGACAATCAAATGCGTCTGGGAAATCGCGCCGGTCAATCCCGCCGCCAGCGCGAACGGCACCGTCAAGCCATCCGACATGCCGATGACGACATCGCGGACCGTTTCACCGGCGGTGAAATGCTTTTCAATGTGGGGCGTGGTGGGCATAGGTCAAATTTGCAAGCAGCGAAGAGTAACGATATCGAAATCGGTTCGTCCAAAGGATTCGTCCACCGCCGGGCGATATTTCCTGGCCGCCCGTTTCAGTTTTGAGGGCCGCCCGCGTCGCGCCGACAGGCGGTAAATTCATCAATAATAACAGCGTTTTTAGCTTGGCAGGTCGTTTTAACCCAGCTTTAATGGGGCTTCGGTTAACAATAACACAAAACACATTGATAACATTATGGCAAAAGCACTGACCAAATCGCAGATCGCGGCGGAACTCGCCACCCAAAACAACCTCACCAAGAAACAAGCGGTGGAAATTTTGGAATCCCTCGTTCAACTGGCCTACAAGAACGCCAAGAACACCTTTACCCTCCCCGGCCTCGGCAAGCTGGTCCTCGTCAACCGCGCCGCGCGCATGGGCCGCAACCCGGCCACCGGCGAAGCCATCAAGATCAAAGCCAAGCGCGTCGTGAAATTCCGCGTGGCCAAGGCCGCCAAGGACGCGATCCTCGGCACCAAGTAAGAGGTTTATCATTTTATGAGTCTGATCAATCTAACGGCCGCCCAACTAAGAAAGGCCGCCGATCTTCAAGAACGGATCGCCAGCTTGAGCCATGAACTCGCCGCCCTGCTTGGCGGCAGTGCCTCATCGGCTCCCGCTCAGCCGGCCAAACCGGCGGTGGTGAAAAAAGGCGGGATGAGTGCCGCGGGCAAAGCCAGAATTGCCGCCGCCCAAAAGCTGCGCTGGGCCAAAGTCCATGCGGCCAAAGCCAAATCCGCTCCGGCCGCCAAGGCTGTCGCCAAACCGGCGGCCAAGAAAGGCAAGATCAGTCCCGAAGGCATGGCGCGCATCGTCGCCGCCGCCAAAGCCCGCTGGGCCAAGGTTCGCGCCGCGAAAGCCGCCAAGAAGAAATGATTTGACGGACAACTCAATCGCAAGGCCACTCCAAAAGAGTGGCCTTTTTTTGCCGGCCTCCGGCGCTCCGCTCCGGTTCCTCAAGCGCAAGGCGTGGCTATTGATTGCAAGTGTGGGGATCAAATGAAAGAACCGTGGCCAGAGAATCACTGGGCCTGGACCGGAGAAAAGAGTTGCAAACCCGTGGCGCAGAAAGAAAATAGGGGCAGTGCTGCCGCGCCCGTCGCGGGCCAGCACACCAATGAGGAAATCCCGGACAACGCATGCCGTCATATCAAGCATTCCGCTCCATAATTAAGCTCGGAAAAAACCGCAGAGAATATTGGCAAAAAGCCCGCCCGCCCGAAACCATCCCTGATCATGGCCAATAAATTTTGGGCAAAATTCTGGAAAGCCCGATCATTTTTTGGCAAGGCGGCTGAGGCTGAAAGCATTAATCCGCCCGCGCCGCCCGCCGTCAAGAAAAGTAAAGCCCGTCTAAAAATCACGGCGGAAAAAAACGGGGATGGGGTGATCGCCATCGCCATGGTGAAGAATGAAGATGATATCATCGAACAATTTGTCCGGCATAATCTACAGTGGGTTGACGGGCTGGTGGTTTTGGACAATGGATCCATTGATGATACGCGGCGCATCCTGCGTTCTTTGCAGGCGGAAGGGCTTCCCTTATTGGTGCTGGACGATCCCCTCACCGGTTTTATTCAAGACCAGATAATGACGAAACTGCTGCGGGCGGTGACGGCTTCCTTTTTCCCGGAGTTTGTGGTGCCATTGGATGCCGATGAATTCATCGCCTGCGAGTCCCGGGAGGTCTTGCTGGAAGCCTTGCGCAAGATTCCTTCGGACACAGTGGGCATTGTTCCGTGGCAGACCTATGTCGTTCTGCCCGGCGATGACGAGCAAAGGTTTAAAGACATACCGCGGAATTTTGTGGCGCGGCGCACTTGCGAGACTCCGCAATACTATAAAACCATCCTTCGCACCGATGGCGGATATGCGGACGATATTGCCTTATGCCAGGGTAATCATAATGTAATAAACACTAAAACCGGCGAGCTGTTACCTTCCATTCATTTAGCGGGCGTCAAACTTTCGCATTATCCGGTCAGGAGTCCCCAGCAGGTGGCGGCCAAGGGCATCATCACCGCGATGGGCGTGCTCAAAAAAAATCCAAATTCCGAAAAGGAGGGCATTAGTTATCAGCACTTCGCGCTCCTTAGAAAATGTCAAAGTTCAACCGGGATTACAGCGGCGGATCTGCCCGGGCTGTCAATGCAATATGCCCAGTCCCGGCCGGAAATTGACTGGCAGAAGGATGTGGTGGCCGATCCGATGCCTTACACCTATGTCCGCCGGTATGCGGCCGCAAAGTCGCTTTCGGTCCTCGCCAAAGTCACCAAGTCATGGGAAGCCTCCATCGCCAAGCCCCGGTCGTTGGGGGATGAGTTGAATGGCCTGGTGATGAATAAACGGGAAGCCGTGGCGGCCAGGTTGAAAAACGCGGGAGACGGGGCCGGGTCAACCGCCTTTGACCCGCTGTGGCATTTCGATCATCTATTTATTGATGTCGCCCCGCTTCAATTTCTGGCCGACCGGCATCAATTCAAATCCGCGCTGGATGCCGGCTGCGGCCTGGGGGCCAATCTGGAAATCCTCCGGCGCAACGGCGCCACCGAGGTCATGGGTATCGACGGATTCCCGGGTGAGTATTCGCTCTTATCCGGTCACGAATATCTCCAGCATGATCTCGCCCTACCCTTTGATCTGGGACGAAAGTTCGACCTCGTCATTTGCACCGAGCTGGCGGAACACCTTGCCCCGGGCAGTGAAAATGATTTGATCCGGTCGCTTGCCCGGCATGCGGACAAATTCATTTTATTTTCAGCAGCGGAGCCGAACCAGCCCGGCCACGGGCATATCAATGGCCGGCCATTCACCTACTGGATGTCGCGCTGGCGGGAGGCGGGCTGGGAGCCAATCCTGTTTGATTCACTTGCCTTCAGGTGTGCTGCGACCATGTCCTGGCTGCGGCGCAATGCCATCTTGCTCCAACCCCTATCCAAAGGCGTAACGGTTGCCGATGGTGCGGATATCAAACTAGAAGCCATCAGCCAGCTTCCCTACGCATGGTATGGCCAGAATTCCGGAATCCGCAGTTTTGCCCTGCAGGAAGAGTTGCCCGCCGGGTTGTTTGATCTGTGATTAGGCGTATACGCTCACAGGCACCGCTTTGGAGAAGTATTTCAGCTGTTCAGACAACAAGCGTCCGCCCGCGGGAAAGCCTTGACGGGTTTCCAGCGCGGGCCCTAAATGTCACATAAAGTTTCAGCGGCCTATGTATTCAGCCAAGCAATGCGTGAATGTTCTGCTGGCCAGCCTGATGGCCGGGCTGGGTGGCGGCTGCAAAACCGAAGCGGATGCAAAGAATTACAGTCTCACTTACCATCTATGGAGTCAGAACAATACGCCCTCCTTCTGTCGGCCTTTGGCCGGTCCGGATCTGGCCTTGTTCCGCGCGGCCTCCGGGCAGGATTGGCTGGTGGTTTATAATTGCGCCAGTGAACTCCATCCGGGCAGTCATCGGCGGGCATATTTTCTTGAGGAAAACCGCACCAACAGCACCCCCCATTTTGTTGACCTTAAAATCGCACGCGGCCTGCCGTCGGTTCCCGTCGTGAAGCAGTTCAAGCATGATAAAAATCCAACGCCGACCAATACCTGCGCGATCTGGTATCTGGATATGGAGAATACCAGCTTTACGCTTTATCGGCCGGGCAGTCCGCCAGAAACTTACTCATTACCCTGCTACCCGGATTGGATTCCCCAGCCGGAAACCAAAGGCGGCACTTGGTGGCGCAAGGCGCTGACTCCGATTACGATGACAGTGGACATAACCGTAGGCGTGGCGGTGGTTGCCACGTGCATTTGGATGGCGGTTGGGGCACCGGGGTATTGACCATAGCCATTGCATGGGGATGATCCAGTTCCAATCTGGAAAATTGCAATGACGCCGGTAACATTTGCGGAAGATGCCACACTGTTCGGAATTGTGGCCGGAAGAATCGGGGGATTAATGTGGGTTCAACCCGGTGGCTCCGGTGTCGCGGGTCAGTGATGAAAAGAAATGCGGAACCCCCGGTCATGATTTTTTCGATCCCTGCAATATCACTGTTTGCTGTGCATCAACTTAGAAACCGCAGTTGATTTGCCGTAAAAAAGCGCAGAAGGCACAAAGCAATTGCCGCTGATGTGATTTTTCACCAGCGGCGTGTTTCCAATTTGATTTGGCGGGCAAGGGTGGCAAAGGTCGCGCCGCCACCATTGCCGTCGCCGAGTGCAGCGTCAGGCGACGGAATCGTTCGTGAGCCGGAACACTGGCTGCGTCTCAAAGTGACCGCCCGCTGCCAAACCCACGGCTCCGGCGGCATTTTGAAAACACGCCCTAGGACTGTTGCTTTTTGCGACCACTCGATTTTCTCAGGGCTGCCCAGAAGGGAAATAGTTTTTATCGGCTTGCGGAAACCGGCGGGGAGGCCGTTGGCGCGGCCGCAGACCCGACTTGTATCCAGAGTCCCGGTTAACGGCGGTCAAAGAACGCGGTCAGCGGATAGACCTGGGTGTTGAGCATCTTCATGGCGGCCAGCAGTTCGGTGTAGGGCTGGTAGGAGCAGCTGAGGATGCCTTTGTTGCTGTCAAGATTGCTCGGGTCGGCCTTCGTATTCGCGGGGTCATTGTCCGCATACTTGAACCAGTGCCAGCCGACACAACCGCGCGATTCGAGCAGCGCGAGCGTAAAGTTCTGGTAAAACAGCCCGCGGTCGTGCTGTGTTTTGACATTCCAGCCGGCGCCGGTTTTATTCGCGAGGCCCGGCACGTCGTGCGCCTTGGCATACCATTCGGTGGCCATCATCGGCCGGCCCGACCACTGTTCCCACTGGCGCACGGACTCCGTCGGCGTCCAGTCGCCATAGACATTGATGGCGATCACCGGCAAATGTTGGCCGGCCACTTTCCAGAGCGCCGCGTTTTTTGCGTCCGGCCCGTGCAGGCGCGAGCCAAGATAAATATGGTGCGGGTCCACTTTGCGGATCGCGCCGCCCACCAGCGTATAATAGCGATCCATTACATGCGCCGTCCATTCGCTGCGATCGGCGGCGGTAAGGTTCTTCGTGTCAATATGCCGCGCGGCGAGCCACAGCCCGAGTTCCTTGCGGCCCGGATCATCGGCGGGCCGTTTGAGATAACGCTCGATGGATTGCGACGGCTGTTGCAGTTCGTTGTCGGAATAAATGCCCAGCAGCCAGGGGTCATCCTTGGTGCCGGCGAGCTGCTGCGCGAATCCCTCGCAGAATTTCGGAAAGTCGGGATGGAACACCGGAATCAATTCATCCAGATAACCCGTGTGACCGGGCACCACGTGCGTGAGGCCGAGCTTTTTGGCAAACGATGACATGAAATCCACGCCGCGCGTATAAACCAGCCGTTGCGGTGCGGCGGCGAGCGTCGTGTCGGCCGACCAGTTGCCGGTGCCGTTAAAGCCGTTCGTGTGCAGCAGCGCCGCCGTCTGGCGGGCCCAGCCCTCGCGGTCTTGGAACAGCTTCGCGAACACGGCCTTGGCGGTCGGGCCGCTGTCCGGGTTGACCGTGGCGACCCCGATATGGATGAACGCATGGCCGGCCGGCGTGACCAGCCACCAGCGGCCGCCGATTTTTTCCGCGCGGAAAAACCCCGTGCCGGCACTGCATGGGGGGCCGGCCAGCCAGCCGCCGTAGGGATCAAGCTGGGGGGTGGCGTTGACCGGCTTAAAACCGGGGAGCGCGGCCAGTGTTCGCGTGGGCATCAGCACGGGCGGCTTGCCGTTCCTCCAGGCCTCGACGGTGACTTCAGCCTGGGCGGTCATGGTTGCGCAGGCGCAAAGGAGCAGAAGCAGACGTGGGTTCATAAGGTTTTCATTCAAAGTGTGGCGACAAAAGCCATTCTGGTAAAGCCATGATCCTTGATGGAGAAAATATATCTCAGTTTAAATTGATTATGACACTGGCCACCGTCACCGGCCCAGCAGCCAGTTCCAGCCGCGCCAATGGTTGGGTTGAGCGGCATTAAAGTTGTCGCCAGAGTGGCGCCCCAGATCAATTTGCAGCAAAAAACTGATGCTATTTGCCCCGCGCCCATCGGAGCGGAAGGCATCGATGCCGTAAGCGTAAGTCACGATGTATTTGTACCGGCTGGACGGCGAGCGATACAGAATACCCGCGCCGACGCCGCTGACCCAGTTGCCCGCCTGCTCCGTGCCGGCGAGATATTTGATGCCCGCCGTGGCGCCGTTGAAAATCAAATTCCACTGATGGCCGGGTGAAATCGGCAACAGATAGCTGGCGTTGACCAGCGCAAACTGTCGCGCGCTCAATTCCTGAAAATAGTAGCCGGGCAACGACAGCGGATATTCCGCGATGAGTGGCAAAAATCCGCCGAGGCGATACGCGCTCATCCGGTCGGCGTCCAGGCTGGTGCCGGCGACGAGGCGCACAAAAAAATTCTGTTTGCTCTCCGGCAGCGTGTAGGACAGCGCCGCCGAGGCCCAGAACAAATGCGAGGCGGACGCCAGTTCGCGGTCGCCGTTGAACCCATACTCACCCGGGTGGCTGCGGAACTGGCCTTCATACCACACGGCGAGCTCCATCGCGAGGTCGGGAAACAGCGTCGGCTCGATGCCGCCGTAGCGCAGGCCGGTGCGGACGCTGTAATTGGCGCCGTCCGCGGGTGGATGAAAATTCGCCGCCGTGCTGTCGTTGCCCTCGTAAACGGAATAATGCGCCGCGCCGCGCAAAACGAAATTCAGGGGTATCAAATCACCGGGGTTGAACAGGTGATACACGCTGGCGGAAAGTTCCGCGCCGTGGCCGTCGAAGGATTCCCCCTCAATCCATTTGCCGCCGCGCATTTCGTTGTAGCTGTCGGCAAAACCGCCGCCGGCCACGCCGATGGCAAAATCCGTGTTCGGGCCGAGCAGGTGATTAAAGCCGAGTTCGGAATCGAGATACACCGGCGCGAGCGCCACCCGCAGGGTGAGGTTGGTGCGGAGGAAATCCGGCTGGTTGTGGTAGAAATAAGCGTAGCCCGCCACCGGCGCGCGGCCTTCGAGCGGCTGGTTGTAGCCGAACTGGAAGAGGTCGCGCTTGACCGGGTCAATCTGGGCGGCGGCGGCGAGCGGGAGCAGAAGCGCCAGCGCGTGGAGCAAGGATTTGATTCGCCGCATCAGCATGTTACTTAAGGCAAATCCGGCACGGGGGCAAGCGCGTTTGGCTGGACCCCAGGGGATATCGCGCTTTTCCGTGCCGCTTTCGCAAAGCTACAAATTGACTTTTGCCTTAATCAGCGGCTAAATCGATGCCATCAATTTACTTGAATACATCCTGCTGGCGGCCAGTTCGCTCTTTGTGATTGTGGATCCACTGGCGGTGGTGCCGGCGTTTCTGGCCATGACGCCAAATGACACGGCGGAGCAACGCATTCGCACGGCCAGATTGGCGTGCTGGGTGGCGGCCGGCGTGCTGCTGGTGTTTTCCCTGGCCGGCCAGATCATCTTCAGATTCATGGGGATCACCATGCCGGCATTCCAGATTGCGGCGAGCATCCTGCTGCTGATCGTGGCGCTGGACATGGTGCGTGCCCAACGCTCACGGGTTCAAGAAACCCATGAGGAAACCAAGGCCGGAACGGAAAAGACGGATATTGCCGTGACCCCGCTGGCAATTCCCATGCTCGCCGGTCCCGGGGCAATCTCCACAACGGTTCTGCTGCAAAATGAAGCCAGGGATATCCCACAGCACATCGCCCTTTACGGCTGTATCCTGGCGGTTTCGTTTGTGAGTTATCTGGTCTTGCGACTCGCCGCCCGGGGCACACGCTGGCTGAATCCCATCATGATGAGCATTGCCATCCGCATCATGGGATTATTGCTGGCGGCTGTCGCCATTCAATTCATGCTCAATGCCATCAAAGCCTTCCGTCTGGAATTGATCGCGCCGATACCAATCTGAATCCAACCCCCGCCAACCTTTCAAATCCAGTTGCTTAAACCCGCTGCCTGAATCAGAGTAACGGGATGGATTCTGAAATCTTTCGCGCGAGCCGGTGGACGAGTGGAAACCATCTCTTCCCGACCATCATTGAGGTGACGGACCAGGCAGTCATCCGTCATAAGCGTTCATGGTTCAGCAAAGATGAGATCAGCATCAGCATCACCAAAGTCGCTTCCGTCCACATCAAAACCGGCATCATCTGGTCAGACATCCTGATTGAATCCAGCGGCGGCTCTGATCCGCTCACCAGCCACGGCCATACCAAAGCCGACGCCCAACGCATCCGCGCACGCGTTGAGAATGCCCAGGGAATCCTGAGTGGACCGGAGAAAATGAAATTATCTTGAACCAATCAGGGGAGCGACCGATGCAAATATGAAAGCAACCATTCTTTTTACCGTGCTGACATTGGCAGCCTTCGGGTCATCGCCGGCTCAGGACGGGGTGACGGCTGCCGCGGCGATAAAAAGCGGGCAGCAGGCCTACGAATTCAATGCGGCGGTCGCCGAGGAGCTGCGGGTTCGCGGCGGTTTGCCTAATTTCTTTGCCAAACTGGAAGCCGGAGGCCCGGTCCGGATTGCTTATTTTGGCGGCAGCATAACCGCGGCGAATGGCTGGCGCCCCAAGACCCTGGCGTGGTTCAAGGAGCATTTTCCCAAGGCGGAGGTGATTGAAATCAATGCCGCCATTTCCGGCACCGGTTCGGACTACGGCGCCTGTCGAATCGCCGGCGATGTGCTCGCCCAGAAGCCCGATCTTGTGTTCATGGAACATCGGGTCAATGGCGGTGGTGGTTTTGAAGCCAAGTCGGTTGAAGGCGTCGTCCGGCAAATCTGGAAAAACAATCCGCGCGCCGACATCTGTTTGATTTACACGATTAATCAGCCGATGCTCAAAGACCTGCAAGCGGGCAAAACGCCGTGGTTTGGCGCGATTATGGAGCGAATAGCCAATGTCTATGGCATACCCTCGATTGACCTCGGGGTTGAAATCGCCAGGCGCGAGCAGGCTGGCTGGCTCATTTTCAAAGCGAATGAGCCGGTGCCGGGCAAGCTGGTTTTTTCCGCCGATGGCACGCATCCGGGCGACGCCGGACATGATGTTTATCGCGATGTGGTCGCCCGCTCCATGCTTACCATGAAGCCGGCGGGACCGGTTCGCGACCATCGTTTGCCCGCGCCGATGGAATCGCGCTGCTGGGAAACGGCCGGGTTGCTCGCGATCACCAATGCCCAATTGAGCGCGGGTTGGAGCATCGTCAATCCGGGAAAAGATGCGGTTTACCGGGATGATTTCGGGCGCACTCATGCCATGCTCCGGGGCGGGGTGAAGTGTGATCATGCCGGGGAAACCATCACCGTGAAATGGAGCGGGACCACTATTGGCTTCAGCGACATCCCCCAAGGCAGTGAGATGGTGGTGGAGGTCGCCATGGATAATAAGCCTCCGATGGCCATCAAACGTCCGCAGACGGAACTGCGCCGCAAATACGCGCGTTTTTTCTATCTCCCCGAGCAAGCTCCAGGCGACCACACGGCCGTTTTGCGGGTAAAAAACCTCCCCGTCGGAATGTCCTTTTATGCCGGACAAGTGCTGGTAGTCGGCAAGATTAACCCGTGACCCGCTCCCGTTATCTGACCAGCGAGATCAGGGTGGGATTTCAAAATCAAATTGGCGGGCGCAGCCGCCGGAGCGGTGGCGATAGCTGCCAGCAGGCAAGTTGGCAGGTGTCCGGTTCCATCCGGTTTCAGGACTTGATATCACGAATCTGAAATGCGACGGAGCCGATGACAAAGGCGGTCGCGCTCACGGCGCACAGGACAATTTCCGACTGGCAGATTTGCCACCAGGGGGCCGGGTCGCGGAAGATCAACAGCCAGCATTTGAAATGGTGCGTGATGAACCAGTTTTCGTAACGGTCAAAAAACGGGATGTTTTCCATGACCATGCTCACAAATAAAAATGAAAGCGCCAGGATCGTGGCCGCGGCCGGCTTCATGTTGAAACACGAGAACATGAAGGCGACGGACACCATGACACTGGCGTTCACCGCCAGAAAGAGATGAGAGAAAATAAACCGCAGCCAGCCTTCGTGCGCGGAAAACACACTAAACGCCTGACCGGGGACAAAAACAAACATGCCCTTCCACGGGAACAAGAGGCTCGCAAACCCCAATGCGGTCAGGCCCAGAGCCACCACCAAAACTACGGCAAAGATAATTCCGGCACTCCACTTCACAAACAACAGCCGGACGCGCGAGATGGGCCGGGATAAAATCATGCGCAATGTGCCGTCCTCAGCCTCCTTCGCCACCAGATCGCCACCCACGAGCGTGGTGTAGAGCGGCATGAGGAGCATGATCTGGGGGATCAGCATTACGACCGCCACCGTCAGCGCCGAAATGAACTCCTCGGCAAAATAGCCGTTGCCGTTCAGCAGCCGTTCCATATCGCGCTGCCAGTGGGTGTATTTGAAGGCGAGCAGCATCGCCGTCTGGGCCAGCAAAAACGCGCCGAACCCGATGTAGGTGCGCTGCTTGCCGAACAGCTTCCAGAGTTCGTTTTTGAGCTGGGCGAAATACATGATTTAATTTTTGGCGGCGGCGGGCGGCGGTTTGATCAGGCCGAGATAAAAATCTTCCACCGTCTGCTCGTGCTGCCAGATGCCTTCCACTGCAATGCCCTGCGAAACCAGAGCGTGGATTATCTCCGCCGTTGTTCGGCCCTCGGCCAGCGTGATGAACCGTTCTTCCGCCGTGACCGTGATCAGGCCGCGCTCGCGGAGCAGCCGGGTCGCGTTGGTGAAATCGGGTGTTTTCAACGCCACCTTGCCGCGCGCGGCCTTCACTTCAGCAACGCTGCCTGCAAACACCTTCCTGCCCTGCTGCAAGACGGCGATGCGGGTGCAGAGCTGTTCCACCTCGTTCAGCAGGTGCGACGAAAGCAGGATGGTCAGGCCGAGTTCGCGCTGCAACCGGAGGATCGTCTGGCGCATCTCGTGAATGCCTTCGGGGTCAAGCCCGTCGCTCGGCTCGTCGAGAATGAGCAGTTCCGGCTTGGGCAGCAGCGCCTGCGCCAGCGCGAGCCGGGAACGCATTCCATGCGAATAGGTCTTCACCTTGGACTGCTCGCGACCCGTCAGCCCCACCCACTCAATGACCTCGCGCAACCGCGCCTTGGACGTCGGCGCGGTGTAAGTGCTCAAAATTTCCAGATTGCTCCAGCCGCTCAAGTAATCATAAAAAGCCGGGGCTTCAAAGATCGCACCGACCGGCAGCAACGCCGCCCGGCGGTTGACCGCGACGTCGTGGCCGCAGATCCTCACCTCGCCGCTGGTCGGCCAGACTTGTCCCAGCATCATGCCAATGGCCGTGCTTTTGCCCGCGCCGTTGTGGCCGAGCAGCCCGAAAATTTCCCCGCGCGCCACCGTGAAGGACAGGTCGTCCACCGCCGTGCGCCCGGCAAATTTCTTGGTGACGTTGCGCAGTTCGATCATTTGCTGCCTTCGAGGGTGAGCAGGTTTTTGATGTGGCCGTCAGCATAGAGATAATTCACGGCCTTGTTCGCACCGCGCGCCTTGTGGAAATCTTCTTTGTCATAAACGACGGGAATTTCCTGCGGGCTGAACTTGATGTTGAAGACCACCAGATGATCCGCGTCTTCGCCGTTCAACAAGCTGTTCCACGAATAACTGGAGCCGGTCAGTTCAAAATATCGCTGCAGGTCCGAGGGGCAACGCAGCACGTTGGTGTTGCCAAGGTGCGTTGCGAGCACTTTATGAATGGCGGGAAAAATATTGGTGGCGGCGGCGGCCGGGTCAGTCGGAACGTCGCGCAGGCTCGGCAGTTTGTTGTTATTTTCCGACACATAAATTTGCAGCGCGATGCCGATCTGGTGCAGGTTGCTCAAACAGACGGTGGCGCGGGCGGATTCCTTGGTTCGCCCCAGCACCGGCAGCATCAGCGCGGCGAGGATCGCGATGATGGCGATGACCGTCAGCAGTTCAACCAACGTGAAAGCCCGTCCGGGTTTGGCTGGTGAAGATGACTTCATGGTTATGGTCCGCGCATCATTCGGCCGCTTTCCATGGTGCGCTGCATTTCTTCCAGCAGCGGTGCCATTTCGGCCTTGGTCTGGGCGGAGCTTTGGCTGTAAAAACTTTGCAGGCCGATTTTCGTCACCTTGTCTTGAAGTTCAGCGCTCAACGCCACGCTGTTGGTGCCCGGTGGCGGAGATGGCCCGCCCGCCGCCAGTTTTTCGCGGGCATTTTTCATTTGTTTGAGGGCCTGGTCCACGACGCGCTTTCGTTTCTCCGGCGGCAGATTTTCAAAAGCCCCGAGCATCTGTTTGAAGCCGGTGGGCAGTGTGGCTTCGAGGAATTCGCCTTTCTCCTGCTCCGTCATTTGTTCAAACCACCGGTAAGCCGTGCGATCCAAGCGCATACTCTGCCGTTCTTCCAGTGAAAGCGCGTTGAGCATGGCCGCCAGTTTTCGGAGGGCGGCTTTCCGTTCGGCGGCGGATAAACGGCTGAAATCCGTGGATGCGGTAAAAGTCCGGACTTTATCGGGAGTGACTTTAGCGTTCTCGGTAATCTTGTAGCCAACAAAGGCACCCAACCAAATTACCGCAAGCACAGTAACCGCAACGAATATCGAGCGCGAGCGCGGTTTTAACATGCCTATAGTTTATGTCATGGTCTGCCATTCACCAAGAAAAAGGGTTCAACTGGAAGGCTTCATTGGCTCCTAGTTTCAACAGTTTGCGGTGATTTGCGCCGGCCAACCAATGATTGCCCCACACTGGCCATGGGCACTTACCTACAGCAGCACCAGCTGCCTTCCCGCCTGTTACCGCAGGCTGCTGACACCCAGCCCCTGCAACCGGAGCGGGCGCGACACCACGCGTTCTCGTCCGAGTAGCCAGAGTGCCGCCATGTGGCTATGGCCGTGGGTGTGGGGGTGGCGTAAAATGAACTTGATCTAGTCAACGGCCTTGACCGTTTTCGGGTCAATAACATTGGCTGGCGGTGTCCATTCGGCTGGCTTGGGATGAGCGATGGCGAGCAGCGCGGCATCGCCTGACTTCCGTTGTTCTTTTTGCAGCCGTACGGTCAACTCGGCGACTTTTGCGGCGTATTTGGGCAAATAGGCAAGATTGGTTGCCTCCTCTGGATCGGTTTGCAGGTCAAAGAGCTGAGTTTTATCTACCTGCGGATAGCGAATCAATTTCCAACGCTCGTCGCAGAAGCCACGTTGCACGTTTTTGTAGGCGAACAGCATTTCCGGGCGGGCGGGCTTTGCAGGATCGTGCAATGTTTCGCTGAACTCAATTCCATCATTGCCCTTTGGCGCGGGAACGCCACAGAGCTTGCCGAGCGTGGGCAGAACGTCGAAAAGATAGCACATGGCGTCGGTTCGCTGTCCTCTGGGAATGCTCGGGCCACTGATGATCATCGGCACGCGGACGGAATCGTATTCATATAGATTCTGTTTGCCGATGAGGCCGTGGCTCCCGCACGCCACGCCGGAGTCCGCGCTGAAGACGATGATCGTGTTCGTTGCATAGGGCGAGGCTGCCAGCGCATCAAGAATGCGGCCTATCTGCGTGTCGAGATAGTTGATGTAACGGTAGTATTCTGCAAGATAGGCTTTGACGCCTTCGGGCGTGCGCGGCCAGCGCATCAGTTGTTCATCACGGACGGTCATTTCGCCATTGTCCCACGGATGCAGGGGCAGAAAACTTAGCGGCAGCGGGATTTTGGCGGAATCGTAGTTGAAAGAAAAGTCCGACGGGACGACGTGTGGATCGTGCGGTGCATCGAAGGGCACATAGGCGAAGAATGGCCCGCCTTTGTGCTCTTTGAGAAAACGAATTGTCTCATCGGCAAAGATGGAACATGAATGCTGGGTGGCAATGTGCGGCGGTGTAAGTTTGCCATCAACCATATCACTTAGCTTTAACTGCAACGGATTACCCATGCCGCCAGCGAACACGGAACGCGCGATTTGAAAGCTGTGGGACAGCGCTGGCGGGCCGTTGTGCCATTTGCCGGTCATGAAGGTGGTGTAACCATTGCAGCCAAAGACAGCTGGCCAAGTCTCATCGAACGTCCTGTCGTGCATGAGGTTCTCGTGGATGTGAAACAAGTTGCGCCCAGAGAGCAGCATCGCCCGCGACGACACGCAGGTCGCGGCAGTCATTCCCCCCTGCATGTAGGCACGATTGAAAGCCAGCCCCTCATGAGCCAGCCGGTCGAGGTTGGGCGTCTTGATGGCGGAATTTCCGAGTGCTGCGATAGTGTCCGCCCGCTGGTCGTCAGCGAAAAGAAAAAGGATATTGGGTTTGGCTGGCAGCGCATCGGCGGCATGCAGCGCAGCCAGCGGTGACAGCAGCAGGGCGAGCAGGATGGACTTCATGACGGAGTGCATGAATGGCATACTAGAGAAATCTCGGGTGCGGTCAACGGGCGTCAGGGCCGCCATGACGCTGTGGTGTGTGAATCAGGGTTCGTTTTAAAACCCCAGTGAGAATCTTCATTCAGTCCCCGTCTTTCCGAAGAGTTTCATCATCGGCGGGCTGGCCTTCCTTCCAGAGCTTGATGGCAGCGTCGTTTTTTTGGGGTACTCCGGGTGTGCTGCGCCCAACGGCAATGTATTTCTCCAGCAGTTTCGTCAACCGGGCGACAATTTCCGGGTGGACTTTGCATTCGTTGGTGCGTTCGCCGACATCCTTGGTCATATTATAGAGTTGGATCGGCGGAAGCTTCTTCGCCTCCTTGCTGCCGGGCTTGGGCAAGCTCCAGCCGCCTGAGCTGGCGCAGAGTTCGAGCTTCCATTGCCCTTGATGGATCGCGAAGGAGCCATTGATTGAATGATACACCACCGCCTCACGTAACGGCTTATCCGTCGTTCCCAGCAATGCCGGTAGCAGGCTGACGCTGTCTTCGCCAGCGTTATCGGGTAGTTTCACGCCGAGGAGATCGGCACAGGTGGCCATCAAATCCACGAGGGAAACCAGTTGACCGCTGTTGGAACCAGCCTTGATTTCCCCCGGCCAGCGGGCGATGAATGGAATGCGGTGGCCACCGTCCCAGATGTCGGCCTTATATCCGCGCCGGAGTTCGCTCGGAAAATGGCCCTTGGCCTCCAGTGTGGATACGGCATCCTGTCCTTGGTGAGTTAAGGCTGGATCATCCGTACTCAAGGTTCCGACATAGGGGGCACATCCGTTGTCGCTGGTAAGGACGACCAACGTGTTAGCCGCCAATCCGGCAGTCTCCAGAACCTTGAGAACTTCACCCACAGCCCAGTCGGTTTCCATTACGTAGTCACCATAATCGCCCAGACCACTTTTTCCTTTCCAATCCTTCGTCGGGGCAAGCGGTGTGTGGGGCGAGTTGAGCGGCAGGTAGAGGAAAAAGGGGTGCTCTTTGTGCTGGTCAATCCAGACCTTGGATTTTTGAACCAGCGTCGGCAAAATATCCACCACCGCGAAGCCCGGTGCCGTCGGCCCACGACGTCCTTTGTAAAGCTCTTTGACTGCCGTTGGGGCTTCCCTAAACCGGTCGTTCTCAATGAACGCATACGGCGGCATGTCCGCTGATGCGCTGATACCGAAGAAATAATCGAAGCCGCAAGCGTTTGGCCCATTGGTGATCGGTGCGTCCAACTGCTTTTGAGAAAGCCCCAGCCCGAGATGCCACTTGCCGATGCAGGCAGTGGCGTATCCATTTTGCTTCAGCAAGGCCGCAACCGTCAGCCGTTCGGGCGCGATCAGCGGCGGACTAAATCCTTGAAGCACTCCGGCCTGCAAATGCGAACGCCAGCTGTAGCGACCCGTGAGAATGCTGTAGCGGCTCGGCGTGCAGACCGCTGAACTGGAATGCATCTCGGTGAATGTCATGCCTTGAGATGCGAGTCTGTCCATGTTCGGAGTGGCAATCTTGCTGCGCACGCCGCCGAGGCAATGTACGTCGCCATAACCGAGATCGTCACAAAGGATATAAAGGAGGTTGGGTTTGCCTATTGGCGGCGCATTAGCGGCTCGGGTGGTCGTGGCAGCCAGCGGAGCTAGCAGCAGGGCGAGCAGGATGAACTTCATGGCGGGGTGCATGAATGGCATACTAGAGAAATCTTAAATGCGGTCAACGGGCGTCAGGGCCGCCCGGCGCTGGCCGTGATGCTGCGGAAAGTCCGCCGTAAAAACACCAATTAAGCTTTAAGCGACGACGAGTCATTGGATATGCCCCATGCTGAGTTTACGCGGATTATCCGGTCGTTTTCCCAGATAATCAATATCCGTGTCCCAAGGAAGAATATTTTTCAAATCTTTGCCTTTGCCGAATCCTGCAAAGAAGGCGGTGGGTTTATAGGGAGGTTCGTCGTTGAAGGCGGGATGTGCGTAATCCTCCTGTGAAAAACCGGCGAGCGTGTGGGTATCCATGCCGTAGCGGGTCTGCCACTCGCTCCTTCCGTCCGGGACTTCAAACATTTTCTGGAAATGAATTTTCGGCGCGTGCGTAACCGGATTCCAATAAAAATTGTAGTCGAACTGATTGCCGAAGCAGTGCGGCCGCTGGCCGTTGAACAAGCCCATCAGGAAGACGCAGGCATTCGTGGGCTTAGTGGTGGTTTGCACAACGACGTTGTTGAAAAACAGGTTGCTGTAAGCGTAAACGAGTTTGCTGTCCCACGATTGGCGCAGCCATTTCCGGTGCGGCTCGTCAGCGTAGTTCATCTGCCACCTGGATAAATTAGAGGCATCGCGCAGGTAGGTGGAGAGCTGGATGCCGACCCCGAGATTGTCTTTCAGAAAGTTGTGAACGACGCAAATTTCGGCTGAGTTCTGCACCGAGATGCCGATGCAATGAGTCTGCGTCCGACCGAACATGGTGGAGGTGCAGGGCTTGGTGTCCTCGACGATGTTGAATCCAATGTAGCTGTGAAAAGAGATTTCAGCGCGGATGCCTTCCCCGTAATTGCCGGAGACGTAATTATATTCGATGACATTGTTGCAGGGCCCATCATCGAGCCAGATGGCGACGCCGCCGAGGTTGCCGATGAACCGGTTGCGGCGGATGATGTTGCCGTTGCCAACAATCTTGGTGCCGCCGGTGCCCCATTCCTTGTAGCCGGCAAGGTCATTGCCTTGGACAAGATTGTTCTCAATCAGATTATCCGAGCCGCCGGTGGCGAAACCGAACTGGCCATTCGAGCGAAAGATATTGTCATGAATATGTGAGTGCTTCGTCTGGATGCCCAGACCAGACCCGGCGCTCGAATATTCCAGGAGATTGTCCCGAAATTCGATGCCTTCCCCGTGAAGCGTGACCATTGCATTCTGGTAGGTGTTCCTGACGCGGCGAAAGACAAAACCATCAATGACCACATGGTCAGCGCGCACATTCAAGAGGTTGGTCTTGACCGTGATTTCCGTCTTTGCCATGTCCGGGGTCATGCCTTGGGGAAGTTTGAGCACATAAGTCGCAGGATTGGCCATGGTCGCGGTAAAACTGTAATCAGCCGTTGGGATTTCTTGGGTTTGGGTGCAGCGTTTTCCATTTACAAAAATCTGTTCCGACCGGGGCGCCATGACCCAGCGGCCATGATCGTTGTTATAAGGAGAGGAGGTGCCGAATGACCGGGTCCAAAGGTTTTGAGCATGGTCGACAAGCCTCCAGTCTCGGACACGCCCGGCTCCGTCGAGAATGACTCCTTGTTTCGTCGCGGCTTTGATCAGAATGGGCTTGTCTGGCAGGCCGGATGATCGTAGTGAAAGTTCTTCTGAATAGGTGCCGGGCAACACCGTCACCGTGTCACCGGGCTTCCGGGCAGAATCAATCCCCTGCTGGATGGTTCGGAATGGCTGCGATGCCGAACCGTTGCCGGTATCAGAGCCGCTGGTGGCGACAAAATAGTCGGCGGCGCACACAGGCACCGCGCACAGGAGTAAGAGCAAGAAAAACGATTCTGGTTTCACGGGTGTTGGAATGGAACAGCGGATCGCATCGTTTATCTGGTCTGATCCGGCGCGGCGAGGCTTTTCCGGTGGAACTCGAAGACCTTTGTCCCCAGCTTTTGATAATAGAGCTGCGAATTATGCGCCACGTCGGGCACGACTTCATATTCGTGCGGGACACCCAGTTGGGTCAACAACTCGTGCAGATCCTGATTCCGAGGCAACAGGCTGTCGAGCGAGCCGCAGCCAATGCGAATGTTGGTCTTGTTGCGGATTTGGTCCACATTTTTACGCGCCAATGTCTGTGGATGCTCGGCAACACGGCGTTCGTTGTCCTTGCTAAATACGCCGAACATCGGGCCGGTCTGCTGAATATTTGCCGGGCTCGGATCAATCAACGCGCCCGCATTGATCACCACCGTTCCGAACAATTCGGGATACTTGAATCCTAAGTGCCCCGCACCATAACCGCCCATGGAATAGCCCTCGATGATCCGGCCCTCGCGATTGGTGATGGTGCGATAGGATAAGTCCACATGGGGGATCAAATCTTTGATGATGACGCTTTCCATCGGACACTGGCCATTGCTGGCATCGCAGTAAAAACTTTTTACCATGCCATTGACCAGCACCACGATGACCGGCGGCAACTGGCCGCTTTGGATGGCTGCCTGAATATGCGGAACGAACATCATCGCCCCGGCGCGCTGGTTTCCCCCCATGCCATGCAGCCAATAGATCACTGGGTAGTGCTTTTTTCCCTGCTCATAACCCGGCGGCAGCCAGACCAGATAGCTGACTTCACGGCCCAGCACCTGGCTTTGGAATGTCCGGTATTGCGTGTCGTTGGGCGCGGTGTGATCTGAGTCCAGCCACTCGGCTTTGGGCATGGGCCGCTGGTTCGATTGGCGGGGCAAGTTGGGTTTGGCCGGCGCCGGGGCTGGTTCCGGCGGCGTCCCGGCTTGCACCGATGTGTCGGCACCGGCCGGGATAATGGTTAACAGCAACAAGGAGAATATGGCGGCAATCAATTTTTTCATGACTTAAGGAGTTGTGAATGCTCAATGGGGAATATTGGAAACGTTATCAGATTTAGTTTCAGTGGTAAATACCGGCTCGGCACTGGCCAAGGTGTGAAGGTCGTGCCTAGCGCAGCCCCCGTTGCCTCCCCGCCGGTTCGCGCAGGCTGCTGCTGCCCAATCCCAGCAGCCATAGCGGTCGCGGTATTTGCCGCTCCCGGCCCGGAATGGACCTGGTGAAAATTCTCTGCTTGGTCGGTCTCCCGCGGTCTGATTAAATTTGCCTGCTGAAGATGAGCGCAGACAATCCATTTACCAGATCCGTGGCCGAAAGCCGTCGGGGCCCGGATCATCCCAAGCCCGGCTGGATCGTCGCCGGCATTCTGGCCGCGCTGCTGATGGCGGTGCTGCTCCTTTGGGCGACGGCCTTGGGCAAATTGCGCAGCCAAGAAACGCTCCAACCCAAGCTGGACGAAGCCAATGCCAGCCTTGCCCGGGCGCTCGATCAAAGCCAGAAAGACAAAGACCAGATTGCGGCCCTCAAAGCGCAGGTGGCGGATCTGGAAAAGGAAAAAGCGGACGCCGCCCAGATGGCCAAGGGGCTGGAGGATGAAATGCGTTCCGACCTTGAAACCAAGGATGTCACCATCTCCAATCTGCGGGGCAAGTTGACTGTCAACATCCTCGACCGGGTCATGTTTGATTCTGGCGAGGCGGTTCTGAAGCCGGACGGTGAATCCGTGATGCGCAAGATTGCCGCCCTCCTGTCCGGACATCCGGAATTAAAAATTCAAGTTGTCGGCCACACGGACAACGTGCCCATCCGCAGCCGGTTCCCGAGCAACTGGGAACTGTCTACGGCCCGCGCCCTGGCGGCCGTGCATTTTCTCACGGAAAAGGCGGGCGTTGACCCGCGCCGGGTGGGGGCAGTGGGCTATGGTGAATTCAGACCTATCGCCGACAATGCGACCGTCGAGGGACGGGCCATGAACCGGCGGATTGCGATCATCATCCTGCCGGACGCACTCGTTGGGGCAGACACGGTGCCGGTGGCCAGGCCGAATTTAAACGGGTCGCCATGAGGCCGGTCGATCAGGTTTGGGGTTGTCGCGCGGCGCCACGGAGGCTGGAAGGGCGAGCCGCCGTGGCGCTGGCTGCGGGGTGGAGGGCGCACAAATCTTGATTGCCAGCTGGAATCCTTAAGCATAGTTTCGCCACAAATATGCTCGCATCGTTGTTCAGCCGCTTTGAATCCTTGGGTTTTCTTTTAACCAACCCGGTCTGGCTGGCCATGACGGTATTCCAGATTTGGATGCTGGTTCACGCCCTTCGCAGCCGTGAATGGCTCTGGGCATTTTTCATTTTCATCGGTTCCGGGCTGGGAGCCATCTGGTATTTTTTTTCGGTTTATCGCGATTCGTCCTCCAGTGGTTTTGAACTGCCCGGCACCCAGAGCCGTGCCCGCATCAAGGAACTGCAGTCAAAAATCCATCATGTGGATAACGCCTACCATCACTTCCAGTTGGGCGACATTTATTTCCAGCGGGGAAAATTCACGGAGGCGGAGAAATGCTACCGGGCCGCGCTCGAACGCGAGCCGAAGGATATTGATGCCCGCGCCCACCTTGGCCAATGTCTCCTGCGCCTGAAACGACCCGGCGAAGCGCGCCCGCTTCTCGAAAGTGTCATGCAGGAAAAGCCGGAGCATGATTACGGGCACACGAAGATGGCGCTGGCGGAAACCTTGACGGTGCTCGGCGAAACCGACCACGCCATCCGCTGCTGGCAGCAGGTCACGCAAAACCATTCCTATCCGCGTGCCAAGGTTCAACTCGCGGAACTTTATGCCGCCAAAAAACAGAACGATGCGGCCCGCGCTGAACTCAAAGATGTCTTGAGCGACGATCCGCACGCGCCAGCCTACCAGCGGAAGCGTGACCGGGTATGGGTTCGCCGCGCCAAAAGGCTGATGGCGAGGTTGTAGCCGCCGTGCGCTGGCCGTGGGCGGAGGTCACTAGGCGGTCTGCCAGCTCATCTATTCTTGCGAGGCGGTGGGTTCAGCGGTTCAGCATCGCCTTCGGAACAAAATCCGAGAGCCGAAATTGGTGAATAACGGTGCCTAGGACGGGAACTTCACCCGAACTTTCCAAGGCGCTGTCCCTGAGAGAACTTGGACCCGGAAACGTCATCCGCAACGAGTCAGACAGAATAGGGTCCACCATCACCGCCCCAACATCTTCCCGTTGAAATTTTCAATGGGCCGCCTCGGTGTCAGTTCGGAACGAAGATGCCGGCAGCCCCTCTTTATTATAAAGGTTGCCAATCGGGTTCATCGCCCAGTTATAGCGAACCGCCGCCGGCTCGGCCACTTGCTGGCTGGAGACAACGACCTCGCCACCTTCGATTTTTGCATCTCCCCAGACGAAATTGCCATCCTTGCCCGCGATGGCAAACCCTTTCAAGTTGTCGTTTTTGGCAACCAGACCACCGTCGGCATGGTTGAAGCTTAACCGCACTTTGTTCCCGGCGATTTTAAATCCGGAATAGATGGGGCCGGAATAGCTGGCGACCTTTTGATCATAAACTCTGGCGAGGGCGATTAGTGAAAGGCGGCGGCCGACTTCGCGCTTGTTATGAGGGTGGACATCATCGGGTTTTTCCGGGTCGGCGAGGTCGATGGCCAAGGCCATTCCGGTGTTGGGCAGGCTCAAGGTCATGAGTTGCGCCTCGCGGAGGAAAGCCCAGCCCCCTTCAACGGGCTGCTTTTGCACCGCCTGAAAATTCGCCAGCTGGACAAAGAGAAAAGGGAATTCCCCTTGGTTCCACCGACTGCGCCAGTCTTTGATCATGGCCGGGAAGAGGGTTTTGTAGGTTGCCGGGTCGCCACTGTTGGATTCACCCTGATACCAGATTACCCCTTTGATCCCATAAGGAATCAACGGGTTCACCATGGCATTAAAGAGGGTGGAGAGCCGGTGCGGGCTGTTTGGCCCTTCCGGTGGCCGCGGTTTTGCCGGGGCGGACTTGCCTTCGACTTTGGCCTTCGCAACTTTTTGCTGCCAGCCCCGCAGGGTCTGTTCCTCATATTTCTTCTGCTCGGCAGGATAATCCGCCAGCTTCTTGTCCCATGATGCGAACAAAGGCTTCAGCCGGGCGTCCGCTTCCAACGCGCGGCGGCTTGTCCAGGCTTCGGCGGGAGTGCCGCCCCAGGAGGTATGGATGATGCCGACGGGAACATTTAGTTTATGCCGCAGTTCACACGCATAATAATAAGCGACGGCAGAAAACTTCCCGGCTTCCAACGGGGTGGCGGCTTTCCAGGCGCCATCCGGCCCCGGCGTGTTGTCAGTGGCTCCGTCCGGTGACATTTTCTTGGTGACGGTGAACATCCGCAATAAAGGGTCATTGGCCGCCGCGATTTCCGCCTTGGCTTTGGGCCCATAAACCGGGTCGTTGGGCGCAAAGGTGTTAAGCGGGAATTCCATATTGGACTGTCCGGAGGCCACCCACACTTCGCCCACGGCAACATTGTGAACCACGACGGTATTTTTCCCCGATACGGCGAGGTCAAAAGGCCCGCCTGCCGGCATCGCGGAAAACTTCAGGAGCCACCGGCCGGAATTGTCGGCGGTGGTCTTCGCGTGTTTTCCATTGAAGCTGGCAGTAATCACTTCACCTGCGTCCGCCGTTCCCCAAACCGGGGCGTCCATACCGCGTTGCAATACCGCGCCGTCACTGAAGAGGGTAGCGAGATGGATATCCGCCAGCGCGTTTGGCGCGAAAGGGAGGGCAAAGGTTGTGGTGAGCCAAAAAGTTTTGTGCAGGAATGAGGTTTTCACGGGTTGGATTTTGGAAGTTTGCCCGCCTTTTAAAAACAGTCCACTTTAAAAAATCCATCGGAACAGGAAAAGGCTGCCAGGGCGGTCGCCAGACTATTTGCGTCTTCATTTCATACCAAGAAATATAAAATGCGGGGGGGCACCAACCTTTCCCGACCCAGCAGCCAGCCGACAAGCCCGGAGATAGGTGTCCATGGGCTGGGCTGGAAAGGCAGGCCGCTTACTTTTGTGATCGGCAGTACAATGCTCAAATAAACTCGATAATCATCTTTCTGAGTACCTCCAGCGTCTCTTGGCCGGAAATCAACGCTAATAGCTTCCCCCCCGGGGCCCCCTAGCCGCCAGTCGCATCTGGGTGGTATTATCTAACGTTTATCTTCCCCTACTCCTCTACGAATAATACCCGATCGGCTCGTCAAGCGAAGTTAGACAAATCAAATTTATGGTCGCTGTGCTCCAAAATGTCCCGCAGTTGTGGGGCCAGAAATTTTATTTTTGAACCAGTGGGTTTTGGGGCAGATGCATGAATCTGGTATCTGCCAGAGCCATCGGTGTCCACTAGCCGCAACTCCAGCAGTTGCGTCAATGGATTGTGCGCCCAGTGCTTGTCCTCCATGAACCGGGTTCGCCCATCGGCGTGACTGGTGATTTCCATCTCGGTGATAAATGCGTCGGGATAGTTTCGCAGATATTGTAAAATGGAGTTCTCATCCGCTCCCAGCAAATCCTCTGTGGCTTCAATTGTGCTCATAGATTTCCTTTCTCCAGAATTACACCCACCGCTTTGTGAGCATTAATAACTTCTCCCGAATTCAAAAATCCGTCAATCCACAGATTTTGCCATCAGATTTTCAAATCATGGCATGTGACCGGTGAATTAAATACCCGCCGCCTGGCGCTGTCCGTGGTTATTAACCGGCCGTGAACTACAATCGCACCCGCTGCCTCCCCGCCGGTTTCCGCAGGCTGCTCGCGCCCGTCCCCCGGCCACAGCAGGGGGATGGCGTTCAGGAAAAAGCCGCCTCTTCAGCCGAGCGCACCGCTAATTTCATGTTCATGCAGGTATAGTGATAGGCGGCAAGGTAGTCCAAATCGTCCTTGGTCAGTTCATTGAACCATTTCAGCCGGGCCGCGTGTTTTAATTTCCGCATTTGGTAAAGCGGACACTCTTCCGGGTTGCAACCTTCCACCGGACAGCACTCGGCGAGGTGAATCAGACTGGCTAGCAATTCATCTCTACAACACCTGACTGATTTCGTTTTAACCGTGGTCATCGTGACGCTCCCAGATGGTTAAGCTTCTCATCGCAAGCTGCGCCTACGATGAGGGGATGTCAAGAGCATGGAATAACGCTCGCAGTAATACTGCGGCTACAACAACACCAGTTGTCTCCCCGCCGGTTCCCGCAGGCTGCTGACGCCCAGCCCCAGCAGCCGCAGCGGACGCGACACCAGCCGTTCCCGGCCCAGCAGCCAGCAGGCGAGCCGGTAAATGTCCCCAGCCTCCGTGAGCGGTTCCTCCACGGTGAATTGCCGCGTGAGCGTCGTGAAGTCGCCGTAGCGCACTTTCACCTGCACCGTGTGCGCGCCCAGCCGCCGGTGCTTGAGCCGCAGCTCGATGTCCGCTGCCTGCTCCTTGAGGCAAGCCCTCAGCACCTTCCGGTCGTCCGTGTCCTTTAGGAACGTCTCTTCACCGCTGATGCTCTTAATCTCGTCACCCAGTTCCAGCGGACGGTCGTCCTCACCCATGGCGAACGACTTCAACTGCCCGGCGAACGATCCCACCAGCGCCCGGAGATCATTGGGATAATCCTGCAGGTCACCAACCATCGCCAACCCGGCATCGAGCAGGACTTTCTCGGTGACCTTCCCGACGCCGTAAAGCGCTCGCACCGGCAGCGGACGCAGGAATTGCACCTTCTCTTTTTCAGGGATGAGGGTCAGGCCATCGGGTTTCTGGTGGTCGCTGGCGATCTTGGCGAGCAGCTTGTTGGCGGCGATGCCGATGGTGGCGGTTAACCGGCGCTCGGACTTGATGCGGGCTTTCAGTTCACGCGCGAGCGGCACGGCCAGGCGCAGGGAAGCGTCGGCATCTTCCGCCTGCGAGATGGAAGACACATCGAGGTAGGCTTCATCCACGGACATCTGTTCAACGATGGCACCGGTGCCGGCGATGATCTGCATGATCCTACGAGATTCCTCGCGGTAGGCATCCATACGCGGGCGGACGAAGCAGCCTTCCGGGCAGAGGCGCTTGGCCGTGATGCTGGCCATGGCCGAGCGGACGCCGAACTGCCGCGCTTCATAGCTGGCCGCGCAAACGACGCCACGCTGGGTGGGCGGCGCGCCGACGATCACCGGCTTGCCGATCAAGGCCGGGTTGTCGCGTTGTTCGACGGAGGCGTAAAAGGCGTCCATGTCGAGATGGCAGATAACGCGGAACATTCTGGCGGGAGGTTAACAAACGATCCCTGCCGGGCAAAGGCCCGCCATGGTTATCAACGGGAGGCGAACACCTGGCTGACCATGATCTGGCATTGGCGTCGACCCGTCCTGAAAACGTGTCGATTAATTTCGTTTATATTGACATATCCTTCTGACTTGTCGAATGGCTCGACATTCGCATGCATGTGTTCGACCTGATAGCCTTGGACATAGGGCGGCGGTGGTGGATTTATTGTGCGGTTACGCACGCGCGGCATCGGATTTATGGCGGATGAGTTTTTGACCGGGCAGATTTTTTAGATTTGCGCTTGAAGCGCGTGGCTTTGCCGATAAGGATTTGGCGGGGCAGCTAGGCTGTGCCGTCATGAAAATCACCTTTGTCTATCCGCGGTTTGAGAAGTTTCTGCGCAGCGTGCCCGAGCTGGACGCGGGCTTGATTGATTATTTCCTGGGGGATTACACCACGCCGCCCTCGCTGGGCATTCCGCTACTGGCGGCGCTCACGCCGGAGGAATTTGAAATCGAGCTGATTGACGACAACAGCGGGCAACCGGTGGACTACGCCGCGCCCACCGATCTGGTGGCCATCAACTGCTTCACGCCGCAGGCCACCCGCGCGTTTGAAATCGCCGACCATTTCCGGGCACAAGGCAAAACCGTCATCATGGGCGGAATTTTTCCTTCAACCATGCCGGATGAATGTCTCAAGCACGCCGACTCGGTGAACGTCGGCGAAGGCGAACCGAGCTGGCCGAAAATACTCGCCGACCTCAGGGCCGGAACCCTCAAGCGCCGCTACGACGGCGGCAGTTCGATGGATGCGGCAAAAATTCCCGCCGCCAAACGCGAAATTTTTTACCGCAACGACCACTACGACTGGGATGAAGACCTGATTCAGGTGATGCGCGGCTGTCTTTACAACTGCCCGATGTGCCCGCTGCCGCAGCAGATGGGCGAACGCATCCGGTTCCGGCCGATTGAAAACGTCGTGGCCGAGATGCGCACGCTCAAGCACGAGAACGTCTATCTTGCGGATGACATGCTGTTCTTCCCGCACCGGCACGTCCGGGAGTATTCCCAGAAACTTTTCGAGGCGCTGACGCCGCTGGGCAAAAAGTATTTCGTCAATTCCACAATGGGGTTGAACATGGAACCGGCCTTTCTCGACGTGGCCGCCCGCGCCGGCGTGAAAAATTTCTATTGCACGATGAACGTCGAGCCGGTGTCCATCCGCGCGCTCCAGGGCGGCAAGCGCGAGCGGCAGATGCTGATTGACCTCGTGAAAGCCACGCAGGACCGCGACATCCGCTTCTTCGCATCCGTTGGCATGGGCCGCGATTGGGATGATCTCGGTTTTGTGGATCGCGCGCTGGATCTCCTGGCGGCGGCGGACATTCACACGGCGGAATTTTTCATTTTCACGCCGTTCCCCGGCTCGCCGCACTGGGACCGGATGTTGAGCCAGAAACGGATTTTTGATTTCCAGTGGTCGCGTTACAACGGTTCGCACGTCGTGGCCAAGCCGCAGAACATGACGGCGGACCAGCTCCGCGAACAGTTCATCCGCATCTGGCGCGAGTTTTTCCAGATGCAGAAAAGCCGTCATGCCGCCTCGCTGGAACCTGCGACGTGGCAGAACGGCATCCAAGTGCTCGGCAAGCCGCTTCAGCGGCAGGGCACGCGCGACGAGGCGGCCATCACGGGCATTGGCCTGCTCAGCCCCATCGGTAATGACGCAGCGACAATTACCGCCGCGCTGCGTTCCGGCCGGCATGGCATCGCGCCGGTCACGCGCTTTGATGCGAGCCATTTTCGCGCAAATCTGTTTGGCGAAATTAAAAATTTCAATGCCGCCGACTGGTTCCCGCCCGGCGAACTGGCGGAATACGAAGATTTATATATCCGCTATGCCATTGCGGCCGCGCGCCGCGCCCTGGAAGATGCCGGACTGGCACCAGCCAACGGTGAAATTCGACGGAACATTGCCATAATCCTCGGCACCTGCAACGGCGGGCTGGCTTCGGCCGAAGCGGAATACGCCTGGAAACACGGGCATAGTTCGCGGCCGTTCGACGAGGTGATGAATTTACAGGCGCAGCATTACGGCTTTGGCAAAGCCCTGGCGAGCGCGCTGAAAATCGGCGGCGAAACCTGGGTGGTCACCACCGCCTGTTCCTCAACCACCGTGGCGCTCGGCCTTGCGCAGACGCTCATCAATCGCGGCTATTACGACATCGTGCTGGTCGGCGGCTCGGACGCGCTCTGTGTGGCGAACGTCTCCGGCTTCGACGCCATCAAGGCGACCTCCACCGCCCGCATGTCGCCGTTCTCCGTGCCGCCGGGCTTGAACATCGGCGAGGCGGCGTGTTTCTGGGTGGTTGAAGATTTGGAAAAAGCCATTTTACGCCGGGCGCATTGCCGGGGCCGGCTCATCGGCCATGCGACGACTTCCGACGCCTATCATCCGACCACGCCCGATCCGAGGGGTCTGGGCGTGGCCCGCACGCTGACGAATGCGCTCGCCGATTCCGGCCTGGCCATCACCGATCTCGGCTGCGTCAATGCCCATGGCAGCGGCACCGAGGCCAACGACCGGGCGGAGACCAAAGGCATCGTCAAATTTCTCGGCGGCCATAACCTGCCGGTCGTCTCGACAAAATCATTTTTCGGCCACTGCATGGGCGTGACCGGAATTCTTGAAACCACCAGCCAGCTGCTGGCGATGAATGAGGATTTTATTCCGCCCACGTTGAACTTCACCGAGCCGCGTCCCGGCTGCACCTTGGATCATGTTCCGAATGTGCCGCGAGAAAAAAAATACGACGCCTTCATTTCCGCCAATTATGCCTTCGGGGGCAACAACGCGGCGGCGGTGGTTTGCAAATGGGATGCCGCCATACCGCCGCGCCCGAAAAAATCCGAACGGGTCGTCATCACCGGCGTCGGCGCGGTCACATCGCTGGGTTTGGGCGTGGCGGCGACGGTGGAGCAACTACGGCGCGGCACCGTGGGCATTTCGCCCGTCACGAATTTTCCGCTGACCGGCCAGACTTCGCGGCTGGCCGGCCAGGTGCCGGATTTCTCCGCCGCGCAAGTGGACCGGCGGCTGGATTTTTCCGTGCTGAACCCGATCAGCAAATTCGCCGTGGCCGCCGGGCGGCTGGCGCTGGAAAACGCCGGCTTGAAAATCACGCCCGCCAACGGCGACGACATCGGCGTGGTCATGGGCGTCTGCAACGGCCCGTCCGAGATGGGCCACATGGACAGCGTGTTCACCAGCGATAATTTTGCGGCGAACATTCCGAGCTTTTCGAACATCACCCCCAATTCCACCGCCGGCTGGGTTTCGATGCAGCTTTATCTGAAAGGTGTGAACTCGTCGTTATGTGCCGGGCCTCATGCCGGGCTGCAAGGCCTCGCCTACGCCTTCGATGCGCTGGCGGAAAAGCGCGCCCGCGCCATCCTTGCCGGCGCGGCCGACGAGGTTTACGGCCAGACGTTTTACAATTACGACGGCATGGACTTCCTGTACTCCGGCGCGGAGGAAAACGACTACCGTCTCCGGCTGGAAGCCGACAAACGCAAGGTGCTCGGCGAAGGTTCGGCGATGTTCGTCATGGAAACCGCCGGGTCCGCGAATGCGCGCGGCGCGAAGATCCTGGCGGAACTGGTCAGCTATGGCATGAGCATGGACGCCGAAGGTTTTCTGGCGGCGAACCTTGGCACCGATGGCCTGAAGCACGCTGTGCAGCTGGCGCTGACGCGTGCGAGCATCACGCCGGAGCAAATTGGGTTACTCGTCTGGGCACCGCAGGGCAACCGGCAGGATGAAAAGGTTCTCAAAGTGGGCGCGGAAATCTTCGGTGGTCGCTTTGCACAACTGCCGCTGGTCACCACGACGTTTAACACCGGTTACATCGAAGCCGCTTCAATTCTGGTGAGCCTGGCAGCCGCCTTGTCCGCGCTGGCCGACGGCACCGAACTTTGGCCGCAGCGCACCGGTCTGACGGAACTGGATCAGCGGCCGCTGACCGCGCTTCCGGAATTCATCCTGGCGCTGGCCAGCTCGGATGTTGGCTACAACTTCGCCGTCGTGTTGCGGCGCGGGCTCACCGGCGGGCGCGACGATGGTTCAAAAGTGAAGTTTAAGCCAGTTTCGGTTTGATAATCCGGCGTCGAACGGCAAAAATCACCGCTCATCGGAACCAACGGAAAAGCGTTTAATGTCAGCAAACACTAATCAGACCATCGCGCGTCGTCGGCAGGTAATCGACACCTTCAAGCAGGAGTTGATTCGCCGCCTGAACCTGCCCTATGCCCCGGAAGATTTGCACGAAGACGTGTCGCTGCTCGGCTCAGGCCTGGGGCTGGACTCGCTGGATGCGCTGGAAATCGTGCTGTGCGTGGAGACGTGCTTCAAAATAAAAATACCGGATGAAAACATTTCCGTGCTGCGTTCCATCAATACCGTCGTGGATTTTGTGATTGAACAGCAGGACAAGAACGGAGGCCAGGCGTGAGAACTTCCCCGCTCAAAGACCAGCTGGCCGCCGCCGGCGCGGTGTTCCGCGAACGCCACGGCGTTGAGGTGGTTTCCCATTTCGGAAATCTCCAGGCCGAGTGCGGCGCGGTGCGCGACGCGGCGGCGCTGGCGGATTTTTCCTTCGTCCGCCTCTTCACGCTGCCGGAGACGCCGGGCATTGATTTCCTGGACGCGCTGCTCGCGGGCAACGTGCCGAAGATCCGCTTTGGCCGCGTGCTGCACACGTTTCTGGCGGACAAAGACGGCAATCTGGCGGCGGACTGTTTGGTGGCGAACAACGACCAGGAATTCGTCTTCATCTGCGAAAGTATTTTGCCCGACGCCGGATTGGATGCGCTGCTCGCTTCCAATGGCGGTGAATCGCCGGCGAAAGATTTATCCGCCGACCATGTTATCCTGAGTCTTGACGGCTTCAAATCGTGGGAAATCGTGAAAAAGATTTTCGGCGCGGATGTCATCGGCCTGCCGTATCTCTCGATTGAGAATTATCAGTTCGCGGGCGAGCCGGTGCGGTTCATTCGGGCGGGCAAAACGTCCGAATTCGGCTATCTCCTCATCGCCCCGGTGAAAATTGCGGCGCAATTGTTCGACACGCTCAAGGCGGAAGTCGAGGCGCGCGGCGGGCGGCTCGCCGGCGCCGATGCTCACGATGCGCTGCGGCTCGAAGGCCGGTTCTTTAACATTTTCCGCGAAGGCGAACGCGTGCGCGATCCGCTTCCCCTCGGCCTGCAATGGATGATTGATCTGGAGAAGGAAAATTTCAGCGGCGGCACCGCCATCAAGCAGCGGCGCGCGGCGGGGCTTAAACAAAAAATCATCGGTCTGGCCGCTGAAGCCGGATGCACAGCTCTGAAGACGGGCGCGCCAATATTCCACGAAGGCAAGCCGGTGGGCGAAGTCGTGACCGACTGCGTTTCCCAGGTGCTAAACCAGCCGCTCGCCCTCGGCTTGCTTCCGCTGGAACTCGCGTTTTCCGGCCTGCAATTCCGCGTCGGCTCACCGGACGGCGCGGTGGTGCGTTCGATTTCCATGCCGCCGATCATGCCGAAGAGCCTGACGGTGAAGCTCGACGAAATGTGATTTTGGAAGGCGCATGTTAAAACCATCGCCCCAAGCCAAAGGCCGGCTCATCAAACGCAAGCTGGCCATCCAGCCCGCCTTCCACGAAACGGACATGATGGGCGTGGTTCACAATTCGAATTATTTTCTGTGGTTCGAGCAAGGCCGGTTGCAAATCATGTTTGAGGTGCTGCCGTTCGACGAGGCGGTCAAGCTCGGCCTGTTCATGCCTGTGGTGGAAAATATCTGCCACTACCGCAAGCCGGTGAAGTTCGGGATGCCGCTGCTGCTGTACACCACGCACAATCTCCAGACCGCTTACGAAGGGCGGCTGGTGTTCAGCCATTATCTGATCCACGAAAAACAGCGAATGGCCATGGCGTTTGGCCAGACCGCGATGACGCTGGTGGATGCCCGGACGAACAAACTGGTCAAGGAATGGTCGGCCGAAACCTGGCATCGCTATCAGGCATTGAAATAGAACACAAACTTGCAGGAGACGACGTGAGGAGTCTCTGTCCGCCGGCGAAAATATTTGAGCCTCGTCACCTCGGCTCCTACGAAATAAGCTTTTCAAAATTATGAGCCGAGAATTTGAGGGACAAGTCGTTGTCGTTACCGGTGGATCTCGTGGCATTGGCCGCGCCATCGTGGAACGCTTTGCCGCGCAGGGGGCGAAGGTTTATTTCACTTTTCACCAGAATGCCGAGGCCGCCGCGCAGGTTGCCGCCGCGACGCAGGCGGAGGCCATCCAGTGTTCGCAGAACGATGCCGAGGCCATCAACGCCGCCGTGGAAAAAATCATTGCTGCTTCTGGAAAAATTGACGTGCTGGTCAACAATGCCGGCATCACCGCCGACACGTTTCTCATGCTCATGCCGGCGGAGGATTGGAACCGCGTGATTGATACGAACCTCAACGGCGTCTATCGCTGGTGCAAGGCCGTGACCCGTCCCATGCTCGGCGCCCGGCGCGGCAACATCATCAATCTCGCTTCTATCGCCGGCCTCGTCGGCGTGATGGGCCAGACGAATTACGCCGCGTCCAAAGGCGCGCTGCTGGCATTCACCCGCGCGCTGGCGGCGGAACTCGGCGCAAAAAACATCCGCGTCAATTCGGTGGTCCCCGGCTTTATCGAAACGGATATGTCCGCCCGGGTGCCGCGCCAGATCAAGCAGAAGAATCTCGACCACATCGTCCAGAAACGCTTTGGCAAGCCGGAAGAGATTGCTTCGGTCGTGACCTTTCTGGCGTCCGAGGGCGCCTCTTACATCATGGGGCAGTCCATCGTGGTGGACGGCGGCCTCACTGCCACGGCGGCTTAACGGAGGGAAATTTAAACGGCAATTCAGATGAACCGCGAATCTCACGAAAATCTTTCTGGTTGGCTGAACCAAGCCGTTCGGTCCAAATCTTTTCCTTTCGTGTATTTGGTGTATTTCCTGGTTTAACTGTTTTCCAGAATGAACGTCTTTCTTTTCCCTGGCCAAGGCTCGCAGGAAATCGGCATGGCGTCGGACTTGTTCAAAGCTGATGCAGCTTTCTGCGAACTGGTTTGCCGCGCCAGCGAACGCGCCGGCTCCGATCTGGAAAAAATCTGCCGGCGCGGACCGGAACGCGAACTGACGCGCACCAAGAATCTCCAACCGCTCCTCGTTTGCGTTTCGCTGGGCTATCTACGGCAGTTAACGGACAAGGGAATCCGTCCGGATAAAGTCCTCGGCCATTCGCTGGGCGAAATATCCGCGCTCGCGGCGGCGGGCATCGTCAGTTTTGAAACCGCCGTGGACATCGCCGCCAAACGCGGCGAACTGATGGATGCCGCCGCCGCCCGCGGGCAAGGCGGGATGACCGCCGTGATTTCAAGCGAACGCGAAGCCGTCCTCCAATTGCTCGCGCAAAAATTTGCCGGCGGCCAGCTGGTTCTGGCCAATGACAACACGCCCAACCAGCTTGTTCTTTCCGGCGAAGTCACCGCGTTGGAACAGTTCGCCGCACTCGTCACGGCGGAGAAGCTTGGCCAGTGTCGCCGCCTGGCGGTCGCCGGGCCGTGGCACAGTCCGCTGATGGAGTCGGCGCAGCGGGAGTTTTCAAGCTGGCTCGACGCGGTTGAGTTTCACGCGCCGAAAGTGCCGGTGATTTTCAACGTCACCGCTGAAGCGGAAACCGATCCGGCGAAAATCCGTCAGCTCATCGCGCGTAATCTGGTGGCGCCGGTCCGCTGGCGGACGGCGATGGATTCCTTGCGGGGCATGGAAAAACTGACCTTGTTCGAGGTCGGGCCGGGGCGCGTGTTGTCCGGTCTGGCGCGGGCCAGCGGCTTTGGCGACGAGGTGAAAATATTCAACATCAATAATCTGCGCGGCGTTGAAATGGCCGCGCCGCTTGTCTAACATCCCGCCGTGCCATCTGAACCCACCCAATCCAACCGTGTCACTGGCAGCGTCGGCGGCGAGGATGTTTTCGCCGGCCGCCGGCTCATAGTCCGCATGGCGGACAACTGCGACCGCGAGCGGATTTATCAGATCCGCCATGAGGTTTTCGCCGCCGAGCTGGGCCAGTATGCCACCAACTCCGTCGGCCGGCTGACCGATGCGCTGGATGCGTTCAACCATTATATCGTGGTTGCCGACGGCGAGCGCATTGTGGGTTTTGTCGCCATCACGCCGCCGGGCAGCCCGAGTTTTTCCATTGATAAATATTTCCAGCGCGCCGAACTGCCTTTTCCCGTGGATGACCGGCTCTACGAGGTGCGGCTGCTGACCGTGCCGCAGGAATCGCGGCGGAGCCTGCTCGCGCTGGCGCTGATGTATGCGGCCTTCCGCTGGGTGGAGGCGCGCGGCGGCACGCGTATCATGGCGATTGGCCGGCGCGAAATCCGCTCCATGCATGTTCGCGTTGGATTGAAGCCGACCGGGCAGGACGTGAAATGTGGCGCCGTAACTTACGGTCTCCTGCAGGCGACCATGCAGGATGTGCAGGATTCGCTCGGCGGCATCCGCAAAATGCTGGACCGCATCGAGGCCGAAATGGCCTGGGAAATTGGCGTGGCCTATCGCACGCCTTCGCCTTGCTACCACGGCGGAAAATTCTTCGAGGCGGTCGGTGACGAATTTCAAAATCTCGAACAGCTCGACACCGTCATCGCCGCCGATGTTTTGGACGCGTGGTTTCCGCCGTCGCCCAAAGCCGTGGCCGCGCTTCAAAAACATCTCGGGCAGCTGCTCCGCACCTCGCCGCCGACCGGCTGCGAAGGACTGGTGCGGACGATTGCGCGCATCCGGGGTGTTGGCGTGGATAATATTTTGCCCGGCGGCGGCTCATCGGATTTGATTTTCCTCGCGCTGCGCCACTGGCTCACGCCGGCTTCCCGCGTGCTAATTCTCGACCCGACTTATGGCGAATACGCGCACGTTCTCGAACGCGTCATTCGTTGTCAGGTGGACCGGTTGCCGTTGACCCGCGCCGCCCAATATCGTGTGGATTTGCACCAGTTGGAGCCGGCCTTGCAGGGCGGTTATGATCTGGTGGTGCTGGTGAACCCGAACAGCCCCGCCGGCCAGCACATCCCGCGGGTTGAACTGGAAGCCGTGCTTAAAAAAGTTCCCGCTGTCACGCGCGTTTGGGTGGACGAGACGTATATTGAATACGCCGGAGCCGGGGAATCGCTGGAAAAATTCGCCGCGCGCTCGGAAAATGTCATCGTCTGCAAATCCATGTCCAAGGTTTACGCGTTGAGCGGCGCACGGGTGGCGTATTTGTGCGCCGGAGCGCAGCAGCTTGAATCGCTGCGCCCGCTGAATCCGCCGTGGGCCGTGAGTTTGCCCGCGCAAGTTGCCGCCGTGAATGCGCTCGCCGATACGGATTACTACGCCGCGAAATATGCCAAGACCCACAACCTGCGGGAGGAACTGGCCGCCGAACTCCGCCGGCTGAACTGGCAGATTGTTTCCGGCGTGACGAATTTCCTGCTCTGCCACCTGCCGGACGCTGGGCCGGACGCCGAGACGCTGATTGTCCGCTGCCGGGAGCGCGGTCTTTTCCTGCGCAACGCCGCTTCGATGGGCACGAACCTCGGTGAACGCGCCGTCCGCATCGCCGTGAAGGACGCCGAGACCAACCGGCGGATGGTGAAAATTATTTCCGAAGCAGTTGCCGCCTGAAGTTTGTCCCCTTACCCCTCGACCATCGCCAGCGTCAGCGAACCGCTAGCGATCAAATTTCTTCCCGCTGTCGTCTCCACATTGAAGCGGAACAGCGCGCCGAAATTCCGGTCCATCGTCGCGCGCAGCACCAGTGTGTCACCCGGCACGGCGGGATGCGTGAACTTGATGTTTGTCACGGCCAGAAAGAACGCTCTCGGCTTTTCCGGCGGCGCGGCGGCGGCCGCCATTTCGCTCAAGCCGATGAGCAAGCCGCTCGTCTGCGCCAGCGCCTCGGCGATGAGCACGCCGGGCATGATGGGGCGGCCCGGAAAGTGCCCGCCGAAGTGCGGTTCTTCCGGGCGTAGCAAACGCTCGGCTACGATAGATTTTTGCGGCTCCAGCTTGATCACGCGGTCCACAAACAGGAATGGCGCGCGGTGCGGCAGCAACGGCAGCAGGTCGGCGAGTTCAAACAAGGCTTTATCGTTCATGATTTTTGCGGGTTGATTTCCCAAGCGGTTCCGGCGTCGAGCGATTTCAATTCCTGGGCGATGCGCCAATGCACACGGTCGCACAACGCGCGGGCGTTGTCTCCGGGACGCGACGGTTCCGGGTCGAGAAAGCGGATGCAGTAAAAATTCTGGCGGCGCGGAAAAACACTGCCGGGAACTTTTGCCATGAACGGCTCGGTGGAATGGATGACCACCGGCAGCACCGGCACGCCGGCCGCGAGCGCCAGGTCGAAGGCCAGCCGGTTGAACGGCTGCAACCGGCCGCTCCGGGCGCGGGAGCCTTCGGGAAACACCAGCAGGTTTTTCCCGTCGGCCAGAATCTGGCGGCAGCGCGCCGACGCGGTCGTGACCGACTCCAACGAATCGCGGTTCACGCTGACGAGGTCAAAATAGCGGACGAGCAGGTGATACATCGGCTGCCGGGCATGAGCGGACTTGGTCAATGCGCCGGTGCGCGGCGACAGGCCGAGCAGAAAGATCGAGTCCATGAAACCTCGGTGATTCGATACCAAAACGACCGGTCGAGTCGGCTCGATTTTATCGCGCCCGGAAATTTCAATGATCCGATAGACGCGGAACAGCGGCAGCCAGACGCGTGTGAAAAAACCCAGGAAGCCGGTTAAAACCCTTTGAAAAAATCGCTGCCGCGCCGCTGGCCACGGCGTCAGCAACAGGAACAGCGGCACGCCCAGCGCCACAAAAATCAGCTTTGAGAGGAAGTAGCTCGCGTAGCCGAGGCCCGTCAGGAATACGACGGCGGGGAAAAACCTGTTCGGGCCGCGTTTCATTTTTGCTCGAAGCATTGTTTCAGCAGCATTTCGATTTTATGCCGTTCGCCGCCGAGCGCCGGCTTGCCGTCCAGCGCCCGCCGGCAGGCGGCGGCAGCTTCGGTGCGTTTGCCTTGCCGGAATAAAACCTCCGCCAGCAGCCACGCGTTTTGATAATAGCCTGGATTGTTCGTTTCGGCTTGTAGCGCGAAGGTTTTGGCGGCCTCGAGTTCACCTTTTTTCAGCGCAGAATAGCAGTCGCTCAAATTGGTTTTGCTCGCGAGGTAATGCGCATATCCGCCATCCGTCAAAATGGGATCGGCGGGCAGTGCCTGTTCCGGCAACAGTTTTTCCGGCGCGTTCAGGTCGAACGCCACAAATTTACCAAGCTGGTGCGGCGGCGTGGCGGCCCAGAAAACTCCGGCCGTCAAATCCATCACCACCGAGTGCGTGGCGATGAGCGGATTCAGCGAGCCACGATGGCCGGCGCCGGCGGATTTTCCGCCGGGCAGTTGCCGGTCGCGCAGCAACGCCGCGCAAGCCGCCGCGCCGAGGTGGTTGGTGGCGAGCAGTTCAGTCATCCGTTCAAAACGCGAAAGGGAGGTATCGGCACGTTTGTAGGTTTCGTTGATGGCGGTGTCCTTCAGCTCCGCGGTAAGATAATGATTGGCACAGACGAGCGAATTCGCCTTCGGCTCCGGCTCGCGCACGGCGGTTTGCTCCGGTGTCTTCTCGATGACGATGAATTTTCCATCCGCGCGGCTGCCGACCAGAAACATCGCCGAAACAAACACCTGGCGATGGCGGATGATTTCCGTGGCCTCAGCCAGATTGTGCGCGTGCTCCAAAACTTCGCGCGCCACGAGGCACGTCGGCGTCGCGGCGTCGGAAGGCAAATCGGATGGCGCGCCATTGACCGTGATGGAAATGCCCTCGCGGTTCATGCCTGAAACGCAGCCGGTCATGCCCGCCCATGCCAGCGAGATGAAGGGAATGCCGTTCTTTGGCTCGCAGATGATCAAGATTCGTTCCACTTCAAAAACCGGGTCCGCTTCCCAGTCAAAATTACGCCCACAGAGCAGGTGACTTTCCGTCGTGGCGCTGCCCCATGCGCCGAACGCCGTGCAGCCGCGCCGGATGAGCGGGCTATTCATCAGCATATATGAGATGTCCTGCGCACCGTGATAATTCAAAATGCGGTTGTAATACGGCCCCATTTCCGGATGCGGGTCGGGGCTGCCACGAGAAATCCCCAGCATCTCCAACTGCAACTCCGGCGTGATGTGCTGCGTCATGTGCCGGTTCTTGTAGGTCACCAAAAACTCCAGCGTGAACTGAATCCAGCGGTACGGTGCGACGTGGTGCAGCAGGGTCACAACGGAATCTTCCTGGCGTTTGATTTGTTTCTGCGTGAGCACGCCATTGGCGTAGCCCATTTCAAACGGCGTGCCGGTGAGGTAAAGCACAGGCAAGCCTTCGCGCTGGCCGAACCAGTTCTTTCCCAGATAGACACGGTCGCCGCGCGGTTCCGGCTGGAGCGCAAGAATGGCCGGGGTCTCCGTCAGCACCGGTTCCCTGGCCACCCAGCGATACATGAGCGAGAGCATCACGCCCCACAATATCAGCAGTGCCACAGCCCCGCCGCCGGTGAGCCAGAGCAGCCGTTTAAGCCATTTGCGACGGCGGTTCATGGCTGCGCCTCCTTCGGCACGGTCATTTCGGCGATCCGCAGTTCCAGCCGATAAGATTCCGCATTGACCTCAAACGCGCCGGGGATTTCGGTGGCAACTCCGGGATACTTGCGGAAATTCTTCGCCATTGCCCGGTAAAAATAGTTTCCCTCGAGCAGCAAATCCAATTCATGCCAGTGCGCGCCATCGGCGGAAAAAATGTATCGTGCTATCACGCCGGTGGAATCTGGATCGGTTTGCAAAACAACGCTGCCGTCCGCGAGCCGGCCCGCCGGTTGTAAATTAGCCGGTGCGCCAAACAACCAGCGCAGGTCGCGGGCAACGAACCGGCGGCTCCAGTCCTCCCGGAACAGCGGTGTGACCTTAAGCAGTTCGCAGTCGCCATTGGCTTTTACGCGCAAATCCGTCACTACGCCAAAACTGCTGACGATGGCCAGATGATGTCCGTTGGCTGGCGAAACTTGCAGCAGTCCGTCACAGGTGAACTGCTTGCCCCCGGCAGTGACGATGGCGCGTTGGGTGGCCCGATACTGTGGCGGGAAAAGGTTTTTAATGGTCTGCTCCGCTCGCAAAAACGCGGGGCGGTTGCTTCCGTCATCCGGAAAAATGGCAGGTGTCGCAAAATGATTCCGGGTGGCACAGCCGGTGGCCCATGCGGCGAGCAGGGTGATGCAAAAAGTATTTATGGCAGTTCGGACAGGCATGGCGTTAGGGCTTGGCGCGGGCGGCGGCCCGGATTTGCTCAATGGCCACCGGCGCGGTGCGGTCAAAAGTCGTCGACGGCAGTTCTTGATTCACGATTTGTTCGCTAAACTGGATGTCCGTGTAGTCGCCGCCGTTTTCGCGCAGCACCACGCGCCGGGTGCCTTTCAAGTCGGCGGCCAGATGCACCTCGATGGCCGCCATCATTTTCCGCATGGACTCGTTTTTGGGGACGAGGGTGATGACGATGGCGTCGGCGGCGTTGGTGACGGTGGCGGTATAGCTGCGCTGGTCGCTGGCAAATCGACCATCCATCACACTGGCGATTTGGGAAACGATATTTTGCAACGCGTCGCCGAGGCCGAGGTCCAGCTTCTTCCATTTCTCGTCCGCCCATTCGAACTGCGCCACGCCGGAACCGTCCGAAACCAAGATGGATTTATAGGGCGCCGTCGTTTCCCAGCGGATATGGCCGGGCTTTTGAAAACAGAGAAACCCCTCCGAGCGCAGCGGCTCATTGAAGAGCGACAGATGCCGCTCCTGCACGAACCGCGTGAAAATCGTCCGCGCCTGGCTGGTCGCGCCGCTGATCTGGGCCAGCGAAATCGGCGCGTTGGTCTGCGCCCGCCCGCCGGTCAAACCCAGCAGCACCGTAAAAAATGTGATGTGAGCAATTCGTTTCATGTTTCAGCGATCAGTTCATCCACCCGCCCGCATTGGTAGCCGTCGGCTTCCAATTTGTCCAACAGCAACGTCACCACGGCCAGCAGACGTTCGCGTGGCACCCCGGCGTCGTGCAGGAGGAAAATCGCGCCCGGCTGGAGCTTCCGTAGCAACCGCTCGACGATGATTTCCGGCGGGTCGTTCCGGCGATCCAGTCCGCGCGCCGTGTAGCCGATGACTTTCAGGTTGAGTTCGTCGGTTACGCGGAAGATGCGTGGATTCGTCAGGCCCACCGGCGGGCGGAAATATTCCGGGGCGCGTCCGGACGCCTGCAGGATTTCAGCCTGCGCCTGGGTCAGATCTTCGCGCAGCCGCGAGATGGAGAAAATGTTGGTCGCCGGGCTGTGCTGAAACGTGTGATTTTCAATCCGGTGGCCTTCCGCCGCCATGCGCTTCACCAGTTCCGATTGCTGAAAAACGCGGTTACCGATGCAGAAAAACGTGGCGCGGACTTTTCGCTGCGCCAGCAGCGCGAGCAGGGCCGGGGTGTTCTCCGCGTCCGGTCCGTCGTCGAAAGTCAGGGCGACAAATTTCCGCTGGGTCGCCACCGCGCAAATGCTTTCACCAAACATCTGCCATTGCGGAAACGATACGCCGAGTCCGATGATTGCTCCAGCCAGTGAGCAAACGCCTGCGAGCCACCAGCAGCGCGCGACGCCACTGGCAAAAGTAGCAATCAACACCGTCGCGCAAACGGTGGCGACGAGAACCATCTGGTATCTGGTCAGACGCGGATGCAACACATTCCTTTCGTTCCCGTCGGCGAGAGCGTGAGCAGCACCACGGCTTTGCAGGCGCGCTCCGCCGCAATTTCTCCGCGCACCAAACCTATCGCGGTAAGAAAGCCAAACGCCGACGCCGAATGATGTTCTCCGCAGACCTGCTGGTAGGTGTGGAGTAAAACCTCGTGTCCGGCGCGCCGGGAAAACTCCGTCGCCAGCGCACGGTAATATTCAGTCTGCGCGGGAGCACCATTCGCGCCGGTCAGCAGCAAATCCACTTCGCCCGATGCCATGCCGTCGCGCTCCAGTGTTTCCAGAATCCAGTCAGCTTCAGCCACGGGGTCAGGTTTTTCACTTCGACCAATGCGAATGGCAGAGACAAACGCCAGTGGCGACGCCGCAGTTTCCGCGCGGCCGAGCGTAAACAGCGCGCAGCCCTCGCCCGGCAGCGACCGTGGCAAAGTTTTATTCCACCAGCCCCAGCGGATTCCGGCGGCGAGGTGGTATTGGTTCAACTCGTCCGCCGCACCGACGAGTGCGAGTTCCGCGCGGCCGGATGCCAGTTCGTTGGCCCCCTGCCAGAGCGCGGTTTCAAAGGCGATTTCGCGCTGCACCGGCGTTGAGTTCAGGCCGGAAAGCTTGAGTTCAATCGCCACCTGCGATGCCAGCGAGTTGTGGACGGAACTGGTGAACAGAGCCGGGCGCGGGGCGCGCTCATCTTTCAAAATCAGATTTTCCACAAATGCCGCCGTGTCCGTCAGCGAGCCGAGTCCGGTGCCAATCACCGCGCAGATTCCTTCCGGTGTGGTGCTGGCGAGGAGTTCCGCACCCAGGGCTTTCTTGGCGGCGACCAGCGTCATTTGCTGGATGCGGCTCAACTTGCGGCGCTTGGCCGGCTCGATGAATTGCTCCGCGCCGAATTCGCCGCAGGCATGAACTTGCGCTTGTGCCGTCGGGGAAATAGCGGGAACGGAAAACAGGGAAGCCGCCGTGCCGCCGTTGCGAAATGTCGCTGCGATTTCCGCAATTGAATTACCCGCCGCACTGACCACGCCGGCACCGAGGATGGCAAAACCCGGTATTTGCGATTTACGATTTACGATTGACGAGTCGCTCTCACTGGTTGAGCTGCGCGTAAATCGTAAATCGTAAATCGTCAATGAAGGATGAGCCTCCTCACGTCGGCTGCCACCTAAATCAGATTTTTCAAACACCAGCGCCATGTTGTTGCCGCCGAAGCCGAAGGAGTTGCTCAAGATTAGCGAAACCGGTTGGGGGCGGAATGCCTTCACCGGCTCAAGGCCAAGTCTCTCGTCGGTGACTTCAAAGCCGGGCGTGCCGGGAACAGCTTGTTCGCGCAGCGATTGCACCGCCAGCACGGCCTTGATCGCGCCGCTCGCCGCCAGCGTGTGGCCGAAAAACCGTTTCACCGAGGCGAACGGCGGCACCGCGTCGCCGAACAGTCTTTTCAAAGCGCGCATTTCCATCGCGTCATTGTCCGGCGTGGCCGTCCCGTGCGCGCTGACAAAATCAATATCGCCTGGCTGAAGCCCGCCGCGTTCCAGCGCCCGCTGCATGGCGGCGAACGCGCCGTTGCCCTCGGGCTGCGGCGCGGTGGCGTGAAAGGCGTCGCAGCTCGCGCCCCAGCCGGCGAGCCGCGCCAGGATCGTCGCCCCGCGCGCGCTGGCGGTTTCCTCGGCTTCGATGACGAGCATCGCTGCGCCTTCGCCCAGGCTGATGCCGGTGCGCCGCGCATCGAAGGGACGGCAGCCATTCGGATCCAGCAGCAGCAGCGAGCCAAAACCGTTCAGCGTAAGCCGCGACAGGGAATCGCCTGCGCCCGCCAGCATCACGTCCGCCTCGCCTTGCCCAATTAGTTCGGCGGCGGCGAGGATGGCCATCGCCCCGGCGGAACACGCGGTGGAAAGCGTGGCAACCGGCCCGAGCGCGCCGATTTTTTGGGCGCACAAATCCGCCGTGCCGGCGCATTCATGGAAGCGCAGTGGGCCGAAGCGATGTCGATTTTCGCGGAGGAGCGCGGCGAGAACTTTTTCCGTGCCCAGCATTCCGCCGACGGTCGAGCCGAGCATCACGCCGACGCGCGCAGGATTGATGTTGCCCAAACTAGATGCAAAACCAGCGTCGGTCAGCGCCTCGCGCGCGGCAATCCAGGCAAGTTTATCCGAGCGTGAGCCGCGCACGTTTCCGGCGAGAAGTTCCACGTCCTCGCAGACTTGGCCAACCAGATGATGGCCAAAGCGGGGTGAGGGGAAAAGCGTGAGGGGGCCGAGGCCGGAGCGGTTGGCGCGGATGGATTCCCAGACGGACGCCACGCCACAACCGGCGGCGCAGATGATGCCGGTGCCGGTGATGACTGGAGTGCGCCGGGACATCAGGTGCGGTTGGCCGCGACAAAACCGGCGAGCGCGCGGAGCGAGGCAAACGCCTGGTCGGCGACCGAGCGTTCGGTGATGACAATGCCGTAATCCGATTCCAAAATCGCCACGAGTTCGAGCGCGTCAATGGAATCCAGCTCCAGCCCCGTGCCGAAAATCGGCTCGTCAGCATTGATATCTGCCGGGGTGACACCTTCGAGGTGAAACCCCGCGATAATCTTGGTTTTCAGTTCTTCAATCAGCGATTCCATATCGGTATGGTGCAAGCGTAACTTTCCATGAATTGCTTTAGCAAGCGCGTTCCGGTGCGGAACACAGATTTCGGCACGCATCCACCAGAGTTCCGCCGCTGAATGACCTTTCGCGCGGTGAATTGTCAGGGCGGCCGAGCAGCAAGGCTGCGCCGTGCCAGCCGCGTGGTAAAAGATTTTCCGGGAACAAAATAGAATTCACGGTGGAGCGATTTATCGCTTCGATCCCGAGGCACAAAACCATTTCCGCGTCGCCGGCGCGCAGCCATTCGGCGGCTTCAGTCAAAACGCCAGCTCCGTTCGCGTCCGGCAAAATAAGCGACAGCACCGGGCCTTTCAGCCGGTAGCGGATGCAGAGTTCACCGATCACGGTGCTCGGCAGCGTGTAGGCAAAGATGCTTGGCCGCGGCGTCTGGGCGAAGCGGATGTCGGTATCCAGCGAGCCGGTGAAGCTTTCAACGCATACGCCGAGGCGGTCGCGACGCGTGTCAGACAGGGCATCAAAATTCACGGCCAGCAATTCCGCCGCCATGAAACCGAGGCGGCACATCAAGTCCATCCGCAGAAAACGCGATGGATCAGAGTCCGACAACAATGACCAGTGCAAACCATCCAGTTCACCCCGCGACAAATTGCCGGCGAGCTCCGCCGGCCACGCGCGCAGCCCGGTCTGGTCATTGCCCAACCCTTCCGGGCCGAGATAGCTGGCGGCGTGGATGACGAGGTTGCTCATGGCTGTTCCTGTTCCAAAACCACGGCCGCGTTGGTGCCGCCGAAGCCGCAGTTCATTTTCAGAATCCGTTTCAAATGCGCCGTCGGCTGTGGCGTGGCTAACAGAGATGCCGGCGCGACCGGATCCCGTTCACGCAGGCGCGGGGTGCCGGGCAATAAATTATTTTGCATTGCCGCCACGCAGAGCGCCGTTTCCAGGACGCCGGCCGTGCCGAGCGTGTGGCCAAAGATGCCTTTGTTGGAACTGAATGGCGGCACGCGGTCGCCAAAAACGGAGCGCAGGGCCAGCGATTCCATGGCATCGTTATAAGGCGTGCCGGTGCCGTGGGCATTGACGTAATCAATCTGTTCCGGTGTGAATTCCGCCTTCGCCAGTGCGCGCTGGATGGCGAGCGCCAGACCGGAGCCGTCGCGCGACGGGCCGGTGAGATGATTGGCATCGTTGCTTGTCCCCCCGCCGGAAAGTAAAATGGCCGGCGACGAAAGTAATTCACGCTTCACCAGCACGATGGCCGCCGCGCCTTCGCCGAGGCTTAAGCCGATGCGCGATTGATCGAAAGGCCGGCAGCCTTCGGGGTCGAGCGACTTGAGCGAGTTGAAACCGGACAGGACGAATTGCGAAATCAAATCCACACCGGCGACCAATACCACATCGGCGAGTCCGCGCCGGATGAGCGCCGCGCCTTGCAGAAGCGCGCTCAGGCCGGAAATGCAGGCGGCGGAAACACATTGCACCGGGCCCCGACAATCAAATGCTTTCGCGAGGTCGGCGGCGAGAAACGCCGGCTGGATCTGGCGTTGGGCGATGGCGGAAACCGGCAGCCGGCGGACAAGATTGTCGAGCGCCTCGATGTTCGCCTTCGTGGTCGAAAGGACAAAACCGCGTCGTTGGGGAGAAATCGAACCCAGAATGCCGCCGGTAATTTCAGCGGCTTCGCGCAGCGCGGCGGCGGCGAAAAGAAAGGCGCGCGAGTCGGCGTGAGCGGCATCGGCGGCGCGCAGTTGCGCCACGGTTTTGTCTGGCACAAAGCCGGCGACGATGCTCTGGCTGGTTTTGCCGATGCCCAGTTCCCGGCGTTGCAAAGCGCTGCTGTTCGCCTCCACCGCGCGTTGCAGCAGTGCCAGGCTGAGTCCGGTGGCGCAGACCGCGCCGCTGCCGGCGATGGCAATGGCGCGTTTGTTCACGGCTGTTTCCAAAGCGATTCCCACGAGGTGAGACGTTCGAGCATGAAGAGCGGCCAGTTCAAGATCAGTTCGCCCGTCGGCGTGGTGAAAACCTGGCTGGTGCTGCCCGTGGCGAGCAGGGCGGCTTCACTTTCGCGGCGGATTTCGTAATCGAAGTCGAGCCGGGCGCTTTCGGATTTCAGCAGGCGCGTGGTGATGGTGAGCGTGTCGGACAATTTTGCAGGCGCGAGAAAATTCACTTCCACATGGATGACGGGAATGGCGATGCGCTGCTCAATAAACGTGGGGTAATCAATGCCCAGCCGCCGGCCGAAGGCGCGCCGGCCTTCCTCAAAATAATTGACATAATGCCCGTGCCACACGATGTGCAAGGCGTCCACCTCATTGAAGCGGACGCGCACGGTGCTCTGGTCCTCGATAAAGGCGCGCGGTGTGCCGCGCCGGATGGTGCGGCTGCGGGCGGGATTGTCAGTTGGGTTCATGGCGTGGATTTTGCCGCAGTGGTTGCGGCGGCGGAAACTATTTCAGTCTTCACCGGCGCGGGTGGTTCGTCCCAAAATGGAAAAATGTTAAACCATTGGAACGGGTATTGTTGGGCTACGTCGGCAAGGCGCGCGGCATATTCGGCGACGTGCGGCTTCAGGGCCTCAGGGCCGGCGCGCAGGATTTCGCGGGGAATAAATTTCGCGGGGAACGAGAAAAAACGGTAGTGGCCGAGGCGTTTGCGGATGACAAAGGTCTGGAAAATCGGCGCGCCGCTCACCGCTGCGAGCAGATACGGGCCGACGGGAAACCGCGCGGAGCCGCCGAGAAACGGCACACGCAGATCCGCGCCGCCGAACGAGCGGTCGCCGAGCAGGCAGACGATTTCGCCGCGCCGCAAGGCCGCCGAGATGGGAATGCTGCGCAGCGGATGACCGTCGGTGGCGATGAGGTTGAATTGTTTCGCCGCGAGCGCCTGGCTGAACAGCTCCCGCAGCCGGGCCTCGTCTTTTTCCAGCACCACGACATTGACGGGTTTGCCGAGGCGGCCCAGCAGGTGTCCGCCGATTTCCCAACTGCCGACATGCGCGCCGAGCAGAATGACGCCCTGGCCGCGATCCAGATAATCCTTGAAGAGAAATTCGCCCTCGTGGGTGCATTCAATTTTTGTACGGCTCATGATGACTGCGAGCCGGTCCAGCAGCGTGACGCCGAAGGAGAAAAAATGGCGATAGACCAGCAGCGGCCATTTCCAGAACGGCTGCGGCCCGAGCGTGCGGCGCAGAAAGTCCTTGGAGCAGCGGTAGCTGGACGGATTGCAGAGCGTGAAATAAGCGGCGACAAAAATCAGCAAGCCGTAGGCCCAGCGGACGCCGAGCCGGCGGATGAGCTGGACGAAACACCAGTTGCCGAAATACCCGCCGCGGGTGCGCCCCGACCAGCGAACTGCGGGTGTTTCGGGAGAATGGCCGCCGCTCATAATTGGTCACGGTGCCGGCGGCCGCGGCGGGAGCAGTTGTTTTTGCGCCGCCGGCGAACGAAGCAGTTCGTTGACGCGCGCGATGTCCTCGAACAGCGGGCGGTCCAACGAGAGTTTTGCCGAGACGCCGCGCACGAGGCGGTGCAGCTTTGCGTAATCCGCGCCCATCAGGTCGCCGCCGCGCAGATCGGCGGCCTGCGTGAGTGCGAGCGCCTGAATGGCGGCAAGCTTCCAGACTTTTTCCGTCAGCTCGCGGGTCATGCGGGCGGAAATCGTGCCCATGCTGACCACGTCCTGGTTGTTCGCGTTGGTGGGAATGGTCTGCACGCTGGCGGGCGCGGTCAATAAACGGCAGTCGGCGGCGAGCGACGTGGCAAGGAGTTGCACGCCCATGAAGCCGGAGTTCAAACCGGAATCGCCGCCGGCGAGCAGCGGCGGCAGGCCGAGGCTGTAACGCCAGTTGACGAGCCGTTCGAGCTGGCGTTCGAGGAGCAGCGCGCATTTGGCAAGGCCAAGCCGCAGATAGTCGCACGCCATCGCGATTTGCTGGCCGTAAAAATTGCCGCAGTGGATGATGGACTGCGTTTCGGGGAACGCGAGCGGGTTGTCGGTGGAGGCGTTGAGTTCGCGCTCGATGACCTGCTCGATGTGCCAGAGCGATTCCTGAAACGCGCCGAGAATTTGGGGGGAACAGCGGACGGAATACGGGTCTTGGATTTCCACGCCCGGCGCCACCGGTTTGGCGTGCGAACCCCATTGGTGCTCGTCAATTTCCTGCTGGTATTTTGGATGCGTCCGCAGATGCGCGGCGATGCGCTCAGCCACGGCGGATTGCCCGCGAAAACCGCGTGCCTTGTGAACCTGTTCGCAGAGCACTTCCGGCGAGGCCCAGAGCGCCTGAAAAAGATTCGCCGAGAGCAATTCGCTCCAGCTCAACAGCTCGGCGGCTTCGCGCACGGCGAGCACGGCAAGGCCGGTCATCACGGACGTGCCGTTGACGAGCGCGAGGCCTTCCTTGCACTGGAGCGTGACGGGCGCCAGACCGTTTTGCTTGAGCGCATCGGCAGCGGTCAGGCGCTGGTCGCCGATGCGGACGTGGCCGAGGCCGACAAGCATCCGCGCCATGTGCGCGAGCGGCACAAGGTCGCCGCTGGCACCGACGGAGCCTTCGCTGGGAATTTCCGGAAGAATATCGCGGTTCAGCGCGGCGATGAGCAGATCCACGACTTCGGGCCGGATGCCGGAATAGCCGCGCGTCAGCGCATTGGCGCGGGCGACCATGATGGCGCGGGTTTCCTCGGGAGAAAAAAGCTTTCCCTGACCGACGGAAAGATGATGCAGCAGGTTCAACTGATGCTGCTCCAAGTCCGCGGTGGAGACGCGCGTGCCGCTCAACGGGCCGAAGCCGGTGTTGATGCCATAGACGGCGCGCGGTTCGGCGGCAACTTTCTCCACGAGCGCCCGGCTGGCGAGCATCCGCTCGCGGGCGGCGGCGGGAATTTCGCAACGGCGGCGGCGGTGAGCGATTTCCCAAACGTCGCCCAGGGCCAGGTCATGTCCCGTCAGTTGAATCATCGTGCGGCGATGGTATTTGTTTTGTGGTTGCGACTGCAACTGATTGTTGCCGTCTCATGGGAAACCTTGACATTCCCACGCCCTTGGTATTTAAGAAGCAAATGGAATTTGCAGGGTTCCGCTATTGCTTTAGCTGTGATACAAAATTAATCAAAAAATCATTATGAAACTTAACCCACTTGTCCGTTTTACCGCATTGGTTGTAGCGGGAATGCTGATTGCCAGCACCTCGGCAATCCGTTTGATTTGCCCGTCCGTCTGCGCTGCAGATCAAAATGTCGAAATTCTGAATAATGCTTCCATTATCAAACTACAAAGTTTGAATTTGGGCGACGAAGTGATTGTCGACAAGATCAAGACCTCAAAAACTGATTTTGATGTGACGGTGGACGGCATAATACGGTTAAAAGAGGCGAAGGTGTCTGGCTCGGTTATTTCGGCGATGATTAATGCAAAAAGCCAAAAACCTGCAACGCACCCGGTTACGACTGTAACGGACAATGAGAACAAACAGCCGCCAGTTGGCGATATAAATGACCCCAATACATATCATGATTCCGGTGTGTGGTTTTATGAAGAAGTTGGCGGGGTAAAGAAAATGACGCAATTAAGCACGGAAACCTATGATGTTTCACAGTTTTATGGTCCCTTTGGTATCCACAATCGGGCCATCGTGATTTCGGAAGTTTCCGCGAAAACGCAAATAACTTCCTCCAAGCCGGTTTTCTATATGTATTTTGGCGAGGGCCGGAAAGACAACGGGGATATGTTCGGAACCCTGACCCCGGATCAAGTGCCTTTGGCACATTTAAAAGTGATAAATACAAGTAAGAAACAAGAGCGGACAATTTCTATAGGTTCCGGAGGTGCATATGGCGGAACAATGGGGGTGCCCTCAAAAGAAAAACGGGCCATCGAATGGAGTAAGGTTGGACTGGGAATCTATCGCGTGACTCCCAGAGACAGCCTTGCCTCGGGTGAGTACGCCTTCATTTTTTCACACTCGCAAATGCAAGGAGGCGTGGGCGGTAAATTGTTTTGCTTTGGCGTCCACTGAAATAGCCAGAGGTTGCAAGTATAGAATTTTGCCAGCCGGAACAGAAATGTTCCGGCTTTTTATTTTGGTTTTGAGTCCGGCCAGACGGGCACGAAATGAAACCATTGCTCTGGGTAGCGCCGGATTTCTGGTTCGAAGGCGGATAGAATCTGCTGCGTGAATTTTTGCCGGTTCTCGCGGCTGCCCAGCGCGGCGCGATCGTAGGTGAACTCCGGTAAAATCCGTGCGGCATAACCTTCGGCTTCACGCGCCACCACCACGCCGAGCACTGCGCAACCGGAGGCGCGGGCGAGTTCCGCTGCCGCCACGGAGGCGCGGAAGGGCTGGCCGAACAAATTCACGTCCACGGCTTTCGCCTCCGGTGGACGGTCGATGAGCAGCGCCACGTTCTCGCCGGCCTGCAGCCGCTTGATGATCTCCACAAAATCAAAACCGTTGCTGCCGATGACGAACGTCTCGATGCCCCAGCGGGCGCGCGAAGCCTGACGCAATTCCGTCAGCCCGTCGCCGGGTTCCGCCTGCGTGATTACCACAATTTTGATGCCGCGCTGGCCGAGCAATGCGCCGCCGAGTTCCCAGTTGCCGAGGTGGGGCGTGAGCAGCAGCACGCCGCGTTTTCGCGCGCAGGCGTTTTCCAGAATGCTCCAGTCGGTGCCCGCCGTGAGCCAGCGATCCATGACCACGCCACTTTCAAACCGCCAGAGTTCCGCGAGTTTCACTGCGAACTGGCGGAACAGTTCGTGCGCCTTGCGCCTCGCCAGCCGCCGGTCATGGCCAACCACGGGCAGTAGATTCTGAACGACCATTTCCCGCCGCTGCGGCTGCACCCGGTAATAAATCTCCGCCACGCTGACGCAAATGGATTGCAGCACGAAGTCCGGCAGAAACCGGACGCAGATCAAACCGGTTTGCCAAAGCCAAACGCGATAAAAGACTGAAGGCGTGCCGGCTTTCTTCGTTTCCGCTTTCCGCCTTCCGCCTTCCGCTCTTAATTTCTGCCACCATGCTGGCAGCAGATAAATGGAGATCAACATGTTTGCCGCGATGCCGGTGGCGCAGATTTTGCCAAGGCTGGCCATGCCGGCGTTGCCCGACCACGCAAGCGAGCCGAACCCGGCGATGGCCGTGCCGCCGCACAGCAGCAGCGCGCGGCCGATGGAGCGTCGCACCATCGCGAGGTCGCCGCCGTGCCGCCGCAACGCGAGCTGCATGAAGATGCCGTAGTCCACCCCCGTGCCCAGCAGCAGCGGCACGGACATCAGGTTGAGCAAATTCCACGACCAGCCGAGCACGGCCATGACGGCCAGCAGACAAAGTCCGCTCAGCAGCAGCACCGCGAGGCCGAGGAAAATTTCCGCGGGCCGGCGAAACGCCAGCCACAGCGACGTCAACACGAGCAGCACCATCGGGGTGACCACCGCCCACATTTTTTCCTGCACCCGTTGGAGTGTGCTGGTGCCGAGCAGGCTCCAGCCGGACAGCAGAATTTTGTTTTGCGCCAGCTGCGCCGACAAATTTGCCAGGGCCTTGGAGTCCGGGTGATGGGTGGCCGGATAGACCAGGCCCATGACAAACCATTGGTTGTCGGCGCGGGTGACAAAGCGTTTGAGCAGCCAGCGGCTCACCTCATTGGTTGGCCAGACCGTGCCGGTGGCGAGGGCGGCGCGCGACCAGGTGCGGGTTAATTCATCGGTGAGAAACAGGGCGTTGGTGTTAAAGCCCGCCGCCAGCGCTGCCTCGCTCAAGCGCGTTCGCTGCCCGGTGAACCAGGCGGCGGTGATGCGGTTGGAAACCTGATTTTCCGGCCGCGGCCACAGCGCGGTCGGCAGTAGAAACTCGCCGACAACTTTTTGTGAGCGCGCCGTGTTCAATGCCTTTTCCGCCAGCGTGAGGCGCTGAAAAATTTTACTTTCGTCCTGGCCGGAGATGATGACCCACAGCGCGTCCTGCGGAATGCCCATCTCGGTGGTGATTTCCTCCAGGGTCGCCTGCGCCTGACTATGCTGCGGTTTCAGCGCGTCAGCGGTGTGGTCGAGTCCGGGACGGTGAAAAAACAGAATGGTTCCAGCCACGATGACGAGCGCAGCCGTCAGCCACAAAATTCTTCGGCTGGGAAAATTGTTCGCCGGCGCGGCGGCGGGCGTTTCGCGCGGCGGTATAAAATAGCTCCACCAGTTGGCTGCAACCGGCGCGGCCGTTTTTCGGCGGCTGGGAAAGAGCGGTGGCAGATAAATCATCACCATCACCAGCGCGGCCAGCGCCACCCCGATGCCGACGAGCGTGCCGAGCTGCGCGAGGCCGGGCAGGCCCCCGAAGTTCAAAACCATAAACGAGCTAATGGTTGTGATCGCCGCCCAGAGGATGCTGGGCGCGATGGCGCGGCGGATTTCCGGCACGCTCAACTGCGGATGCGCCAGTGCTTCCTGGTAATGCACCACCGCGTAATCCACCGCGAGCCCAAGCAAAATTGCTGCGAAGCCCATGCTCACAATGCTGATCGTGCCGAGAATCAATCCGCCCAGCGCGAGCGTGGCGGCGAGAATCAACAGCAGCAGCGTGAGCAGCCACAGCATCGGCAGCCAGCGGCGGTGCGTGAACCAGAAAAGAATGGCGATGATGATGGCGGTGCCGGTGACCGAGCCGCTCAAATCTTTCTGCATCTGCGAAGATATTTCCGCGACAAAAACCGGGCGTCCGGTGAAATGTACTTTCACCGGTGCAAAATCCGGGTTGCTGGCTTGAATGGTTTTCACCGCTGACGCGATGGCTTTCAGCCAGGCCGTGCATTCACGGTAGCCGCCGAGTTCCGGCTGCGCCTGCACGAAGAGCAGCCGGAAGGTTCCACCCGCCGAGACGAACATCTTCGATCCCTGATCCATCGAAAGCCCGCTGACGTTGGTGAGCGCGGGCAGTTCCAGCAGGTTGAACGGGTCAAATGCGCGGCGGGCGATGTCCGTGGGTGAAAGCGATGTGGCCAGTGCCTCGCGGGTTTCGGCGAGCACGGTGCCGATATTGTCGGCGGACAACCGGTTGGTGAGCGCGGCAAAGTCGGTTGGCGGCTGGTTAAGCCAGAGACATGCAAGAATTTCCGCGAGCTGGCCGGGCTGCTCCAGCCACGGCGGTTGCCACGTCACGCCGTTGACCAGGTTGGTCTGGGCGCGGAGTTTTTCTGCGAGGGTCCCGGCCAGCTGTTCTGCCTTGTCCGCGTCCGTTGCCCGCACGGTGACGACCAGTTCGCGCGCGTTGGTGAAACGTTTCTGGTAAATTTTCAGTCCCTGCACCGAGGGTTCTTCCGGCGGCAGCAAATCCAGAATCTCCACGTTGAAGCGCAGCCGCCAGGCGCCGGCAGCCATCGCGACGAGCAGCAGCACCCACCACCAGCGTTTCAGCCGGGTGCTCACGGCGATAGAAAGCCTTCCACAAATTCACCCGTGCGCCGGTTTTCCAAGCGCCAGCCGCCGTCCGGCGCGTGTTGGAAATGGTAAATCTCCGGCAGGGTTTTGCCGGCGAGCGCGGCGGACAAATGCAACCAGACAAAACGCTGCGGCGGTTGGCCGCCCCCGGTGAAACCCAGTCGCTGGGCCGGAAATTGGATGAGCCAGTTCGTGGTGGTTGTCTGCGCCAGCGTGACTGGCAGGAGCGTTTTGGTGAATTGCAGGCTGCTGCGACCGTCGGGATTTTGAGCCAGCACGATTTCGCCCGCGAGTTCGGGATGCTTCAAGCCGGGTTTCCAGATGGCCTGACCTTGCCGCACGGTCCAGCCGGAGCCGGTGGTGGTGAAAAGGGTCTTGTCCGGCGACGTCATGCAGCCGCCGCCAAGCCAAGCCAAGGCTGCCAGCGTCAGCCCGAGAAGGGTTTTGTGGGCGGCATCGCTCACTGGGCCGCGTCGGGATTGGCGCGGTGCTGGACGACCGCCTCGGCAATGGTGTGGACACTTTGCAGAATCTGCTTGGCGGCTTCTGGATCCTGAATCTTCAAGCCAAAGGTTTTATCCAACGCCACGACGACTTGCAGGGCGTCCACTGAATCCAGCCCCACGCTTTCCGGACCGAACAACGGTTGTTGGTTGCCGATTTCTTCCGCCGTGAGCTGCAGCATGAGGTTTTCGATGAGCAACTGCTTGATTTGCAGTATGAGTTCCTTTGGAATTTCCATGATTTGATGGGTCAAAGTTTGCGCGAGACATCTGCGTCGCAGCAAGCCTGAAAACGGACCCCCATCGCCTGCTGGTTGCAGCCGACGAGGCTGGCGATGGCGGCGGGAGCTTGGTGTTCCGCCACGGCGGCGCCGGCGGCCACGCATTGCCACGCGGCGGCGGCCATAAGGCCTTCGCCCAGAATTCTCTTGGGACTCAAGCGCGCGCCGGACCAGTTTTGCCACGCGGCAATTTCCGGGGCGTCCGCCCGCGGGCTGTCGCCCAGGCCGTCGCATAGCAGCTCGTTTTCAACCGGGGAAAATTCTGCCCGCATCGCGCGCGCGGCATGCACCCGGCTTTTGCGGGCGGAATAACTTTGTGGCTGGGTGACTGAGGACAATTCCACGCCGCTGGGGAATTCCCCGGCGCGGCACAAGGCCACTGCGCCGGCGCCGCCGCTGATGATGGCGGCGTGTTCGAGATGCCAGAGCGCGTCGGCGCGCAGCCAGTTGATCTCCTCGGTGCCGACGACCACGGCGATCTCCACGCGGTTTTGCCGGAGCCAGTCTGCGCCCAGCGCGAGCCCTTGGGCGAACGTTGCCGGGTCGCCCATCAAGGTGCTGACGAGCGGGGTGTTATCCAGCAGCGCCGCCAGATGGCTGGCGGGGGCGGCAAAAACCGTTTCGGGAAACAGCAGCGGGCTGGCGGTGACCGGATCCGCCAGCGCCTCCTCAAAAAAACGGTAGGTGTATTGCACGCAGCCGGATTGCAGGCAGACGATGAGACCGATGCGCCTTGCTGGGTTCGGCGGCAGGTTTTTGACCGCCTCCAGCATTGCCGCCGCTGCGTAGTGCGTGATGGGGCTGGTGCGCCGCAGCCGTGGGTGCGCGAGAAAAGCCGGTCGCACCGTGGGTGCGGGCACGGCGCGCATCCGCAGCGGTTTTTCCCAACCGGGTCGTTCCAGCGGCTGAATCGGCAGCGGGTTTCCGTCCGCCAGAGCTTTTTGCATTTCCCCCGTGCTCCAGCCCGCTGGTGAAACGGCTCCGTATCCGCTGACAAAAATTCTGCTCATGCCCGCCTCCGTAAAATCAAGGTGGCGTTGACCCCGCCGAAGCCAAAGGAATTGGAAAGCACTGTGTTCACGGTCGCCTCCTGTGGCTTCGTGACGAGCGGAAACTGGCAAAGCGGATCGGGGGTCACCAGCGCGAGTTCCGGCGGCAGCCATTGACCGCGTAACGCCATGAGGCAGACGACGGCTTCCACCGCCCCCGCGCCGCCCAGCAGATGACCGACGCTCGCCTTGGTGGAACTGACGGGCAAGGTCGCCGCCCGCGCTCCGGCCCACCGGCTTATGGCGGCGGCCTCGGCTCCGTCGTTGAGCGGTGTGCCGGTGCCGTGCGCGTTGACGTAATCAATTTCCGCCGACGTCACGCCCGCGACGGCGCAGGCCTGCGTCATGGCGGCGAACGCGGCGCTGCCTTCGGGATGCGGCTGCGTGAGGTGATGCCGGTCAATCGTCGTGGCGTAGCCGATGATTTCACCAAGGATTTTCGCGCCGCGTTGCTGGGCGCTGGCGAGCGTTTCGAGGGTGAGCATGGCCGCCCCCTCGCCCACGGCCAGACCGTCGCGGTTTTTATCGAACGGACGGCAGTGCGTCGGCGACAGGGATTGCAACGCATCGAATCCGGCAAAAACGAACTGGCTCAAAACATCGTAGCCGCCGGTGAAAACGCGTTCCGCCGCGCCGCTGCGGATGAGTTCCCATGCCTGACCGATGGCGCACGAACCCGACGCGCAGGCGTTGGAGATGATGCTGACCGGCCCGCCAAGGCCGAGGGCGTCGAGAACGATGCGACCTTGCGAATGGGATTGATAATGGAAGGCCCGCGTCGGCTGGCGGCGATGCTGGCGCGGCGTTTGCACGGCCTGCCGGAAATAGGCTTCGCCCAGCGGCATGCCGCCGGAGGTCGTGCCGAGCACCAGCGGAATTTCATCGGACGCCTCCCAGCCGGATTGCTGCCACGCTTCAACCGCAGCGAGCAGGAGGAGCGCGCTGGCGCGGTCCAGTCGGGCGGATTGGCGGGCGCTCAAAAGCGTGGCGGGCATCTGTGCCGGCAGGTCAACTTCCGCCGCCGTTTTCACGCGCTGGCGGCTGACGTCAAATTGCGTCACCGGCCGGAACGCGGTTTTTCCGGCGCGGAAACCAGCCGCGTTTTTTTGCCAGCCAATTCCCAGCGCCGTCACGATGCCCGCGCCGGTCACGACGACGCGCGGCGGGGTGGCGGGCAGGGGATGGGCGTGAAAATTCATGCGCAGGTGATTATTGGCCAAGGCTGCTCGCCAGCCGGTTCACGCCGCCGCGGAACGCGAAGTTCATCGGGTAGAAAAAGTTTTTCCACGAGGTCGTCCCCCAGAGCCGCTTCATGATGGAGGGCACGGTATAAACCTCTTTCAGCGCGCCGTAGTAGCCTTCGAGGAGTTGGTCGGGCGTGAAAGTTCTCGGCTGATAGACCACATGGTTGGCGTCGTAAAGATCCCAGTCCTCGGTCAGCAATCGTCCCTCCGTCGTGAGCCGCTGGTGGAGGCGCGTGCCGGGATACGGCGTGAGAATTGAAAAATAGACCACTTCGAGTTTGGCCTTGATGACGAATTCCACCGTGCGGTCAAAAACCCCGGCGTCATCCGTGTCGAAGCCGAAGACGAACGAGCCATCTATGCCGATGCCGTGGTCGTGGATTTTTTTAACGACGTCGAGGTATTCGCTCGGCTTGTTGACGCCTTTGCCGATGGATTTGATGGCGTCCGTCGAAAGCGTCTCGAAGCCCATGAAGAGGCCGGTGCATCCGCTCTTTTCCGCCAGCTTCAAAATCTCCGGATCCTTGGCGATGTTGACCGAAGCCTGGCCAAACCAGTTCAGATTTAGATCGGCGATGCGGCTGAAAAATTCGCGGGCGTAGGCGCGGTTGCTCACGATGTTGTCATCCACAAAAAACACCAGGTTCTTCAGCGTGAGTAGACCGGTGAACGGGCGGAGTGTTTTCAGTTCCGCCAGCACCTCATCCTGCGGGCGATTGCGGAACTTGCCGCCGAAGGCGGTGGTGACGGCGCAGAACTCGCAGTCAATCGGGCAGCCGCGCGTCGTCTCCATGAAATGAATCGGCAGATATTTTTTCGGGCGGAACAATTCCCAGTTGTTCGGCGGCAGTCCGACGAGCGGCGGCCATTCGCCTTCGTGACGGTAAATGGGTTTTAGCGCGTTCTGGGCATGGTCATTTAACAGGGCCGGCCAGAGAATTTCCGCCTCGCCCACCACCACGGTGTCGCAATGCTGCAGTGCCTCTTGCGGCAGCACCGAGACGTGCATGCCGCCCATGATCACTTTGATGCCGCGCCGCCGGAAATGATCCGCGATCTCATAGCCGCGCTTGACCGTGGTGGTCATCGTCGTGATGCCGACGAGATCGGCGGGCTGGTTCAGATCGAGCGGCTCGATCTTTTCGTCCACGATGGTCACGTCCCATTCCGGCGGCGTGAGCGCCGCGACGCGGAGCAGGCCGAGGTTGGGCAGACGAAACATCATGCCGCCCGCCATGAGGCTGTTTTTGACGTTGGGCGCGATGAGTAGGAGTTTTTTCATTTAGCAGTGGGTTGCCAGATACGTTGCACGGTGGAAAGGTAGCTCCAGAGCGGGCCGGCCACGCCGCGTTTGCGGAGCCGTTTGATCAATTCCTGATAGCCGGGCAGGGGATCACCGGCAATCCAGCTTGGTGAACGCCGGGAAAACTCGCGGAGCTGCGAAAAAATCATCTCCTCCGTCAGCCCCGGCGCGAGGTAATAGACCGGTGCGAGCAAATCAGCATCGGCTTGAATAACGCCTTCCGCCACCGCCTGCGTGAACAGCGGGGTGCCTGGATAAATCCGCATCCCGACGACCGCCATGATGGCGGTATTTTTCAGGCGCAGCGAATTTTGAAAACCCTCTTCTAGCGTCGCGGGCGTTTCGCCGGGGCCGCCGCAGATGAGGAAATGGCAGTAGTCAATATTCCGCTTCCGCGCCAGCTCGCTGGATTCAAACACATCCTCAAACGTGAAATGTTTCGCGTAGGTTTTCAGCGTTACGTCGGAAAAGCTGTCGGTGCCGAACTCGATGTGCGTCAGTCCGGCGCGCGCCATCAAATCCATCAGCTCCGTCGTCAGCCCGCGCGGACGCAGGAAGCAGCCCCAGGAAATCTTCACGTTGCGCCGGAGGATGGCTTCGCAGATCTCCGTGACGTGGCGCGGGGTGGAGTTGAAAACCGAGTCCACGATGAAAACGAACTTCGCGCCTTGCTGCTGGAGATTTTCCAGTTCGGCGGCGACCATTTCCGGCGGCCGGCGGCGGTTGTTTTTGCCTTCGATCACCGGGTAAGTGCAGTAGCAGCAGAGGAAATGGCAGCCGCGCTGGGTTTGCAGATTCAGCGTGTCGCTGGCGGCGAGATAGGTGCGGGCGATTTCTGGTGGCCGGTCGGCTTCCGTGAGTTGCAGATCAATCAGGCCGGGCGTGAGCGGATTGATGACGATTTTGCCATTCTGACGATGCACGAGACCGGGAACCTGGCCGAAGTCGCCGCCGTTTTTCAACGTGTCAACTAAGGCGAGCACGCCCGGCTCGCCTTCGCCGGCGATTCCGTAATCCGCGCCGGTCAACGCCAGCAGCTTCTCTGGGAAAATGCTGAAGCCCGCGCCGCCCAAAACCACCGGGGCCGGGCTGTGCTGCCGGATGGTGGCGGTCATCGGGGCCAGTTCATCGTAAAATTTTTCCTGCTGGCGGATCAGCACATCGTCAATGTTGCGAAGCGAAATGCCGACGAGGTCCGGCTGGAATTCTTGGAGCGTTGCGGCCAGTTGGTCGGCGTTGGACAGCCGGTCCAGCCAGCGCGTCTCATGCCCGGCGTGGCGCAGCGCGGCATTGATGTGCGCCAGCCCCAGCGGAAACACCGGGTCCGGGGCCGTGCAACGATTGACGCTGATGAGCAGAATGCGGCTGGGCATGAATCAGGTGGGGCCAACGATAGGGACTGCCGCGTTTTGTTCAAGCTGTTCCGTCATGCTTTGCCGCGATGGCTCCAGGCCCTCCGCGGCAATGGCCGCCAGCACGCGCGCCTCGTCCATGATGAATCGCTCGCGTTTGTAGAGCAGGTAATCGCGTTGCAGATCGCCGGGTGTGAGGTTGATGGTGACCACATTCGCCCCCGCCCGCAGCCCGCGCCGGTAACCGGTGTCGGCCTGCGCTATGTTTAGCGCGCTCACTGCGGGAATCAGCCAGTCCGGCCGCATCAAACGCAAGCTCGCCATGCAGTTCAAAGTTGTTTCCACCTCGCCGGCCGGGGCGGCGGCCAGCGGCGTGGCTTCGCCGGGAATGAACGGGCTCACGCTGCAGCCGTGCAATGGGAGCGACGCGGCCAGTTCGCAGTTGGCCAGAATTTTTTCCAGGCTCTGTCCGGGCAGGCCCGCGATGAAGCCGGAACTGACCTTCCAGCCAGCGGCGGCGAGTTGGCGGATATGGCGCAGCCGTTCCTCCAGTTTGCCGGGGGACTGCCAGCGTTCATAGTCGGCGGCATCGGCCGATTCAAATTTCAGAATGTAAACCGTTGCCCCCGCCGCCTGCAGTTCCTCATAAATCTCCGCGTCCAGCGTGCCGAGGCAGACGCTCAGTCCGAGCTTGGTTTCGCGGCGCAAGGTGCGGATGAGCGGCAGCACCACGTCGCGCGCCGCCACCGGGTCTTCGCCGGTCTGGAGGTTCACGTCAGTCATGGCGGCGGGGCGCTGGTGGATGAGCAATTCAGCAATCTCGTCGTGCTGGGCGCGTTCGCGTTCGAGCGAGCGATTATCGCGCCTCATCCCGCAATAGGTGCAGTTTTCCCGGCAGAAATTGGAAACCTCGACCACGCCGCGCACATACACCTTGCGCCCGAATATCGGGAAGGCCGCCGCCGCCGCCTGTTCGTGCAGAGCTGCTTGAGCCGGACCGCGCGCCCGCAGGTCTTTGGTTGTGGGATTAAACCCCATGAGCAAATGAAATGGTATTTATCAGCTGTTCGCGTTGGCAATGAGAATTCCTTCTCATAAATTGTTATTTATTCAATCTGGTTGTCGGCGCGGTCGCTTGGTATTTTTCGCCGCGTGGCAAACCTAATTCCCAATTTTGAATCCGGGCCGGCCCCGGCGCGGGCGAACTGGTGGCGGCCGGTGCTGGTGCAGTTGATCCGGTTTGTGCTGGTGGGGGTGCTGCTGGGCTGGCTCTACGCCTGGGGCGCGCCGCTGATTTACCGTGACAAGAGCCCGCCCGGCTTCTGGCTCGGCTGCGCGCACGGCGCGTTGATGCCGATGGCGCTGCCCAGCTTGCTGATGAATAAAGACGTGCCGATTTACGCGACCATCAATGCGGGCCGCATCTATAAAATCGGCTATATCGCCGGCATTAACGGCTGCGGCTTCGTGGTTTTCGGCCTCTCCTTCTGGAAACCGCAGCGCCGGTCGAAACGTTAATACGCCAGACTGCAATACGCCTCCACCACGTTCACTGCCCCGCCGGCCCAGTAGTGGTTGCGGGGAAAATAAAACGTCCGGTCCGCCCGGTGATAATTCAATTCCGTCGGCTGGCCCGGCTGATTCGGGTCATAAGCCGTGAAGCGCCGGCCGGTTTCCGTTTCCGCCATATCGTAGATGACGATGCCGTGATTAATGGTCAGTTGTGGGAAGCGGAACAGATGGGCGATGACCGCCCGGCGCACCGGCAGCGAACGCGCCAGTTGCGCCGCCATCTGCTCCTGATGGCGGCGTGAAACGGGCAGGATCATCCGCCGGTGACTGCGCAAAACGTAAGATTGCCACGCGCCGCCGCAGCTCGCCATCAGCGCCGGCGCCTGCTCTCGGCTGAAACTTCGCAACGAATCATAGCCCGGTACCACGATGCGTTTGGATTCATCGCCGGCGACCCGGGGATTGCGCCGGACCACCGCCCGGACCAGGTCGCGATACCGTTTTTCCTCCGCCACCGGCAGCGCGGCCTCAAATCGGGCATGGTAAAAAAACTGCCGCGCCGAGCGCACCATCACAAAACAGCGATGCGTGTAAGTGCGCGGTGTTTCGCTCCGCCGGGCGACCATTTTTTTGGCTGCGGGATCCTCCAGGTATTCCCAGACCAGCTCATTGGCGTAGGCGAACGTGTCCCGGTCAAACTCGAAGCGGCGCGGCGGCATTACGGTCGCGGAAATCATGCTTGGATAAGCATTGGGTTTCGGCTAACAAAAGGCAATGCTGTATGAATGCTGGCGGCAAATCGCGCGCGCCCGGCCGGGCGAAATTGCGTTGAGCGAATTTCCGTCGGGCCGCCGCTGGACGTTTGCCGGATTGGCGCAGCGGGTGGAAAAATTGCCGGCTTCGTCCCCGCCGGTCTTGTTTCCCCAAGGCCATTCCGCGGAGTTTATTTTTGATGTGCTGCGCGCTTGGCGTGACCATCAGGTTCTCTGTCCGCTCGAGGTCGGTCAGGCCCAACCTGGTCTGCCCGTGCCGCCCCAACCGGCGGTTCATCTCAAACTCACCTCCGCCACCACCGGTCCGGCTCGGGCCGTCAGCTTCACGGCCGGACAGCTTGCCGCCGATGCCGACAACATTGTTGCCACGATGGGGCTGCGGGCGGAGTGGCCGAATTTGGGCGTGATTTCGCTCGCCCATTCCTACGGCTTTTCCAATCTGGTCCTGCCGCTGCTGCTGCAGGGCATTCCGCTGGTTATTGTCGCCTCGCCGCTGCCGGAAATCATCCGGCGCGCCGTGGAAAATCTTCCCGACCTCACGCTTGCCGCCGTGCCCGCGCTCTGGCGGACCTGGCACGAGACCGGCGCCATTCCGCCGCAAACCCGGCTGGCCATTTCCGCCGGCGCGCCATTATCCTCCGCCTTGGAACGCGAAGTTTTTCAGGCGCGCGGCTTGAAAATCCACAATTTATACGGCTCGACGGAATGCGGCAGTATCGCCTACGACGCCACGGCAACCCCGCGCGCCGATGACGCCTGTGTTGGCGCGCCGTTGCGGAATGTGACGCTCAGTGCCGATGACGCCGGTTGCCTGCGCGTGGCCAGTCGGGCGGTGGGACAAGGCTACTGGCCGGAACCTGAGGGTGCTTTGGGGGGCGGAATTTTTCAGACCAGCGACCTCTGCGAATTCCGTGCCGGCCTGGTTTTTCTGCGCGGTCGATTGGGTGACCAGATCAATATCGCCGGTCGCAAGGTTTCGCCTGCCGGCATCGAGCAGGCGTTGTCCGCGCATCCGGCCGTTCGCGAATGCCTCGTCTTCGGCGTGCCCAGCCAGGATGCCGACCGCAGTGAAATCATCGTGGCGGCCGTTGCCGTCCGCGAAGCCATTGTTGTTGGCGAACTCAAACAATTTCTGCTGGCCCGCCTGCCCGCCTGGCAGGTGCCGCGCGAATGGCGCTTCGTGGATTCGCTGGCCGAAAACCGGCGGGGAAAAATCTCCCGCGCCGAATGGCGGCGGAGGTTTCTGGCGGTGGATTGAAATAATGCCGCGTCGGCAAATCAGGTTTTCATTCGCCGGCGAATCTGTTTAACTCCCCGCTAAAAGCCATCGTGGCCCACCGACAACCCAACCCAACCGGCAGCGCAATGAGCGAAGCCTCGCTGTCCGTCGCTGATATTGCCGACGTGCAAGCCGCCGCGTGGGGCGCTGCCTTTGACTATGCCGCCCGGCATTCGCCTTTTTACCGCGAACATTTTGCCCGTGCGGGAATTGCGGCGGGAGACAAAATTTCGCTGGCGGAAATTGCCCGTATCCCAACGATTGATAAAAGTGTCGTCTCCGGCCACCCGGAACAATTTCTCTGCGTCCCGCGCGAAAAGATCGTGGATATCGTTACCACCAGCGGTTCGACCGGCCAGCCGCTGGTCTGGCAGCTGACCGAGAACGATCTTCAGCGGCTTGCGCGCAACGAGGAACTCTCCTTTGCCTGTGCCGGCTTCACCGCCGCCGACACCGTGCTGCTGGCCGTGGCGATGGATCGCTGTTTCATCGCGGGCATGGCGTATTATCTGGGATTGCGCAGACTCGGCTGCGCCGTCGTCCGCGTCGGTCCGGCCACGCCGGCGATGCACCTGGACCTGATCCGCCGCGTGCAGCCCACGGCCATCGTCAGTGTGCCGTCGTTTCTTTCGCATCTCGCGGACAAGGCGGCGGAGGCAAAATTTGATCTCGCCGCCGCCGGCATCCGCAAAGCTGTGTGCATCGGTGAAGCCGTCCGCGAAAATGATTTTTCCTTGAACCGCGCCGGGCTGGCGGTGGAAAAAAGCTGGGGCGCAAAAGTATTTTCCACCTTCGGCGTCACCGAACTCGCGGCGTCGCTTTGCGAATGTGCGGCCGGTCTCGGCGGCCATCTGCATCCCGAACTGCTCTTTCTCGAAGCGCTCGATGAATCGGGCTGCGCCGTGCCTGATGGCGAAGTGGGTGAACTCACCGCCACCACTTTTGGGGTCGAAGCCATGCCGCTGATCCGCTATCGCACGGGAGACTTTGCGGCGATCCACCGCGCCCCGTGTCGTTGCGGTCGCCCGACCTTGCGGATCGGGCCGGTCGTCGGTCGCAAGAACCAGAAGCTGAAACTCAAGGGCACCACGATTTTTCCCTCTGCGATGAAAACGGTTCTGGATGCTGTGCCGGACATTTCGAGCTACGTCATCATCGCGTGGCGTGAAAATAATTTATCCGATGCGGTCGAGGTGAAAATTGCCTGTGCCGGTGACGCTGCGAAAATCACCGCCGCCTTGCGCGAACGCTTCCAGGGTGAAATCAAAGTTGCGCCGCAAATCACCGTTGCCCCGCCCGCCGAAATCGAAAAACTTCAACTGCCCGACGGCGTCCGGAAACGCCGCTACTTCGTGGACTTTCGCGACTGACATGCCCGCCGCACCGAACATCTGTATCGTCATTCCGGTCTATAACCATTGCCTGACGGTGGGACGCGTCGTGCGCGAGGCCAAGGATTACTTCCCCGTGATCGTGGTCAACGACGGCTCCACTGACGATACCGGCAAAATTCTCGCAGCGGAAAGTGGTGTTGAAGTTGTCACGTTGCCGCAGAACCAAGGCAAAGGCGCCGCGCTCCGCGCTGGGTTCGTCGCGGCGGAACAACGCGGCTTTACTCACGCCATCACGATTGACGCCGATGGCCAGCACGCCACACGCGAGTTGCCGGTCTTCGCTGCCGCCGCCCGCCAGCAGCCGGAAGCGTTCATCATCGGCGTGCGCGACTTGGTGAAAGAGAAAGCCCCACCCGGACGCCGCCTGACCAACAACATCTCTACTTTTTGGTTCAAGGTCGAAACCGGCGTCGTGCTTGCCGATACCCAATGCGGCTTTCGCTGTTATCCTCTGAAAACTATCAACCGCCTCCACCTCAAATCGCAGCGCTACGCTTACGAGCTGGATATCATGGTCAAGGCCGCGTGGGCGGGCATCCCTCTCGTCGCGCAGCCGGTGTCGGCTGATTACGCCGCGGCGACTTCGCGGATGTCGCACTTTGATCCATGGCGCGACATGGTGCGGATTTCCTGGCTGCACCAGAATCTATCTATCCAGAGCTTCTGTGTGCCGCTGCTGCTGCGGAGAATTTTCGCCACCGGTGAACTGCGCCACCTGCCGCGCGGCGAGCGGGTGAAAACTATTTTGCGCCTTCTGTTTTCGGAGCACGCGGACACGCCCGGCAAGCTGTCTCTTGCGGTCGGGCTGGGCTTTTTCTGCGGCATCGCGCCGATCTGGGGCTTTCAAATCATCGCCGCCGCCGCGCTCGCCCACCGGTTCCGGCTGAACAAGGCCATCACCGTGACGGCCAGCCACATTTCGTTTCCGCTGGCCGCGCCGTTCATCATGGCGGGCGGGCTGCTGTTCGGCCATTACCTGCACACCGGCGCGCTGCTGGCGCTCAACGCCACGACGCTGCTGCAGGAGATTCCCGAGCGCTTTGCCGAATGGTTTTTCGGCAGCCTCGCGCTGGGAATTGTCGTGGGTCTTGCGGGAACGATTGTCACCTGGCTCGTCAGCCGGCTGTGCGTCGCTAAAAAAAATTCCCCCGCATGATCGAGCGTTTTGTCCAACTGCACCTGTTCCTTGCACGCCATCGGGCCATCGTGTTGCTGCTGGTCGCGGTTTTTGCCATCGCGGCGATTTTCGTGGGGCGCCGGCTGAAGTTGAACGAGGACTTTACGGACATCTTGCCGATGTCGGCTCCGGCTATTGCCGAGCAGGTGGAGGCGCTCAAGCATGTTCGCCAGGCCGAACGCCTTTATATTGATGTCGCCACTGCCACGACCAATGCCGAACAGCTCGCTGCCGCCGCCGGGCAGATGACCGCTGCGCTTCGCGCGATTCCGCAGCTCGCCGAGGTGCGCGGGGAAATCAACGTGGCCGAAATGGGCGTGGCCTACCAGGAGTTGCAGACGCAGCTGCCGTCCTTGCTCAATGCCAGCGAACTGCGCGAGCTCGAGCCTCGCCTCGCCCCCGCCGCGATTGAGCAGCGCCTCGCGTGGCTCAAGCAGGCGATGATGCAGCCCCAGGGAATGATGTTCAAAGATGTGGCGCAGACCGACCCCGCGGGTATCAGCGATGCCGTATCCGTGCGCCTCCGCCAGTTGCAAGCCGGCACCGGCGATGCCCGTATCGTGGGCGGACTCATCACCAGTGCCGACGGTTGCCATGTGCTGATCAACGCCACGCCGGCGTTTCGTTCATCGGCCACCGGCCGGAGCGCCGCGCTCATCGCCGACGTGCTGCAGGCGGCGCGTTCGGTGGCCGGAAAATTTCCGGCCGGCGCGGTGAAAATCTCCGTCACCGGCGCCCATCGCGCGGCGCTCGACAACACCGAGATGATCCGCGCCGACACCACGCGCACGAGCATCATCGCCACCATCGCGATTGCGCTGCTGATCATCCTTGCCTGCCGCCGGCGCTGGCTGGCGTTGATGGCCTTGATTCCTGTGGTCTTCGGCGCCCTGGGGGCAACCACGGTTATCTTTCTGACCGGCGATTTGGTTTCCGCCATCGCGCTCGGCTGCGGCAGCATGCTGATCGGGGTGACGGTGGATTATGGCATCTACATCATCTACACGCTCGACAACGCGCCGCCGGCCCGCCGCGAAGAACTGGCGCGCATCGTTGGCGGACTGGTGTCGGCGCTCATCTTCGGGGCGCTCACCACGATGGCGGCGTTTTTTGTGATGTTCCTCTCGCCGATTTCCGGGCATCGGCAGCTGGGCCTGTTCGGTGTGGTTGGGGTGGGGCTGGCTGCGCTGTTTGCCTTGTTCATTTTGCCGTTGTTCATTCCCGTGAACGCCGCGCCCGCTGCCCGTCCGCTGCCGCTGACGGCATTGCTCCAGCGGATCTTTGACTGGCGGACGCGGAACACGCGCCTCGTCCTGCCGGTGCTGCTGCTGTTCACGCTCATCTGCGCTGCGGGTGTGACGCGGCTGAAATTCGACGGCGACCTCGCGCGGCTGAACGGCGTCACTCGCGGCACGCAGCAGGACGAAAAAATCATCCGCGAAAGCTGGGGCCAGGCGCTTTCGCTGACGACCATCGTGGTCGGCGGCGTGACGCGGGCAGAGGTTTTGGCAAAGAATGAACAGGTCTTCGGCGCATTGGAAAAACTGCGCGGGCAGAATATCTTTGAGTCGTTCGCTTCCGTTGCGCCGCTGCTGCCGTCGGCTCAGACGCAGGCCGCCAATGAGCGCGCCTGGCGTGGATTTTGGAACGGTGAACGACAGGCGCAACTGCGCGCTACGCTGGCCGCCGCCGCCGGCAAACTGGGTTTTCGCGTTGAAGCGTTCGCGCCGTTTCTGGAAAAGATTTCCGCGCCGCCGCCGGCGGCCCGGGCGGAAACCAATTCCGCCTTGGATCGCCTGACCGCCGATTTCTGGAGCGAGCGCGACGGCCGGATCTACCTGACGACACTGGTCAAAGTGACGGGCACGGAGAAGTTTCGCCAGCTGCGCGCCGCCCTGAAGGCCGCCGTGCCCGACGCATTGCTGCTGAACAAGACGGCGTTGTCCGACGAAATCACGCAGGTTGCGCGGCGGGCGCTGCCGGTGTTTGGTTTGCTGGTGGCGGCGCTGAATGCGTTTTTGATTTTTCTGCTGCTGGGCCGGCTGGAACTGGTGCTGGCCACCCTGCTGCCGATGGCGGTGGGCGTGCTCTGGACGCTGGGAACGCTGGGGCTTTGCGGATTGCCGATTGACGTGGCGAATTTCGTCTTCGTCATCTTCGTCGTCGGCGTGGGCGGCGATTACAGCCTGTTCCTGGTGTTGAGCGAACTCGAAGTGTTGCGTGGTCACCCGGAACGCACGGCGGCCACGGGCGGCGCGGTGACGATGTGCGCCCTGACGTCCCTGCTCGGCACCGGCGTGCTGGTGCTGGCGCATCATCCGGCGCTGTTCTCGGTGGGGCTGACCGCGCTGCTCGGCATCAGCTTCAGCCTGCTGGCGACGCTGTTTCTTGTGCCGATTTCCATCCGCTGGCTGGCCAAATGGAATGGCCGCCGTCCGCCGATATCTAATCCCACACCTGCGCAAACGCTCCGCGCCGTGAGCCGGCTCTACCGTTTTCAGGGGCCGTATGTTTCACAGTTCGCCTATTGGAAGATGAAGACCGACCCGCTGTTCCGGGCGGTGGAACAAGCGGTTCCGGCTTGCGGGGAAATTCTGGATGTCGGCTGCGGCTACGGTCTCGTGGCGCATTGGCTGACGCTCTTCCATCCCGGCCGGCGCGTGCGCGGCGTGGATTTCGATGCCGACAAAATCCGCGTGGCGCAGGTCACGGCGCGGGCCAATCCGCAGGTGGGTTTCGAGCGGCGCGACCTTCTGGAATGGCCGGAATATCCCGAGTGCGACTGCGCGCTATTGTGCGACGTGCTGCATTATTTCCCCCCTGACCTCAAGGCGGACATGCTGCGGAAGATTTTTGCCGCGCTGCGGCCCGGCGGCTGCCTGATTATCCGCGACGCGATGGCGCAGGAAAATTCCAGCCATCGTGCGGTGGCTCGTTCGGAGCAATGGGCGGTGCGGTTCGGTCAGAACCGGACGCGGCACGGCTTGCATTTTGCGGACGAAAAAACCCACCTGGCACTGCTGCGCGAGGCGGGTTTTTCAAAAGTTGAAATCCGGACGGAAGCTGGCTTGGGTTCAAATAAGCTGTTGGTTGCGCTCAAAGATGACGATCAACGGGCATCGTCTTTGCCGAGGTAGCTCACCCGGTCGGATTTGTTGCCGCCGAGAAAATCCCGTTTTATGTCCTCGATGCGCTTCTTGTTTTTTTCCTCGTATTTGGTGACGAAAGAATTTCGATCCAGCGTGTAGAGCCGTTTTTCCCGGCGCTCAAAATCGTCCAGCTTGTCCCGGCGGGAAGCGTCTTTGTTCAGCGGAACGAGCCGGATGTTGGAGCGCATCCAGCCCATGCCGATGTCCACCATGATGTCATAAACTTTGTCGGCGGCGAGATCGGCTTTGACGACGGTGACTTGATCGGACCAAGCCATGAAAAGCTGTTCGCCCGGATCGCAAATCAACTGGTATTCGGCTTTGCCGGGCAGGTCGATCAGCATCGTGCCATTGCCGTCAAAAATGGGGAGTTTTTCCACGCCGCCGTAGCTGGACGGGCGATGGAAGTTGACCAGCACCTTGCCCGCCGGCGGAGCGGAAATGCGCGTGGCTTTGAGCAGCCGGCTGCCGGCATGACTGGTGACCGGCAGCGACAGAATGACCCCGAGACAAACGGCAAATAACGGGAACAGGTGCTTGCGATTTTTCATGGCGGTTTGGTGGTTTGATGAATGGTCTGGTTGGTATTGCGCAATGATTTGAGAACCGGTGGGAGGCTAAAATATGTCCGGAAGACCGTCAACTGTTTGGTTTTCCGGTTTCAGTTTTATTTAGCGGCGTGAGCGGCGATTACAGTCTGTTTTTGGTTGTTTCACCCATGACCTCAAGATGGACGTGCTGCAGAAAATCTTTGCCGCGTTACAGCTCGGCGGCTGCCTGATTATCCGTGACGCGATGGGGCAAAAGTATTCCGCCCATCGTGTGGTAGTCCGTTCCGAAAAGTGGGCGGTGTGGTTCGGCTAGAACCGGACGCGGCATGGCTAGCATTTTAAGTGCGAAAATCCCCGCCCCGCACTGCTGCGCTCGGCGGGGTTTGCAAAGGTTGAAACCCGGGGGTGAATCTGGTTTGGTATCCAACGGTCTGCTGGTGGCAACTAAGGCTGCTATTGGATTTTGTCCTTGTGCTTAGCTTTGCTCTTGATGAACGCGCCCAATTGTCTGCCAGCCATGGTATACGCCAGATCGATACGGTAAGTTTCATCATAGGTAAAGCCCCATGCATCCAAGCCCATCATGTTCACCAGCGAGAGGGTGGCGAGATTGTTCGCCGGACTCTTGGTTTCGATAAAAGTTGCGTCACCGTTGAGACAGGAAGGCTTGGCTGAGACGCCAACGTTGTATCCCGGTTCTAAATAAGCGATTTTTAAAATCAGCGTATATGGCGCATCGGGATGCTGCCCAAAGATGGTAACGCCAGCCTGTTTGTTGAGCATTGCTTCAAACTTGGGCTGGTATCTTGACGTGCGGTTGCCCAGCCATTCCTGCCGCCATGATTCACCCGTGCCGGCAGTCTTTTCATTTCGGCTGGCGACTTTTTTATCAATATGCCACTGCTCCGTGACGGAATGATTCGGCGTGCCAACCTGTAGTCCCTCGTAGTCATATCTCACGTTGACGGCGCTTTGTTGTTTTAGGAAAGCGAGTGTTCCTGATTGAAGAATTACCTTGTTGTAAGGGACACAACCAGTGGCGAACCCTATCAGCGTCAGGAGCCCTGCCAGTTGGATGGACTTTAAAATTTTGTGCATCAAAGTTCCGATGGTTATTTATTCGCCTGCGTGTAGTTCGCAATCTGTGCCACGACGGCATCGCGGATCTGATTATCCGTGGAACCCCAGGTGGAGCCGCCGGACCAGGCGTTGTTGCCCTTCCAGAAATCGGGATTGGCAATGACCTCGCCGGTCGAGCTGTCGCGGTAATCCACATGCATGACGATGTCCGAACCGCCCGCCATGACGCCGACCCAGATACGGGCGCCAGTGGAGACAATGTGAATTTTTTCAATCGAAGGTGTGATCTGCAACGTGCGTTCTCCGCCTTTGCTAAACTCCCCGCCCTTGGGAATGACCTTGAGGTTTGGGAAAATGGCTTTCAATTGGGACTGCAGCATCCCGTCAATTTTCACGGCGGATTTCTCGTTGCCCGGCTTCTGGTATTTCTTGGCCAGTTCCGTCTCTTTGATTTCAACGGCTTTGAATTCGCTGAATTTCACCTTGGTAGGTTCGGCGGCGTAGGCGCGATCTTTGTCTTTGGTTTCCTTGGCGGTCGCGCTGACCGTGCAGGCAATGAGGATGGCTAGTGCGCCAATGAGGGTGAGTGGGTTGGTGAATGGATGGCTTTTCATGTTGGTTCGGTCAGTTGTTTGGTTGGCTTAATTCAAGTTTGCTGCGTTTTGATTTTTCCCCGGCGCAGCCAGTTGGCGGCAGATTAATGCGTTCAGTCAGCAGCGTCAATCCGCTGCGGCATCAACGTCCCTTCGGTTTGATGCCGCCAGCGGCGGTGGTGCTGGCCAGGCGCAACAGCAGGTTCATGCCCACTTTTTCGTCCCAGTTGAATTTGTTCGCCAGCACCACCACCGCGACGTGCGCGTCGAGATCCAGTCCGATGTAGGAGCAGTAGCCGGACATCACCCCATCCTTGAAAGTGAGGGTTCGCCCGTCGTATTTGGAAACAATCCAGCCTAACGCTTCGCCGCCCCGGGATGTGTTGATTTGCACCTGATGGGTTTGGGCGAGCGCAGCCGCCAGCGGGGTGGGCATCATGCCCAGATTGGCTCGGGCAAAGATCAGAAGATCGTTGACGCTGGAATACATGCCGCTGATGGGGCGCAGCAAGTCGCCCATGTCCCAGGGGGCGAGCGGGTGATTGGCGGATTTCCAGCAAGCCTGGCCGCCAACATGACCGACGGTCAGACGGTTGGTCCGGCCGGCATCGAGAAAAAACACTGAATTAGTCATCCCGAGCGGACGGCAGATTTTCTCGATCGTCAAATCGGCGGTCGGCTGTCCGGTTTTCTTCTCGATCAGATAAGCCAGCAGGCCGGCGCCAAAGTTGGAATAGACATATTCCCTGGGTGCCTTGGGTTGCGGGTGGCAATCCCGCAGGTAATCGAGCAGATACGGGATGGTGAGGTGCGCGTAGAGGTTATTTCCGTGGAGAAAATACGAAAACAGGGAAACCAGCTGGCTGCGCGTGAACGGTTCGCGCGGCAGGCCGGAGGTGTGCGTGGCCAGGTCATAGAGCGTCAGCCGGCCCGCTTCCAGACTGACAGGAATGTTCGTTGGCAGAATGCCGCGGACCGTGTCTTCATACCGCAATCGATTTTCCTCCACCAGCCGGACCAAAAGGGTTTCGGCAAACAACTTCGAGAGCGACCCGATTTGGAACAAATCATCTCCGGTGGGCGGGTCAAAATTACCCGGCCGTCCGGTTTGGCCGTAGCCGAAACAGTGCGTCGCACCGTCCGGCGTCACCACGCCAACCACCATCCCGAAAACTTCACCGCTCGCCAGCAGCGGTTTCACCAGGCGGTCGGCTTCGGCCTTGATACTGCCGCCCGCCTGCAACCGGGCGATGGCCGGAGCTGGATCCGAAACCTGCCGCGTGGCGGTGATCCGGCAGCCGGTGCCCGCCAGCCCGAGAAAAATCAGCAGCCCCGCGCTGCCGGCGGCAGCGAAACGTCGCCCGCCGAACGCCAGGCAAATATTCTTTATCGGGTGCATTGTCGGCATTAATCGCGTCGCAGGATGGCAAGCCAATCCCTTCCGTCAAGCCCCGGCCGCGCTCGGAATAGGGTGCGGGCCGAAAACAAGCGTGCATTTGCGGCGGCGGTTCCCCACAATTTTTGCATGGCTAGCTTTGGAAAATGTTGCGGGCTGATGTTCTTGCTCCTGTCGCTCAATCGCCCGGCCGCTGCCGCCGATCTGGTGGACGCGTGGATCGCCGCCCAAGCCGGCCTGCGCACTTGGACGGCGGATATCGTCCAGACGCGCAGTTTCAAAACGCTCGCGCAGCCGCTGGTCTCCAGCGGCAAAGTCTGGATTGTCGTGCCGGATCGCTTTCGCTGGGAACTGGGGCAGCCGCCCCAAACCATTGCCCTCCGCCAGCCGGCGGCGCTGACGATTGTCTATCCCCGCCTCAAGCACGCGGAGAAATATTCCCTGGCGGCCACCCAAACCGGGCCGTGGAAAGACGCGCTGGCCTTGCTGGAGGCGAGCTTTCCGCGCAGCCGTACGAATCTGGAGGCGCAGTTTCAAATCCTCGCGCTCACCCAGACCAATGGCGTCGCCAGCCTGTCGCTCCAGCCGCGCAGCGCGGCCGCCCGCAAATTCATCGCGCGGCTGGAAATCGGTTTTCGCACGGATGATTTTTCGCCCGTGAGCACGGCGTTGACGTTTAGCGATGGCTCCAGTCTGCGTAATGAATTCAGCCATGCCGTCGTGAATCCATCGCTGGCGCCACAGTTGTTTGAAATGAAAATGGAGCCGGATTTCACCGTCGTGGAGCCGCTGAAGCCGTGAAGCTGCGTCCCGGCGGAGCTAGTGCTCGCGCAGGCAATGATGGTCGGGGAATAATTTTATCATCTGCCGTTTAAGTGACCCGATTTCAGCGGCCACCGGATTCCGTCCGCCGCGGTTTGGCGCGTGGCGGGCGGCGACGGCGGCGGGGAGATTCTTCAGATCCAGCATTTCCACCGTCAGGTTTTCCGCCGTGATTGGTCCGCCCCATTCCGGCGCGGCATCTTCGGCGGCGATCAGGAACAGCACCATGCCCCACGCGGTGAAGCGGTCCAGATTCAACTCGATCCATTCGAGAAACCGGCGCGGCGATTTTTTCTGGCCGAGTTCCAGATGGCTGCGCACGGCCACCGGAAAATCCGCGTAGCCGAGATAATCGAACCCGGAAACATCGCGCCCTTGCGCCGTCCAATCCCGGAACAGCTGCTGCACGCGCCGGTTGAGTTGGTAATATTTTTCGAACGCCCGGCGGTAACGCTCCAGAAAATCGTCGTCGAAATAGATGTCCTGAAAAAATGCCTGGCAGACAAAAACCCAATACGAGGCGTTGTCCCAGATCACTTTTGCCGTCATCACTTTCGTGCGGCCGAACGTCGGGTATTGGTCGCGGAAAACTTCCGTGAAGGCGCGTTGCAGCATGAGCATCACGGCGTTGCTCTGCTCCACGGCCGCTGGGGTCAAAGCCTTTTCAAAATGTCGGCTGATGAGCCGGGTGACCATCGTGTTGCCCATCGCGATGAAATCGGATCCCGGGCTGTAAAAGGGGTCGAGAAACGCCGCCGCCTCCCCCACGCAGGCCCAGCGGTCGGCCGAATAAAATCGTTTTGTATCGTAGCTGAACTCCTGGAAAAATAAAAAATCCATCACGCTGAAGCCGGCGAGATTTCGCGCCAGCACCGGCTCGTGGATTTTCAGCCAGGCCAGCGCCTTGTCGTAGGTGTTAATGTCTGAAATTGGATGGAGGCGCTCGTCCGTGACGATGCCGATGCTGGTGTTGCCGGAGGAAAGGGGAATGATCCAGACCCAGTAACCATGGCCGACGAAGTGGTTCGTGGAACGGTGGCGTTTGCCGCCGGGAACTTTTTCGTGCCATGCCGCTTTCTCCGCCGGCACGAAGTTTTCCACGTTGTATTCTCCCTTCACGCGGAACCAGCTCGCGCTGTGTTTCAGCGGACTGGGGGCGCCGAGGCTTAATTTCTTCTGGAGCAGCCGCTGGCGTCCGCTGCAGTCCGCCACCCATGTCGCGCGCAGGAAAAGGGTCTTGCCGCCCTGGCGTTCACCGATGGTGATGGTGTGCGGCGAGCCGTTTTCCCCGAGTGAAATTTCGGCGACGCCAAAACCTTCCAGCAATGTGACGCCGGCGGCCTGATTCAAATCGCGCAGATGGTTTTCCAGCCGGCCGCGATCCAGTTGAAACGAGGTGATGGGCGGAAAATCGCGCGGGCCGTATTCCGGCCGGTTTTCCAGCGGGCCTTGCGCGTCCCCGAAAAAAAAGCGCAGGCCGTTTTTCACCAGGTGCTCGCGGTCGAGGTAATCCTTGAGTTGAAGTTTCTCGGCCAGATAATGTGCGCCCAGCTCGGACGTGGCTTCGCCGACCTTGAACGCGGCCTCGGGCAGCGGCCGTTTTTCCCAATCCACCACGGCCACGGACAGCCCCGGCCGCGCCAGCTTGAGCTGCCGCGCCAGGCATTGCCCGGCCAGCCCGCCGCCGGCGATCAGCACATCGAAAACAGGATTGTCCGCCATGACCGCCGGAACGTGCCGAAGCGCCCGACGATTGTCAAACGGGCGCCCGCAACTTTTTCGCCATTAAAACCTTGACCCCTTTGCGCCGGCAAAGTTTCTTGGTGCGGCGGATGTTGAATTTTCTCCCACCCTCGATTCCATGAATGTGTTGATTGTGCGCGGCAATCCGCGAAAAACCGGGTTCACGCAGTATCTCGTGAACCGGTTCGTCGTCGGTTTGCGCGAGGTGGGCGCGCAGGTCACCGACGTGGATATCACCGCCGATGAGTTTTCCCTCAAGCCGTGCCTCGGCTGTTATTACTGCTGGCTCGTGAAGCCCGGCCAGTGCGTCCATCACGATCCGATGGAAAAACTCCTGCCCGTCATCCTCAACGCCGATGTGCTGGTCTGCGCCACGCCGGTCTATTACTTCGCGATGAGCAGCCAGTTGAAGAACTTTTTCGAGCGCACGTTCCCGCTCACCGGCGAGGGTTTGGTGACGAGCCGGATGGGCATCCTCCGCAACCGCCTGCGCGAGCCGGCGAAGTGGTCGAACAAGAAATTCATTTCCATCACCGTCGGCGCGTTGCGCGCGCGCGACGCTTACGAGCCGATCAACCAGACCTTCCGCCTCATCGCGGACACGCTGGACATGGAGCTGGGCGGACAATTGATCCGCACGGAATCGCATCAGCTGCCGTTCAAGCTGTCCAAGCCGATCACCTTGAAGCGGGTCGAGTCGGCGTTTCACAACGCGGGCCGCGAGGCGGGCTTGACCGGCAGACTTTCGGCCAAAACCGTGGCGGATGCGGAGCTGCCGCTGTCGCCGGACGAAAATTATTTCCGCACCTACGCGAACATCTTCTGGGAGCACGCGGCCGCGATGAATTCGAAGAGCACCAACAGCTCCCGCCTGCAGGCCGAAGTGGGCGCGAGTCCGGACATCCTCATGCGCGAGATGGCGCGGTGCATTGATCCCAAGGCCACCGCGCGGCTGCGCGCCGTGCTGGAATTTCACTTTCCCGACTTGCCGCGGCATTACCAGCTGGTGGTGAATCAGGGCGCCTGCGAATTGAAATTTACGGCCGCGGCCAGCCCCGACTTGCGCGTGACTTGCACCACGGACATCTGGGTGGCGCTGTTCACCCGCCAGCTCAATGTGCCTGCCGCGTTGCGCCAGGGGGTGATCAAGATCGAAGGCGACAAGGGCATCTTCACCAAGCTGGATCGCTATTTCCCCCCGCCGCCGGTTTGAATTCCTGACGCGCAAAACCATTTTATAACCATGAAAACGACGGAGACGGATGTGTTGATTATCGGTGCCGGGCCGGCGGGCGCGATTGCCGCCGCGCTGCTGCACCGCGAAAAATTCCGCGTGCTGGTCGTGGAAAAACAGGTGTTCCCGCGCTTTGTCATCGGCGAAAGCATGTTGCCCGTCAGCATGAACCTGCTGGCCAACGCCGGGCTGCTCGACGCCGTGCAGCGGCGGCAGTTCATGCGGAAAAACGGCGCGGTGTTCCTGCGCGGCAACGAGACGTGCAATTTTGATTTCTCCAGCCAGTTCACCGCCGGTTACAACTACACCTACCAGGTGCCGCGCGCCGATTTCGATCAGACGCTGGCTGACGCCGTCGCTGCGCGCGGCGTGGATGTGCGCTACCGGCATGGCGTGACGGCGGTGAATTTTGACGGGCCGCACGCCACCGCCGGTATCGAGCAGCCCGATGGCACCGCGCTGTCGGTGAAGGCGCGCTTCATTCTGGATTGCAGCGGCTATGGCCGCGTGCTGCCGCGATTGTTGCAGCTGGAGGAGCCCTCCACGCTGCCGCCGCGCGACTCGCTGTTCGCCCACATCACCGGCGATGTGCGCCCGGCGGATCGCGAGGAGGGAAAAATCTGGATCTGTATGCACCCGGACGGCGCGTGGCTTTGGATCATTCCGTTTTCCAACGGCAAAACCAGCGTCGGTGCGGTGGCGGCGCCGGAGTTTTTTCAGAAATTCCCCGGCGACCCGGAAACGCAGCTGCGCGCGATTCTGCTGGGCGACCCGAACGCCGCGAGACGGCTGGCGAAGCTGCAGTTTGCCATGCCAGTGCAGCGCATCAGCGGCTATTCCTGCTCGGTGAAGCGGCTTTTTGGCGACAAATATGCGCTGGCCGGGAACGCCACGGAATTTCTCGATCCCATTTTCAGCTCTGGCGTGGCGCTCGCGCTGGCGTCCTCGGAATGCGCGGCCAAAGTGCTCATCCGGCAATTGCGCGGCGAGGCCGTGAACTGGCAGGTGGATTACGCCGACCACGTCATGCAAGGCATCAACACCTTTCGCGCCTACGTTTCGGCGTGGTACGACGGCCGGCTCCCGCAGATTTTCTTCGCCCCGCAGCGCAATCCCGACATCATGCGGCAGGTCTGCTCCGTCCTGGCGGGTTACGTCTGGGATAAATCAAACCCCTACGTTTCGCAGGCCGACCGCGCCCTGATGGCGCTGACCAAGGTGCTGGGCGGATTGCAGCGGGCGGCGGCCAGAAAAGCTGCATCAGCCGGCCTTTAATCCCGTGCCCGTTGTTTTAACTTGCTAGTCTGGCCGGGCAGGAAATCATCTGCGCGCTGATTTATGAACCCGGTGGCCATTGAAGATCATCTTAAGCTCGTGCTGTTGCAATGGATCGTCATCATTGCCGCCGCGTGGGCGGTTGGACGGCTGGGTAAGCGCTTTTTCAACCAGCCGCTCGCCGTCGGTGAAATCGCGGCGGGCATCCTGCTTGGCCCGTCGGCGCTGGGGCTCATCTGGCCGCATGATTGGCCGGTGATGTTTCCGAAAGAAACGCAGCAATCGCTTCAATTGCTCGGCAAACTCGGCCTCGTCTTCCTGCTGTTTCAGGTGGGGATGGAGTTTGATTACGGCCATCTCCGCTCGAAATCGCGCACGGTCACGGCGGTTTCCCTGCTTGGCATGATCGGGCCGATTCTGTGCGGGCTGGCCATCGGGCCGTGGCTGCATAAAAACTTTGCCCCGGAGACGCCGCGCTTCGGTTTTCAATTTTTCCTCTGCATCGCGCTCTCGATTTCCGCGCTGCCGATCATGGGGCGCATCCTGCTGGAAATGAAACTGGAGCGCACCGCCATCGGGGTGATGGGCATCAGTTCGGCGGCGATTGACGATGTGGTCGGCTGGGTGCTCCTGGGCATCGCCACGGCCATGGTCTCATCGGGCTTTGATCTCGGTCATCTCCTGCTTCAACTGGCGGGCATCACTGTTTTCTTCGTGGCCTTGCACCAGGTCATCGGCCCGTGGTTGCGGGGCTTGTGGCGGCGCAGCGTGGCCGGCCCGGACGGCGCTGAAATGTCCACGTCCTTTCTGGTGCTGCTGCTCATCGGCCTTTACTTGAGCTGCCTCGTCACGCACGAGCTTGGCATCTTCGTCATCTTCGGCGCGTTCCTTTTTGGCACCGCCTTGCATCAGGAAGCCGGTTTGGTGAAAGCGTGGCGCACCCGGTTTTCCGACGTGGTGTTGGTCGCCTTCGTGCCGATCTTTTTCACGAACACCGGCTTGAACACGAAAATTGGCGCGCTGCAAACGCCCGTGGCTTGGTTTGCCTGTCTGCTCGTGCTGCTCGCCGCCGTGGCGGGCAAGCTCGGCGGTTGCTATCTTGGCGCCCGGCTCACCGGCCAGCCGGCGCGGGCGGCCGGCTGTGTCGCCGCGCTGATGAATACCCGCGCGCTCATGGGCCTCATCGCCATCAATATCGGCCTCGACCTCAAATTGCTGACACCCGCGCTGTTCACCATGCTCGTCATCATGGCGCTGGCCACGACCGCCATGTGCGGTCCGCTGCTGCGCTGGTGTTTGCCAGAGAAATTGAATCCGGTTCCGGTGGAATGATTTTCCAGCCGCTTGCTTCCCCAATCCGGGTTGTTCGCCCGCCGGCGGACCGTTATTTCAGTTCCAACAACGCCCTTTGATCCGCGTCATTGTCGCCTCGGGGATGAAACACAAACTCGTGGTGGCCGGCGGGCAAACTCGGCAGTACCTGCGCCACCTCGCTCGCGTTCATGCGGAAAGTCCGGTCCAGTCCCCACAGACTGTCGGTCCGCCGGTCGGCGGGCCAGACCTTCAGCCAGTTCGCCGACCCGCGCCGCACCAGCCGGTAAGCCAGGCTGCCGCGCGGGTTGGCGCCGAAGAAATTCACTTCAAACCCGCGCACCCAGCCGGTGAAAGCCGCCGGCACGACCTGGCGCATTTCCCGCGCGATGAACGGATGGATGTGCAGATGGTGATGACCATTGATGAAGCGGCAGGGCGCGCCGGTGTCCGCAAACGCATTCCATTGTTCGCGCAATTCCCGGCGGATCAATTCCCGCGCGGCGGGCGAAATGGCCAGCGCGATTCCGGCCTGCGCCGGCGATTTTCCCCACGGCCAGTCGCGGCGGGTGAGCGGCCGGGAATCGCAGGCATGGAAATGCCAGCCGATGTGCAATTCCGGATTGCGGCGGATGATTTCCAGGGCGTGAGCGCCGCCCGCTTGCCCCGGCATCAGGCTCGCCGCCGTCAGCGCCCCTTCCCGGTGGGCGCGTTCGATCGCCAGGTTGGTCGGCTCATCCAAACCCAGGTCGTCGGCGGTGAATGTGATGGTTTTTTCCATGCCTGCTGGCTGGTCGCCCGGCGTCCGTCGTGCTTAAAACTATACTTGGCTGAATCCAATTGGTAAATAAATCGCCGTGGCCGGCCATGAAAACCCAGACGTAGGAATCACGCTCGTAACGGGAGCGACCGGTTTTATTGGCCGGCATTGCGTTCGCGCCCTGCTTAAAACGAATGCCCGCTTGCGGATCCTTTGCCGCGATCCCGAAAAGGCGCGCCGGCTTTTTGGCGCCGGGGTGGAGATGGTGGAGGGCGATCTGCTGAAGCCGGCGAGCCTGGCGGCCGCTTGTCAGGGCGTGCATACCGTTTTCAATCTGGCCGGCAGCTACGAATTCGGCCCCGCGCATCGTCGGGAAATGTGGCGCGTGAATGTGGAGGGCACGGAGCATTTGCTGGCCGCCGCCTGGCAGGCGCGGGTCGGCCGGGTGGTTCATTGCAGCACCGCCGGCATTCTTTCGGCCTCCGGGAGATTGATAGGCGCTTCCGATTTCCCCCGGCGTCCGCCCTCGGGCTGTCACTACAAACAATCCAAATGGCACGGCGAAGCGCGCGCGCTGCATTGGGCCGGACGCGGCCTGCCCGTGGTGATCGCGAGCCCCACCGCCCCGGTTGGCGCCGGGGATGAACGGCCCACACCCACCGGGCGGATGTTTCTGGATTTGTTGCGCGGCCGGTTTCCCGCCTGCACGCGCACCGGCTTGAATATCATCGCCGTGCAGGATTTGGCCGCCGCCATTCTCGCCGTCGGCCGCCGGGGACAGGCTGGCCGGCGCTATGTGCTCGGCGCGGAAAATATCTGGCTGCGGGATCTCATGGCCATGGCCGCCCGGGCCGGCCGCTGTGCCGCGCCGCGGGTGACGGTGCCGTGGGTGGCGGTGGCTCTGGCCGGTGTGGCGGGCGAGGTTTGGGGGCGCATGAGCGGAGCCAGGGACGGACGACTCTGCTGGGAAACCGCTTATTTCGCCCGCCAGCGTCAATTTTTCGATATTGATCCCACGATTGCGGCCTTGGGTTGGCAGCCGGAGATCACGACCCTGGCGGCGGTCACCGAGGCCGTCAACTGGTTCGGGGATTTCTCCGTCGGGACTTCCGCCGCCCGGGCGGCGGCGGATTGTCGGCCTCTTTCCTCATGAAGCTGTTCTTGATCAGCTGGACCATCGCGGCGTTTGTCTGGTGGCTGATCGCCTTGTGTTTATTGGCGCAGAGCCGCCGCCGGACGCCGCTGCCGGCGTCCGCCAGGCGCGCGGCGATGACCGTGTTCAAACCGCTGCCGCCCGTCCGGGATGAGCCGGAACGCGCGGCGTTGGCCGCCGCCATTGGCTCGTTCGTTGGCCAGTTGGCCGCGGCTGACGAAATGGTTATCGGCCTCGATGCCGCTGATGCCGCCGGCTGGCAGCCCTCACTGCAAGCCTGGCGTGCGGCCTGGCCCGCCGCCCGGTTGATTGTGGTGGCCCGCGAAGTTCCCCGTCAGTGGGCCAATCCGAAAATTTCCTGGCTCCAGGTGCTCGCGCCCTCCGCCCGGGGCGAAGTTTGGCTCTGGTCGGACGCCGATGTGACCGCGCCGCCGGGCTTTCTGGACGGGATTGGAGGCCAGCTTGCCGCCGACGGCGGCAACGCCGTTACGGCTCCGTATGTCATTCAGCATATTCGCCAGGCCCACGGAGTTCTCGACGCCTTGTTTGTGAACGTGGAATTCCTGCCCGGAGCCTTGCTGCTGGGACGCTTGAGCCAGCAGGATTTCGCCTATGGCGCGGCCACCGCCTTTCGCGCGGAGACCTTCCATGCGCGCGGCGACTGGCATAAACTGGGGGCCGCGCTGGCGGATGACCATAAGCTGGGGGAACTGTTGCAGCCGGTGACGCTGGCGAAAACTTTGGTTTCAACCTTCACCAAGCCGGCCGGCTGGGGCGAGGCGTGGCAGCATTATTATCGCTGGCAGAAAACGGTGCGCTGGTGCCGGCCCTCCGGCTATGCGGCGCTGCTCGTGTTGATGCCCGCGTTCGGCTGGGCGCTGGCCGGCCTGTTCGGCGGCCTCAAACCATTTTATCTCTCCGGCCTCGTCGCCGTGTTGGGCGGGGAAATCATGGTGGCCTGGCTGGCCTGCCGGTTGGTTGGCTGCCGGCTGCCGCCGGCCACCTGGATGGGCGTCCTGCTCTGGCCGTTTTTTCGCGCCGTCACCTGGCTGCTGGTCTGGGTGCCCTTGCCCGTGCTTTGGAGCGGCCGCCAGCGGGCATGGTTCGCGCCGCAGCAGGAGTAGCCCTACGTCGCCTTCGCCTGGCGCGTCTCGACCCGCCGGCTCCGCAAGCTGCTGAAGAATTCATACCCCTCGCGGCAGCGGCGCACGAAGACATCCTTGTCCTCCAGCATCGACCGCACAATCCGCAGAATCGGTCCGGAGCGGAAATAATATTGCCGGTAAAAGCGGTCGAGCGCCTCATGGATTTCGTCGCGGCTCAGCTCCGGATAAACCAGCGTCGTCGCTTGAAATCCATCCGCCCGGATGGTTGACCCGGTGCTTTTCATCCAGCCGTTCGCCAGCGCCTGTTCGTAAAGCTCGGTGCCCGGATACGGCGCCGCCAGCGATACTTGGATGCTAAACACGTCCAATTCCTGCGCAAACCGGATCGTGCGCTCGATCGTTTCTCGCGTCTCCACCGGCAGCCCCAGCACAAACGTACCGTGCACCAGCACCCCGGCCTCCCGGCAGCCGCGCGTAAACCGCCGCATTTGCTCCAGCGAAACGCCTTTCTTGATGTTCTTCAAAATCTGCTCGTCGCCGCTTTCGTAGCCGACCAGAAACAATCGCAGTCCGTGGTCGCGGAAAAAACGGATCGTTTCCGCATCCAGGTTGGCCCGGCTGTTGCAGGACCAGGTGATCCCCAGTTTGCCGAGGCGCTTCGCAATTTCCCGCGCGCGCGGCAGGTTCGCCGTGAACGTGTCGTCGTCGAAGAAAAATTCTTTCACCTGCGGAAATGATTTCTGTAAATAGGCCATTTCCTCCGCGACATTTTCCGCCGAGCGCACCCGGTAGCGGTGGCCCCCGATGGTTTGCGGCCACAGGCAGAAGGTGCATTGCGCCGGACAGCCGCGCCCGGTGTAGAGGCTCAGATACGGGTGCAGCAGATAGCCGATGACGTAGCGCTCGATCTGCAGGTTCCGTTTATAGACATCCGCCACCCACGGCAGCGAATCCATGTCCTCGATTAGCGGGCGGTCCGCATTATGGTGGATTCTCCCGGACGCTTCGCGATAGGAAAGCCCGGCAATGCCGGCCAGCGGGCGGTCCTCGCAGACTTCCTTGCAGGTGAAATCAAATTCCTTGCCCCCCACCCAGTCAATCGCGGTGGAGGCCTGCAGCGTCTCCGCCGGCCGCACCGCCGGCTGCGCCCCCACCATACCGATCACGGCCTCCGGCGCCTGGCGCTTGATGGCCTCCGCCACCAGCGCGTCGTTTTGCAGGGTGGGCGTGGATGTGTGGATGATGACATGCCGGTGACCGCGCGTTTCGCGGAGGCAATCCTCCAGCCCCAGCCCATGCGGCGGACAATCCAAAAGCCGGCTGTCCGGCACCAGGGCGGCGGGTTGGGCCAGCCACGTGGGATACCAGAAGCTGGTTACCTCGCGGCGGGCCTGATAGCGGGCCCCGGCTCCGCCATCAAAGCCGGCCACGCTCGGCGGGCATAGAAAAAGCGCCATACGGGTCAATCGAGCCGGAAATCCTTCGGCTCTGGTTGAGATGGAGAAAACGGCAACATAGATCGCGCTCAGTTGAAGCGTGATGATTCACGTTTGTGGCGGAATTGCAAGGTCGCAACACTTGGCGCCATCTGAAAATCCCTTGGCGCTCGGAGGGACGAGTTCCACCAGTCCCGCTCTCGCGGAGCGGGCATCACTTACGAAAAGACAAACAGCGCGCCACCAGCGAAACCAAGCCCTACGCACACGCCGACCTTTACGACCCGCTCTCCATGCCGCCCGAACTGGATCTCGCCGCCGTCCGACCGCCTAACGCCCTGAATCTGACCCGTGCCCAAGGCCGTCATCGGGAGCGTCACCACTAGCGCGGCGATTACGACTGGTGGTCTGGCGTTGATGATCCTGCCCTCGCTGGTGGTGGGGAATGAATTGCTGATCCTGGGTGGCGTGACGGTGCTGGTGGGCGGGTGGTTTCAGGCGCATCGTTACGGGAAGATGCGGGGGACGGTGGTGGGGCTGCGCGAAAAAACGGACACAGGTAAAGCGGGACAGTGAAAGCCAAAGCCACTATGAATACACCTGTGATCCAAGAGAAGAAGACCCGGAAGAAGTTTGATCGGACCTTTAAACAGCACGCCGTTGAGCTCTGGC
>CAIXUZ010000045.1 GCA_903922735.1 uncultured Verrucomicrobia subdivision 3 bacterium
AAAATTTCAAGCTCCGTAGGAGCGGCATATTCGGGAGATGTCGCTCCTACGGAGCTTTGGGCCTTCATATTCCCGTTCTACAAAGATTTCGCGCCTACGGCGCTGGGCTTTTTGGTCTCCTTTTGACCATTTCCGGCTGGAAATAGGTGGTTTTCCGCATTTTTGTCGCATTTTGAGCCATTTTCGCCGTCTCCGGTCGCCAGATTGCCGGCGTTGGCGGCACGAACGCTGGCGTTGGTGGCACGAACGCTGGCGCTGGCGGCACGAACGCTGGCGCTGGCGGCACGAACGCTGGCGCTGGCGGCACGAACGCTGGCGTTGGCGGCACGAACGCTGGCGTTGGCGGCACGAACGCTGGCGTTGGCGGCACGATTCCTCCAGTTCCTGCCCTTGCTCCCCGCCACCCCCAAAGCCAAAGGCCGGCGGCCAAAGACCACCGCCCTATAAACCGTCAAGGGCAGGGCGAAAAAGCTGGTTGGCCGGGTAGCGCCATCGGCGCGGCATCTTTGTAGCCATCAGAACCATCAAAATTTCAAGCTCCGTAGGAGCGGCATATTCGGGAGATGTCGCTCCTACGGAGCTTTGGGCCTTCATATTCCCGTTCTACAAAGATTTCGCGCCTACGGCGCTGGGCTTTTCGGTCTCGTTTTGACCACTTCCGGCTGGAAATAGGTGTTTTTCCGCCTTTTTGTCGTATTTTGAGCCATTTTTGCCGTCTCCCGTCGCGGGAGTGGCGCATCTGGCGGCGCGAGATGCACATCTGGCCGCACCAGTGGCGCATCTGGCGGGGTGAGATGCGCATCTGGTGACGGGACTGGCGCATCTGTTGGCACGAACGGCGTGGCTGGCGGCGGCAGCGCCACGCCTGCTGGCATTCGCCGGAGCCAGTTCCGGTTCCAGCGCTTTTGTCCTATTAGCCACTCCCCGCTTGGTTTGGCCGCCGGCATGGGCTAACTTGGCCGCGTGTTGACGGATATAAAATCATTCACCCGCGAGGAGCTGGAAGCCCAATTCAAAGGCTGGGACGAACCGGTCTATCGCGTGAAACAGCTCATGGACTGGCTCTACGTCCAGCGGGTGACGGATTGGGACGCGATGAGCAATCTCTCCAAGCCGCTGCGCGAAAAACTGCGCCAGCAGTTTTCCCTCGGCACGCTCAAGCTGGTCCGCCAGCAGGGCAGCCGCGACACCACGCGGAAGTTTCTCTGGCAGCTCGCCGATGGCGCGTTCATCGAGAGCGTCTTGATTCCCGCCAATCCGTCGCTCTACGGCGAGGTGAGCGACCGCCACACGCTGTGCGTCTCCACGCAGGTCGGTTGCGCCTACGGCTGCAAATTCTGCGCCAGCGGCCTTGATGGCTGGAAGCGCAATCTGTTCCCGCACGAGATCATCGAACAGGTCTTGTGCGTGGAGCGCCACTGCGCCGCCGAGGAGGCCGCGACGGGCGGCAAGACCGCCACCAGTTTTCCCGGCACGCGCATCGTGGACAACCTGGTCATCATGGGCATGGGCGAACCGCTGGCGAACTACGACAATTTGCTGAAAGCCCTGCGCCTGCTGAATTCGCCGTGGGGCGGACGCATCGGCGCGCGCAAGATCACCGTTTCCACGAGCGGCCTGGCGCCGCAGATCCGCAAGTTGGCGGACGAGCCGGAACAGTTTTCCCTCGCCGTCTCGCTGCACGGCGCGACGGATGCGGTGCGCGGGCGCATCATGCCGGTGAACAAGAAATATCCGCTGGCCGAGCTGACCAATGCGCTGGCGTATTACCGGGACCAGCGCGGACGCTTTATCACGTTTGAATACATTCTCATCGCGGGCGTGAACGATGCGCTCGATCAGACCCGCCCGCTGGCCACGCTGGCGAGAAATCTGAACGCCAAGGTGAATCTGATTCCCTACAACCAGGTCGAGGGTCTGCCGTGGGCGCGGCCGGATGACGAAACCTGCGAGCAATTTCTCCGCGCGCTCAAGGCGCTGAAGGTGGTCTGCACGTTGCGCCGCGAGAAGGGCGGCGATATTGACGCCGCCTGCGGACAGTTGCGCTTGAAAACGGAGCGGGAGATGGCAGATTCCAGTCAGCCATGAACATCAAACGCCGCGATTTTCTCAAGCAATCCGCGCTGGGCGTCGGCGGCCTGATGGTCGGCGCGCAACTCGGCAGCGCCGGGGACGCGGCGGAAAAATATTTTGATCCCTACGCGATGATTCCGTATGGCCGGACGAGCTTGAAGTTCTCCCGCGTCTGCATGGGCACTGGCGTGCGCGGCGGCAACCGCCAGTCCAACCAGACCCGCAAGGGGCGCGCCTTCCTTGAAAAACTTTTGCGCGACGCGTACGAGCGCGGCGTGCGCACTTACGATCTGGCGGATCTCTACGGCACGCATGACTACATCCCAGCCGCGTTCGCCGGCATCCCGCGCGACGGCTACCAGCTCATCACCAAAATCTGGTGGAACAAGGGCGGCATTCCCGAACCGGAACGTCCGAAAGCCGATGTCGTGGTGGCACGCTTCTTGAAGGAGCTCAAGACGGACTACATCGATTTGCTGCTGCTGCATTGCGTCATCGCGCCGAACTGGCCGGACCAGTTGCGTTCGCAGATGAAAATATTAACCAAGCTCAAGGCGCAGGGGAAAATCCGGGCGCTGGGTGTTTCGTGCCATTCGATCGAGGCGCTGGAAGCGGCGGTGACAGAGCCGTGGGTGGAATCGGTTCACACCCGCATCAATCCCTATGGCATGAGCATGGACGGTCCGCCGGACACGGTCGTGCCGGTGCTGAAGAAACTCCACGCCGCCGGCAAAGGGGTCATCGGCATGAAGATCATCGGCGAAGGCCGCTTGCGCAACGACGACGTCCGCCGGGATGAGTCGGTGAAGTTTGCGCTCAGCCTCGGGTGTGTGGACGTGCTGAACGTGGGTTTTGAAAAGGTGGAGGAAGTGGACGATCTGGCCGCCCGCGTGCGGAAGGTGCCGTTGCCAAGCTGATTCACAGCGTGGGCTTGCGAAGCCTCAAGTTTGCGGCAATGATGTCACTGTGACCGGAACAAAACCCAGGCCAGACAAGTTTGCGCGGATTCTCGCCCGCATCCGGGGGATGCGCGGACTGGATGAACACGAGCAAATTCTGTTTGCCCGCAGTCTGGCCGCCTCACCCGACCACCGATGGCAAATTCACAACCACACTCTTCACTCGCTCGTCTTATCCTCGCCCTCCGTGCGGAAAAGATTCGGTTTATGATCGTGGGGATGTCGGCCGCCGTCATTCAAGGCGCGCCGGTAGTCACCTTTGACACGGACATCTGGCTGGATTTGCCGGCGCGGGATTATATGCGCGGAGCCGATCTCTGCCTCAAACTGGGTGCCACGATGCGCGCCAACACGGTGTTTATTTTCCCGGATGACTTGATGGTGAACTTCCTCTACGCCGTGACCGGATTGAAAAGTTTCGCCGCCGAATACCGCCATGCCCGCCGCCTCGCCTGGCTGGGATTCAGGCGGGTTCCGATTTTGGCGTTGCAAAGGATATATCGTAGCAAGAGCGTCATCCGCCGTCCCAAGGACATTGCCCACATGGACGTGCTAAAACAACTCATGGCCTGTGAAAAACGAATTAAAGGATAAATGATCGCCCTCCTCGATTACGGTTCCGGCAACCTCCGCAGCGTCCATAAGTCGCTACTTAAGGTCGGCGCGAAGGTGCGGCTCGTGCAGCATCCCGACCAGATCGGTGACGCGCGCGGGCTGGTGCTGCCCGGCGTCGGCGCGTTTGATGATTGCATCGCCGCGCTGCGCAAACAGGAATTGCTAGAAGCAGCCAAGGATTTCATCAAGACGGGAAAATCGTTTCTCGGCATCTGCGTCGGCTATCAAGCGTTGTTTGAGAAAAGCGAAGAGTTTAACTCCTGCGCTGCCGGCCTCGGCGTGTTTCAAGGCAAAGTTGTCCGCTTCACGGAAAAGCCGGGGCTGAAAATCCCGCAGATCGGCTGGAACCAGATTGAGATCGCGCGTCCGGACTGTCCGCTCTACCGCGGCATTGCCAGCGGAAGCTACGTTTATTTTGTCCACAGCTTTTACCCGCAGCCGGTGGATGCCGGGATTGTCGCCACGCGCACCGATTACGGCGGGCCGTTTGCCTCCTCCGTGTGGCGTGACAATGTATTCGCCACGCAATTTCACCCGGAGAAAAGCCAGAAGGTCGGCTTGCAACTGCTGAAGAATTTTGTCGACCTGACCAACGGATAACGCCACCTGGAAATGAAGTTTGGTGGTCTGCACTTGATTTTCTGCTTCGATTGGCGCAAGTTATCCCCGCAATTTCGGTCTAGGAAAAAACAATAAAGGATTAAAATTATGCCACACGAACTACCCGCCCTGCCCTATGACAAGGCAGCACTCGAACCCCACTTTGACGCGTTAACGATGGAGATCCATCATGACCGCCATCACAAGGCGTATGTGGACAACCTCAATAAAGCCATTGCCGGCAATGCTGCGCTCGAAGCCAAGACGCTCGATCAGATCATCAAGGATCTGAGCGTCGTCCCCGACGCCATCCGCGGCCCCGTTCGCAACAACGGCGGCGGCCACTGGAATCACTCGTTTTTCTGGAAGATTCTCGGCCCTGGCGCCGGCGGCGCGCCCACCGGCAAGCTGGCCGACGACATCAAGTCTACCTTCGGCAGCTTCGAGGATTTCAAAGCGAAGTTTGAGGCGGCGGGCCTCGGACGTTTCGGCAGCGGCTGGGTCTGGCTCGTGTCGAACAACGGCAAGCTGGAGATTGTCTCCACGCCGAATCAGGACAATCCGCTCATGGGTAAAGCCGTGGCCGGTTGCGAAGGCAAGCCGCTCATTGGCGCGGATGTCTGGGAACATGCCTACTATTTGAAATACCAGAACAAGCGCGCAGATTATCTCAAGGCGTTCTGGAATGTGGTGAACTGGAATGCGGTTCAATACTGAATCACATTTTGAAAAACTAAACGCGCCGATGCAAATCGGCGCGTTTTATTTTTTCAGGTGAAACTTAAATTCCCCGCGTATTCACAATCTTGTTGCCCTTGCCAAGAACGATGACGCGGGGTTTCCATTTTTTCGCCTGCTTCTGGCTCACGGAGGCAAAGTTCATGATGGTCAGGACGTCGCCCCTCTTGCCCAAGTGCGCAACAGCCCCGTTCATGATGATCTCGCCGGCGCCACGTTTGCCGCGAATGGCGTAAGTTTCCCAGCGGTTGCCGTTGGCCATATTGCCGCAAAGGATTTTTTCATATTCCTGCAAACCGACCTTGTCCATCAGGTCGCCGGAAATGGTGAGGCTGCCTTCGTAGTTGACGTCGCCGCCGGTCACGGTGGCGCGATGAATTTTGGATTTGAGCAAAAAAACTTCCATGGTTATTACAATTTTAAAAAGTTCTTCAGGATGGTGCGACCGCTTTCGGTCAAAATGCTTTCAGGGTGGAACTGCACGCCCCAGATCGGGAGCGTCTTATGCTTCACCCCCATGATTTCACCCTCTTCGGTCTCGGCGGTGACCTCCAGGCAATCCGGGAGCGTGTCGCGTTTGATGACGAGCGAATGATAGCGGGTGGCGAGAAATGGATTCGGCATGCCGACGAACAAATCCTTGCCGTTGTGTTTTATCGGCGAGGTTTTGCCGTGCATCATGCGGTAATTCACCACGACTTCTGCCCCAAACGTGTGCCCAATGCACTGGTGTCCCAGACATACGCCAAAAATGGAAATTCCCTCGCCGGCAAAGGTGCGGATGACGTCGTTGGACAAGCCGGCTTCCCGCGGCGAGCACGGGCCGGGCGATACCAAAATGCGTTCCGGCTTGAGGGCGCGTATCTGATCGAGGGATATCTCGTCGTTGCGACGCACCTGCAAATCCACGCCCAGCTCGCCCAGATATTGAACGAGGTTGTAAGTGAACGAATCGTAGTTATCCAAAACCAAAATCATTTCTGCGCTGAAAGTTATCCGAAAACCGGCAAAATGAAAGGATTTAGAAAAGTGAAAAATCAATTTGCATTAGCGACAATTAGGAGCAAGCTTGCACCAAGACCCCAAAAAATATCCAGCTTATGAATGTCAGCACGGCACACCATAACGGATTGCTTCCGGAGAAATTTTCAGAGCCGGAAATGCTTAACTCACTGGCTGATGGCGTTTATATCACGGATATGAATCGCAAGATACTTTTCTGGAACCACGCCGCCGAGCGCATCACCGGCTGGAATTCTGAAGAAGTTGTCGGGAAATCATGCTACGACAATTTGCTCTGCCATGTGGACAAAGACGGCCATTGTTTATGCGGTCATGACACCTGTCCGCTACATCGCAGCATCGTTACCAACCAGCCAAGCAGCGAACCCGTTTTGGTTTTCGCCCAATGTAAATCACAACATCGATTGCCGGTAGAGGTCTCGGTTGCCCCGCTCAAAAGCAACACGGGGGAAATAATCGGCGGCATCGAAGTTTTTCGGGATCTGCGCCATGACATGCACGATTTAATGCGCGCAAAAACCATCCAGGAACAGTCGCTGGCAAGCCAGCTGCCCAGTGATCGCCGGGTGGATATTCAAATGGTTTATCAATCGCGGGACATTATCGGCGGAGATTTTTACCGGGTGGAACAATTGAGCGCCAACCGCTACGCGATTCTAGTGGCGGACGCCATCGGCCACGGAATGGCCGCGGCGCTTTACACCATGCAATTGAGAATGCTGTGGGACGACCATCGCGACAAGTTGAACAGCCCGGCATTTTTCATGCGCACCATGAACCGGCGTTTGCACGGACTGGTGCATGACGCCGGTTTTTTTGCCACCGCCACCTACGTTCTTTACGATGCGACGTGTGGACACATCCGCTGTGTCCGGGCCGGGCATCCTTCGCCGATTATTTTCCGTGGCGATCTTAAAGCAGAAGCCATGGGGCAACCGCAAAGCGCGCTGGGCATGTGGCCGGATGCGCAATACACCGAATTCCAGGCGCAGCTCGCACCCGGCGACATGCTGCTAATGTATACGGATGGCGCCACGGAAATCTTTGATACCGATGACACCATGCTGGATCAGGGGGGACTGATTCAGCTGGCAGCGGACCAAATGGCCGCAGAACCAAACCACCAGCTGAACCTTAATCTGCTCGCAGAAAAACTCCTCGCAGCCAGCAATCAAATCCATCTGGCTGACGATCTGACATTGCTGAAACTCCGGCGGGTGGCCTGATGGTTATACGGCTTGCGCCAGCAGTTCCGCCGGAACCTGGCAGCCAAACCTCACCCTGCCGATTTTTTCGGCCAGCACAAACCGGACTTCACCATCACTCACTTTTTTGTCGAGCCTCATCGCGGCAAAAAGTTTTTTGCGTTGCCGGGGATTTAGTTTGAGCTTCACCGGCAGCCCGGATCGGTGCAATAGGCTTTCAATCCGCCCGGCGTCGCCCGACGGCAGGCCAAGAACTTTTTGCGATAATTTTGACGCTGCGACCTGGCCAATCGAAATCGCCTCGCCGTGGAGGAATTTTCCGTAGCCGGAACTATTTTCAATCGCATGGCCGATGGTGTGTCCAAAATTCAAGATTGCGCGCAAACCACTTTCCGTTTCGTCCTGACCGACGACCTCAGCCTTGATTTCGCAGCAACGCGCCACAACATCGCACAAGGTCAGCCGGTCACGTCGAAGGAGTTTGGCCAGATTGCGCTCGAGTTGAGTAAAAAGAACGCCGTCATAAATGACCCCGTATTTGACGACTTCGGCGAGGCCGGAAAGGTATTCGCGTTTCGGCAACGTCTTGAAGGTGTCGAGATCGCACAAAACGAGGCGGGGTTGATAAAATGCGCCGACGAGGTTTTTTCCCAACTTAAGATTCACGCCCGTCTTGCCACCGACTGAACTGTCCACCTGCGCGAGCAGGGTCGTTGGCACTTGCACGAATGGGATGCCGCGCAAATAGGTTGCGGCCACGAAGCCCGCGAGGTCGCCCACAACGCCGCCGCCGAGCGCGACGATGAAGGATTTACGTTCCAGCCGGTGGGTCGCCAGTTGGTTGTAACATTTTTCAACCATGCCGATGCGTTTGGATTTTTCCCCGGCCGGAACCGTGATGAGAACGGGATCAAAGCCGGAGGCGGAAAGCGACTTCAAGGCGGCTTTGGCAAACCTTTTGCCGACATTGAAATCCGTGATGATGGCACAGCGGTGGCCGAGTTTGAGCCGGGCACACTCCGCGCCGAGACGCGACAACAAACCGCCGCCAACTTTGATGGCGTAGCTGCGACTGCCGAGCGGAACTTGAACGATGCGCATGGCAGAAGGATAAACAGCGGGGGGCGTGTGTCAAAAAATGAAATTCATTTTCCGATGCAGAACGTGCTAAAAATGGAGTCGAGCAAATCCTCCGTGGTGGTCTTGCCCACAACTTCGCCGACAGCGTTGGCGGCGATCCGCAGATCCAGCGCAACCAATTCCAGCGTCAGATCGCTGCGCAACGCGTCGCCAGCCTGCCGGGTGGCGCTGCGGGCGCGGTTGAGCGCATCCTGATGCCGGGAATTAATGGCCACCTGAAGCATCTCCGCCTTGATTTCGCCCGCCCAGACGAGCGATTTGATGGTGTCTTTCAACAATTCAATTCCCTGCCCGCTCACGCAGCAGACGGCCACGGTCGGGGACAAAAGATTTTCCGGCAGAAACATTTTTACCGCCAAATCGGTTTTGTTGCGGACAATGATGCGTTTCTTGCCGGCGAATTCGGCAAAATATTTTTCATCGGCAGTCGTCAGCGGTTCGCTCGCATCGAGGACGTGCAAAATGAATTCCGAACGGGTCAGCGATTCGAGGCTGCGGCGAATGCCTTCACGTTCGATTTCGTCGTGCGATCCGCGCAAGCCGGCAGTGTCAATGAACACCACCGGTATTCCCCGGATGTTGGCCGTCTCTTCAATCGTGTCGCGCGTGGTGCCGGGAAGATGTGAGACAATGGCGCGGTCGCGGCCGAGCAGTTGATTGAGCAGGCTGGATTTACCTGCGTTAGGCCGGCCGACAATCGCCGCGCGGATGCCACGCCGCAGAATCTGACCTTCATTCGCCGTGCGCAGCAATTCGTCCATGAAGGCGATGCCGTTTTCCAACCGCTGTAACAGTTTTTCTTTGGTGTCCGGTAAAATGTCTTCGTCTGGAAAATCCAGATGCGCTTCAACGTGCGCAAGCGTGAGCATCAAATCGTCACGGAGCTGGTTGATCCGATGGGAAAGTTTGCCGGCCAGCTGTTCATTGGCGGCGGTGAGCGCGAGTTCGGTCCGGGAGTGGATTAAATCAGCGACGGCTTCGGCTTGGGCCAGATCAATGCGCCCGTTGAGAAAGGCACGCTTGGTAAATTCACCCGGTTCAGCTTGTCGTGCGCCGCTGGCCAGCAGCGCATCGAGGACGAGTTTGGCAGGCAGCAAGCCGCCGTGGCAGGAAATTTCAACGGTGTCTTCACGAGTGAATGTGCGCGGTGCGCGCAGGACGGCGAGAAGAACTTCATCAATGGTGGCTCCGTCCCGGGTGATTTTGCCGAATTGAATCGTATGGGTTGGCGCGACGGATGGTTTAAGCGAGCTTTTCCCAACGGGCAGAAAGCATTTATCGGCAATGGCGAAGGCATTGGCACCGGAAAGCCGAATGACGGCAAGGCCTCCCTCTCCGAGGGGCGTGGCGATGGCGGCGATGGTGGCGTCGAGCATGTGACGTTAAAAGTGACCACCGTTGCCGGCCTGGTTTTCCGCGTCGCGGTCTTGTAAATAGAGCCGCGCCTTTTCGTAGCTGCTCTTTTGCAAATAGTGAAGCAACGTTGGGTTGGTGTTGCGCGGAAGCTGTTTTGACAGTTCGTCAATTCGAGCAAAAAGCGAAAGGAGATCCGGTTTTGGATTCGCGGTCGGCAGGGTTTTTACGGTTTCATTCAAGTGAATGAGCGAAGCCAGCAGTTCTTTTTCAACTTGATTGAGCATGCGCGACGAGCCTTGATTAATGGCCGAAAAGCATTGGAAAATTTTGCGTCAACCAGGAATGGTGGAAGTCCACCATCCCCAGGATATATAGCCCCGGCAGCAATCGTGCGAGTCCGGTGGTCAACACCAAGACAATGACAGTGGAAAGATACAATCCGAAGGCGTGAGTTGGATCCGGCATCAGGATGCGAGGTACGCCTTGATATAAAACCCAGATCGTCAGGGTAATGCCAATGGCCCAGGTCACACCGGGGTTCACGTTGGGCATCGTGTCGAGCAGTCGCAATAAAAACATCGGGCTTAAACTATAGGCAACAAGCGTGAACGCCTGCCGGAAGCTGCATTTTTCCCGAAATGTCCCGCTAATGGTTTTTACCACATACGCGGAGATAAATACCGTGGCGAGCGCCAGCAAAAAGACTGACAGCTCGAAAATCACGACTTCGTGCAGGTGCTCGGGGAGTTGGAACCCGCGCAATTTCTGATAAGCCGGCTGCCATTTTCCCAGCGCGATCAGACCCCAACTTTCCACGCCACCGACCAGGAACAGCATCGGCAGCAAAAACAAAAAAAGTATGAATGGGATATTGTGCCGCGCCTGGACTACGCGGTCCCAAGCTGCAATTGGTTCAAAGATTAAAAAAAACGCCTTAATCATCAGATATTAGACTCTAAACCCCGGCCGCCGCACTTGGCAATAAAATCCGCTTTAACCGGCAACCGTCGCATGTTTAACTCTCCGTGTGAAAGTTGACTTCGGCATCTGGAACTGGCTGACCAAGGCGGTGATCGCCCTGGTCGTGGTGGCGATCATGATTTTGTTCGGCTTCCGTTATTTGCCGCTTATCCAACAAAACGAACGGATGCGAAAGGAGATTTTCCGGCTGGATGCCGAAATCCAGAAACAGGCAGAAATTTCCCGCCAGCTCCAAACTGAAATCGCTGCATTGCGAAATGATCCCCAAACCGTCGAACGACTTATGCGCGGAACCCTTGGCTATGCCAAGCCGGATGAAACCGTGATTCGCTTCGAGACGGGCGCCAGTAATTCGCCAAACCACTGACCCTCAATTCAATCGGCTGGCAGCAATACACCGATCTTACGTCCGCGTCATACGGTCATGATTTCTTTTTCCTTGTGGACGACGTGCGCGTCAATTTTGGCGGTGTAATCGTCCGTCAGCTTCTGCAAATCTTTTTCCGCTTGTTTCTTCGCGTCCTCGGTCACGCCACTGTCATGGGCGTGCTTCTTGAACAAATCCATCGCCTCGCGACGGACGTGCCGGATGGCTACGCGACCATCTTCGGCCATCTTCTTGGTGAGCTTGACGAATTCCTGACGACGTTCCGTGCTTAATTCCGGGAACGACAGCCGCAGCAATTTCCCTTGTACCACCGGTGAGAGACCGATGTTCGCCTTCTGAATCGCCTTTTCAATAGCCTGCAGGCTGGTCACATCCCACGGCTGGATGACCAGCATGCGCGGCTCCGGCGAGGAGATGTTGGCGAGTTCACGAATACGCATCATCGAGCCGTAAACTTCCGCCTGGATGTTTTCCACCAGACCGGGTGAAGCTTTGCCGGTGCGGACATTGGCAAATTCATTCACGACCACCTGCTCGGTCTTGATCATTTTCTCTTCCGCTTCCATTAGAATGTCGTCGAGTGTCATAGTAAAAGAGAATTACCAATTTCGCGGCGGCGGGTCGAATTAAAAGATTCAGCCGGGAAGCCAGGGCGACAATGTTTTCTGCTTGGTTCGAGCTTTAATGCCATTGCCAGCAACGCATCTCGTCGCTAGTTTGTGCTCGTGCTCTCCACGCAACAGATGGCGACGTTGAACGCGGCAAATTGCGAAGTCGCATTCGACAATCTTACGCGCCAGCTTTACGCCACGGATGCTTCCCCCTACCAGATTGCGCCGGGTGCGGTGGCATTTCCGAAGACGGGCAAGGAAGCGTCCGCAATCATCCAGGCGGCGTTGAGCGCCGGCTTATCAGTGACGCCGCGCGGGGCCGGGAGCGGTTTGAGCGGCGGGGCGATTGGCGATGGTCTCATCGTGGATTTTGCGCGGCACAACCGGCAGATCATGGCATTCGACCCGGAGCGCCGCATCGTACGGGTCGCCGCCGGGGTGGTGTTGGACCAGCTCAATAATTTTCTAAAGCCCCACGGTTTTCGATTTGGCCCGGATGTGGCCACAAGTTCGCGCGCCACGCTCGGCGGAATGATTGCCAACGACTCCTCCGGCTCCCACACGCCGGTTTATGGCACCACCGGTCAGCATGTCGCTGAACTGGAAATCATCACCGCCGATGGCAAGATTTTAAAAGTTGGGCCGCATTGCCCGACGCTTCAGCGCCAGCGGAATCTGATCGAGGATTTGCTGGCATTGAACTCGCTGCCCATCGAGGAACGATTCCCCGCCGGGCTTTTGAAGCGCTGGCCCGGCTACGGTCTTGCCCGGGCGGCAGCACAGCCAGGAAACCTGATTCCCATCTTGTGCGGCAGTGAAGGCACGCTCGCTGGAATATTCTCGGCGCAACTGAAGGTCGTCCCATTGCCGGAGGAGCGTGGGGTCGGCTTGCTGTTTTTCGCCTCGGTAACCGAGGCGATGCAGGCGGCGCAGGCCTTGGCTGATTTGGAACCGGCGGCAATTGAACATATTGACCGGCCGCTTTTTGACCAGACGCGCGGCCGGCGCGAATTTCAGGCCGCGCGTCATTTGCTTCAGCTTGATGAAAATCCATGCGTGGCGATATTGATCGTGGAATTTTTTGACGATGTCGCCGACAAGCTTGCAGAATTGGAGAAACGCCAGCTTGGTCTGCGGCAATTAGTTTTGACAACGCCCGCCGAAGCAGAACTTGTCTGGGCGCTGCGCAAAGCCGGCTTGTCGCTGCTCACCAGCCGTAAAGGTGCGGCAAAACCCGCGTGTTTCATCGAGGATTCAGCCGTGCGACCGCAGGATTTGCCGGCCTATGTAGCCGGTTTGCAGGAATTGATGGGACGCGTCGGCGTCGAAGCGTCTTATTACGGACACGCGGCGGCGGGCTTGTTGCACGTCCGGCCGGTGCTGGATATGCATGATGCCGATGATCTTATGAAATTCCGGCAGATTGCCGACGAAGTCGCCGCGCTGGTCAGGCAGTTCAACGGATCACTCGCGGCGGAACACGGTGTGGGCATCGCCCGAACCGAATTTCTTAAACCGCAGGTTGGCGATGAAATCTATCGCGTGATGCGCGAGATCAAATTTTCATTCGACCCGACCAATCTTTTCAATCCTGGAAAAATCATCGGCGACGGACGTTACAAGATTGATGAAAAACTCCGGCAAGGAGCGAACAACAAACTCGCCTTGCCATTCGAGCCGGCACTGGCGTTTGCCCAGCGCGACGACTCATTTGTCGCCAATCTTGAGCAATGCAACGGCTGCGGCGGCTGCATCAAGCAAACGCCCACCATGTGCCCGACCTATATCGCCACGGGCGAGGAAGGCATGTCCACGCGCGGACGCGCCAACCTGATCCGCTCGGCTTTGGAGTGCCGCGAAATCGCCGACCCGCTGCGCTCGGAAGAATTGGAATACGCCTTGTCCAACTGCCTTTCTTGCCGCGCCTGCGTGAGCGAATGTCCGTCGAACGTGAATCTGCCGCTGCTCAAGGCGGAATTGCTGAACGCCCAACGACGGCACACCCACACGACCAAAATGCAGTGGCTGGTCAGCTCCGTGGATCTGGTGGGCCGCGCCGGGTGCCTGATGCCGGGGCTGGCCAACTGGATTATGGGCCAGCGATCCGCCCGCCACATTTTTGGAAAAATGTTCGGTTTCGCCGAAAAGCGTTCCCTGCCAAAATTTGCCGGCGAGCGCTTCGACCGCTGGTTTGCGCGGCATGAAAACACTCATTTCCCCCATCGCGGCCGCGTGATTCTTTGGGACGACACCTTTGTGCGTTATTACGAACCGCACATCGGCCAGGCTGCGGTGGCCGTGCTGGAGGCCGCCGGCTTCGCCGTCACTTTGGTGAACCAGCGGAAATGCTGCGGCCGCGCGGCGTTCAGCGTGGGTAATCTGGACTACGCGAAGCAACTGGGAGGTCACAACCTTGCTCTGCTGGCCGACCATCCCGGGTCCATGCCCATCATTTTCCTTGAACCGTCGTGCTACTCCATGTTCGCCGAAGATTATCGTGAATTGAAACTGCCCGGAGCGGAAAGAATCGCTGAACGGTGTGTGCTGTTTGAAGAATTCCTCGCCAACTTGCTGGAACGGGAGCCCAACGCGCTTTTGTTCAATCAAAAATCCGGTCGTCTGGTCATCCAGGCACACTGCCATGTGAAGTCGAGGGCAAATTCAGGCTTCATGCAGCAGCTCGCCGCCCGGCTGCCCGGACGGCAGGCATCGCTGCTGGACAGCGGCTGTTGCGGCATGGCCGGCGCTTTCGGCATGAGGGAATCGAAATATGATCTTTCGGTAAAGGTCGCGGCCCCGCTCCTGCAAATGATCCAGCAGCAGCCTTACGGAACCACCGTCATCGCTTCCGGCGCCAGTTGCCGCCATCAATTGCGCGATCTGGCAATGGTTCGCACCTGCCACATGGCGGAAGCGCTCGCCGACGCCCTGCCCTGACTTTAAACCTCGCCCGGAGAAAGCCCAACCCCGACGATGCTGCACGCCTGAATGACATTCAGCCCCAGCCGTTCCGCCTCAGATAAAACTTCGTCTGATGCTGTTCCGGGATTCAGCCAGAACTCATCGCAGCCGCGCGCCGCGATGGCCGGCAACACTTTCAGCAACACCGCCGGCGGCAGATAAACGCTGATCAAATTCGGCCGCACCGGCACATCGGCAATGCTCGCAAACACCGGCAAACCTTCGATCTGCGACTCTTTCGGGTTGATCGGATAAATCATGTAACCCTGTTTCAAAAATGCCCGCACGGCGATGTTTCCAAATTTGCTGCGGTCAGCCGAGGCGCCGATGATGGCGATGGTTTTCATGGAAATTAACTGTTCTTCAAGCAAAGGTCGGTCAGAGCGGCCTTTAGATTCGGAAATTGGAATTTGAATTCGCTGGCCAGAAACCGTTCCGGCGTGCAACACGAACTCATCAGCATCAAGGTTGCCTCACTGCCCATAAGCCGCGAGCCAAGCCGGACGGCAAACTCCGGCACCGGCGGGCTCCATGGACGATGCAAGGTCTTGCGCAATTCACCCATAAATTCCGCGTTGGTCATGGCATCCGGCGCCACGGCGTTGAAAACGCCAAAGAAACGCGGCTGTTCCGCTGTCAGGACAAACATTTGCACCAGGTCGGCAAGGTGAATCCAGCTGATGTATTGCCGTCCATGGCCGGCTTCACCGCCAAGATAAAATTTGACCAACCGGCACAATATTGGCAGCGCGCCACCGTCCCGCCCCAGCATAAATCCAATCCGCAATGTCACTTTGCGTGTCTCGGGCACGTTGGCGGCAGAAAAAGCAGCTTCCCAGGCTCCACAGATTTCCGCCAAAGCGCCGACGCCTTTCGGTTCGGACTCGGCGCAAAGTTTGTCTCCGGTGTCGCCATAAAATCCGATGGCGCTGGCCTGAATCCAGACGCTCGGAGGTGTTTTACAACCGGCTATCGCCGTCGCGATTGCGTTCACGGAATCAACTCGCGAAGCGGTGAGGGCGAGGAGATTTTGGGGCGTATGCGGGCAATTGATGTTTTTGCCAGTCAGATTAATGACGGCTTCCGCCCCATCCAGCTGCTCCGTCCAAGCATCAGGGGTTCGACCATCCCAGGCAACTTCGTTGACGCCATCCTGTCGCGCACGCGGTGAACGCGTCAAAATGACGACCGCATAACCGCGCTGTGTGAATTTCCGCGCCAGCGCCGAGCCGATAAAGCCGCTGCCCCCGGCGATAACGATGCGTTTTGGATTCATGCGATCATTTTCTCAATGCGAGCTGTGGAAGGTTCACCGCTGAAAGCGGATTGACCAGAAAATCCTCCTTCTCCAACTGCCGCAGCCAGCCTTCGATCAGCAATTGCGTCGCGTGAATATTTAGTCGCTCATGCGGCGAAGGGTATTTTTCCAGATTCGCCAGCGCCAACTTGAACAGTGCGGCGGCCGGGCGCAGGCGGTTTTTCTGCAGATGGACAAATGCACCAGCCAGTTGGATCAGGCCTTTGTAAAAATTTCCGTTCACGCCGTGCCGATCAGCCAGCCACAAATCTTCCAGCACTTCGTGGGCTTCGTAAAACTTCTGCTGGTTGAACAACACAAAGTAACCGGCATAACGCGGATCAACTCCGTCACCGGAGAATTGCTGTTCCTGTTTAGCGATGCGCTCGTGTTTATTCACGTGGAAAGTTTATGTCCAAACTCAAAAGCCGGAAGCCAAAAGTCGCGCGCAGCTTTTAATAAACCCAAAACCAGCCGCGCCGACGGAACAGAAGAATCAACCACGAAATACACCAAACACACGAAAGCTTGGAATTATCGGGGGGATGAGTTCCACGAGTCCCCAATTTTCCATTTCGTGTAGTTCGTGTGTTTCGTGGTTAAAAAATCAATAAACCAGCACCAATACGGCGGCATCCTGCGCCGATTTCACCACATCCTCAAACTTCCGTTCCGCCGTAAACCGCCTTTGGCCGTGTCTTTGCCGCCGGCCACTCTTTGCAGACAGCCAGCAACCATGCCGCACAGCCAGTCAGCGCCGGAGGCGCGGTAGATAGTAGCCCACGGTGAAACCGTGGGTTTGGTCGTCAACCCCATCCAAGCCCCGGACGGGGCGACAGAAAACCAGCCGACGGAAATCTTCTTTCGCCCCAGCCGGGGCTTGATTCGTTTTGCTCGTTTAACCCACGGCTCGCGCCGTGGGCTACTATCTGCCGTCGCTCCGCGACTCCGCGCCCTTGACGAATCTCATTTCAACCCCGGTTAGCCGGTTTTTAGTCAGAGCCTCCTCACGTCGGCTCCTACATTGGGGAGAATTCACCCGCTTAAAACTGCCACTTTTTGGCAAGAATTCGTCAAAAAGGCGGGTTTTGACGTAAAACTGACCTTTTCCGCCACTTTTGACGCTTAAAAAAACATTTTTCCAGTTAGAAACGGAGCATTTCCGGTTGGAAACGAAACATTTCCAGTCGGAAATGGAACGTTTTCAGTTGGAAATGGAGTATTTCCAGTCGGAAATGAAACATTTCCAGTCGGAAAAGGAGTATTTCCAGTCGAAAATGAAGCGTTTCCAGTTGGAAATGGAACGTTTCAAGTTGGAAATGAAACATTTCCAGTCGGAAAAATCCCGGTGCAAACCTGAAAAATCACTCCGCCAGTCCACCCGATTATTTTCCAGATTCATTTCACCGTTTAATGAATTTGATTCATTAGCATAATAGTAAGACGGATTTTATTATTTTAGAAGAAATTATCTTTTTTGCTTGCAATTTTTTCGAGACTGGAGTTAAAGTCGATACCGTCCCCGAAAGAAACAAAACTGCGAAAGTGACCATGAGCAACGAACCGAAATATGGCGCTATTTGGGGTGGAATCAATCCTCTAACTGGCCAGCCGTATAAATGGGGGGACAAGGTTTACTACGACATGCCCGTGGCACCAACGCCCACCACGGAGGACACAGTGATATTCCATATATCAATGGCATTCGCCAAAAAGAAAGACAGCGACCTGGATGAATTTGCCACCCATGTCGCTTCCCAACTGATCGAAAACGCGGTCATCTTTGCCACGCCGCCCTTCCCCATCGCCAATCTGACGACGGCCCAAGGGAATTTCCACACGGCCATTGAGGCCGCCGCTGATGGCGGCAAACTCCTGACCGCCGACAAAAACAACAAGCGCAGCATCGTCATTGGCTTGCTGCGACAACTCGGTCATTACGTCGAGTCCATCCCCAACATCACTCCGCTCAATGCGGCCCTGTCGGGCTTTGACATCGTTGAAGCCGGTCATCACCCGTCGGTGAGCCTGATGATTCCCGTCATCCTGGGAATCACCAACGAAGGCCCCAGCAAACTGCGCGTCAAACTGCAAGGCGTGAATGGCGCGGACGGTTACGAATATCAGGTGACCGTGGGCACCGGCAAACCGGCCTATGCCAGACGCTTCTCGTCCACGCGGGACAACGTGCTGACGGGATTGGTTTCCGCCACGACCTACGCGGTGCAAGTCCGCGCCCAGGGCGGCAACAACCAGTTCAGCGATTGGAGCCTGCCCATCACCATCATGTGCACCTGAAACGTGGGGAATGGAGGAACGCACAACGCCCGCCCCGGCACAGGGACGGGCGGTTTTGTTTTGGGAGCCATTTGTTTTATGAAAAGAGGCTGGGCAAGCGGTTCAGACTGAATTGACTTTGGCCCGACGCGACGGCACTCTGCTCCCATGTCAAAACCTGCATTAGGACGCGGTCTGGGCGCGCTTTTGGCCGGCAGTCCGGCGACTCCGGCGCGGGCGGTGGCGCCCGGCGCGGCGCCGATTTCGCAACCGGATTCAGGCGAGCGCGTTCAGCGCGTTCCGCTGGGCAAAGTTCGCCCATCCCCCCTCCAGCCGCGCAAAAGTTTTTCCGATGAAGCGCTGAAGGAACTGGCCGATTCCATTCGGGAAAAAGGCGTGGTGCAGCCGCTGATTGTACGCGAACGCGGCGGTTTTTTTGAGCTCATTGCCGGCGAACGCCGCTGGCGCGCATCGCAACTGTTGCAGTTGCCGGAAGTGCCGGTCATTGTCCGCGAAGCCGATGATCGCGATGTGCTGGAACTGGCGCTCATCGAGAATTTACAGCGGGAAAACCTGAACGCGATTGAAGAGGCGCTCGGTTACTCGCAGCTTGCGGAACAGTTCCGGCTCACGCAGGAGGAAATCGCGCTCAAGGTCGGGAAAAGCCGCGCGGCGGTGGCGAATGCGACGCGGCTGCTGAAATTACCGGCGTCCATTCAGAGTTTTATCCGCGACGGCCGGATATCTGTTGGTCATGCCAAGGTGATTCTTGGCCTCGCCACGGAAAAAGAACAGCAACATGCTGCCGAACGCGTGGTCAAGGATGGCTTGAATGTGCGGCAGACCGAAGGATTGGTCGCCAAAGCCCTATCGCGGGGAACGAAAACTTCCGGCGATAAAATAATTGCCGTGGTGCCGGTGGATTCCAACATCGGCCGGCTGGAGGAAAAATTGCGCGAGAAATTCGGGACGAAGGTTCACTTGAAATACGCCAAAGGCAAAGGTGCAGTGGAAATTTCCTTTTTCAGCGATGACGAATTGCAGCGCGTGCTGGAAATTCTTGGCATCAACGCAGATTAATTCCCCATGGTTCTAGAAATTGTAAATTACGGCTCGCCGGTGCTCCGGCAAAAAGGCGTCCGCATTGAAAGTGTCACGCCGGAAATCAAGCAGCTCATCGCCGACATGCTGGAAACGATGGAGGCAAACCACGGCGTCGGTTTGGCGGCGCAGCAAATCGGCGTGGCAAAACAACTGGCGGTGATTGACGTGCGCGGGGCGACAGACCGTCCGTCATGGCTGGAACGCGACGGCAAACCGGCGGAGGTTGTGAAATTCATGCCGCTTGTTTTGATCAATCCGGAAGTCACGCCGGTTGGGGAAACTGTGAAAGGCAGCGAGGGCTGCTTGAGTTTTCCGGAAATTTACGCGGAGATTTCGCGGCCGGAATCCGTGGACGTGAAAGCGCTGGATGCGAAAGGCAAGCCGCTGGCGTTCCGCTGCGGTGGGTTGCTGGCGCGCGCCGTGCAGCACGAGACGGATCATCTGAACGGTCTTCTTTTCATCGACCGGATGGACAAAAAAACGAAGGCGGAATTGCAGCCGGAACTCGATGATTTACAGGCGGCCACCAAAAAAGCACTGGGCAAAAAGTAACCCCGCAGGTCGGCTGCGGGGCATGCCATTGTCGGCTTTTTGTTTTGTTCAGTACACCACTTTATTCAGAGGATATTCGATGATGCCCTCCGCGCCAGCCGCCTTGAGCTGAGGAATCAATTCGCGCACGATTTTCTCATCAATGATGGTCTCGACCGCGACCCAGCCTTTGAGGCTCAAATTGGAGATGGTCGGGTTGCGCAGCGCGGGCAGTTCGGTGAGGAGTTTGGCCAGATTTTTTTCCGCAATGTTCATCTTCAAGCCGACCAAGGCCTCAGCATCCAGCGCGCCCTTGAGCAGCAGCGCCATCGTCTCGATTTTTTTTCGCTTCCATGGATTTTTCCACGCATCCACATTGGCGATGAGGCGCGGAGTGGAGCACAAGAGTTCGTCCACGATGCGCAGTTTGTTGGCGCGCAGCGAGGAGCCGGTCTCCGTGACGTCCACGATGGCGTCCACAAGTTCGTGCGCCTTGGTTTCGGTCGCCCCCCAGGAGAATTCCACTTCCGCCTTCACGCCGTTCTTTTTGAGATAACGTTTGGTGAGATTGACGACCTCCGTGGCAATGCGTTTGCCTTGTAAATCTTTCACCGACTTCACGGAAGAATTTTCCGGCACGCAGAGCACCCAGCGCGCGGGACGGCGGGAGACTTTGCTGAACAGGAATTCACCAACCTCGTGGACCTTGGAACCGTTTTCCATGACCCAGTCGTGACCGGTGATGCCGCAGTCGAGATAGCCGTGCTCGACGTAGCGCGAAATCTCCTGCGCGCGAAACATGCGGATGTCGAGTTCTTCGTCGTCCACGTAAGGCACGTAGGAGCGGCTGCTGACGGTAATGTTGTAGCCCGCCTTGGCCAGCTTCTGGATGGCGGCTTCCTGCAAACTGCCTTTGGGTAGACCGAATTTCAGTTTCTTGCTCATGACAAATTTCTTTGTCAGCGAGCATAAACTATTTCAATGCGGTTGAACAATCTGAATTCGGAGTACGCAGCTTCGTTTTAATTGCCTCACAGCACCTAAATTCTATTTCTGGAAGAGAGAGGCTCTCCTGTATTGCTGACTTTCCGCAATTTCTAAGCCAAGGTCAGATGCCAATCGCTCGGCAAAATCTAGCGCCTCATAACAAACTCCATCAGCACTAGCATGAAAATATCGTAGCGGAACTTTTCCTCCAGCTCGCTTGCGTAAGCTCACCAAATTTATTGGTTGGTTATCATCGTTTCCATGCCGACTTATCAAAATTCTGTCGAATTCGGAGAATGATACTTGCTTGCGCCGCATTGTATATTTTCCAAAGAGTTTGAATTCTACAACAACCATGCTCTGCGCCCAATCGATTACACACTTCCGACGAATCATCATTCCAAGACCAAATAGAAAAAATGCACCACCCACACCACCGGTTAACAACCTGCCGTCATTTTCCTTAAAAGCAGCGAATAACACAGCTGATCCACAAAAGAGAGAAGCCAAGCACAATAACCAATGCGTTGAATCACCATGTGGCTCCGGAGGAATGGTAGTGACTCCTGATTTTTTCATGCCCTGCAAGTGTGCATTTAGCTCTTCTTCCACATCACGCGGCGGCCGACCACGGAAATCTCTTTTCGCGCGAGCGCGGCGACACATTTCGGATACAGGTCGTGTTCGGCCGCGTGAATGCGTTGATGCAGGCTCTCCGGAGTGTCGTTGTCCAGGACCGGCACAGCTTGTTGGCCGATGATTGGACCCGCATCCACTCCGGCATCCACAAAATGCACCGTGCAGCCGGCCACCTTCACACCATGATCCAGCGCCTGCTTCCAGGATTGTAAACCGGGAAAGCACGGCAGCAGCGACGGGTGGATGTTCACGATGCGACCTTCAAATGCGCGCAGGAAATCGCCCTTCAACACACGCATGAAACCCGCCAGCACCACCAAATCCACTTTCGCATTATGCAACGCAGCAACGAACACGCGTTCCGCATCCTCATCGAGCTTGGTGCGGAATTTCCCCGGCGCGATAAATTGTGCGGGCAGCTTGCGTTCGCGCGCATGAACGAGAATTCCCGCATCCTCAACGTCGCTCAAGACCACGGCGATTTCGGCCGGAATCTTCCCCGCCGCCACGGCGTCGGCAATGGCGACAAAGTTTGAACCTTTGCCAGAACCCAGAACCCCGATGCGAAATGTATTGCTCACTCGGATTTGAATAACAGAGCGCCCGTCCAAAACAAGTTGAAACAGGGAAATCCAGCTGGAGAATTATAATCGTTGGTAGTTAAGCTTTAAACTATATCCGCTATTGCCATATTCGATTATGCATCCGAATTTATCCGGCCTATTTGCCAAAAACATCATCTATCCTCAGCTTCATTGGTGAGCGGTGTCTTTTCAGTATTTATCGGAAAACCGTGCTTCCTGAGGCGGCGACCGACTTCGCGCAATGTCACGATTTCAGCTGGATCAATTGAGCCATCGCCGCGGGGCGCGACGTTGAGCAATAAATTGCAGCGGTCACGGCGGGCCACCCCCAATATCCGCCAAACCTCATCAGCGGTGCGATGATAAGCATCATTCACATGGAACCACATTTTTGTGCCTTTGCCATCTTTCTCCTGGAGTTGCAGGGTCGTGGTGATTTCAACCGGCTTCCCCGCCAGTCGATGCTGTACAGGGACGGGCACAAACTTGAACTCGGCCTGCTTGTGATGCTGATGTTCATAGGTTATGTAATCTTCGTCGCCGGTAGCGCCGTGACAAAACGATATCAAGCATTCCGGCTGTATTTTCCGGATCTGTGCGTATGTCTCCGCCAGGTGGGGATACAACGTGCCGGTTGTGTCTTTGTAGAAATAGCTGTCCGAATCAAACCACAACCCAGTCAGTGGTCCATATTGCGTGAGCCATTCTTTGAAGATGGACAGGTTCTTTTGGTGGACATCGACGCGCGAGGTTGAGATTGTCCAGTGAACGTACAGGAAAAAACCCAGGCCTCGTTTTTGGCAAGCCGCAGCCATTTCCCCCACCAAATCACGCTTGCAGGGCATATCGTCAAAGGTATTAGGGTGGGCGACCTTTGACCGCCAATTATAAGGACCACCACCGTGGAACGGGGTGAAGTTTACATAACGCATACCCGCTTCGACTGCGAGGTCGGCAATGGCATCGGCATTGAAGTTTTCAGCGTAATGGTTGCCCAAACCAGGTTCGGTGACTGCAAGTTCCCAAGGCCGCAACTTCCCACCCGGCAACATGCTCGGCAAACCATAATGAACGAACATGCCAAACTTCGCCTCACGAAATTTTCGGATTGCGTCCGCACGCGGTTCGGATCCGGTGGCCCACAGCGAACATGGAGTCATGGCGGCAACCGCCGCAGATAATCCGGCAGCGACTAAAAATTCACGGCGGGTGGATTTCAAAGTTTTTGGGGAAGGGTGCATTGGTAAATGCATAATCGTTTTGATTTTCCAAGATACCTTGTTGCAAGCCGCTGCCGATTGTCACTCATTCGCCTTCTGCTTGTTTGAATTTCAAAGGAAACTGTATGTATGCTGCCGGCAAAGCGCCCAGCCCCCTACCCGCCTGCGAACACCGGATGGAAGTTCGCCTCAGTCAGGATGCGGGCGACTTCCTCGCGCTTGTCGCCCTGAATCTCGATCTGGCCATTCTTCACCGTGCCGCCGGTGCCACAGGCGCGCTGCATGACCTTGGCCAGTTGTTCCTTTTCCGGCAAACCGATGCCGACAAAGTTTTTCACCACCGTCACCGTCTTGCCACCGCGACCGGCCTTGACCCGAAGGATGTCCACTCGCCCACGATGCTTTTTCGCTGGTTTGGTTGGCAGCGCGAAAACCGCCTGCGATATTACAGGCGCAGACGGCAAATTGTCGCTGGACAATGCGGCAAAGGGAGTTTGCGTTAACGTCGGTCCACCGTCGGTGGAAATGCGCTTGAAATCTGTTTGCTTCATTTCTGTGGCAGTTCGCCGATATACCAGTCTTCCACCTTCTTCCGCGCCCAAGGCGTCTTGCGCAGGAAAGTCAGGCTGGATTTTACCGAAGGATTAAATTGGAAACACCGGACTGGAATTCGCCGCCCCATTTCGCTCCAGCCATGGCGCTGAACCAGATCGTTGAGAATTTTCTCCAACGTGACGCCATGCAACGGGTCACGGGGATGATTTACTGGTGATGGCATAAGGCAAAATAGGGTCAAAAATCAGGGCTTAGGCTTGGTAATCATTTCAAAGTCGTCCGATCGGAAAGGTGTGGCCGGAAGACCGCTGCTGGAAAAAAGATTGCATGCCGGATTGTCCGCCCAAGCATATCGAACCGCAATCGGGGTTGCTACATCCGGACTGCTCACTTGAACTTGATTCGGCCCGACGAGGATTCCCGTGGCCCAATGCCATGCTTTGTCCACACCGCAGACCGCAAAGCCCCTGGCTTGATCAACACCAAAAGGTCGAAGTTTGGCGCCGAAACAATCGAAGGTGACCAGCGCCTTGCTTCCAGCAAAAGCAACACTCTTAAATTCGGGACTGCGATAGGGCAGTTTCATACCGTAATCTTTAACCAAAGCCCAGCGGACAAGCCTAGCGGCCACATCATGTTTGTTTCTAGGGTGAATGTCCTTGCCTTCACCTAGATCAATGATGACGGCCTGGCCAGTATTCGTCAATTGCATCGCTTTCGTCTGCGATTCTCGCAGTTCGGCCCAGTTGCTTTCGCCCGGTAGTGGTTTTTCCGGATTAAAGTTAGCCAACTGCACCCAGTAAAACGGGAAGGCTCCCTGCCCCCACTCTTGGCGCCACTGCTCGATCATAAAGGGAAACAGACTGGCGTATTCGTAAGCCCGTTCCGTATTGCTCTCGCCCTGATACCAGATCACACCCTTGATCCCATAGCCAAGGGTTGGATTAAGAACCCCAGCGAAAATGTTGCCAGGACGCTGTCTGCCGGCGAGCCAGTTTTCAGGTTTCCACGGCGGATTGGTTGCCCCGGCTTTCAAGCAGGCGGCCTTCCAATTCGCCATCAATTGATCCAACTCGGCCTTGCCTTGATCCGGCAGCAACTCGGCTTCGCGCTTGGCCGTGACCTCCATCAAAGGCTTGAAACGCGGGTCGTTTTCCAGCGTCGAGCGACGCACCCAAGCCTCGGCGGCCGATCCGCCCCAGGCGTTGTCGATCAGCCCGACGGGCACGTTGAGAATCTCATGGAGGTGACGTCCATAAAGATAACCCACGGCGCTGAAATTAAGCGCCAAGTCAGTCGTCGAAGCTTGCCACTGGCCATTAAAATCTTTCTGCAATTCCTGGGTGCCGACGCGCGGCACGGAGATTAGCCGGAGATTGGGTAGTTTTGCCGAAGCTGCCGTCAGGTCACCATTCCATTCATCGGCCAGTTTGAATCCCATATTGGATTGACCGGAGCACATCCATACTTCGCCAATAACCACGTCGTTTAGCACACGCTTGGTCGAGCCAACAACGGTAAGTATCTGCGGGCTGGCATTGGCGGGAAGCGGTGCCAGCTTCACCATCCATTTACCGTCGGCACCAGCCGTAGCGGAATAGTTTTGGCCGGCAAAAGACACAGTAATTTTAGTGCCCGTCTTGTCCCAGCCCCAAATCGGGTCAGCTTGGTTTTGCTGCAACACCATGTGGTCGCTAATGATGGCGGGCAATTTTAGTTGCGCCCGCAGCTGGGGAGCAAATGCGAGGCAGAACAGTAACAGGGCAAAGAATTTTTTCATGGAAATGCTTGGAATATTTAAGTAGCCAGCAAGTTAGGTCAAAAGAAAATTGATGTTTTCAGGAGTAAAACCAAATTGCGCGGTTTGATCCGGGGTTTTACTTCACCCGATATCCCATTGGCTTGAGCACGGTACCGTCTGGAAACTGATAAGCGGTTGGACCGAAATTAACGGCGACGGTGGTCCCGTTGGCGAAAGTAGTTTGCTGCACATTCCGGTCCGAGGTGAGGAACCGGTGATCCGTCATCTCACTGTAGCCGACCCGGCGAACGGTCGGGCAGGTGTTGCGGTAGCTTTGGGCGAAGCGCGCCTTGTGCTCCTGCCAGAATTTCTGGTCGAACATGAACATCGGCGGCGTGGCATAGAGCACGTTGAATAGGTCACGCTTATCCCAAAGCATCGGCAACTTGTTGTTGTAATCACCCCAATACCATTGCGCCACGACGCACTCGTGATACACCAGTTCCCACAGCGGCAGACGATACTGATGGCCAAGCTGGAATTTAACGACCCGTTCCGGGGCGTTGGTCCAGATGCGCGCGGTATTGCGACCGGCATCAGGAATGCGGTAGGGGCCGAGGCTCATCATGCCCTCAAAATAATGCAGGAACGGCACTGCGGCATCGTGTCCCGTCTCACATCCGGTGACCAGCTGGCTGTCATGCGAAACGTAGTCGAGGAGTTTCATCTTCCATTCCTTGCTGTCGGTGCGGGTCATCGGGTGCGCGGGGTTGTAGCATTCGAACCACGGTGCCGCGGTGGTGGTGTCGATGAAGCGGCAGCGGTAAGGATGCGTGGCCAGCTCCACCGAGATGCGCTTCCGGGCATAGTCGGGGGCGCGCTTATCGCAAAGGACGCCGCAGTAATACCAATCATTGTTCTTGCCCTCCACGCCCCAGCCACGTAGCCAGTCGCCGTTGGCTTTGAGGTTGATATCCTGCGGCCAGCCATCGCTGGTCCAGTCCGCGTGCTGGTAGCGAAGAAATGGAAAATTCGTCGGGGCCATCGCGTCCTGATAGATGTCATAGCGGCTGGTCAGCACGCCAAGATCGTTTAATGCCCGCAGATTCTCGGGCGTTTGCTGGTTGCTCCAGAGAATGCGGTCAATCCCGGCGGACTGCATCTCTTTCGCGATGCCAACCGAATTTTTCTCATGACACCAAACATTCACCGCGCCGACGAGCATATCGACGTTGGGGTTTTCCTTCCGTTTTTGCTCAAGTGTTTTAAAAAGGCCGATCTTCTGCGCATAAGCCCGGTAGCGCTTGGCCATGGCCACATGGCCGCCTTGGTCGAAGAACACATAACGCAAGCGGCGTGGATAAACGAATTGTCCGCGCTGAGCTTCCCACTGCGGCGCGACCGCGAGGAGTCCGTTGGGGCGTTCGAGGTGGATGGCTGCGTCGTCAGGTGTTTCGATGATGACTTCGTGGCCGCGCGCACCATCAGTCACACCCCAGAACGCCATACAGATACCGTGGCCCCCGTAGGCAACGAGCCTGAACGGCTCAATGGATTTGTCCTCAACGGGAAAGGAAATGCCTTCATTCATCGGCACGACCAGATATTCGCCAGGGCGGGAAGCGAATGGATGCGGGTATTGGAGGGAAGTAGTCAAATCGCCTTTCCCCGACAATTCGAACGTGAATTCCGGCAGGTTGGCTTCGAGCCGGATGGTGCCGGTCAGTTCCGAACCGGAAGCCAGATCCGAGAGGGAGAGGTTAATCTGGTCGCCTTTGGCGGTGGCGCTGGTGAGAATGAAATTAGCCGAGCTCGGCGACTGTTCCGTGCGCTGGCCATTTCGACGGTCAAGGACTGTCAAAGTGGCGTTGCTGGTGTTGAGAAATAGTTCCAAGTTTGAATTCTTGATGGTGAGCGTGGCTGGGAGATTGGCGGGACGCATCGCGCTGACGTTGCCTTTTTTCTCAAGCGAAAAGTCATCCACCCTAACCGTGAGCGGGCCATGCCCAATCAAACGTGGCCGAATTTCCGTGACGCCTACGGGAACCACAAAGCGGGTTCGAACCCTCTGCCAATCGGCGACGGCGCCCTGCAAAGATCGGGCACCGTAGGACCACTCGACGGCTTTGCCGGCGCGATCATAGGTGGTGACGCAGACAGTGGCGCTGCCGGTTTGGCTCCCCATTTTCAACCAGGCTTCCAGTTCGCAAATGTCGCCGGCTTGCACCGGCAGTTGGGACAGTGGCTCGAAGCTCCAATCGTTTTGGCCGCGATGCTCAATGCGGGCGGATTGCCTGCCGGTGTGGGCCACGGCGGTATCAATTGCGAGTGATCCAGCATTGGCCTCGCGCGTCCACAGCGGCCGCCAGGCGCTCAAGCCGGATTCAAATCCACCATTAGTAATGATGCCCGCGTGGCAAACAAAGTTGCCGATCAGCACCACCAGCCAGAAGCTGACAGCAATTTTTAAATGACTGAAACCGGCGAGACGTGTATGGACAACAGCTTTCATGGCGTTGTGAAGTTGAATCATGATGGAGTAAAAACTCGCAAAAAGAAAATCAAGTTTTGCAGGAGACGCAAAATTATTTAACTAAATGGTCGGGGCGGGGAGATTTGAACTCCGTCAGCGTGTTTTTACGAAACCATTGAAAACAAATGGTGATCAATGGCATCAATGGTTTTAAGCGTTTTCTTATATTTCGTTAAGATGCGGTAAAATGCAACAAAATGCGTTTTGCTTGATAGATAAAGATAGATTTTCCCACCCTATCCGATCGCAAATAATCATATTTTTTGATTACTGACTCAACCTGAAAAACTGCGCGGGATTGGTCGCGGGCAGTATAATTTGCAGATTGGTTCCGCTGACTGACGGTGAACCCAGATTGCTGTTCCAAATTCCCGACGTCAAGTTTTCAATCGATTGCACGTAGTAATTGCTGTAAATCTGCGGCCAGCTCAGCATCAAGCTGCCGTTGCCCACTTGAAGTTGGAGCTGCAACATCGGAGCTTCCGGCGGCAAGGTGATTTCGCCGCTGTTGTAATTCGCGCTCAATACTCCCGCCGTGCTATCACATACCTGTTCAACGACGGGGTTGGTGGCCACGAAGGTCACCGGCGTCTTCCCTCTAGCGGTATTTTTAACGCCAAAACTAAGCAAGGCCAGTTGATTGCTTCCCGCTGGGAACACCGAGCCAGAACTCAAGGACAGGGCAATTCCCAACCGGCCGGAAGCCACCTGGTTGCTATTCACGTTAAACTGGGTGGCGTTGGCCGCCGCACCTTTGGCGGCGCCCCTGAACGTCAGTTTCGCCGGATCAAAGGTCACATTGAATCCGAGCGCATTTTCATTGCCCACGGAGATCATGCTCACCGGCACGATGATCGTTTGACCATTGGTCGCCGCCAGGGACGCCAATTGAATCGTCCGGTTTTGACCGGCGTCCTTCGACTGCACGGATAAAGAACCAGCCATCGCTTTCATTTTTGGCGCACCGCTGCTGACCACCGTCAACGGATCCAGATGGGCGGCATAGCGGCCCGCCTGCACCCAGTCTGCTACTGTTAAGAGTCCGTCCGCATTGTTTCGGGGGGCGCAATCCGCCCGGAGCATCTCGTCGGCATTCGTCGGCGATTCCAGACCGATCACATAGCGCCCAATCTGGCCCCAGTCGCGCAGATCCACCGTGTAGTCGCCTCCTGGTCGGGGATACACATCCGCCGCATATTCCGTAGGCACGACCAGCACGCTGCCGCCCGTATAAACCACATTGGTCAGCAATTCAAAGTTGCTGTCAATCACCTGTTGGGCGACCGGCAACTGCACAAAGCTGATGCTGCCAACCCGGTTGCTGGTTACCGGTTGGACGAGGAAAATCAGGTTCACCAGCAACTGATCGCCCGGGGCAAAGCCGGCAAAGTTCTGGAAGGTCAAACCCACTTGTCCCGGAATCGGGGAGTTGGTCGTGACGAAGACGTTCGGGTCATCCACCCCCGCGAACGTCAGCAAGCTCGTGTCAAAACCCACGCTAAACTGCAGGCTGAACTCCCGGCCCAAGGCGCGCAACCGCATCGGCACGCTTACCGTGCCACCAGATACTCCATTAGTGCTGACCACATACACCTGGGCATTTACATTCAGCAGGGAATTGGAGCTGGTGATACTCCCGCCCAAGTTGGTGATCACCACGCTATAAATGCCCGCGTCAGTTCCTGACACCGCGCTGATGGTCAGATTGCTGGTGCCCGAGCCGCTGATCGTGCCGCCGTCATTCAACGGCGTGCCATCTTTCTTCCAGCGATAAACCAAAGGACCAGTGCCGCCCGCAGTTACGGTAAATGAAGCCGGGCTGTCCACCACTACCGTCTGACCGGCCACAGGTTGGGTGACCACGAACGGCAACACCGGTTGGATCACCAGCGTGTTCGTGGCGCTGCCCTGATAATTGAGTTCGCTGATCGCGCCCACCACCGTGTATGAACCCAGATTGGTCGGCGCTCCGCTGATGCCGTTGTAGGTCAGGATCACGGTCAATCCCAATGGCGTTGTGCTCACGGTCACGTTCCTGGTCGTGCCGTCGTAGAATTGGCTCAAATTACCGAGTGTCACGCCAGCGAAAGCTTTGGCGATGACCAGCGTATTCGTTGCACTACCGGTATAATTGGTGTCCACCACCGTGCCAATCACCGTGTAGCTGCCGGCGTTTGTGGGAGGATTCACCGAGCCATTGTAGGTCTTGGCCACCGATAGACTCGCCGGCACGGTTGAAACCGTCACGCTCCGGCTGTTGCCGTTATAGGTCTGATTCAGGTTGGCCAATAACACCGTCGCAATTCCTTTGCTGATGACCAGCGTGTTCGTGGCGCCGCCCTGATAATTGGTGTCCACCACAGTGCCGATCACGGTGTAGCTGCCCACATTGGTGGGCGCATTGGCGGAACCGTTGTAGGCAAGATTCACGGTCAACCCGGATGGCGTTGTGCTGGCGGTCACGCTTCTGGCGGTGCCGTCATAATTCTGGGCCAAGCCAATTAGACTCACGGCCGCCGTCCCTTTGCTGATAACCAAGGTGTTAGTCGCACTGCCCTGATAATTGAGCTCGTTGATCGTCCCAATCACCGTGTAGCTGCCAATATTCGTCGGCGCGCTGCTCGAACCGTTGTAGGTAAAGACGACGGCCAAACCGGATGGCGTAGAGCTTGCCGTCGCATTTCTGCCCGTGCCGTCGTAGGCTTGCGCGAGGCTGCCCAGACTTACGGCGGCGGTCGCCTTCCCAATGACCAGCGTGTTTGTCGCGACGCCTTGATAATTATTATCTACCACCGTGCCGATCACGGTGTAGCTGCCCACATTCGTCGGGGAATTAGCTGAACCGTTGTAGGTAACATTCACTGTCAGCCCAGCTGGCGTGGTCGAAACACTAACCGACTTCGCCGTTCCATTATAAATCTGCGCCAAGCTGCCCAGATTCACTGTGGCGACTGCCTTCCCAATGACCAGCGTGTTGGTCGAGGCACCTTGATAATTGATTTCGTTGATTGTGCCAATCACGGTGTAGTTGCCCACATTCGTCGGGGCGGTGCTCGAACCGTTGTAGGTCACATTCACCGTCAACCCGGCTGGCGTGGTCGAAACGCTGATCGCTTTAGCCGCGCCATCATACGTCTGCGCGAGATTGCTCAGATTCACCGTTCCTGCCGCTTTCCCGACGACCAGCGTGTTTGTAGCGCTGCCTTTGTAATTCAATTCGTTGATGGTTCCGATGATGGTGTAACTGCCCGCGTTCGTCCGGGCAGTGCTCAAACCGTTGTAGGTAAAGCCAACCGTCAAACCAACGGGGGCCGTGCTCGCGGTCACGCTCCTGGCCGTTCCGTCATAGGTCTGCGTCAAATTGCCAATATTCACGATCGCCGAAGCCTTGCTGATGACCAGAGTATTCGTCGCCGCTCCTTGGTAGTTGAACTCATTGATGGTTCCGATCACCGCGTAGCTGCCCACATTGGTCGGCGCAGCGGTCAAACCATTGTAGGTAAAGACGACCGCCAAACCGCCGGGGGCGGTGATCGCCGCCGCCAGTTTGGCCGCGCCATCGTAGGTTTGCGAGAGGCTGCCGGCCGTAAACGTCACGGAGGCGGAGGCTTTGCTTATCAACAGCGTGTTCGTTGAAGCACCTTGATAATTGAATTCGTTGATCGTGCCCACCACCGTGTAGCTGCCGGCATTCGTCGGCGCATTGGGTGAACCATTGTAGGTCAAATTCACGGTCAGACCCGAGGGCGTGGTCGAAACGCTGACCGCTTTTGCCGCACCATTGTAGGTTTGTGTCAAATTGCCCAGATCCACCGAGGCGGGCGCTTTGCCAATGACCAGCGTGTTGGTGGCACTGCCTTGATAATTGGATTCATTGAGGATGCCAACCACGGTGTAGCTGCCCGCGTTCGTCGGCGCATTGACCAAACCATCATAGGTCACGGCCACCGCCACCCCAGCCGGCATCGTGCTCGCGGTCACGCTCTTGGCTTCGCCATCATAGATCTGATTCAAACCGCCAAAGACCACCCCCGCCGTCGCCTTGCCGATGACTAGCGTGTTCGTCGTGCTGAAGGCCGCGTAGTTGTTGTCGGCAATGCTGCCCACCACCGCGTAGCTGCCCGCGTTCGTCGGCGCATTGACCAAACCATCATAGGTTACGGTCACCGCCACCCCAGTCGGCTCTGTGGTCGCAGTCACAGTTCGCGCCGTTTCATCGTAGGTTTGCGCGAGATCACTCAAATTCACCGTGGCCGCTGCCTGATTGATGACTAGCGTATTCGTCGCGCTACCCTGATAGTTGGGTTCGTTGATGGTTCCCACCACCGTGTAGTTGCCCGCATTGGTCGGGACATGAGCCAAACCATTGTAGGTCACATTCACCGTCAATCCTGCGGGGGTCGTGCTAACGGTCGCCGGCCTTGCCGCGCCGTCAAAAATCTGAATGAGGTTGCCAAAGCTCACGGCGGCGGACGCCTTCCCGATGACCAGCGTGTTCGTTGAAGCACCTTGGTAATTGAGTTCGTTGATCGTGCCAATCACCGTGTAGCTACCGGTATTCGTCGGTGCAATGGTGGAACCGTTGTAGGTGACATCCACCGTCAGCCCAATTGGCGTGGTTGAAATGCTGACGGCCTTCGCGATTCCATCGTAGATCTGAACCAGATTGTCCAGATTCACCGAGGCATTTGCTTTGGCGATCACGAGCGTGTTGGTCGCGGCGCCTTGATAATTGAGTTCGTTGATCGTCCCCACCACCGCGTAGCTGCCCACATTCGTCGGCGCATTGGCTGAATCATTGTAGGTGACATCCACAAGCAATGCCGAAGGCGTGGTCGAAACGCTGACGGCCTTCGCGGTTCCGTCGAACGTCTGCGTCAGATTGTCCAAGGTCACACTGGCGGGAGCTTTACCGATGAACACAGTGTTCGTTGCGCTGCCCTGATAATTAAGTTCGTTGATCGTCCCCACCACCGTGTAGGCGCCGGCGTTCGTCGGGGCATCGATCAAACCGTTATAGGTCACATTCACCGTCAATCCGGCTGGCAGAGTTGAAACGCTGACGGCCTTCGCGGTACCATCAAAGATGTGTGAAAGATTGCCCAGATCCACCGTGGCGGGCGCTTTTCTGACCACCAGCGTGTTGGTGGCGCTGAAGTGGGCATAGTTGGTGTCCGCAATGCTGCCCACCACCGTGTAGGCGCCCGCATTCGTCGGGGCCTCTGGCAAACCGTTATAGCTCACCGCCACCGCCACTCCTACCGGCGTCGTGGTCGCGGTCACAGTTCGCTCTGTGCCATCATAGGTTTGCGCGAGGTTGCTCAGATTTACCGTGGCCGTGGCCTGATTGATGACCAGAGTGTTCGTTGCGGATCCCTGATAATTGAGTTCGTTGATCGCCCCAACCACCGCGTAGCTGCCCGCATTCGTCGGGGCATTCGTGGCTGCATTGTAAGTAAACACCACCACCAGGTTGGTGGGAACCGTAGTCGCCGTGGCCAGCTTGGCTGCGCCATCAAAAGTTTGTACCAAGCTGCCTAGATTTACGGTGGCCGTGGCTTTGCCAATCAACAACGTGTTCGTGACGCTGCCCTGATAATTAATTTCCTCGATGGTCCCGATTACCGTGTAGGTGCCCGCGTTCGTCGGGGCATTCGTTGAGCCGTTGTAGGTAATCGCCACCACCAGATTGGTCGGATCCGTGCTGGCTGTCGCCGACTTGGCGGCGCCGTTGTAGGTGTTGGTGAGGTTGCTCAAAACCACGCTGGCTGGGGCCTTGGCGATGACCAAGGTGTTGGTGACCACCCCTTGATAGACGTCATCCACAACGGTGCCAATCACCGTATAGCTGCCGGCCTCAGTTGGCGCATTGGGCGAGCCATTATACTCAATCAAAACCAGCAAGTCAGCTGGAGTGGTCGAAACCGTCACGCTCTTGGTGTCGCCATCATAGGTCTGCAGCAAGCTGCCCAGACTCACGCTGGCAGGGGTCTTGCCGATGACCAGCGTGTTGGTGACGCTGCCTTGATAGTTGGTGGTATTGACCGTGCCAATCACCTGATAAGCACCGATGGCGCTGGGACACGTCGGCGAACCGTTGTAGGTGATATCGACCAGCAATCCGGCGGGAATGGTTGTGGCATTGATACATTTCGCCGTGCCATCATAGCTTGGATTTAATCCGGTTAAAATTACCGTGGCCGGCGCTTTGCCGATGATCAGTGTGTTTGTCGCACTGCCCTGATAGTTCAATTCGTTGATAGTTCCCACCACCGTGTAAATGCCATCATTCGTCGGCAGAGCCGATAATCCGTTGTAGGTCAAAAGCACGCTTAATCCCGCCGGCGTCGTGCTCGCGTTAACACTTCTGCCCGTGCCGTCGTAATTTTGCCATAAATTGCTCAGCGTCACTGTGGCGAATGCCTTTTCAATGACCAGCACGTTGGTTACACTGGGCGTCAACGTTCCGCCAAATTCCATCGCCAGACCGACCCTTGAAAAAATATTATTGGTGACCAGTTCCCAATTGTTCGCATGATCTTTAATCCAGTAATCACAGTAATTCGTGCCGGTGGTCGGCGGGTTATAAACTGCCACGCCAACTTGATCATTACCCGACAAGCCTTGAAAAGTATAGACGACGGTGAAATCAAATGGCATTTCCACGTTTTTACTTAAGGGCAGAACCGCCCCGACTGGGCTGCCATTATATAAGTCCGAAACACTGAACTGAAGCCCCGCATCCAAAGATCCAAACAGGCTAAGTGGTGTCGAGATATCATACCAGCCACTGTCATAGAATAAAGTTCCCGGTGTGGGGTAGTCGTTGAAGGGCGGGCCGTCGTTCTTGTAAAACTGCACTCGCGACTGCACCAGTCCGGAAAAAGTCTCATTAGGACTGTAGTATTCAAATAGAAAACTAGTCAGGTATGGATAGGTTGCGAGTTGGCCGCGGTCGGGAAATATTTCCTGCCCGATGGTCTGATTGTTTGTGAACATCAGCCGGTATCCGGTATCCGAACTGGTGTTCTTGTAGATATAATGGCCCCGGCTGGCCTGGTAATTGATGTCATCGATTGTGCCAATCACCGTGTAGCTCCCTGCATTGGTCGGTGGCGTCACGCTCCCATTATACGTCACCACCACGCTCAAGTTCGTTGGCGTCGTGCTGTAGCTCACCACCTTGCTCGTCCCGTCATAGACTTGTTTCAGATTACCGAACGTGAAAGTGCCATCTGCCTTACCAATCAACAGTGCGTTGGTCGCACTGCCCTGATAGTTTACATCCACTATGGTGCCGACCACTACGTAAATGCCCGTGTTCGTGGGCGCGTTGACCAGTCCGTCGTAGGTTAAATTAATAAACAGATTCGTCGGCTCCGTGCGGCCTGTCGCCAATCTGGCAGTTCCGTCATACGTCTGGCTCAAGTTGCCGAGCGTTACTGCAGCCGACGCTTTGTTCACAACCAGAATGTTGGTCGCGCTGCCCACATAATTGGATTCGTTGATGATTCCAATCACCGTGTAACTGCCAGCGTTCGTTGGAGCATTCGTGGAGCCATTATAGGTGATAGCCACCACCAGATTGGTCGGATCGGTGATCGCTGTCACCGACTTGGCCGTGGTGTCATAAATCTGATTCAGGCTGCCAAAGATCACCGTGCCGGTCGCCTGACCGATGGTCACCGAGCCAGCAGCGCCGGCCAAAGTGTAATTTGTCACTGTTCCGTTGAAGGAGAGTTTACTGAAATCCGTAATGGCCCACGTTCCTACATTTGTCCCAGCGAGCAACGCCGTGCCTTTGAGAGTCACGCCGCTGTCCGGGATCAACAGATTGGTGATGGTGAGCAAGCTGCCCTCGATGTCGTTCGTGCCGGTGTAAGGCTGTGTGCCGCTCAAGCCGATCGCCAGCGGATTGACCGTTAAGGTGCCGCTAACATAATTGATAAGGTAATCGTTGGTGTTGATTGTCCCGCCCACGGCCCATCTGGGTGTGAGGGTGTAGGTCTTGACCGGAGCGTTGGCGGCCGTGCCGCCGCTGGCGGAGAGGGTCACCGAGTCAATCACATCCCCGTTGGTCAAGCCAACGCTTACAAAACCGGTGTAACCGGTCCCATAGGGCAAGGTTTGACCGTAAATCTTTGTTGTGTTCGTGGCAGCGATGGTCAATGCCGCCGGTAACACCGGAACGCTAACAAAATTAGTGACGCTATTGTAAGTGGCCAAATCAGACGGCGTGAACACCAGATTTACGTTCGTCGTGCCCACATGCGGCACCCGCGCCGGAACTTCAAAAGAAAAGGTGCCGATCACTGGCGCGTGATTGAGCGTGTTTGTTGCCGCACCACCGCTCACGACCGAGTTCGAAACCGCCTGACCGTAGGTAATTAATCCGGCTGTAGGCCAAATGATGGACGGCATGATTGCGGTCACGTTCAGGTAAAGCTCGCCACTGATAATGGCCAGCGAGGCGGAACCGGTCACGGTTCCATTACCACCGACCGTCACGTTCGGGAGTGCGGCAGTTGCAACCAAACTGCCCGTGTTGCTGGTCATAATCTTGTGAATGCCAGTGCCCAGCGGTGCGCCCGTGTTGTTCACATTGAACATCGTGGTGCCCGACAATGTGAGTGTGCCGTTGGTGACGGTGAAGGACGGGTTCACGCCGTCATAGACCAGCGAGACTGTGCCGGAAGCGGTGCTAAAACCGTTCGCACCGCAATTCACCGTTGCCCCCACGGTGCTGTTGCTCAATGTCTGACTGCCACCCAAGATGAATCCACTCAAGCCGGATACGTCAAAAGCTGCGCCGCAAGCAACCGTTATGCTTGGGCTGTTTGCGATCGAGGCGCTGCCGATCAATGCCAGCGTGCCCGCACTAATCAAAGTCGGACCGCTATAAGTGTTAACCCCCAATAGCGTCAGTGTGCCACTGCCCAGTTTCGTCAACCCGCCGCCTGTGCTACTTTGGTCTTCAATCAGCGGCAACACGTTCGTGACCATGAAACCAATCGAATCAATAATAGCTCCCCCAACCTGCACCCAGTTCGTCGCGTTGATCGTGGTTAAATTGGTATCAATCAGGTTTCCATTGTCACCTACCGACAACTGGCCACCGTTGAAGTTTAGTTTAGAATTAATGCCGCCTAGAATGATCGAATTCACATTAGTGAGCACGCCGCCGGTGAATAGCGTAGCGTAGTTGTTAGAAGCGTAAGCGTCATTGCCAATGGCCAGTTTGGTTACCCCAAGATCCCATAACGAATTGGTTGTTCCAAAAGTGCCGCCAATGGTGATAAAGTTGTTGTTACAATTGGTATAGTCACCTATCCGGCTAAACGCCTTGCTAAATATCTGGCCGCCGTTGGTGATGTTAATGCAGTTGCCATTTGCGTTAGTATCGGCTCCCACAATGATGCAGTTAACGTTTGTAACCAACCCATTTTGTCCCACGTTAAAACTATTGTTTGTCCCAGGGCCGCTAAAGTTTATGCCGCCGACGCTCAAACTGCCACTACTCAAGTAAACTAGCGCCCGGTTACCGGCACTGTCCGCCCCCGCTACATTTCCAAAGTGGCCAACACCAGACCGTCCAATGAAAAAACCGGCGCTGTATATCTGACCACCGTTAGTGATGATCAAGCCATTCGTATACCCGCCATAAGTATAGGCAGATATATTTGTAATAATACCGCCAGTCCCCACTAAAACCCAGTTATTTGTAGTGTTGGCAGAATTTCCACCAATGTAGAGCCGATTGGGCGCATTACCGCAATCCAGCGTAGCTTTATTGCCAAGTACATCCGCGCCCGCCACAATTAGACTACTATAACTAGCACCACTGTAACCAACATTTAAGGCTACGGAGTTGGTGGCGTCATCTTTTTTAAGCATTATCCGCCCGCCATTGGTAATGATACATGTTGTACCGAAGCGACCATTGCCACTACCAATGGTCACCGCCATATTAGTTGGATTGCCCAAAGTATTTTGGTTGCTGAAAACGGCATTTGAATTTACGGTCACTACCACATTGTTGGCACTACTGCCGATGTAGATAATCCCGCTGGACGGGCCGTTGGTTTGCGCAGAGGCAACGATATTAATGCCTCCATTCATAGACCAGCTACTGTTAATTAGATAATTAAAAGCGTTGCTGGTAACTGTAATATTGGCGGCTATCGCCGTAGCCTGATTGGATGTAATCAGGAAACCGCCGCTACTCAAGTTGAGAACGGACAAAACATTGCTGGGGTATAAGATAATGTTAGTGGCCAGCAGTTGCTTGACGGTAATAGCACCTCCGTTACCCAACGTAACCGTGCCCTTACTTATATCCGGTCCAATATTTAAAACGCCATTGGGGGAATAAACTGCACCGCCATTTGAGATCACCAACGATCCGGCGTTAATCGTCGTGTTACCGGTGTAAGTGTTTGAGCTATTTAGCGTCAGCGTTCCGCTGCCGTTTTTGGTTAGGGTCGTGCTGCCTGTAATCGCGCTGCCGGAGATGGTGTAGCTTTTGGCCGTCACATTCACCACCACGCTCAACGGGCTGACCGGCACCGCGTTGGTGACTAAAATGGTCCCCATCCCGCTTGCGCTGTCATCTAAAACGACCGGCCAGGCATTCTGATAAGAGATGTCTGCCGCCGCCGTTAACGGCGTGTCTTTCCAGTTCATCGTGGCTAAATCCCAGTTGCCGTTAGTCCCAGCCCAGTAAATCGTGGGTATCAAGCTTGTCGCCGTAACAACTAAATCAAACGAAGCATTGGACGTGTTGTTGGATAGATAGCCCGCCACGCCGTCTGGCAGCGAGAATGTAGCCGGGGTCAAGGTGCCAGTGTAGCTGCCATATTTGACCAGCGGATACTGGCCGATGCCGAGGTAGCTCATGCTCCGCACCGAGACGTTCGCGTTGGTCAGGGCGAAGACGCCCGTTACTGACAACGGAGCAATGGTGGCACTCGGAGCCAGACCGAAATTGATGTCCAGCGTGCTGCCATTGTTGTTCGCCAAAGAAGCACAGGCCCATTGGCCGTTCACCGCCACGGTCATCACGCTGTTTGTGGCTCCCGCCAAAACGGTGACCGCGCTGCCGGCGCTGGAGCCGCCCGACACACCCAACAACATTCCCGCGCTGACCACCGTGTTGCCCGTGTAGGTGTTCACACCGTTCAACACCAGCGTCCCCACGCCTAGCTTGGTCATGCCGCCGCCCGGGCTAGACGGGTCTTGCACCAGCGGCAGCACGTTCGTGACCGTGAAGTTGGCTGAATCAATGATCGCTCCCCCCGCCTGCACCCAGTTTGTCGCGCCGACCGTAGATGCATTGGTCGCAATGAGGTTGCAATTCGTGCCCGACGATAATGTCCCACCATTAAAGTAAAATGCTGAATTCACGCCGCCTAGAATCACGCTGGACGCATTCGCCAACACTCCATTTGAATCCACCTTGACATAGTTGTTCGTCGAAGCCTGTGTCAACGTGTTCGCCCCAATCGTCAGACTGTTGCTGTTTAGGTTCAACGTCGAGTTCGTCGTCCCAAAGCTTCCACCCACGTATAACCAGTTTCCTGTGCTGTTCGTTGCGGTTCCAATCAAACAGTTAGTCGCGACGGCCACCTGTCCGCCATTCGTTATGATCAAGGAGTTGTAGCCGTTATTGGTTTCGGGGCCGTTACCTCCCCCGATGAATATATTGTTTACGTTCACCACGCCGCCCTGATCCACCCGCACCCAGTTGTTCGTGCTCAAGCCGCCCACATTGCCGCTGCAGGCAATGAGGAGCTGCGCTCCCGAGCCAGGGTTCGCGGCGATCATCGAGTTGTTGCCGGCGGCATCCGTCCCGCCCACAATCGCATAGCTGGCCAGACCGCCCTGGCGGCCTACGGTAATATTGCCTGCTAGGTAAACCTGACCGCCGTTGGTAACAATCACGCGATTCCCGGTACCCGCCTGCAACTGGAAGCTCGCATTCGACATCACTCCACCCGATCCAACCCAGATCAGGTTCATATTGGCAACACTCACCGCAACCCGGCGATCGCCGCTCCCGCCAAAATCCAGCAGCGACTTGACGCCCGCGCTGTTCGTGCCGCCCACGATCAGCGAGTTGTAGTTGCCGTTCATGGCGGAGAAGGCGGCATTGGTGCCCAGCACAAACTGGCCGCCATTGGTGATGACCATCAAGTTGCTGACGCTGGTGGCACTATTGCCAAGGTTGAACACTCTGGCGTTCCGCACCACCCCGCCATTGATGACGAAGGCGTTATTCGTCACCGTGCCATTGCCGATGCTCAGCGTCGCCGGATTCGTCGCGCTCCCGTTGTTGCCAAAGGACAGCACGGCATTCGGATTCACCGTGACCTGCACATTGTTCGTGTTGTTGCCAACCGTCATGGTGCCGGAAGAATTGGCGTTCGTATTCACGTTACCGATCAGGTTGGTGCCGCCGTTCATGAACCAACTGCTGTTGATCGGGAGGTTGGCATTATTCAGCTGAATATTGGCCGCCAGCGCATTGGCCGCATTCGACGTGGTCAGCGTCCCGCCGTTCAGATTCAGGATGGAGTTCGCCACGGTCATGTTCACGTTGGTCGCCAGCAAAGTCTGCACGGCGATGGCACCGCCAGCCGCCAGCGTGTTCGTGGCCAAAGTCGCTCCAGAGCCGATGTTCAGCGTGGCCGTCGGCGAATTGATCGCCCCGCCACCCGCCACCGCCAGGTTACCCGCGTTGACAATGGTGTTGCCCGTGTAGGTATTCGCACCATTGAGCGTCAGCGTGCTATTGCCGTTCTTGGTCAGGGTGGCAGTGCCCGTGATTGCGTTGCCCGAGATCGTGTAGCTATTGGCCGTCACATCCACCACCACGCTGGACGGGCTCACGGGTGCCAGGTTGGTCACTAGAATGGTGCCCGTCCCGCTCGCGCTGTCATCCAGCACCACCGGATAACTATTCTGATAAATAAGGTTCGCCGCCATCGACACCGGCGTGTCTTTCCAGTTCATTTCACTCGTATTCCAATTGCCGTTGCCCACCGCCCAGAAAAGCGTGGGGATCGAGGCGGTCGTGACGACCAAATCAATCGAAGCATTGGCTGTGTTATTAGATATATAGGCCACCATGCTGGCCGGCAGCGAGAGCATCGCGGGCATCAAAGCACCTACCTGGCTACCGGTGTATTTGATCAGCGGATACTGACCAACCCCGATGGCTGGAGTGCTTCGCACTGCGATGTTCGCGTTGGTCAGGGCGATATTGCCGTTCACCTGAAACGGGGCCGTGCTGACACTGGGGACGCTGCTGTAGAAATTGATCTCAAGTGTGCTGCCATCATTCTGCGTTAGTCCAGCGCACGTCCACTGACCGTTGGCAGCCAGCACCTGCACATAGTTGGTTGCACCTGCCAGAACGGTCACTGCGCTGCCCGCGCTGGAGCCTGCCGTGGTCACCAGTAATTTACCGGCACTGACAATAGTGTTGCCTGTGTATGTGTTCACGTTGGTCAGCACCAGTGTGCCAGCACCTAGTTTGGTCAAGCCGCCGCCGGTACTGGATGGGTCTTCCATCATTGGCAAACCATTTGTCAAAATGAACACGCCCGTGTCAATGACTGCGCCGCCAGCCTGCACATAGTTCGTCGCGCTTACCGTGCCCGCGTTCGTCGCAATAAGCATCCCGTTGGTAGACGCCGCCAGCGTTCCACCGTTGAAGGTCAACAACGTATTCGCACCGCCCATCCAGATCGTGCTCACGTTCGTCAACAACCCGCCCGTGTTCAGTGTCACAAAGTTGTTCGTGCTCCAGTTCGTCCCGCCGATGGTCAGCGACTTGCCGCTCAGGTTCCATAGCGCATTCGTCGGGCCAAAGGAACCGCCAATGCTCACCGAGTTGTTGTTCGCGTTGCTGCAAGCCCCAATCATGCTCGCGGTCACGCTGAATAACTGACCGCCGTTTGCGATTGCCAAGTAGTTTCCAAAGGAATTCGTGTCCGGCCCCACCATGACGCGGTTGACATTCGTCACACAACCGTTCTGGCCGATGTTGACGCTACTATTGGTGGACTGATTTCCAAGACCAGTGCCCGAACCGCCAATCCACAAATCATAAGTGGCGCCTCCAGGAATACCGGACAAAAGCGACCGGGTGCCCACGCTGTCCGCCCCCCCCACATTGAGATAGTTGCCTGTCCCCGTCCGCCCAATCACCACACCGAAGGCGTATACCTGGCCGCCGTTGGTGATAATTAAGCCATTCGTATAGCCATTATATACATATAAGTTTACATTCGTAATAACACCACCAGCACCAACCAGCACCCAATTATTTGTGGTGTTTAGGACATTTCCACCGATATTAAGGCGGTTGCCATTTACGCCCGTGTTGATGCCTGCCAAATCCAAAACTGCCTTTTTCCCAAAACCATCCGTGCCGGCTATAATGATGTTGTTGCCACTGTTGCCGACTCCACCAAGGTTTATGCTGATGCTACCATTGTTAGGGCCAGATCTGGCAATAACCCGACCGCCATTGGTGACAATCAACTGACTGCCCCCAAAACCATTACCATTGCCGATATTGATCGTCATGTTGGTCGCAGTGTTTGCATTCATGTTCCACGGATTCTGCGTGCTGAACACGGCGTTCGAATTCACTGTCACCACCGCGTTGTTGACCCCGTTGCCGATGTAGATGGTACCAAATAAATTATTGGTATTCACTGGAACAATATAGTTGGTGCCGCCATTCATCGTCCAACTGCTGTTGATGTTGAAGCTGGCGTTGCTGGCCACATAGATGTTGGCCGCAATCGTAGTCACCACATTCGACGTAACCAGCGTGCCGCCACTCAAGTTCAGGATGGAGTTAGTCAAGCCACCGCGAATGACATTGGTCGCCAGCAATTGCTGGACTGTGATGGTGCTCCCGGCGGCCAACGAGACAGTGGCGCGGGTGGAACCGGAACCGATATTCAGCGTGGCGTTGGGCGAGTAGATTGCCCCGCCGTTCGTGACTACCAGCGTGCCGGCGTTGACCAGCGTGTTGCTGGTGTATGTATTCGCGCCGGTGAGGGTGGCCGTGGCCGAGCCGCCTTTCGTGAGCGTGGTGCCCGTTCCACCAATCGCGGTAGAAATGGTATAATTTGTCAGGTTATTATTGAAGGTCACCGTGCAGGGCGAGACCGCCCCGCCACTGACCACCGGATTCGCCGTCAAGGTGTCATCAAACGTCACGGCAAGGCCATTCGCATAAACCGCTCCCGCTAGGCCATTGTTCACCCAGTTCCCGGTGCTCGTATCCCACGTCCCGCTAACATTGCCCTTCCACGTCAGATTGTTTGCATACGTCCCGCCCGTACCCACATACAACTGCACACTGGTTGCCGTGACATTCAGGATAGCGTTCGTGAAACCGGGTAACGCGAAGGTGCCCACACCAACCGTCGAAGCCATGGTCATCAGCGTATAGGTGCCAGCCGGGGCCAGGCCGTTGGGGAAACTCAAGACGATATTGTTCGCGCCGTTCACATTCAGCGCATTGCCCACCACAACTTGGTCGCTGGTACTCGCCACGTTGCCTAGATCAAAGTAAAGCGTGCCCCCGTTCAGTGTCAAATTGTTCGTCAGGGTCAGGGTGCCCACCGTATTCAACCCGCCAGGGAGCAACATGCCACCCGCATTCAAAGTCACGGAGCCGCCGTTCGTGCCATTACCGCCGAACGTTGCACCGCTGGCCACGGTCACCGTGTTGGTGGCGCGGGAGGAATCGCCATTGATGAGCAGCGTGCCGTTTGTCACAGTGACTATGCCACGGTTGGTGTTCAGCCCCGAGATGGTCCAAGTGCCCGTGCCAAGCTTGTTGATGGACATGGTGACGACGGGATTGGTATTGATGCCCAGAACCCCGCTCAGGATGCCATTGCCCACACCGGTGAGCGTGAGCGTCGGCCCCATCAAAGTATTCGTTATCATGCTGGTAATATTGCCGCTGAAGGTCACCGTGGTACCCGGCAGCGTGTTCTCAATAAGTCCACCGCTTAATATATTTTGCGAACTGATGGTAATCGCACGGTTGCACAAACTTCCGTTCGTCACTGCCAATTGCAGTTTGCCAACTGTCGGACCATTCAGCTGACCCAAAGTTATGCTGGTTCCCGTCCCAATAGAACACGCCACCCCACTGTTCGCAATCGTATCAATATAGAAATAGCCATCCGAGATGTTTATGTTGCCACTAAACTGGTTGAGTTGATTGGTGAAAATCACCAAGCCGCCATCAACATGGCTCACGCCACCACTACCAATATTAATCAACCCGTTAACAATATTCGTGCCAGGGCCACGGAAGACAATGCCGCTGTTATTGCTATTGTTAAACCCGCCCGTCAGGATGAGCTTGCCGGTGAGGCTGTCGTTAAAGAAGGTGCCGCCCTGCCAGTTGAACACCCTATCCGAAGTACAATCGGTCGAACCATTGTAACGAATGGTGCTGTTGACGGTAATGACGCCGTCGGCCACTGTCATGGGCTGACCCAGCGCACTCGGCAACCCGACGTTGGCGATGCTGTTGAAGACATTCGTGCCGCCCGTCAACGCGGTCATACCGGGATAGGTGTTCAACCCGCTGTTCGTCAGCCAGCCCCCGGTGTTCGTCAACCCGCCGCTGAAGCTCAAGACGCCGGATAACGCCAGCGAGCTGTTGCCCGAGTGACTCAAACTGCCCGTGCCGCTGATGTTCCCGCCAACCACCAGCGCACTGGACGGTCCTGAGATGGCAATGTTGGTCGTGATCGTCACCGCCCCGGTGCCGAGGTTCAAGGCCGCCGAGCCGGCGAAGGTAAAATTGCTGTTCCAAATATGCGCATTGTTGTTCGCGTTACTGATGCTGACGCCGGAGGTGTTGCCAATGTAGCCGCCGTTGATGGTCAGCGTACCGGAGCCCAACGCATTCGCATGGTTGATATTGTTCGTCCCTGCATTCAAGGTCAGCCCGCCGCTAAAACTATTGCTGCCGCTTAGCGTCAATGCTCCGGCACCATTCTTGGTCAACGTCGCGCTGCCCGTGATTGCGCTGCCTGAAATCGTGTAGCTATTCGCCGTCACGTCAACCAGCACGCTTTGCGGGCTCACCGGCGCCGCGTTGGTCACCAAGATGTTGCCGGTGCCACCGGCACTATCATCCAGCACCACCGGCGCATTATTCGTATAAAACACATTCGTCACCCCGCTCGCCGGAGTGTCCTTCCAGTTCATCGTGGCAAAATCCCAGTTGCCGTTGCCCGACGCCCAGTAAAATGCAAACGGGGGGGTATAGCCCGAAAAGCCATTGTTGGTTGTCGCTATAAATAACAATGCCGCCAGCAGAATTGTGATTTTGGAAAAAGTTTTCATAGATATTTGTCCCTGGTTAACAGCCGACGATTGGAAAGAAACGGAACGATGGGTGCGAGCGAAGGCGCCGGGGGCAATGGCAACCGGCATCCCGAAAATAACCATCTGTCCAAAGTGGAACCGCGATGAAGCCACTTTTGCCAAATGCCAAATTACCCATCCTCTGGGAACTACCCGTTGCCATAATTTTCAGCCTATCGGTTATTATAAAAATTACAATTTTAAACTCGCAAACGAAATTGTCATTATCATGGCAAGATATAGCCGGGACATGTGTATCCCTTTGAAATAGTGCCAGATCTGGGATGGTTGATCATCTGGCAGCAATCATTCCTGCCTTGTTTTCAAGCCAATCTAAAGGATCAGGGATTGCTCGTATTGCTCAAACGGTAAAACACATTCGTCATGGTCGGGTTGATTGGGATTACCAGATTTGTGACGTTTTGCGAGTTCGGGACATCGTGCCAGAAATTCGGGTTGGCCAAATTTACTGAATTGGCCTGAACATACCAGCCGAGATGCGAAGCCGGCCAAGTCATATTCAGTTGGCTGACGTTGAGGTTGACCGTGATGTTGGTCGGATAAGTCGCAGCAAATGATTGCACCAACAAACTCCCGGAGCCGGTCAGGTAGACTGGATCGGTGGCATTGTTGTAAACGCCCTGAGCCTTGCGGACGCCATTCACCACCAGTGCGGCCACCTGATTCGTGTCTGTGAATCCCAGATTCAAGGTCGCCCCGCCAGCCACCGTCACGGTCGAGTTGGTAGCCAGGGTGGGTTGCTGGAGGCTCAGGATGCCGGCGCTGACGGTGGTATTGCCAGTGTAGTTATTCGTGCCCAAGAGAGCCAGCGTGCCGCTGCCCAGCTTGGTCAAGCCGCCGCCAGGGCTGTTCGTATCCTGCATCAAGGACACCCGGTTTGTGACGGAGAAGCCAGCGTTGTCAATGACCGCCCCGTCCGACTGCACAAAGGCGCTAGGGTTGACGGCCGTGCTGTTCGTAGTGATCAGAAAACCGTTGTTGCCCGCCGCCAGCGTGCCGCCGTTGAAGTTCACTCGGGAATTAACCCCGCCCAATATCACCGAGTTCACATTCGTCAGCATCCCGCCGCTGAACAACGTGATAAAATTGTTGGTTGCGGCGGCATTGGCACCGATGGTGAGATTGGTTTTACTTAACCACAACAGCGAACCTCCGCTGCCACCACCAATGCTCGCGTAATTGCTGTTACATCCGCCTTGGTTACCGATATTGACTGCAGTGTTAAACGACTGACCACCATTAGTGATGATCAGGTGGTTGCCGATGCTGTTGCTATCAAAGCCCGAGGTATAGCCACCGATATACAGCACCACCGAATTAGTCATCAGTCCACCCGCCTCCACCCGCACGGTGTTATTGGTGCCGGGCTGGAAAGTGCCACTTCCACTACCACCACCGATCATCATGGCCGTATTTCCCGCATAAAATGACAGTAGAGACTTATTGCCTCCACCATCCATGCCACCCACGGTGATGGTATTGTTGGCCCCGCCACGGCCCAACGCGAGGCCGGTGGCATAAACCCGACCACCATTGGTGATGAACAAACAGCCTTTCACGGAAAGCATATACAAACCACAGTTGGTCACCAAACCGCCGGAATCCACCTGCGCCCAGTTGTTGGACCAAGCGGCGGATGAACCAATGTAAAGGCGTTCGGTGTTAAAATTCCACGTTGCCCTAACCCCGGCCGCGTTAGTCCCCGCCACAACCAAGCTGTTGTTAACCCCATTAAGGTTAAGGCCGATAGCGCCGTTCGGGTTGAGGGGGAAAGAGTTTTTGGTGATAACCTGACCCCCATTAATGATGCGCACTTGATTGCTCACAGAAGCCACACTACCGCCTATGGTTACCGGCGTCTTATTTCCCACGGCATTGGTCACAATCAGGGTGCCGCCGTTGACGGTGAAAACATTGTTCGTCGCATTGCCGGCGCCGATCACCAAACTCAACGTATTGGTCGAACGGCTATTGGCCGGAATGGCATGCCACCAGGTGGCAGCCGGGTTCACATTGACTTGCAAATTATTGACCCCATAACCCACATACAGGTTTGTCCAAGCGCTGGCGTTGGTCGCCACGTTACAAAAGATATTGGTGCCCCCGTTCAGGTTCCAATTACCATTGACGATCCAACCGGCGTTGGAAGCCAGCAGAATGTTTGCTGCCAGTCCGTTGTTGTTTGATGTAGTCAATGTGCCGCCGCTGAAATTAAAAATGGAGTTGGTTGGTCCACCGCACACATTATTGGTCGCTAGCAGCGTCTGCACCGTGATGGAAGACCCGACATTGGTCAGTATGACCGTTGACCGATTTACATCCGCACCGATATTCAGTGTTCCACCCGGTGAATTGATCGCCCCGCCACCCGCAACCGTGAGGGTGCCGGCACTGACGGTGGTGTTGCCGGTGTAGTTATTTGTGCCCGTCAGCATAACTGTCGCCGCACCAAACTTGCTCAACGATCCCGTCCCGCCAAGATTGGCTTTGATCGTGTAGTTGGTCAGGCTGTTATTGAACATAACCGAGCCCGGCGCCACCACGGCTTCCGGCGTGGCGTTGGTCACCAGCGGATTATTCGCCAACGAGTCGTCAAAAATCACATAGTCACCGGCGTTAAAATTGGTGGTAATAAGGCAATTTGTCCAATTCATTTCGCCGGCATCCCAGGTTCCGCTGACCGAACCATTCCACGTCAGGCCAAAGACACTGCCGCCCGCACCCACATGCAAAACCAGGCTGGTCGGATTAATAACGAGCGAAGCATTGGGATAAACCGACGCCAGCACGAAGGTGCCGGGGCCATTAGTGGCGGCGTAGGTCATCAACGTGTAATCCCCCGCTGTAACCCCACCCGAAAGTTGAATGACATTGGTGTTCGTCAAATAAACAGAGTTGCCCACCGCCACCAGATCGCTCGCGCCGCCCGCGCTGTAGGACAGGTCGAAGAGCAAGCTGGCATCCGTCAGGGTGAGGTTGTTGGTCAAGGTCAGACGGCCCACATTATTTATCCCGCCCGGCGCAAGCATGCCGCCGGCATTCACAATCACATTGCCACCGTGGATGCCGGTGCCGCCCAAGACCGCGCCGCTGGAGACCGTCACCAAGCTGGTGCTGGCGGCAGAATTACCGTTCACCAGCACAGTGCCGTCGCTAATGGTCGTGTTACCCGTGAAGCTGTTAGTCCCTGCAAGCGTCAGGCTGCCGGGACCGGTTTTATCCAAGGTGGTGCTGCCAGCAATCGCGCTGCCGGAGAGGACGTAGTTTTTATTCGTCAGGTTGGCGCTTAGGCCGGCGGGAGATACGACCTCCGCATTCATGATGAGGATGGGCGAAGCCCCGCTCGCCGTATCGTCGAGAATGACATTCCGGCCATCCTGATAATAATAGCCGGGAACGCCATCGCTCTGCCAGTTGGTCGAGACGTTGATATCCCACAAGCCATTCCCTCCCGCCCAACTCAACGCACTGTGGTAATTGGTGTCGCTGAGAATCAGCAGATCCAGAGTGGATTGGGCGGCATTGGTGATGAGACTGTATTTAAACTTGACCGACAGTGACGGCGCGAAGGTGACGTTGCTGATCACGGTCCCGGACAGGGCGCCGTATTTGATCAGCGGATATTGGCCGTTGGTCAAGCTTGTGGCGGTGCGCACGAGGATGGTTGGGTTGGCGTAGCTGAAATTTCCAAGAATTTGCAGCGGGGCGATGCCACTGCCGATGGTGGAGCTGGTGAAATTGAAATCCAGACAACTGCCCACATTAGCTGTCAACGCGCCACAGAACCACTGACCACCAGCCGTTAGGACTCCCACACCGTTGGTGGCTCCCGCCAGCACGGTGAATGCGCTATTGGAGCACGCGCCGCCGGTAAGCCCCATCACTTCGCCTTGAGAGACGGTCGTGCTGCCGGTGTAGGTGTTCGTGCCGAAAAGAATCAATGTCCCCGCGCCGGTCTTCACCAGCGGACTGCCGCCGTTGATCTCGCCAACGTTCGCCAGCGTGCCGCTGCCAGCAACGAAATTGACGGGGGTGGCAGCAGTGCCGATGTCGTTGTGATTCAGGCTCAGCGTGGCTCCGACGAGGCTGACGGTGCCGGTGGCGTTGATGCCGGAGGAAAGAATATCGGCTCCCACGTTGAAGGTGCCATTGGAGAGATTGAGCGTGCCGGTGGCGATGCCGATTGTGTTAGTAGAATAGCCGAGGAACAAATTAGAGCTGACATTGACGGTGCCGCCGTTGAAATTGAAAACACCGGCAACATACTGAACATTGCCTTGATCATCGTCGGCACTGTAGCCGAGAAAGAAATTTGAATTCACGTTAAGTGTGCCGCCATTCATGGTAAGGATGCCTGAATGTGCAACAACATTGCTGCTGCTAGTTCCCCAAGCGCTATTCGACATGGCATAGCCGAGACAGAGGCTGTTAACATCCACAATGCTGTTGCTGCCGCCGAAGTTGAAGATACTAGTAGCCGCGCCATAAGCCCCCCCTGAAGCACCGCCGCTACCTAAGATCAACTGGTTGAGCCGAGCGTCCACGTTGGCGCCGCCACTATCGAACGTGCTGAAAGATGGATTTGATCCACCTCCACCATTGCCGAGTCTTGAAATGTTGGCCTGGTCACCAAAATATAGATTCGCCCGACTGATGCCACCTGATACGCCACGGATGGTCAGATTGGAACTGGCACCGGCCCGAAAACTCATAAAACCCGACTGGCGGCCGCCGTAAATCAAAATGCCATCAGCGTTGAAGACATTGCTCACGCCAAGGGTAAACGCATTGCTCCCACCAGAAAAATATGTGTTTCCATTAGCGGAAGCCCCAATGACAATATTATTATACGCCGTGATATTGTTGTTCGTCGCTAGAGAAAGAGCAAATCGCAATGACACATTAGTGGGGTAACCACCAATGGTAGCTGCTCTGATTCTATTTAAACTTGCGGTAAAACTGGAAAGTCTCGACAGATCGAGAATTCCCAGCGCGACACCAAGATTATTCGTGCCACTCGGTTCAAGGGAAAATACGCCGTTAGTAGCAATGATGTTCAATTCACCACCATTCACAAATGAAACAGATGTTGTTGCAACAATACCACCAATCGACATGTTATAATTGCCAACCCCAAAGGCGATGCCGGTGGTTGCGTTGCTGATGGTCAAGGTCTTGCCAGCCGCGATACTAACACTGTTTGTGCTCGCGCAAAGTGACTGGAAATTAAGGCTTGAAATCGTCTGATTGCCATTCACCGCAAGACTGCCTGTCGTGCCATTGGCGGTTCCAACATGCACGTCGCTGGAGGCTGGCAAAATATCATTTGCATCCAACTGAAGCGTTCCGAGGCTAACCAAGGTGTCCCCGGTGAAAGTAGCCGGGGCACCGAGGGTAAGGGTACCGGTGCCGAGCTTGACGAAATCGGTATCGCCGGTGAACGGGAGATTCAGGGATGCATTGCCATCCACGGCGACCATCGTCGGGCCAACGAAGTGTTTCAATGCGCCACCGCTAACCGTGTAGGCACCGTTGGTGAAGCTAAGGTTATTCACATTTTGTGTAGCGGTTACACTGATGCTATAAGAACCACCCGTACCGATGAAGGAGGCGTCATTACCCCAGACAGGCCAGGGCAAAAGCGGATTAGAACCAGCGTTGGCATCCGCCCAGTTGGCATCAGTGCCACTCCAGATACCGCTGGCAGCTTGCAGACCGGCGTTCGTGTCGGCATCCCAAAAATAAGCAACGGTGGTGTCTATAACCGTCACGTTTTTTTGCGCGGTTCGGGTTGTACCTCCAATGGTGTAACTCGCGGTAATTGTCGCCGGAGTGTCACTCGCAACCTCCCCGGCACTAAGCAATCCAAAGGAAGTAATACTTGTCGATGAAGCATCCGTTGCCCAAGTTGGGACGACAACCTGTGAAGAACCATCGCTAAAATATGCTGTGGCAGAATAGAGTGCCGAGCTGTGTTCATTCAATGAACTTGTTCCGCTAATGGAGAGTGAGGCAAGACTTTGCGAAGCGGGCACATTTTTGATGAGCACGTCTTGACTTGCATTCTGCGTAACGCCGTTAATTGTGTAACTTGCTGAAACCGTAATGGTTGTATCACCGCCCACCTCACCCGCCGAAAGCAGGCCGCCACTAGATATGCTGGCGGATACGGAATTATCAGTCCAGATAGGCGTGACGGATTGTGAAGTTCCATTGGCAAAAAATGCGGTGGCAGTGAACTGGCCGGAACTATTTTCGTTGATTGCCACGGGGCCACTTATTACCAATGAAGTCACAATGTGAGCCGTGTTGGTATCAACTATGGTCACAGTCTTGGTAGCCTGCTTCGTAGTCCCATCGAAAGGGTAAGAGGCGGTGACGGTTACGGTCGTGTCGGAGTTCACCAGTCCAGCCGATAAAAATCCGTCAGAACTGATTGTCGTCACCGATGAATTTTCACTCCAGCTGCTCGGGCTAATCGTCTGAGTGGTTCCATCGCTAAAAATGGCATCTGCCCAGTAGCCATTCCCCTGGCCTTCGGGAATGGAAGATGGTCCCCGTATGGCCAACCCCGTTAGGGAAACCGGGCTATTTACTGTCAACGATACATCAACATCATCAACCCGAAAGATTGTGATATTACTTGTGTCACACTGCACGGTGAATACCAAGTACATGCTTTGTCCTTTGTATGGGGAAATTAGCGACGTGATATCGTAGTTTTTGTAAACATAGTTTCCATTTACATTTGCCCCTTTATCAAGATTTGAAAACTGTGCAATTGTTCCAACGTATTGTTCGTTTGCGGTCACAAGATCGATTTTCATGGTGTCGTACGCCGTGTAAATGGCAGTTTCAGCCGTAACTATATTTAAATAAAATTGTAATGTACCCGCGGTGGTTCCAGATGGCAGTGGGAAAAACTGAGAAAAAGAACCAACAGCACTATTAGCATTGCCCAAATAGGCATACCAACTGCCTTGATGGGGATAGGATAATGCAACTATATCGGCATAGCCGCTTGGCGCCCACGGACTCGAACCGCTTTCAAAATTGCCGTTGACCAAAGGGTGGACCGTGGTTGGCCCCCCGCCCGAACTCACGTTTGCGACGGTGATATTTGCGCTCGTTGTTTTTGTGACGCCATTTAACGTGTAACTAGCGGAAACTGTCACCGCCGTGTCGCTACTCACACTATATGCAGTGAAGTAACCGGACGATGAGATGCTGGCCACACCGGAATTCTGACTCCATACGGTGCTGGAAGTGACGGTTGACGACGAGTTATCGCTGAAATAAGCTGTAGCCGTAAATTGTCCGCCGTTGTTTTCGGCAACAGCGGAGGGGCCGGAAATGGAAAGTCCGGTCAGAACAACACCAGATCCCCCTGACGTTACATTGAACGAGAATGGAGAGGATTCAACAGAGCCATTTACGACTTTCACTTTCCAAGATCCGGTCACCGCCCCAACGGTCAGATTGCATTGAATTGACGTGGCTGTGACACTGGTTGGGGTGACCGGGTGAGGATTATTTGAAGGGTCGTAGAAAACCAAGGTGGAGGCGTTCGCGTTGCCGGCCGGGAGAAAGTTTGAGCCGTTGATGGTAATCGATTGAGGCGAGGCTGATGGCGGCAGCGTGGCTGGGGAAACCGATGTAATTTGGGGCGTTTGCGGGGGTGACTGATTGACAATCAATGTGTAATTAGAGTTCCTGGCATTGTTTTTTCCATAAACGAAAATATAATAATATCCGGCAATGGGATTAGGTACAGTTACGGATTCAGAATCAGTTGTGCCGGTGCTGCTGCCGACGATAGACTGGCTTGGATTAAAGACTTGCAAGTCAAGATCGCCGTTAGCATTGGCGAAAACAATGGAGACAGATAAGGCCTGGCCGGCTACGGCCTGCACTTTATACCAATCTCCGTAGCTAGACTGATAGTTCGGTTGATAATTATTGGTAATAATCAAGGTGTCGAGACAGCGCAAATTGGGAATGGTTTCAGAATAGACGATGTGCGCTTGGTTTATGGTGTCATTGTCTTCATAGGCATCATCAACCTCGGGCGAAGGTGTGCCGCCGGGTGTTATCTGGGTAATATACCAATTATCATCACTGTCTCCATTAAACCATGTTCGTGTAATATTATACCAACCCATATTACAGATCACCCAATGGCCGTTTACGTCAGACCAACCAACCACGCACACACTGTGCGCGCCCTCGAGTATATTTGTAATGTCGTAACCTTCCCATACATAATATGAATTTAATGAAGTTGGGGAGATGCTTAAGACACAAGGGTAATTATTATTTAGATACCCTTGCACTCTTTGCCACAAGATCAACTGATTGTCATCCTCTCGGCTAAATACTGCACCCGGGTCAAAATATTTTACTACTGACACAATCGCGTCGCCTTGCTTGTTTGCAAATAATGTGTCCCACAAACCAGTTGGAAAAACAGAAGTTCCATGGCCAGGAACATAGCCAAGTTGAGATTTATACTTTCTGACTACGGTATCAATTCCCCATGCGTTTCCGGGGTATGGAGTAACTGGATTTGTTTTAGGAATGGAAACAACATTATTGCTTCCATAAGGAATCAAACGCGGCCAGCCGTTGGCATCATAAAAGCCGTTTAACATGGTACAGGCGATTGGTGCACAATCGCCGCGCTCGACCCCAGAAATAGCTCCATAACCACTATCTATCGGAAATACATCCTGATCGTAGTTCGGAACATACGAAACCAAGCTATCATCACCGATAATTTTCTGGGCCGCGTCTGCCCGAATTCCGGTAGATCCAGTCAAAATTAAAAACAGCAGGAAAAAAATTCGCTTGGTCATAAAATCATGGAGTTAAGAAATTTTCCCATTGGGCGGCAATGCGCGCTTCCTTTTCGGTATCTACTGTCTGTGCCCCGTTATGTGGCAATTGAAGAACTGCCAGCGGGACTTCCGCCATCCGATATGGATCAATGAAAACCCGGCTGCCCGTGCCGTTCGTGAAACATAAAAGGGACGTCACACTGGTGTAGTGCAAATAGCCCTGTAGGCCGGGGTCGGCCCCCAGTTTTGTTGCTGCCAGACGACGTGCCTCATCCTCCCGCACCGTTTCAAAGGATAATCCTTCCCAATAGGAAAGAACCGGTGGCCGATCTTTGATGAGGCTGACTTTGTAAGCGGCCACTTCATTGCTGGCAACAAACGCCGTGCGCGCCTGGCTAAATTCGGCAACCAACTGGTTGACAGCGGCAATATCGGTTTTCTGGTATGAGACATGCAATTGATCCTTCAAGGTTCGCTCACGCCTAGCCATGTCAGTCAGCTGTGCTTTCAAGTTTTCGGCGGTCAATCCACCCGCCTTGGAAGTCACCAGCACATTCAGAGACGCGGGGTTGCCGGACAGGTCATTGACCGGTTGGGCATCCACCACGACGACATCTTTTCGGTCTCTCTGCTTGATCCATTTGATTAGGGAACTCAAGGCCTGATTAGTATCAATGATCCGGTAATTTGCGGAGGCACTGGTTGCACCCGCCGGGGTTGAAACATTGGTGCTAATGCCAATTGTCGGAGAGACCGCCATGCGGTTGGTCGGACCGGGATTATTGGCAGAAATATCCCGACTTGGATTCTGAGTTAAATGTAATGTGCGGTTTTGAAGCAGCCAGAACAATCCCAGCAGAATCAAGATTCCGAACACAATCATTCGTCCCCGTTTATTCATATAAAGTCTCGTAATTTCCCGTTTCGATAATTATCAAATAAGCATACTAGCGGAATTGGATGCTGTTTGGATAGACGGCTGAACAGCCTACACGCCTTGCGAAGGTGATTGTGGCAACGATGTTTGCGTTTTACGTTTTGTCGGACGGGACGGTCGGGTTGTGGAGGCAGCATTTGCCGGTGTGATGGCGTGGGCAAATGGGGGGAAGCACGGCGGTTTCGGCCAGGGTGAGCGCGACCAGCTGCTCCACAACCCGCAGGGCCAGCTCGGTACGGCTGGTGACGGTGAGCTTCTTGAACAGCCGGTTCATGTGCATGTGAACGGTGTGTGGAGAAATCGTAAAACGTTTGGCAATATCCGTCTCGTGTTTATTGTCAAAGACACTTTGGACGATCTGTAATTCGCGCTTGGTGATGTCCAGAGTGCGGCCAATCTCATGCCAAGCACGGTCGCTGAGAATCGCTGCACCCCGGAGCTTGCGGCGTGAATTGGGGCGGGTTTTGCTCATCAGATTGTTGGGTTGAAAAACTTGAAGTGGTGAAAGCGTGAAGGCGCAGTGGCTTCAGGATTTGGTGGCGGATTTGCCCTGGCAGTTGGCGATGTCGTGGGCGACTTGATAGGGGGTGAGAAAGGTCCAGACGGAGCCTTTGCATTTCGGACAGAGCTTCAGTTCCGGTTTCCGGTGAGCGGTTTCAAATTCCCCCACGGCCTGCTGCTCGGCTGGCGAGATGGTTTTGTGGATGATTTTACCCAGCAATTCGGTGTAGCGGTCGTAGGCGATCATGGCGATTTGATTTAATCTCTCGTGAGTTTCTTGTGGATCGTCAATAATACTGACGGATGTAGCCGTAGGCTTTGTCGAACAGTTCCTGGTCGGTGTGCAATTTGTATTTGAGCAGCGTGCGGCGTAGTTCTTTTTGCACGAGCCGCTCGCCGGCGTTGGTGCGCTGCCAGTCTGGGAAGCGCACTTTCTTCACGATGTCGTCAATGTCCGCGACGATGCGCTCGACGATGATGTGCGTGTTCTTGGATTTCACGTCCTTGAACAGCTCCGTGAGCGCTTCCTTGGCGCGATCGCGTTCTTCCTGCGGGTCGGCCTGCTTTTCCGCCTCCAGGACTTCCTTGGCCACTTCGAGGATTTCTTTCAGGAACTGGAGGCTGTTGAGAAAGCCTTGTTCGTGGCGTTCCTTGATTTTTTCCAAACGCTCGCCCAACGCAGTGAACTTGGGATTGCCAAGATGTTTCCGCAGCCGGGCGATGAGGCGGATTTCAATTTCACGGCCACGCTTGGCCGGATCGGCATCCTTCAAAATATCCTCCAACACCTGTGCGTCGAGCACCAGTGTCTCGACGTCGTCGCGCACGGATTCCAAGTGGACGTTCTGATTGATCAACTCCACCGTCTTGGCCCCCAGCGCGTGCCAGAGCAATCTGCCATTGCCGCTGACCGGTTTCACCGATTCATACACCGCCGTCAGCCAGCGGTAATCTTTTTCGTAGGGGCTGAGGCACGGGTCGGGCGACAGCGCTTCCCAGATGGTGCCCAACACGATGTAGTTGGCGGCGAATTTGTCGCGGACTTCGTTGTTGGGCAGGCATTGCTGCGCGGCCATGAGGCCCTCGTAACCGCCGACGCTGCGGTCCACATGCGGAAAAAAAGCCAGGCACTTCTGCACCTGCACTGGCAGCGCCTTGCGCAATTCCTCGATGTTGCTAACGACCTGTTGCACGGCCTTTTCGTCGAAATCCAGCGCCTGCGCCACGTCATCGAAGATGCCGATGTAATCCACAATCAACCCGTGCGTCTTTTCCTGGCCAAACGTGCGGTTCGTCCGACAGATCGCTTGTAGGAGGTTGTGATCCTTCATCGGTTTGTCGAGATACATCACCTGCAAAATCGGCGCGTCGAAGCCGGTAAGCAACTTACTCGTAACAATGACATATTTCAGCGGGTCCATCGGATCACGGAAACGGTCGAGCAATTTTTCCTCGGCATCTTTGTCACGCACATGCTGCTTCCATTCCAGCGGATCGTGCTGTGCGCCGGACATCACGATGGCGCTGGCCTCCGGGCCGATCAACTCATCCATGACGGCCTTGTAAAGTATGCAGCACTCGCGGTCAAACACCACCACCTGCGCCTTGAATCCGTTCGGTTCCACCTTGGTCTGGAAATGTTTGACGATGTGGTTCACCACCGCCTGGATGCGTTCCGGGTTTTTCACCAGAACGGCCATCTTGGCGGCGCGCTTGGCGAGGTCGTCGCGATCCTGCTCGCTCAACTCGCCGGTGATGGCTTTGTAGGCTTCGTCAATCGCCGCCCGGTCAATTTTCAACTTCACTTCCGGCGCTTCAAAATGCAGCGGCAGCGTGGCCTTATCGCGGATGGATTCCGAGAACGAATAGCGGCTCATGTAGCCTTTCTCGTCCTCGTTGGCCCCGAACGCCCAATAGGTATTACGGTCAGCGCGATTGATGGGCGTGCCGGTGAGACCGAACAGGAAGGCATTGGGCAGCGCCTCGCGCATCTTGCGACCGAGATCGCCTTCCTGCGTGCGATGCGCCTCGTCCACCATGACGATGATGTTGGAGCGAGTGTTGATGGCGCGGGAATTTCCTTTTGTGGTCACAGCCCCCTCACCCTGACCCTCTCCCCCGGTGGGGGCGAGGGAACCGGAATTATTGGTTTCGCCAAACTTGTGAATCGTGGTGATGAGCACCTTACGCACGTCCTGCGCCAGCAACGTCTGCAACTCCTCTCGCGTGGCCACACCGACCATGTTCGGCACGTCCGCAGCATTGAAGGTGCCGGTGATTTGCGTGTCCAGGTCAATGCGGTCCACCACGATGATGACGGTGGGATTGCCGAGCTTGGGGTGCAGCCGCAGCTTTTGCGCGGCGAAGACCATGAGCAACGATTTGCCGCTGCCTTGAAAATGCCAGATGAGGCCCTTCTTCGGCTGGCCTTTGATCACGCGCTCGACGATCTGGTTGACCGTGAAATACTGCTGGTAACGGCCGATGATTTTGATGCGGCGATGTTTCTTGTCCGTGGCGAACACGGTGAAATTTTGGAGGATGTCCAGCACCACGCCCGGCTGGAGCATGGATTCCACCGTGCGCCGCACGTCGGCCAGCGCACCTTCCGGCTCGTTCTCCCGCGTGCGCCACGGACCCCAGATGTCAATCGGCATCCGAATGGAGCCGTAGCGGAACAGCTTGCCCTCCGTGGCGAAGGAAAAGACGTTGGGCACGAACATGGCCGGCACCTGCTTCTCGTAAATCTCATTCACCTGATACGCGCCGTCGAACCACGTCACCGCGCTACGCGTGGGCGTCTTGGCCTCGCCGATGACGATGGGCAATCCGTTGACCACGAACACCACGTCGAACCGCTTTTCCACGCTGCCGGCCTGATAAACCCATTGATTCGTGACCACGAGCTGGTTGCCGGCCGGGTTCGCAGTATCCACCAGACGCACGGGCACATGCTCGCCGTTGGGGCCGAAGGGCATCGTCTTCTCGCCGCGCAACCAATCCATGAAATTCTCGTTGGCCCGGACCAAGCCATCCGCCTGCACCGTGAGCAGAATCGCCCGCAGCGCATAAATAACCTCGTCGGCGCGGTCGGGCTGGTTGCCAATTTCGGGATTGAGCCGGATGAGGGCCAGACGCAACCACGGTTCCACCATCACGTCGCCGACCTGCCGGGGAACATCAGCGGCGGGAACAAACTCCCATTTGGCTGGGCGCAAGTCCCCGCCGAGCGATGCGCCCCAGCCGGGCGTTTCTTTCAACTCGAACGGCTGGCCGGTGGTGTCGGCGGACAGGGCATCGAGAATCATCTGCTCGACGGTGTTGGATTCGTTGAAGCTCATACTTCGCCTTTGGTAAACACTTCGTTAATTAAACAACTCCGAAGGTTGCGCTGTTCTGCAATATGTTTTGAAAGACTTGTTTGCGCTTCCGCAAGCGCCTGAAAGCGTAATTCCACTTCTGGCTGTTCTGATTCGACGGGTAAAGCGATGCGCTTTTCTAAAATGTTTCCACGGCTGATTCCTGGTATGAGGCCTTGAGCCTCCGCATTTAGTTGCGCCGAAAATGCGTGAAGAATTTTTAGAAGTAACACCCTGCTAATCTTTTGAGGGCGGACCGCCATTAATTGTCGGCTGATGCAATATTTTCTATCAGCGACAACAACTTTTCCCGTTCCACTTCCTTTACAGGATATTCAGGGTTTTTCGTGGCTAGAAGTGAGAATAAATTGAGGCCATTTAGTTGACAACTTAAATGAGCGACGTGGTTTCAAATTGTCGGCTGGCTGGTTGGAGTTGGCGTGGATCGCTTTGCGCCGGCCATCGCTTCGCTCCGCTGCGCGCTGCCGGGCGGTCATTTGGGGTTGGCTTGGGACGTGGTGGTTGGCAGGCTTTTAGCATGAGCTTGGACAACGAATTACATAAACATTACGCGTTACTTTTGGGGATCGGCAGTCCGTGGGAGGTCAAAACCGTGGAGCTGAAACTGATGGAAAAGAAAGTGGAGATTGAACTGGGTTGGCAATGGGGATCTGATGCCAAATGCCCGGAATGTGGGTGTGAATGCTCGATTCACGACAGCGCGCCGGAGCGGACCTGGCGGCACTTGGACACCATGCAATTTACGACGTTGATTCGGGCGCGAACCCCGAGGGCGGAATGTCCGACCCACGGGGTCAAGACAATGACGGTGCCGTGGGCGGTGCCGCAGGGACGGTTTACGCTTTTGTTCGAACGGTTTGCCGTGGAGGTGATGCTGGCCTGCGCGAGCGTGAGTCAGGCTTGCGAACTGTTGAGCATTGGCTGGGACGCCGCGCATGAGATTATGAAACGCGCTGTGGCGCGCGGATTGGAGCGGCGTCAACTGGAACAACTCAAGTATCTGGGAATGGATGAAAAGAGCTTCAAGCGTGGACATTCCTATATCACGCTGCTGACGGACTTGGAGGAATCACGCGTGCTGGAGGTGGTGGAAGAACGCACTTGCGCAGCGGCGGATCAGTTGTGGGCGACGCTCACACCAGAACAGAAGTCGGCGGTGGAAGCGGTGGCGGTGGATATGTGGGAACCGTTCATTCAGACGATTGAAAAACAGGTGCCAGCAGCGGACATCGTGCATGACCGCTTTCACGTCAGCAAATACTTGAACGAGTCGGTGGACAAGGTGCGTCGGCAGGAACATAAGGAGTTGCTGGCCGAAGGCGATGAAACGCTCAAGGGGACACGGCAACTGTGGTTGTATAATCCGCAGCATTTTAGTCCGGAGCAACGGGATGAATTTTCCGGGCTAAAGGATCAGCAACTGAAAGTGGCGCGAGCTTGGGCGATGAAAGAACTGTTCAGCAAGTTCTGGGAATATCAGGAAGAGGGTTGGGCGCGACGGTTTTTTAAGGGCTGGTTTGGCTGGGTAAGCCGCAGCCAACTCAAACCCATGACGGACGTGGCTCACCTGCTCAAGCGGCATCTGGAAAACCTGCTGACGTATTTGCGCCATCACATCACCAACGCCGTGACGGAAGGGTTGAACTCAAAGATCCAGAGCATCAAGTCGGCGGCTCGCGGCTTTCGCAACTTCAAGAATTACCGGATACGTATCCTGTTTTTCTGCGGAAAGCTCGATCTTTATCCACTATGATGTTCGAAGAAACCCTTTACAAGTTACGAGAACATCACCCTTTTCACAGCAGACCTTCGGAACAGTAGTGTAGCGGCTGATCTTGATTATTCCGTCGGGGAAATCCGCTGGGCCAGTTAGGTAAGGTGTGCCTTGAGGTTTCTCGCTGTAGTCTTTTGCATCGATATGTTGTCCACCAATCAGCACAACACAATCACCCAAACAAACGCTGTCACCGCCATTTTGAACCAGCAGGGCTTTTGACATTTGGAGGTCCAAAGCTTCGAGAGCGGTAAAAGCTGAAACCCATTTTTGCAGCGTTTCATCCACCGCCCAGAGGATTTCGGCGATGCGGCGCTGCTGGTCGAGCGGTGGGAGGTCGAACTCCTCCAGCTTGAGCGTTGTCCAGTTGATGGTGGGCGAGAGCGAGCCGACCGAAATGTCCACGGCGCGGTTCATGAACTTGTCGCTCATCATCAGGAACGGCAAAAAATCCGGCAGGATCACTTTGGGCTTGGCCCGCGCCACCATCGCGTGCGCCGAGCAAATGCCGTCCACTTCCGCCACCGCCAGCTTGCGCTGATACGCCCGGCGGCGTCCGAAAATCACGTCGCCTTTGCGGAAGCCGAGCTTGGTGCCGATGACATCGCTGCCCTTGCCCCACCGCCGGATGTGCAGACTGCCGGAATCAAGATCATCCAGCCCCACATAAATTGCCTCCGCCGCCGTGCTCGGCTCCACGCGCTCATTCACATTCTCCACGATGTCGCCAAACCGCAAGCGGGACCAGTTCTTGCGATTGAACAGCGGCAGCTTGGCCCAAGCGGGGTTGGGGTTCAAAGACGTTGATAATTCTTTTCCCATTTTCATTAAATATCATCTGGCCTTAAATGTCCGCTGCGGATATGCCGGATTGTGTCGGCTAAATCTATTTTTGCTTTTTCATTGGTGGATAACCCATACAACAAAAAAGACTTCCAATTATTTACGGTTGTGAATTCTTTGTCACTTAACCAGAGAGCATAGTCTACGGCATCCGAAAATGTCTGATCTGTGAAATGTGCAGTTTCAAGACCACGAAAATAGACTTCATCTTTTCTCTGAAAATCAACCCACCACTTATCCATATCAATGAGCACTCTTGTTCTCATTAAAGTAACTTTATAATGGTAGTTCACTGCTGCATACAAGGGGTGCTGTTCGTGTATTAATATTTCTGTCGTTATTTTTGGCCGGCGATAATTTCCATTAGTGGCATTTATTTTTGCGGTGAAAAGCCTGTCTTCAACACGATCAAAATACGGATGCAATACACGTTCACCAGGCAGTGCCCCTAGATAGCTTTCTTGCCTGGCAGAATTGCATTTTAGACATGCAGGAACTAGATTTTGGCTAAATATTGCAAGGTCTGGAAATTTACCTTGGGGGAAAATATGATCCACAGAGCCAAGCTCTGGAGCCCCGCACATTGGGCAAGCATTGATTTCCCGCGCAATGCGGATTTCCTCAATATAATCAAACAGGGCAGCTTTCGAGCCATATTTACTACCCAATGTATTTTGGAGTATTCCTTGCAGGGTTGTAGGTGTAGGCGCTATCGGGACGGCGGCATTTCCCTTGGCTAGTTGATACGCATGATAACGGCCGATGATTTCCGATTTGTCTGATCTCAAATGGGGACAAGATGCCAATGACGCATCTGCCGTAATCGTATTTAGTTTCGCTACATCATCAACTAATGGCAGCGGTAAACACCTCATTTTTTTACCTCTGGTTCAATAATGCGTCGGAGATGCATTATAGTTTCTGCGGGCAATTCTGATTCAAGTGATTCCAACTCCTTCCATCCTTCAACCCCCTTAGCTGTGAGTCGTTTTACGAGCTCCGAAACAGAAGACCCAAACGGCTCATCTTGAAAGACAAATGCAGATATAGCGCCCACATTCGCACCCAGCGTTTTAAGTCTGACAGGGGCCACCTCTATGGTTTTAGGCTTTGATTCACGCAAAACAATGACCTGGGAACGCGGCGTTTCTCTAACTAAATATGGTGAATGCGTTGCGAGAATGGCAAACGAACCGGTTTCAATCAACAGGGTATCCAATAGGTGCACAAATTGACTGATGAAGTTTGGATGAAGATGGGTCTCGGGTTCATCACACAGAATGAGTGTTCCATTTTCAATATACAAACAGGCCTGTATTGCAAAGCGAATAAACGTCAACTGACCACTACTGAGCGGCACTGGTTTACCATCAATGTAGCGGCAAACGTCAGCCTGAAGATCAACCGCACTCCAGCGCTCTAGGCGGCGGCGACTGTCTCCTTCCTGCAGTTCCGATAAAGGGAACGGCTCTTGTAGCCAATCTGGTGTATTCTCTTTAGCTTTCTTAACCCGGACATAAAGCTCTTCAGGAGGAACAATTGAACGAATTGCTTCACAGAAGAAGCTCCAACGGCCTCTGGCCTTAATCTTTTCTTCTGAACGAGACAATTCTACTAGAACCCGTCCCAAACCAAGCTCGGCGTTTCCCCGCTGCCGCCGACTTAGAAAAATCTGTCGGTATTTTATCTGGCCTGGGAATCGTGGTGGCGGAGGAAACGTGGTGTAGGTTTCACCAGGACTGCTCACAGCAAGCAATCGATTAATTATTGGGCGACCATTCACTGGATCTCGCAGGCCGTCTTGATCGCCGTCCAGCAAAAATTTAACAATGTGAGCCAGCGACTGGCTTTTTCCCACACCATTTTTACCAATTACGACTGCGATACGTTTGGGTAGAACTCCATCATTTTCAAATCGAAAATCGATTTCATGGGTGTTTTGAAATGTGGATAATTTAAAACTCAGGTGTAATTGACTCGAGATGCCAGCCAGGTCTTCTGCATTTAAGCCGCCAAGGATTGACTCAGCATTTCTCAGCGCAAAAAACGTCTCAGAATTCCTCATGAACGAGAAATTGAACTGCTTGCTATTCATGACTTCGTCAAGCCATCTCGGGGGAGATTGGGATCGGCCAACAACAACCAAGTCATTGATACTTTCCAACAATCCACGCGCTCGTAATTCTCCCAAACCGCCGACCAGTTTACGATAAGACTCCATGTCCGGTTGCAGCGTGTAGAATTCCGGCACATCGGAAGCTTTTAACACTTCGCCTGAATTCACCTGCCCCAACAAATGCTCAATAGCGTCTGCGGGATTACGGAAATCCTCCCCCTCATCCACGAATCCCAAATGAAGATGCCCATTAATCGGGGGCACATCTTGGAGCATTATTTGATACCTAAAGAGAGTTCTTTGACCAAACTCATTGGGGGACTCGGAAGCAGGTGCCAAAACTATGGCAGGCTTTTGAAAATAAGGGACACTGGCGGGAGCGCGGACAAAGACGATGTGATATTCCGGTTCGGTTTCAGGCCCAAAAGTTCCGCGCAATCGGTGCAAATGTGGCAAAAGGCCATCTCGCAAAGCGGCGTCGAAGTCCCGCTTATTGCTAAATCGCCTATACAATAGCTGGGCGCCCACTTTTCGTATCAGCGCGGTCATGCGAGCATCGCGACCGTTGTCGTTGATGCCTTTTACAAAAATCAGACACAGTTTTTTTGCTTTTAAAGCCTGCTCAAACTCCAGTTCAACCGCTGTTTTATCGTCCCGGATTACCGGCCCAGCTTTTTTGCCAATTAATCCAATAAAAATATCGCACTGCTCTACCTCAGTGAGATATGGACGCCTTGTCGTCTGATCGGACGAATCATCAGGAAGGAGAAGCTCGAAAAAATCCCGCATTCTATCATCACGATCAATGAACAACTTAAGCGACTCCCGCTCTTGGGCAAATTCTGTAGACAGAGAGCTGACGAATATGCGTTTCTCGCTCATTTAATCACCTCATAAATTCTATCCACCACATGCTCAAACCGCACCCGCGCCCAATTCTTGCGATTGAACAGCGGCAGCTTGGCCCAGTGGGGATTGGGCTGGAGGTTGGAAAATTTTGGAAGCGCAGTGGTCATGCTTTGATTTTTTGCAGGTTCAGCGACCATGCATGGTGAATGGAGCGGCGCTTTTGAGGGTTGACCGGTGGTATCTGCATCTGTTCGCGCCGGGCTTGCACGGCGAGAAATGTCCGCTTCAATTTTCCAGCCAAGTCACGATCCGGGATCACGCCCAAGAGGGCATCTTCCGGCGGAGTCCACGGCTTGGAATAGACGGCATGCCAAGCGGGAATTCCCAAAAGGCTGCGCCGGGCCCGCACGGCCGACTTGCTCCGGTTAATTTTTTTGGCGATTTGATCGTCGGCAGCGGTGCCCAGAAGCTGATTTTCCGTTTCGGTCCACAACCGGAGCTGAGGATTGATGTGCCGTCCCGTTCTTGCCAGACGCTCATGCACGCGAAGTGAGTTCGCGGGCCGGACCAACGGATGCGCGGCCGGGTGCGGCGTGGGTTCGCGGCGAAGAATGGCGGTTGGGTGTTGGGCCCGCATCAAGGCACGAAGTTGCGAGGCGGAATCCGAACCGGCACGGCTCTGGTTGTGCAAATGCATCGTTCCGGGATTGAATTCCTGGACGCCCAGGGCATGACGCCAGTTTTGGACGACATTCCGACAAACACCCCAGTGATAACAAATGGCTTCGACGGATTCCATTTTGACCGCGCGGACCAAGTCTCCGCAAAGGATCAGTGAGTTGGTGCGATAACGTCGCGGCCACGGAATCCGGCCGTCCGACCAAGCCGGTGAAACCCTGAGCCACCCCCGCACCTCGCAACAGAGGTGCTGCTGACGGGGCACCTTCGGTGGCGCGTAAGGCCCGAATTGGAGATGAAAGCGTTCAGGGGCGTTCATAATTGGCCGCTGTTGATGCTGTTGTTGCCGTCGTCATCATCATCATCGTCGCCGTCATCGCCGTCATCACCGTCGCCGTCGTGAAGACGGGCGTCGTCGTGAAGATGGTGGTGGCGGTCATACGGTTAAGGCTTTTTGCAGCAAGCGTGCCGCGTTCACCATCTCTTGCTGGATTTGGAGACGTTGAATGCGGATGTCCCCAAGTTCGTTTGGCTTGGCCGGGCCGGGAAAGAATTGAGCCGCCTTCACGGGAGCGAGCGAAGTTTCCGAATTAAAGTGTTTCTCCAAGCAACGAAGTGCGTCGGGACAGGCGGGATTGCCGGCGCGCAGTTCCTCGCCAAACGCGGCGACGGCGGCGTTCGTGCCACGGTCGTAATTGAGCAAGGTGTAGAGAATATCAAAAGCATCCTTGCCCTCCTCGCGGTCAAAAAAAGCGCGCAGTTTCATGGCGAGGAAAGTCCCGACTTCGGAAACTCGGACGACGGCAGTTTGCGGCTTGCCGGCGAGGTCCATACCCGTAACCGTCATCGTGCGGGCGGTTTTTAGGGCGCGGTTGATGCCGGGCAGAACACTGGCGACGATGTCATCAACGATTACGCTGCCGCGAGTATTCGGCGGGGCGTCGGTCAGGAAATCAATCGGGATGGAATAATCGCCAATCTTCTGCTCATACCTGATCAGGCCTTCCGGACTGGTGGTTTTTTGAAAGCCTTTTTCCAGCAGTGCGAATTGCATACTGGACATCCCACCGGCTGAGGCGCCGAGCGCCACGCCCATGTCGGCATCAATCGTCACCGGCCTTGGAAGCAGGCGCGGGGCAGAAATATCCCCGCAGATGTAGCGTGGCACCAAGCCGCCGACGAGCACAAGGTCCTCATGCCACGGTTCAAGATTTGGCCAGATGGTCAGCAGGGCGCTTTCAGTCAGCCCGACCTGTCGGGAATCATATTCGGTGTAACTCCCATTTTTCATTTGCGGCAAAATCCTTCCCAATGGCGCAGGGCGTTGGCGGCATCCGGGCCGCGCAGGCCGGTCCCGAGCAGATCGAGATAAATCTGGGCATCGGTGACGAGCGGCAAGTCCCGCACGGTTTGCGTTTCCAGAAATACACCTTCGTCCGTGGGCACAAAGAGCCAGACTTTGCCCGCGTCGTTCACGGGTCGCAGGCCGAGTTGCTCCAACGTGGCGGCTTCCGGGAGGCGGGCCACGTAGGCGCTGGTGATAACCGGCTCGGTGTAAGGATGCCGCAACCAGGCGGCGAGCCATTGAGTGAACGCGATGGGGACGGATTGTTCCCGGGCCCAAGTCTGGAGCTTCTTGGCGATTTCAAGGGTGTCACCGCCGAAGGTGGTATAGCGGGTGTGAGTGCTGCGGCGGTGGAAATCATCGGCTTTGGCCCAGGCATTGATCAAACCCGGATGATCCACGAGCCGGAATTCGCGGGCACTTTGTTTTTCCAGAAAACCCTGACTGATGAGGTGCTGGACGATGCGGGAGACCAGACCGGAGCTGGCCTTGGTGCGATGAAGCAGTTCACTCTGCGTCCAGATCCGGTCGCGGTCGGTGAGCAGGCTGCGGATGATGCTGGCACTTTTGCCCACGAAAACATTCCTCGGCTCAAGCTCATACCGGAAGTCGCGTCCGGGCAGACTGCGGCGATCCACGAGCAAGCCTTCGGCCCGCAGATACACCCGGCCATTCAAATCCACCGCCGCCAGCCGCTTTAGCCGGCAAAACTCCAGCAGGCGGGGAATCAACTCGGGGGCAACCAACAGCGGCGGGATCGGATCATTCCAAGCCGCGAGGATGGATTCCAACTCCGGAATGCTGGGTTTCAGGGAATACACGGGCTTGAATCGGCGGGCTTTGGCGTCCAGCTTTACCTCGACCCACGGCAGTTTGCCTTGGGCGACATCGCCAGGCGGCGCAAGCCAAGCGAGTTCCACGTCATCCGCCAGCAATTGCCGGAAGTGATGAAGCAACTCGCTTTCGTAGCGAATGAGTGCGATTTTACTGAAATCTAATGTTTTCACTATTCAGTAAGAAATATCTATTTCAGTAAGAAAGCAACTGTTTTTAATGTAATGTGGCTTTTTCACTGTGTAGTAATAAATGCTATATTCAGTAAATTATTTGGTTTTTATCGTGATTCCGAGTGTTTCCATCGACTGGCGCACGGTGGTTGAACTTTTTAACCAATGGCTGAGCGAGGTAGCGAGGTCGGTGGTCGCGACTGGTGCCGAATCAGCATCCGCCCCACCATTGGTGGCGGGCGCGACGTAAAGCGGGATGCTCAAGTTGCCGTCTTTGGCGCGAACTTCCGCCAGCGTGACGACGCGGGCAAAGCCGGGAGCGTCCGCGAATTTCTCGTAGGTTTGGACGATGCGCTCAATGTGGTCGTCGGTGAGAAAACTCTGAGCGCGTTCGCGGGTGGCTTCATTGACGGCGTTGATGAGCAGGATTTTTCCCCGGCGCGCCTTGGGCTTGGTGGTGCGGCAGATGACGACGCACGCCTCCATCGGCGAGTTGTAAAACAGATTCGGGCCGAGGCCGAGGACACATTCGATGAGGTCGGCTTCGATGAGTTTGCGCCGCATGTCGGCTTCCTCCTGCCGGAACAAAACGCCGTGCGGCCAGAGCACCGCGCAACGGCCGGTCTTGGGGTTAAGGCTCTGCATGATGTGTTGCTGAAAGGCGTAGTCGGCGCGACCTTGCGGCGGTGTGCCGTAAAGATTGCGGCCCCAAGGGTCGGAGGCGAACGCTTCGCGATCCCATTGCTTGATGGAATACGGCGGATTGGCCAGCACCACGTCGAACTGCTGGAGGCGGTCGCCTGACACAAATTTCGGCTCGGACAGCGTATCGCCGCGTTCAATCCGGAAATCCTCGATGCCGTGCAGGAAGCAATTCATCCGGGCGATGGATGAGGTCATCAAGTTCCGCTCCTGCCCGTAGAGCCGGACGTTGCGCCATTCTTTTTTCAGCCGGCGCAGGTGAGTGATGCACGAGAGCAACATGCCACCGGAGCCGCACGTCGGATCGTAAACGGATTCACCGGGCTGCACGTCGAGCATCTCGGTCATGAGATGGACGACGGTGCGGTTGGTGTAAAACTCAGCGGCGGTGTGGCCGGCGTCGTCGGCAAATTTCTTGATGAGATATTCGTAGCCCTGGCCGAGTTCGTCCTCCGGCAGATTGGCGACGGTCAATTCCAGCGTGCTGAAATGCTCCACCAGGTCGCGCAGCATGGCATCCGATAGCCGGTCTTTGTTGGTCCATTGGGCGTCGCCGAAGATGCCGTAGAGTTTGTCCGGGTTGGCCGTCTCAATGGTGCGCATGGCGGACTGCAATGCGGCGCCGACGTTTTTGGCCGCCGACCGCACCTCACGCCAATGAGCCTCCGCCGGAATCTGGAAACGGTGCTGCTCACGCCCGGAGGCGTAGCGTTTGTCACCGCCGGATTCCGCCAGCGCGGCCTGCGTCTCTTCATCGAACACATCGCAGACGCGCTTGTAAAACAGGAGCGGGAAGATGAACTGCTTGTAATCGCCGGCATCAATGGTCCCGCGCAGGAGCGTGGCCGCGCCCCAGAGATAGGATTCAAGCTGTTGTTGGGAGATGCGGATCATTTGAGGTCGTATGCTCCCACTGTCCACACCAAGAAATCGCATAGGCGAGTCGGGTGGCAATTTTTCAGAGCTGGGTTCTTTTTAAACAGCGGCTGTGTGATTTTGGCAAAGCGGGGATTGGCCGACCATGCCTCGTATTGGGACTTAATGTTTTGCAGATTGGCAACGAATCCCGCAATTCGAAATTCAATGGAACCGATCGAGGGCGGGGAAAAACCAAAAAAGTTCTTAACGTGGACATCGTAAAGCGGACGCGATTCGTCGTGGAACGCCACCAACTTGGAAACGAAGGACACCTGTAGAGCACGATCACCTTTACGGCGGGGAAATTTGTAGAGTTCCAACAATAATGGCGTGTAGGGGTCACGCCGGCCACGGGGTTTGCAGGTTAGTAACAATTCCAGATAGCGACGCTTGAAGGCGTCGGTCAGCCCTCCAATATGCAGACGATAGTAATTGGCAAACCGGGATTGTAATTCCCGGCGGGATGCTGGGTCGGCTTTTTGATTCAGGCGCTTGAGTTCGAAATACTCTTTGAAATCCGTCGGACGGATAGTGGCCACTGCTTGGGAAAGCAGTTTCCAGTGGAGGCTATGGTTGCAAATACTGGTCATGTTGTCGAAACAGCTTTTGTTGCCCGAATCGCGTCAATTGCTTCGGCCATGTCTTGGGGAATCCTGTAAGCGGTTCCACGAAACGGATGGTATCTGTTCATTTTTGCCTTTATCTCCGAAGCTTTTACGGCCTGGTCCCAAGAGCTTGGCGCGTCGAGTTTCCACTCCATATTCAAAGGCACAAAGAATTCCTCGTCCGGATCGTTTTCACAGGCTGTTTTTTGGCAGGCTGAGGTAGTCTTGCCTTTGGCAATAATTCCGACGCTGGTTTGAAATAGGTAAACAACAGAGCCTTCGGGGATTTTGGCGACACTGTGTTTGCGATCGTAATAAGCCGAAGCCTTGGAAGCAGAAAGCATATCACGCCAGGCATCGGGGCTGTGGCGGGAGTTGGTGTTGACGATGTAAAAACCCGATTCGCCTTCGCCATGGGCCTCCAGTTCGGCGTCCCCTGGTTCAGATTGGTCGGGAAACTCGGTGACTTTGGTGCGCCCCGCGAAACTGGCGAATAGATTCTCGTAACCGTGCAAAACTTTGGACACGGACTCACTGTCGAGTTCCCGCCAGCCATCCTTGCCGATGGCGTTTGCCGCATCGGAAACGGACACCGGATAAAACTCGGCGATGGCTTCCGCGCTCAGATAAACTTTCAGTTGTTTGCGCACCGGTTTGGTCCAGACCGTGAAAAGCATCCGGTTGCGTGATTTGGGCGGCGTGAACATGACGCTGGTTTTCCAGAGTCTAGGATACAACCCAAGCTGGAGTCCAAGCGCGCAGAAGCGGCGGAAGTCGGGGCCGATCTCCGCCGCATCGGCCTGCTGGCAAACTGCTTCCACCGAGGCCGCCACATCCGCACTGGCAATAATCGGAGTGCTGGTGACGGCTTCAAAAAAATCTTTTAGCGGGATTTCAGTTTCTCCCGTTTCGAGGCCAAGAAACGTCTCTACCTGCCTTTTAATATAAGTTGCCCGAGCGGATTCGAATTGGAGATAGTTATCCCTATTCCACTCGGAAAGAGTCTTTTTGTAAGCAGCGGCAACATCAGGATCGTTGACCCCGACGAAATCTGTCTGAGCATCTGGCCAACTGTCGAGCTTGCGCCGGTTAATTGGCAGGACGACCAAACGGAAGTTGCCAATGCGATCGGCGACATCGCCCATGCTCGACTTGCGAAGCCGGCTCCGTGGGAAAATATGATCGACCTCCAGTTTCAAATCCTTGGGATGAATTTGCGGATCGTGCGGATTAATCTGAAGCTGCCCGCCTTGAACAATGTTGAGCATCAAATCAGGGTCGTCATTGAAAAAGCGTTCCTGAAGTCCGTATTGGGAATTGGTCCGGTCGGCAATCACGGCTTTGATATAATCCAAGGGGAAATCCGCAGATTGCGGTGGAATGCCCTTATCTTTGTCGCCGTTAATCGAAAGGACGAGCTGTTTGTGGATCTTATCCAACACGGCATCGCCTGCCCGCCCAAAGAGGCGGGTAAAAAAGGCCATGTGCAAATATTGTTTCATGGCCTGACTATTTTGGCCGTCAGGTTTTTCGTGCCGCCCGGAAAGGAGCATGTAGTCTATCAACGGAATCAGAGCCGAACGGCTGGGCAGGAAGCGTTCGCACTTGATCAAGGCGGTCTCATCCAACCATGCCACAATCTGGCGCAGGCACTTGTCCAAACCCGCGTATTTGGTGCGCAGGTTCCCAATATAATCCTCATCTTTCAGCTTCTTGACGTCGTATTTCGCGCCTTTTCCGAAAACCACCAGCGAGGTCTTGATGATGAAATCAGTGTCAAAGGCATAACGGCTCCCATGATTGATGGCCGCCAGCGTCCCCCGGAACTCGGCTTCTTTTTCTTTTAACTTCAGCTTGAGAGTGGAGAACAGGAGATCGGATTTACTCAACACCATGCCACCGCTGTTGACACGCTCGAAAATCTCAAGCACATGGTCATACGTCTGACGAGAGCTGACTTCCTGAAGCAGGAGGGCCGGGTAAATATTGAAACGATCGATGAACCGGTCGATATTACGGGCGATTCTTTTGCGTTTATCCGCTTCAACCCGCTGGCGCTCGGCCGGGTCGGCAATATCTTTGGCCAATTTTTGCGCCAAATCTTCGGTAAACTCGGACTTGGTGTCAGCATCGAGCTTAACAATTTCTGCAAGGGCCAACATCTGCGGTTGCTGCCGGGCCTCGTCGGGTGTCAAAAACGGAAATTCGTAATCATCATCGTCAGCCTGCGAGGAAGGCAGATGGTCGATGGCCATGTAAACGCGCGTGCCGTCGTAGCTGCCAAAAAAGCTCAGATAGAGAGATTGAAGCCGCTGCTGGCCATCGAGAACCAGATACGCCTCGGCATCTGAAGCATGGGCGGCATCGGTTAGGTAATCTTGATCGGAACGGAAATCCGCTATGAATCTGCGGTCGCTGATGTCGGATTGAATTTCCGGGGTCGGCTTCCACACCATGATGGCCCCGATGGGGTAACCATTCATAATGGAATCCAGCAACTTCGCGATGCGCGGTTTATTCCACTCGAAGCCGCGCTGAATATTCGGGATGCGGTAAGCGCCGCGATGAATTTCATTCATCACGTCGAAAATTCTTTGATTAGGATTCAAGCTCGCCATGATTTCTCCTATTTGAATAGTCCTTCGCGCTGTAAAATGGCGATGAGTTTATCCTCCGCTGCGAATGCGGCCGTGGCGCTGGTCCGCAACTGCTTCATCGCCGCATCCACGGTCAGCACGACCTGGTCGTTTTGGGGTTCGACGTAGCGCGGGATGTTAAGGTTGTGGTCGTTGGCGGCGATTTCGTCCAGCGTGACGACGCGGGCGATGCCGGCGACGTCCGAGTATTTCCGATACCACTGGAAGATGCGCTCGACGTGTTCGGGTAGCAATTCGTTCTGGGCCCGGCCGGTCCTGAACTCCTTGGAGGCGTCCACGATGAGCACCTTGTACTTCCGGTCCTTGGCCTTGCGCTGGCGGAAGACGAGGATGCAGGCGGCGAGGCCGGTGCCATAAAACAGGTTCGGGCCGAGGCCGATGACGGCTTCGAGCAGGTCCATGCCGAGAATCTTTTCCCGAATCTCGCCTTCCTTGCCCATGCGGAACAGTGCGCCGTGCGGCAGCACCACGGCCATGCGCCCAGTCTTGGCAGCCATGCTTTTGATCATGTGCTGCACCCAGGCATAATCGCCGCTCTTGCCCGGCGGCATCCCGGCAAAATTTCGCCCGTAAGGATCGCTGGTCCACACTTCCTCGCCCCACTTTTCCAGCGAGAACGGCGGGTTGGCGATGACGCAATCAAATGTGGCCAGACTGTCACCCAGAAAAAACGCCGGGCTGCGGAGCGTGTCGCCGCGCACAACCTGGAAATCCGAAGCGCCATGCAGGAACAGATTCATGCGGGCGATGGCGGAGGTGGTGAGGTTCTTCTCCTGCGCGAAGAGTTTACCCCAGAGGGTGCGGTCGTCACCGTGGTTCTCCTTCACATGCTGGATGGCTTCAATCAGCATACCGCCGGTGCCACAGGTAGGATCGTAAATGGATTCACCGGCCTTGGGGTCGAGGATGTTCACCATCAACCGCACCACGGTGCGCGGGGTGTAAAACTCGCCGGCCTTTTTATTCGTGGCGTCGGCGAATTTTTTGATCAGGTATTCGTAGGACTGGCCGAGGATGTCTGCTTGGGCGGCCTGGTTGCCAAGATTGATCCGGGAGAAATGTTCGATAAGGTCGCGCAGCAGAGAATCCGGCAGGCGATCTTTGTTGGTCCAGGAGGCATCGCCGAAAATGCCGTAGAGGGTTTCGGGGTTGGCTTTCTCTATCCCGCGCATGGCCCGCTGTAAGGCCTGGCCGACATTGCTCGCCACCGTGCGCACGTCTTCCCAATGGCAATCATCGGGAATCTGGAAGCGAAAATTCTGCGGGAACTTGGCGTATTCCTCATCGCCGCCGGATTCCGTCAGCGCCGCTTGATATTCCTCATCATGCACATCGGAGATGCGCTTGAAGAAGAGCAGCGGGAAAACGTAGGTCTTGAAATCCGCGGCGTCCACCGGCCCGCGCAGGATGTTGGCCGACTCCCACAGATGGGATTCGAGCTGCGACAGGGTGACGGCGGCGGTGGTCATGCCATTATCCCAAGGTTCCGCAGGAGGTGGTTGGCGCAAACTTGGCGGCGTCGCCGCAAGCCCGATGCGATGGTGGTGGAATTCAGACGCATAACCCGAGCGGGAGTTTTATGTGTTTGGCGCTTAGGCGCAAACAAAAACGAATATTCAACGATCATCAGGAGCGACCATAACTTTCGACCCAATTTTCCAGAAAGTAGAGAAAGCGGTCTTATGTAGTTAGCCAGGCCATTCCCACGTTCCCCGCCCCACCCCCACCTGCTCATCTCTTGCCGCGCGCCCGTCAAACAAATCCTGTCACCCTTTAAGCAAAGGGTATCGGCAAAGTGAAATACCTATTCAAACACAGGGTGTTCGGCGGTTCGCACCGCATCGGTTCTCTGAAAACACTACTGTCCGGGGCAGAAAAACCCCGGTTGGCTAACGAACGGGCGGCGTTCGCAATCCATCGCAAAGTCTGAAACTTTGACATGTCCGGTGAAAGCCGGACTGAAAACAAAGCAGCGCGATTGGTTGCGGGTTCCCTCCGGTGGTTGGCAAGCGGCAAGACGGCGAAAGTTCGCTGATGATAACCCGCCTCGGTAAAACGAAGGGTGGAAACTGTTGGAAAACGCATGGCTAGAAGCTGTCCCTGCAATTCGATGGCGGCGTGCGTGAGTAGAAACATGGTAAAACCCCGTTGCAAATCCGGCGGCTAATGCGCTGTTCAAGTGGAAACCACCCACAGCCGGATAGGTGAAATGTGCGCCTATTGTAAAAGCACAATTACCCTCGAATGTTCTGCGTTCGAGTTGTTTGCTTTAGAGCCGTCAGAGGCAATGATTTTTGTTCTGCAAAAGGAGTCTCTGACGGTTCACAGCAGATAATTCAGTCTGCACCAACAAAAGGTTCTTCCATGCAACTCGTCCAAAATAATCCACAAGTCCAATCCAGCATTGCTGCGCTCCCCGTCGGCTTTCTCATCACCAAGACTGGCACCACTGGCCGGCAAGTGATGAAACCGATGCCGCGCTCCGAGTTCCGCAAGCAACACGGTTACGGCAACGCAGAGGCGAAGCGCCTTTACGGGGTGCACCTGCAAAAGTTCACGGCGGCGATCTCGGCGGACTTCGCAGCGCAAGTGGCGATGGGCAAGGTGGCGCGAGAAATCAGCGTCGGCGTGTCCGGCCTCCGCACCTACAAGGTTGGCGAGATCAAAGCGGCTCCGGCGGCGAAACAAATTCCGGCCAGCCAGGAGGACTTGGAAGCGGCGCTGGCGCTGAAACTCGGCATGAAGGTCGAGGATTTGCGCGGCATGATTGCGCTGACGAAATAATCGCCACCCGATTTGGGCGGCCAGCAGGTGAATAATGCACGGGCACGACGGACAGCGGATTTATCCGCCCCCCTGACGCCGCAGTGTGCTGCTGGTCGCTCTCTGCATTTTTCACCCCGTCACAGCTTCTTTTCCCGACCGCAGAGTTCAACCACTGCGTTCGGCAAAGGAACCACAATGACTATATGGCGAACCAAACTGCGCGGCTCCGAGTTCAAATTGACGCGCTTTAACGACGCACTGCCCTCGGGCAGTGCGCTGGACAATCCTGAACGGCTCGTGGATTACTTGCGGTCTAATCTGGCGGAGAGCGTGATCTACCGGCCCGACGTGGAAAACTTCATCGTCGTGCACCTCAACACGCGGCGCAACGCCATCGGATTGGAAATCGTCAGCACCGGCACGCTGGACACCCTGCTCGTTCATGCTCGCGAGGTGTTCAAATCCGCCATCGTGACCAACGCTTCGGCGATTGCGTTGGCACACAACCATCCGAGCGGCGATCCGTCCCCATCGGAAGCGGACATCAAGGTGACACGCGATCTGATCCGGGCCGGTCAACTCTTGAAGATTGAAGTGCTCGACCACGTTGTTCTCGGCCAGATCACGCCCGAACGTCTGAAAGGCTGGGCGAGCCTTCGTGAATTGGGCTTCTTCTATTCCTAAAAAATCATGCTTAATCAAACCAAAGATCCCGCCGTCGCACTCGCCAAGCAGTTCGAATGGCTCACCTCGGCCATGAAGAAAGTTGGCAGCGAGGCGCAACTGCGGGTGGCCAACCACCTCTACGCAGTCACGAACGGCCGGCATCGCCTGTTGCCGAACTACCACAACGACCCGCTCATCGGCAGCGATGTCAAAACTGCTCTATACAAGCATGTATTCCGTGCCTGTGCCGGGAATGGGAAAACGCCCAATTGGTCAATGCTTCAAGGTCAGGCGGGTAACGGCAGCAAGCGCGTTGACCCGATTGATGTCGCCATTGAGCCGGTGATTGAAGCGGTCAAAGTCGTCGAGGCAGGCACTTTGAAGCCCGTCACTGCGTCGCCGATCGGCGGTGATAGCGAAGTGGCTGATCTGCTCGCCAAGCTGCTCAAGGGCAGATTGGCACCCGAAAATGCCCCACCTGTCGCTCTGGACGAGGAAAGGGTTGAAACCATCGCTGACCGCTGCGCTCGTTCGGCTGTCACGGAGGCGTTATTGGATGCGGACAAGGAATTCGAGGGCAAGCTCAAGCATCATTTGGGCAACGGCTCATTCCCGACAGACCGTGTGCAGGCGCTCATTGCCGAGGCCATGCGCGGCAATGTGAAAACCGTCAGCATCATCCTGCCCAGCGGCGAGGTCAAGGTGGTCAAAGGGCTGGCGCACGAACAGTTCCCGTTGCTGCTCAAGATGGCGGCAGCGCGGGTCAACCTGCTCATCACCGGACCGACCGGTTCCGGCAAGACTCACGCCGCGGAGACAGTGGCGAAGGCGCTCGACCTGCCGTTCTTCTACAACGGCGCAATTGACACCGAATACAAGCTCAAGGGCTTTATTGATGCCGGCGGCAAGCTCATCAGTCCGGCGTTCCGCAAGGCGTGGCAGAACGGCGGCGTCTATTGCTTCGATGAAGTGGACGCCTCGCTGCCACCGGCGGTGCTGTCATTCAACGGCGCATTATCCAACCACCTCTGCGACTTCCCCGATGGCATGGTGGAGCGTCACCCCAACTGCGTGATTCTGGCGACGGCCAACACCTGGCTCGGCGGCGCGACGTTCGACTATGTTGGCCGCATGAAACAGGATGCGGCATTCTCCGACCGCTTCGCCACGCTCTACTGGGGCATCGACGAGAAACTGGAACGCGCCCTGTGTGGCAACAAGGACTGGGTCAAGTTTGTTCAGGCGGTCCGTGCCAACATCGTTGAGCATGGATTGAAGGTCATCGTGTCGCCCCGCGCCACGTTCAACGGCGAGAAATTGCTGGCCGCTGGCATCGAACGCGAGGAAGTCATCAAATCCTGCGTCAAGAAGGGCATGAGCAACGATCAATGGAATCAGATCAACCCCGACAAATGATATGGCGATCCACAAATTTGAGTCCGTGGCCGCTTATGGTCGCCATGTGAAGGCTTTACTTGGTCACAGCCGGGCGCGCGATTGGGGCAAGAGCGGTGCGGGTGAGGCTCTAGCGGAATCGGTTGAATATGCCATCAACGGCAACACCAATCTCGTAACCGAAGCTGAGAAGCTCATGGACAAATTGCAAACCAGCATTGAGGTCAAGAGCCGGCAATGGGGTGGTGCGGTGGCGGGCGCATTTCCCTGCGTGCCTGACTATCTCATCGGCCATCCCGAATCCATGCGGAAGTTGGACGACTGCGTCAGTGACAGTGCGCCGTTGCGGGTGTTCTGCTGCACCAGCAGCAGCGGAGCGATGGATTGGCAGCAACTACAACGGCGTGGCGTGGCGGTGCTGGCAGCGACGATGGCGCTATGCCAGTCGCGTCCGGTGGAATTGTGGACGTTCACCCCATTCCGTGGCAACGGGCAGCACGGCGAATGCAACGTCATGGTGCGCGTCAACTCATCACCGCTCTGCTTGTCCGAAGCGTGTGTGGCGCTCAGTTCCATCGGCTTTGACCGCAATCTGGGCATGACCATCGGCTACGTCGAAGACGCGTTTGACGGTGGCTGGGCACGCATCTTGAAGAACGCCGGGTTTGATGATGAATCGCGAACCATCGAAGCCTGCCGCGAAATGCTGGGCGCAAGTGAAAACGACCTGATCATCCCGCCGGCTCATGCAAGTTTCCAACAAATCTACAGCGATCCGATTGGCTGGGTTCAGAAAATTCTGAACCAATACGCAGCCAGCGAATACTGACTACCCCCGTGCTGCCCACTGGCTGCCCACGTTCTCCCAACACAAATATGAAAACAAATAACGACTCCCCGTTCGGCGAAGTCATCTTCGCCTACACCCGTAAACAAGCCCTCGCTGATGGCGTCCAAGTTGACGTGACCGCGACCGCGAAAGAGGCTGGCATCAAGTTTCCAATGTTCCTAACCCGCGCCGTGTTCGATGCCTACGTCGCCGTGCCCGATGGCGTTAGCGGTCAGGACGAAGCTGGTCGGCTCTGGGATGTCGTGTGGATGACACGGTTTGGCATCCTCCGCGCCCGTTCTGGTGTTGATCGCATCCCCGTCGCCCTCTACGTCCGCAACGATGACCGCGCCGCCCGGCTGGTGAAGCTCATCGCACAATGCGGCCCGCTCGACATGGACGATCTTCAACCCGCCATTACCGTTATGCTGACGGATGAGGATTGACAATTATTCTGAACCAGCAAACCCTCATGATATGTTGAAAACGCGGGTTGGCCTGATCGTTTTATTGGCAATGGTGGCAATCCTTAATCAAGGTTGTGTCGAGTATGGAATTGCAAAGCTTACTGCCGACTCCACGCAATCGCGTTCAGCATACTCAGATTATATTTTTCATGAATTAGAAATACGGGCGCAGCACCCCGATGGAGAACAGAATCCGATTCTATCACTCGACAAATGGCGTGATGACATCTACTACCCGCACCTTGAATATGCGAATTATTGCCAGAAATATTCACAAGGCGGAGTCATTGTCGGCTCATTAATGCCTTATGAAATTTGGAAACAAACAGAATACAAAAAGATGTTAGCAGATCTGAAAAAACCCTATGTATCTCCAAAATACAGAGACAAATAGTGGATTTTAGTCCTGTCCCGTTAAAGTATGCGCCCAGACATAGCGCACTTTCTGTGTCATAGCTTCTGACTTCCCACTTCGACGGCATCTATTTTCAGATTGTATTCTAATCAGTGCCGGTTTTATCAGTGTCGGTAAAGGTTTTCATAACCATCTGCCCCGCCTCGGAATGAAATGTCGACTTTATTCCGCCTTCGATATTTACGCTGCCAAATCAGTAATCGCAGTTAAACAATGAAGATTTCCCGTAAGGATTAACCCATGAAAGAAAAACTCCCCATGACCGAAGTCTTGACGTGGCTCCATGAGAACCACCCAGAACTACACGCCGCCGCAGTCGCAGAAAGAGACTGGCTGTGGGTCTGCTGCGATTTGCGCGGCGACCACAACCAAGCCGTCCGTGATTCACTCTGCGAGTTTGGATTCAGATTCGCCAAGCGCGGGCACACGCTCCCCAGCGGCCAGATGTCGTTCTGGTCGCACAGTTGCACCAAACCGATTCCATTCAAGCGCCGGGGAAAGTCTATCAACAAACCAACCGCAACAAATACTTCGGGCGATAACGCCGCACCGTTCAGCTCCGACGAGTTGGCCGAGGCGTCACTGTTATTCGCCTGACATACCAAAATGAAACCATCCGATTACATTGGAAAAAGCGGCAAGATCGCCGAGCTCCTGTTTAAGCAAATTCCCAAGCTGCAAGCGCCGGATTGTCCTATCATGGATCGCCGATACCTTTTCACCGGCAAACCCGGCTTGGGCAAAAGTGCTATCGCTGAAATGTTGGGCCGTGCTTTGGTCACACATCCGCTGGGAATTGAAACTGTGAACGGTCAAAGCTGCTCGGTTGATCTTATCCGCGAATGGCAGTATTGCGGCCGGTTCTATCCCATGTTCGGGATGCGGGTGCAAATCATTGACGAAATTGAATCCATGTCGTCCGCCGCGCTCTGTGAAATTCGTTCCTACCTCGACCGGTTGGCAAGCAAAACCGTGATTATCGGCACGACAAATCGCACAGTCGAGGAACTGCCAGAGCAACTGCAAACGAGGTTCAAAATCATGTATTTCGAGCCAATCCCGCTCGAAATAATTGCGGACTGGCTGCAAATCAAGTTCCCGCGTCTCGGGGCGGCGCTGGCCGGCTCCATAGCGATTCAATCCAACGGCAACGTGCGCGCCGCCGAGACGGTCGCCATGTCCATTGGGGATAATTGGACGACAGAACCGGAGGTGGGTTTGCCATGAACGAATTCAAGCCTCGCAAACCCAAGTCGGCACAGCTTGAGGTTCAATGGTCGGAAACGGAAACCTTCACCCTCATCACCCAGCAGGCCGTTGATGGCGATCGCATTGCCAGAGAAATCGGCCAACGCGACGCCGATCAACTGGCGTCCGCAGAACTCCAGAGCCAACTATTATGAAACTCAAGAAAATCGCCGGTGTGTATCACGCCCAGTTTCGCACGGCCACCGGTGCGCGGCGCATAATCTCCACCAAACAAACCGACCGCGAACAAGCGCTAGCCGTCGTCAAGCAGGCCGGTATTGCCGAGTTGGAACAGGCCGGGCTTGCTGGCAAGCTGTCCCGTGAAGTTGTCGGGCGAATCTTGACCGGCAAGCGCATGACGTTGGCGAAGGCTGTCGCGCCGTTTAGGGAATGGATGCAGTCGCGCGGTCGTTCGCCCAAGACTATCGAGGAAAACACCATCACCCTTACCGCGTGGATCCGGGAAATGAAGCTGGAATCCCATCCGCCGACCACCGTCACCGGGTCACACATCGGCAACTGGATCAATGATGCCGACAAAGCGCGCGGCCAGAGTTCGCGAAAGGTTGCGCTCGGCCACCTTCATACTTTCTTCGCCTTTTGCTGCGCCAATGGCTGGGTGTCGGCTGATCCCTCATCCGCCATTGGCATTGATTACAGCGTTTTGTCACACGAACAGAAGGAGCCGAACGAACGCCAGCCGTTCACGCCGGACGAATTGGCACGACTCACCGCCCATCTGCAATCTGAGTTGCAAATCATCCGGCAGGACGTGGCCCGCGTCGAGGCGGACACCAGTTACACCGGCAATGGCAAGGCGGTAAAGCTGGGCAAACTTGATGGCAAACGCACCGAATTGTTCTTCTGGCTGTTCGCCGTGCGTTGCTCGGTCCAGACCGGCTTGCGCCTGTCGGACATCGCCGGGCTTGAATGGCGGTGCTTTGGCGAGCCGGGCAAGTTGGTCGTCTGGATGGATAAAACGAATCGGCGCATTGAGCATCCCTTGCCGGAAGAACTGGAAACGATGGTCACACAGATTCCGCTGGCCAGCCCGACGCATTTGTTCCCCGACCAGCACGAGATCATAAATGACGTGAAACGCCGGGCATTGCTGTCCGTGCAATTCAAGCGCATCTGCAAGCGTATCGGCATCCTGGGCAAGTCCTACCATTGCACAAGACACGCAGCGGCGAGTGAGAAATACCACGCGATTGACAAGGACGACTTGGCAAAGCGATTGGCCGAAACCTTGTCCATGACGCAAATCAAGCAACTACTCGGGCATTCGAGCACCAAAACGAGCCGTGTTTATGTCCACTGACATCCGTCATGCAGAATCGCGTTGACGGAATCCCCGGCGGGGTGTCTCATGCGGTTGACATTTTAACGTAGTCGGATTGGACAGCTAGAAAACCGCGAATTTTCCCTAACGTCCAGAACCGTCTGACCGCGCCCCCATCGGGCGCGGCTCGGAACGTTTCTGGATAAGGCGCTTCGCGGTGCCTCTAGCTGGGCGTGACGGGTCCGCGCCTCTTTCTTTTTCTCCTTCGCTAACTATTAAATTATTTATGAATGAAACATCATTTTGGGATCGCTTTGTCGAGAGCGCAAAACTCGTGACGCAAAATCCAAACCATCCAGCCCTAGCTAACGTTCAGCAAATTAAAGATGGCGTTAATTTAACAGATGATAATGGCGACACACCACTCATGTTGTCTTCAAGGATTGGACACACGGAAGCGTCCAAGATTCTACTAGGCATGGGTGCTAACATTGACGCGCAAAACATTGACGGCATAACGGCCCTGATGCTGGCCGTGCATAATAATCATGTAGAAGTCGTAAAACTGCTGTTGGATAATAAAGCGAATGTTAATTTGAATGCTGGTGGAGGATTGACTGCTTTACGGACGGCAAAAGTAGGAACAAGCTTAACCAAGATTTTTGTTCGCTCTAAAATTCTAGCCCTACTCCGGGGGGCTGGCGCAAGAGAATGAAAGCCTAGCAAGCAGCGTATTAGACCCAAATTTATACTCCAAGATTCCACCGGACGCATTTCCTGAACGAGTCCCGACAGATGACATTAAGGCAACGGCATCGGACGCAGCGAACAAATGGATTCGGATAACGATAAGCAAGTGTTTTCCAGGCAATGGTGATTTCACCAACGCGACGATTCCAGTCGTCCGCGAACCGAAGCCGATTCTGGAGGTGATCACGCGCCAGCATTTGTTTACCTGTGCCCCGTGGCGGTTTGACTGCGGAGGTGGTTGATCGCGTCATCCGACACTTTTCCGCCCCGGAACCAGTCGCCAAACCCTCAAAACAGAGGAAAGCACCTAAATTCGCCATAATCTGACTCATATACTCTTTCAAAAACAGGGTGTAAATCAGCCTAAAAGCCGCCAGCACCTTTTGCACTAAACATTCATCCCTAGGGTAGAGACCATGATTATGAACACACCTCGCACCAAAACGACCCCCAACGACCGACCTGGCCCCCTGCTGATCTACGAGATCGGCGGAAAACTGGTCGCCAAGCGATCTCGTCCCAACGTCGGAAGCGACTCACCAACAGATCCGGGGAATGTGCTGCGCTGCTTTGAGAATGACGTTGTGCCCCCAAAGTCCGCACCGCTAGCGAGGGGATTTACTACATCATCCGCACCCCAAAGGCATGGCAACTGTTCATCTACCCGTATGTCAACGGACAGCCGGAGATTCATCATGTCGAGTTCTGGAAGGGGCAGGTCGCGCCCCATCTGGCTTATATCTGGGCGGAAGCCCATGCCAAGCCTGATCGCAAGCAGGCATTTGCCGCGCGGTTACGGGATCAGTTGCACGGACTTTACTACGCCTTTCCCCGTGGCCGGGTTGACAAGGGCAACGGCACGGTGTTCATGGTGCGTAACGGGAACAATTTGAATCGCAAAATGCCGTCAAAGGTTCAGATCGAGCGGGCGTTTGAGATTAAGGGCGTCTGTGAATGGGAATTTGATTCCCACGAACAGGTTATGGACGAAGATGCCTACGCCATCAGGGATATTCTCAAGCTAAAAGAATCTTGGAAATCGGTAGGGCCGCAGGAATAGATTTGCCCGCCCAAGCCACCAGCCAACCAAAACAGCATAAAAAACATGAAAGATCCCAATATAACCACAACAGCATTACTGAACTTTCTGCTTGAACAGGAAGTGCTCCCGCCCATCGGCTGGTTCAACTGCCTGCCCGGCATGTATTCTTGGGGACTGGTCGAATTAAACGATCCCGTTCGCAATGAACAATTCGATGATGAAGATTGGTATGAGCTTTACCGTCGTTTTGAGACCCCGTCACCCGAGTCTGACCAACAGCTCATTCCGCTCGTTGAAAAACACGCTTGGTTGATCGGCCGGCTGGGGTTGTCGCCCTTGGCCGAACGGATTTGGCTAGGTCTGTCCCGCTCGGCCAGGGGAAACTATTTGGCGGGCATCAGCAACCACATTAGCGGGGATTCCGCCCCAGCCTTCACCGCTAAAGCCGCCGAAGCCGACTTTTCACCAGCAGCATTATGCGAGCTGGCGGTCAACCGGCTGGCTCAAGATCAGTGGCAGACCGTGATCGGTTTGCTGGACAACCCCACGACGCTCACCGGGGAGATTCAACGGTTTGTCGCCTTTCGCAGCAAGGTTCTTAACCGGAAATATAAAGCCATTGACGCACTTTCTCATCGGGTAGTTGATATTTTGTTGGAGGCTGCGCTCCGGCTGGGAAAAACCAAGGCGGTGGGCGACCTGCTGAACCGAGGTGCCAATCCCAACATCGGCCTCTGGCAGATTTTTAGTTCCTGTAGCTACAGTTATTGCGCCCTTTCGTATGCGATAAAAAACGATCTCCTTCTCTGCGTTCCCTTGCTTTTGGATGCCGGCGCCACCCCGGACGGCAACAAATTTTCCGGTCAGGGCCAGCCATTGCTCTTTGCGTTGCACGGGGGCAATTGGTCCATTGCGGATTTGCTCCTGCAACGGGGCGCTCGATTTGACGGCGGCAAACTTGATAACTTTGGAGTCTTTCACCCAAGTGATGAAACGGTCGAATGGGTCCGACAAATCGCCGGCCAGAAATTCCCGTTGGAACCTATTATTACAAAACCCCAATGTGACACACCTTTCGATGGCATGTATGGAATGAGCCACACATACCTGACAGCGATGCTGGGCCGGGCAGACCGTCTCAATCACCTTAAAAAATATGTTTTGCTGGGTCTGGACGCCAGGCCGACCGCTGAAGAATTGGCCTACGGAATTGAGTTGGGGGACGTCAGTTGCCTCGAATACCTGCTCGATTTGGCCAAAGCGCCGGAACTGGTCAGAACACAGTTTATCCCCAAGGCTCAGAGTTTTGCCGATGAACGTGCAAAACTGGTCGCTGCGGCTGCCAATAAATGACATTCCACCGCCATGAAAACCAACCCACATAACGACCCGACAACCGGTGTCCCATTCGTCCGTGCTTCGATCCATCAGATTGAGTGCAGCGCTGTAAAAATAATGTCACCTCCCACAACAAGGGTCGCATGAATCACCGATCGAACTTGTCAGGTTGGCGGGTGGAAATGCATGAAGGATTCGCAGGCAATTTAGCGTGAAGGAGCGGTTTAGGGCTGGCAGGTCTAGCACGAGTTTTGGAACGGGGGGCAATACGCCTTAATGCTATGTCATCAGCCGATAGACTTGTGCGTGGCGGTGATACTGCCGCTCACCACCTTTTTTAAGCTGCCCGTCATCACAAAGTTTGAGGATAGCGCGGGCAGCAGTGCGGTAGCTTGCGCCCGCAACCAGGCCTGCGTCCCGCGCCCCGATAAAAAAATTATTGTCCCGTGCTTCGGCGCAATGGTGCCGGACGGCGAATAAAATCTTTTCTGACAGGGTGGCGAAGTGCGGAAAATCTTTGTGTTTTGTCCAGCGGATCCATTTTTCAGCGGCAGGCTTGAACCACGGTTTGCGCTGCGCTCCTTCTATGCTCTGACGCAACTCCCGCTTGTATTCATCGAGCGAACGACGAAGGCGGACACCTTGTTTTTCGTGTTCGTGCCACCACGCATAAACCGCCGAATCAATTTGACGGTCGGTTATCTTCTCTTTGATGCGTTCGGCGTGTAATGCGATAGCCAAGCCCAAGCCTAAAATGTTTTTGTGGGTTTTTGCCGTGTCGCCTGACATTGGCGCAATGTTGGCGTAATGCCGTCCAAACCAATTCCAGCAGGTTAAAGCCAGTTGCCCAGCATAGACCGATGGCACACAGCGAGTAATCCCCCCTATACCGCTGTGTGACACAGGCAGAATTATCGGCAGAACATCGGCAGATGAATTCACCCACAAGCCACGGTCGAAGCTGATGAAACTGGCGCGGGAAACATCCTTGCCAGATTCGTCAGCCTCGCAGCCGTAGGTGCTACGAACGTGTTCAGCCACTTGCACAAAGGCAAGACTGTGATTTTCTGGAGAACAGGGAGGTATTCTGAATAAAAGCCGGACACCTTCGCCACGGGTGGAACGAAATGCGGCAATGCAAAAGCTGTCGGCCACGGCGCTTTGAATTGTGGTAACGGCTTTAGCTTCACCCAAATCATCCAGATCAACGCCGATTTGTCCGGAGTGTTCCCGCAGGCTTTCATTTCGACGGTAGGAAAACACACCAGCAAATGTCGTAAACGGCAGCAACTTCTTGGCGGTTCTTTGTTCAGGGCTTTCGTGCGGTAGCGATCGCACACGCAGAACAGTGTCCTGCCATGAGCCAGTGGCAATGCCGCGCAATATGTCCCCGGTTGTGCGGACTTCTAGTTCGCCGGGTTTGGTCACGTCCAAGCCGAACGAAATGCGGGCAGGTATGTCGGATGCGGTCAACATACCATTTTGGATAAACGGCGCTCTGGCGGGCAAACAGCGACTGTTTTCCGCTCATTAGTCGCTGTTTCGGCGAACTGGTAGCGGTCAATCAAGCTCCGCGCCCATTTCAAGCCATGCTGGAACTCAAAAGTGCGGAGATACCCGCCCGAAACACCCCGCGCCACAAGCTTGGAGTCGCTCCGTTGTGAAAGCTTGTTGGCGAACTTCGGCGATCGGGATTGAACCCAGGTCACGCCGGTGGCAACCATCCACGCGGACAATGCGCGATTGCCAATGGTTTCGCTTTTCATTGAATCGCCTTTCGCCCAGCAGCTTTGGCGTCGAGGTGCAGCTTCACAAGATGAGGATCGAAGAAAACTCTTCTGCCGATTTTGCAAAAAGGCAGCGTACGGTTACGCTGCTGATCTCTTACCCAGCGGAGACTGGGACGACTGGCTTCATCGAAAAGAAGTTCGAGAAGTTTGTTGGCATCAACGTAGCGTGTCGCTAGCTGACCTTGTTGTTCTTTCTGCGATGCAGGTGCATTTATCATGGCGCAGAAAATGCACCATGAAATCGAAATTATTTAAGACACTGAATGATTATTTTTGCTCTATTTTTCTTGATTCAGCTAATGCGATTTTTAGCCCCTTACATTTTCTACGCAATGCTGAAAATCCGCTAGGAGAAGCATCATCAAATTCATTTTGCGTCATTATTCCTCTTCTCAGCAGATACTCCGCAATTTTAATTAACTTCATTTTTTCCCCACCGCAAAGAATCTTTATTTCAAGTAAAGCCTCTCGTTGCTTGTCATAGGGATCAGGTTCTGGGCGCTTTACATCTTTGAAGAACTGAACAGCTTCCGCAAATTCCTGAATCTTTTTAGAGTCGAACGCGTCAATCGCAAAAAGAAATTTTGCGGCGATTTTTTCTTTACTGGCTGCATAGCCGCCCTCATATCTTTTGGGGTATTCTTCTCTTAGCCCAGCCCTACAGGCGTAATAAAAATTTAATTCATCTTCTAAAGAAGTTAGCGGACGCCCCCAAAATGCAATCTCGTGAGCCTTGTATGGGACATCTTCACTTTGAGCGGCTTTTATAATCTCTTTCGCCTTCGTGTTGCGAGGTTTGCGTTTTTTCATTTTCCACCCTTCATCTGCGGCATAATCCCAAACCACTCCGCCGCCGCTTTTGGGCGAATCCGCGCATCGTAGTTTGATCGGATGACCTGCGGACCGTTTCCGGCCTCGTAAGCAACTCGCGCCTCGTCGCCACACTCGGCGAGCCGTGCGGAAATGTAGGTGTGCCGGAGCGCGTTTCGCTTCCATTCGAGCTGTTTAATTTTCTGCGCTTTATTGACTGTATTGTCGGCAGTCAGCAAAAGCTGCTTGGTGGTATTTTTTACGGTGACAACCTTGCCGCTTTTCTTTTCCAGTGGTTTCAAAAACGCCTTCAAATTTTCCTTCATCGGCACGGCTCGACGAGTTCCTGTTTTTGAGTTGGCCGCTTTGACCGTGATAAATCCTTCCTCCAAGTCTATGTCCTGCCAGTCGAGCCGCCTAATTTCTTCATGCCGGAGTCCGGCAAATCCGCCAATAACAATCAGCGGCAAGATTTTTTTGTCCGCAGCTTCAATCAGTCGGAGCATTTCATCGGCAGCCAAAATCTCAATTGTGCCGGTTTTGCGCTTCGAATATTCGCGAACACCTTCGAGCCAATCCGTGCCCTTTGGAAGATAACCGTGCAGGATGAGCCACCGGTTGAAAAATCCGATTGTGTCCCGGTGGTTCGCCTTCGTGCGTTCGCTGTGAACCATTGCGCCAAGATAGTCGGCAATCATCTTTGGCGTGATCGTGTGAACTTCCAGATTATGCGCGATTGCGAATGGGTCGAGGTGCGCTTTGAATTGCTTCATACGGTCATTTTTTTTGCCGTCCGCCTTTTCAAGCTTCTTCAAATCCTCGGCAGCTTTGGAAATGGTAATTTTTGGAAGTTCGACGGCGTGACGCTTCAACCAGTCGCGGCAAACTTCCTGCGGTGTGGCGCGCCCCCCAAGCAGCCGGAGACAATCGGCGGCAATGCTGACGGCTTCGTCTATCTCTAAATCTATCTTTGTCTCCCCATCGCCGCCTTCGAGGTGAGCGCGGGAGCGGGTGTAGGCGTAAGCGTCGGCGGCTTTTAGTTTGAGAATTTCGCCTTGCCCTTCGGAAATTTTATCAATGGCGTAATTGGCTTCGGCCTTTGCTTTGGCAAGGGTCGAACGCCAAACCAGCTTGCGCTTGCCGTTGGCGCGGTAGTCTAAAACGTAGCGTGTGACGCCGTTTTTGATTGTGGGACGGATGCGAACAGAAACGCCTTCGCGCTTCATCTCAACTACGTTAGAAGTTTCGTCGGCTTCCGCTTCCGGCTTCGCCTTCGGTTCGTTTGATGTTTCAGCTTGCATCTATTCGCATGATAGACAACGGATAGATTTAAGTCAATGTATCAATTATATTGAGATAAATGGTCGGGGCGGGGAGATTTGAACTCCCGACCTCTTGCACCCCAAGCAAGCGCGCTAGCCGGGCTACGCTACGCCCCGAACCATAAATTAATCTGGCCGCCGGTTTTCCGCATCGCAGCGTAAGATCAGATTTCCCAAGCTGAAACAGGAACCGTAAACCATTAACAACCAACTGAATTAAGATTGCGCGGGGCAAAACGCCATACACGAACCTGATTTGCAACAAGCTGTTACAAAAAGATTCTGCCCGATTCAGAATGAAGGGCAAGCTCATTCGCCAATTCGACGATTACTTTTACGGGGTATGGATGTAATTTATACTTGTCCGGTTGGATGCGCTGATACACCAGATGTTAGCCGGATAAAAAGCCCCGGGGCTTTTGATATAACGGGCGCTGCCATCGGCAAAGGCATAATTTGAGCCACCCGAACCGGTACCGGTTGAGTTGTTTCCCCCGTTTCCGCCATGACGACTTTGCTCAGCCACCGGAGTAACATCATTGCCCACACCCTCAAGTAAATCCATGTAGTAATCAGCGGCCGTGGTGTATTTTTCACCAAGCACCACGGTATCGGAGCTATAAACAATGACGTTTTCCTTCAATCCGCTTGGATAAAATCCGGCCATGTATTTACTGGTAAAATCAGGCTCACCGAGCAAATCATAGAAGTAGTCGTTCCAGCCGTTAATCAGATAACTCCGGGGTGCGCCGCCAGCCACATTGTTTGTATCGCTTCCTGTTTTCGGAGTTTGGCCACCTGCTCCGTCGGTTGGGCAGAGAAGCGTTTTCACATTCCGACCATAGCTTTCATAGAATTTGGATGGCCAGCAATTTGTTCTGGAGCGCTCCGGAAAGTAGCCCCGGTTGTCATCCACATACATGCGCGAGGCGAGCCCGAGCTGCCGCAAATTGTTTAAACAAGCAATGCGCCGGCCAGCTTCTTTCGCCCGGCCCAAGGCCGGCAACAGCATCGCCGCCAAAATGGCAATGATGGCGATGACCACGAGCAGCTCAATCAGGGTGAAAGCAGTTGAGGAGCGGCTGCTGGCGGATCTGCCGAATGCTATTTTTTTGAATATTTTCATAACCAACGATGCTGATACTGCGTCTGACATATCATTCGACGTTCGGCACCGGCCCGGCGTTACACAATTTTATGACTAAAAAAAACGCCATTCTACTCGCAGTCGCAGTGCTTTTGCTGTCGATCTATGTGATTTATTTCACGGATTGGTTCAAGCCCAAAACCGTTCAGATTTTCCATGTAATAAGGACTCCACATGTCCGCAGGGCAAAAGCCAAAGTGGAACCGATGCTGATTTTCGGGATCAATCAAAAACTTAAATTGACCGAAATCAAAGTCGTCCCCGCTGACGAATTCAAAACAAATCAATTTGCCCTTCCGCTTTGGCACCTTGTTTCAGATTCAAACTCGGTCGCAGTGAACTCCATTGTTTACGGTCAACCCATCCGTGGTTTAAGGCCAGCCATCAAGGGGGCGGCGCCTATAGCCCTCGAGACCAATGTTACCTATCGTCTCTTCGTTACGGCGGATGTTGTCAAGGGCGAGCACGATTTTGTCTTGAAATAACTTTGCCGGAAACCCACGGCACCAATCCAGCAGCAATGGCGCTGGCTTTCATTTGTTCGGAGGTTTTGCAATCTGGAAGGTGAGTGGTTACGAGCGAATTTCTTCAAACACCACGCATGGCCCATTTTCCCATTGGCGTGCGCACCGTTTTCGCAAGTCGAATTCGGGTTGGAAAACCAGCCAAGGTGCCTGACTCCCGCGATAAAAAGTTATCGTTACACTTTTCCAAACCAGGCTGAGGGGCAATTGTTGTAAGTGGTTGATAGAGCATCCGAAATCGGTCTGTTTCCGGTCCAAAAACCGGTCTTTTTTCCGTCGGCCTTTCCGGATACTGGAGGCCAGGTGTCACTTTTTGTCCCTTTTTGTCCCTTTTTGTCACCCTGTTTTGAAAACGGGGTTTTTTGCACAAAGGTGACAAAGGCAAAACGGAAATCATTTTTAACCACGAATTACCCGAAATATGACATCATTTCAAAGAGCTGAAGAGTGATTCCATCCGAGACCGGGCAGTCCCGAGAGCACCATACCGCACTAAACCTCATCAAACCGCACCGGAAAATGAATTATTTAAGGTTGCCAGGTTGCCAGGTGAATGGGGCAAGCACCACCCGGGCAACCCAGAACGGGCGGCAGGACAAAATCGAGATGTCAAAGAACGGTCACGCACGCCGCTTGGAAAACCGCACCCGCCATCGGCAAGGCAGTGTCAGCGACACCATCTTCCGGCGGCAGGCCCAGGCCGAGGCCCGCTGAAATAGTTGTATTTATTACACATTGATACAGCATAGTCCAGTGAAATTATCACAAATCTGAGATCCGCTACAGAAGGTAATAGGGATTGAAATTCGGAAGATTGAGGATGGAGGATGGCGCGGGTGCGGGCGGAAAACTTCCATTTCCGGTTTTAAAAATCTTTTGCGTTTTCATGGCGACTAACCTTAGCACGGGTTTTAGAAGAAATTTGCAAGCCGGCGAACGACTTGGGAACAGGCACGAATAGAGACCCCTTGATCACGAACCGGAGCGAAAAAATAGTGGAAAATAATATTTGACGGGTTTTGGGGAAAGCGGAGGGCTGTGGGGAATTATAAATCCCGTCCAGCTTTGAGAAACTATGGATTGGTCACACCTTGGCCGGTGGAAGGAAACCGTTAAAACGGTTGATTGGCCGATCCGGCCACCGCCACCGGGCTGAAGCCCGGTGCTAATGAAAATATGTCACCCTATTGCGCAAGTACTAATAGATCGGTTTAGGAAATACTGTAGCCGCTGGAAAGCGCCGGAGGTTGCCGGCTGACGGAGCGCATTTTGGACGGCGGCGGGAACCAGGGTGCCAGCGGCCAAATGCTTCACACTATTCGTCATCTGGCCCAGCGGGTCAAAAAATGTCTATTTCGCGGGCAGGCCGTAACGGAAGCCGGAAGTCTTGCCACGTTGAACCACATATTCCAAGGCGTTCTTATCCGTCACGAGTTCGCTAGCGACCCGCAAATTTTCAAAGGTGACATTCTGGATTGAGCCCGGCTCAGTGCCGTTGCCGTCAAACACGCTGGGTTGAAGCGGCTTCTGAGCAACGGTGATGTTCTTGAAAACCATCCCCGCCACACCGCCCCGGCCTTCACGATAGCTCGCGTGACCGGGATCTTCCGCGGCGAGTTTGATGCGCACGCCGAAAAGCTGATAGGGCTGGCTTTCATGGCGAACATTTTCAACGACGATATTTTTGTAAACAGCAAGCTTATGAATATCCATGAGCGCGACGATGTTGCCGTTTAACCAGTCCTTTTTGGTCCCGGTCCGGCCGAGGTCATTGCCAATGATGTCGAGTCCATCCGCAAGCTCCCCATCCACGCTCTTCGTGACATTCCAACCCATCTGGAGGGCACTGCCGGCCGATTGCAACCAGACGACATTATCAATGGCCTGCATACCGGAGACGTGGAAATGAATGGTGTCGTCATTGACTTTGAAGAAGCAATTTTTCACCAGACTATTGGGGCCACCGCCAATCCCGTCGGAACACCGGGTCCAGGCGAGCATTTTGACGTTCTCAGCCACAAGCTTACCACCGGAGAAACAACCGGGACCGGGGGCGTCGGTCACAACAATTCCTTCGAGATTGAGATCGCGCGCCGAAATCATGAATTGGGAAAACGTGCCCCGATTTTCCGTGACGCCGATACCGGAGAGGATGCCCCGACCACGAATGGCCACACCGGGACCACCTTTCGAGCTGAAAGCATTTAGCCGCCCCTTCACATAGGCCCCGCCGGCGAGATAGACCGTCTGACCGCCAGTCACAACGCGGGGATTAGTCCCCAGATCGGTCACGCCGGGACCAAAATAGATCACGTTGGGCGTCGTTGGAGTCGGGACATTGACTTCAGGTGGATTAGCGAAGATGAACAGCGGCTGGCGCGACTGGCTGTCCAATTCGACAAAGAGGCTGGTTGGTTTTGTGAGGGTGAAGGAAACGGTGTTGCCAACGATGGCGGCCTGGATTTGTTTGGCGAGCGGACGCACGGTGGCATTCTTGATGGCCGCCCCATTCCGCAACTTGATTTGCACGGTCACAGCGCCACTGAAGGAGAATGACGTCCAATGGTTAGCGTCGGTGGTAAAGACCGTTGGCTTGCCATGTGAACCACCCATCTCGCGAACGCTATTATAGACGTAAGACGGCCTGGACTCACCAGCCAGGGAGACGGTCACATCATAAAGGTCGGAGCGATATTGGTTATCCGGCAGCGCCGGATACACACTCAGCTCACCGGCAAGCAATCGTTCCGCACCGGCAAAACACAGGAAAGCGAGAAGACACATTGCAAGGAAAGTCGAGAGGCCAAGGCATTTCATAGAATTATAGATTTATAACGCTTTGGCTTGCATGGCAGCAACTCAGTTATTTAATGACGCTTTTATCAAAGTGCCCGTTCCAAAGCTTCGCATGAGCCTGCTCCATCGCGACGGCGCAGGGTGGCAAAAGTTGCGCTGTGACCTTGGCCGTCACCGGGCGGAGTGTCAGGCGACGGAATCGTTCGTGAACTGGAAAATGCCACGCCTCAAAGTGACCGCTGCGCAGTCAGGTTCAGACGCCGCGCGACTTGACCCGCCGCCCATTTCATTGTTTTACCGGCAACGCGTAATAGGCGCATTCCGCGAAAAAGAACTCCGACCGGTAGATCCTGGAGTAGTCGTAATGGCAGATGGCGCGCTCAACCGCCTCGCGCCCGGGACCGTCACCTGCGAGCGCGATAATCGCCGCCGCCGCCAGCGGGTTTCGCATATAGCGAGCCTCGTAATTCTTTCGCTGACCCCGCTTGGTATGGTCGTAGATTTCAGACAATCTTTGAGCCTCGGCCTGGGTGGTCTGAGGGAACCAGGTGGTATAGACGGTCCGCCAGTGGGTGTCGCCATAAACCTTTGCGTCACGGTTATCAAATTCTTTATACACATCAATCACCGCAAGGGAGGATTGGGCGTTTTTAGCCAGACCCGCGCGATATTGCGCCCGGAGCGATTCATTCGACTCCAGCGCGACGAGTTGTGCCAGCGAACCCTGAGACCCGATATAAATCCACAAAGCATGATCATCAAGTCCCTTGATCGCCTCCCGATCGAGAGCGTAGCCCGCCGCGCAAATCTCAAGGCGGGTCTGGTCGCTTTTCGCCGGGCGCTCAGCCAGGGCTTTCCGATAGCGCTCCAGCCAGATGTGGTCACGGGTGACGTCATACATGGCCCGGAGCATAAAGAGGTAACGGGCGGCGTCGCGAAACATGTGCCCCTGAAAGGCACCCCGAAAACCGCCTTTAAAGGCACCGTCGCAAGGACATTTCCAACCCGTGGTTTCAAGGACATCCGCCACCTCCCGCATCTTCATCGCAATCTGTCGGCGCTCGACGTCAGAAGGAATTCCGCTCATGAAATACGCATGGAGTCCATAGAACCAAGGATGAGTCTGATCGTCGGAGCCGAGGGGGTAATGGCATTTACCATCGGTGCCCATGCCGCGGGCGATAAAGCCGGGCACATCAGAAACAGAGGCGCATTTCAAAAGCCCCTGCGCCAGACGCTGCGCCCTAGTTTTATCAGCGGGATCGCCAGTGCGGCGAGCGCGTTCGCAGGCGGCTGGAAGATACAAACCCGTGAACATGGGTCCGTCTTCAATTGGACTCCACCAACCGATGGCGTTCGGCCTCCCCAAGGAACACTCTTCAGGGGTTGGGATATCGCCAACATAGTCAAAGATGACACCATTCAGATCAACCCGTTCCTGCCAAATTTTGGCGTGCGCCTGTTCCACGGCGATGGAAACGGAGGCATGGAAGGGCAAATAAGACCTGCCAGCCGCGGGGGCGAAAACATTGTTGGTTATATCAGCCGCCGCAGGCGCAAGGCCGGCGCAGTGCGCCACCAAGGGTGCCAGCATCAAGACAGCAACTCGCACGACAAGAATTTGATTTATCATTAGATTTTGCCGGGACGGGGGTTTTTGAGGTTAAAACATACCAAATCCCAATGGGGTTGCAGCCCAGCATCATTTTTTACCCAGCACATCACGCAGCACATTGGCGAAGGTCGTCATGGGAATGGGCTTGTCCAACAGCTGACAGATACCGGCGTCGAGCAGTTGTCGGTCGGTAACGGTGGACTTGAACCCGGTCGCCAGAATGATGGGCAAGTCCGTGCGAAGCGCCCGGATTTGACGAGCCAGTTCCAGACCGCTCATCTCCGGCATGGTCAGGTCGGTGATCACGAGATCGAATTGCGCCGGGTTTTTCTGCACCAGGCTCACGGCCTCCTGGGGACTGGTGGTGACGGTGCCTTCATATCTCAACGCCTTGAGCAACCGTTGATACATTTCAGTCAAGGTGACTTCGTCATCCACCACCAAGATGCGCTCCCCTTTTCCATGGGGAATTTTGCTTTCAGGAATTCCCGTCAGAAACATGTCCTGAACCTGTTCCGGAAAATAGAGGCGGAAAGTCGCGCCCTGTCCCGGCTGGCTTTCCACCGTGATGACGCCATCGTGGGATTCCACAATGCCATGCACCACCGCCAGGCCCAGTCCGGTGCCCTTGCCAATCGGCTTAGTCGTGAAAAACGGTTCAAAAACACGCTGCAATACCCTGACATCCATCCCGTGGCCGGTATCGGTGACGGTCAACCGCGCATACTTAATAGCCCGCAAATCCGAGTTCAGTCGGATGAACTCTTCATCCGGCTGAAACGCATCCAGCGTGACCGCCAGCCGACCCGCCGGCTGGCCGTCCATCGCGTGCATGGCATTGGTGCCCAGATTCATCATCACCTGGTAAATCTGTGTCGCATCGGCCAGCACCGTCGGCGCATCCGCCGCCAGATTTGTCTCAATCTGAATATTCGCCGGGAATGAAGCATGGAGCAATTTTATCGCCTCATTGAGCACGTTGTGCAGATGGATGACCTGCCGCTCCTGTTCCCGCTGCCGGCTGAAGGTCAAAATCTGCTGCACCAAATCCTTGGCTCTTTCCGCCGCCTTAAAAATTTCACCGAGTTTTCCCAGCGACTCGGGTTTTCCAGACAGATCCAATTGCAGCAGGTTGCAATAGCCGAACATGACGGTGAGAATATTATTAAAATCATGGGCAATGCCGCCGGCCAGCGTGCCGATGGCTTCCATTTTTTGGGACTGGCGTAATTGCCCTTCCAGCTCCACTTCATGCGTGACGTCGCGTTTGACAGCGACGAAGCTGGTAATTTTGCCGGCCGCATCACGGATGGCAGAAATAGTGGCTTCCTCTTCATACAGAATGCCATCCTTGCGCTGGTTGATGAAGTGGCCGGTCCACACTTCGCCGCGCTGGATGGTTTCCCACATCCGACGGTAAAACGAGCCATCCTGCCTGCCGCTCTTAAGGATGCGGGGATTCTGGCCAATGACTTCAGTGCGAAGAAATCCCGAGCTTTTCTCAAACGCCGGGTTGGCATAGAGGATGGTGCCGCGGGTGTCAGTGATGACAATGGTTTCGGCGGCCTGCTCCACGGCGGTGGACAGGCGAAGATGCATTTCTTCAGCGCGCTTCCGCGCGGAGATGTCGCGGATGTTGCACTGGATCACTTTTTGGTTGTTCACCCGATAGAGATTGCTGATGAACTCCACTTCAATCCGCCGCCCGTCGCGGGTTTCCAACGCCAAGTCTTCGAAGCGGACATATTCCTTAGCCTGCAATGCTGCGAAGCTGGTCTCGCTGGCGATGACATCCTCGAGAAAGCCCAGTTCCCAAACTTTTTTGCCGAGGAACTCCGCATGCGAATACCCCATCAGCGTGATCAAAAATGGATTCACTTCCACCACCTTCCCCGTCCCGGCATCCAGAATCAAAATGCCATCCTTGGCGGATTCGAACAGCCGGCGATAGCGGATTTCCGAGGCGACCATCAACTCCATCGCCCGTTTGCTCTTGGTGATGTCCTGGATGGTGCCGATCATTTTTACCGGACGCCCTTGGGCATCGTATTCCACCTTGCCCAGGCCATGAACCCAGCGCTCAACCCGGCTGCCTGGCCGGACAATCCGGTATTCCTTGTTAAACGGCTGCTTCCGCACCAGCACTTCGTCTCGAAAGTGATTTACCATCATGGTGCGGTCATCGGGATGAATCAAATTCTCCCAGCCGGCCACCGAGCGTTCGTAGTCCGGGCCGATGCCAAAAATCGAGTCGAGCAGTTCCGTGCCGCTCCAGAAGCCGCTGGCGATATCCAGTTCATAAGCCCCCAGCGCGGCAATGCGGTGGGATTCCTGAAGCCGGATGGCGGTTTCCTCCAACGCCACGGTCGCCGCTTTTCGCCCGGTGACGTCAAGAAACACGGTGGCAAACTGTCCTGGCTGTGACTGGAAGACAGAGACTTCAAAATATTTTTTCAGCGGCCCGCTATATTCTTCAAACACCTGCGGCACGCCCGTGAGGGCCACCTGCCCGTAACGCTCGATCCAAGATTGTTCCGTGTCCGGAATCACTTCCCGCACGGTCCGGCCGACCACCTCCGCCGCGCGGAGGCCAGTGAGGCGCTCAAACGCCGGGTTGACGGAGAGGAACCGATAATCCACCGGCCGCCCAGCAGCGTCGCAAATGATTTCATGCACCGCAAAACCATCGAGCATGGTCGTGAAGAGTTTCCGGTAATTCTCCTCGCTTGCGCGCATAGCCAGTTCCGCCTGCTTGCGCTCGGTGAGGTCAACATCAATGCAGAACAGCTCTGGTGGCCGTCCTGGAACCTGCACAATGGCATGGCTGGAAAAAAGCGCCACCCGCGAGCCATCCTTACGCATCAAGGTCAGTTCGGAGGCGGGAATCGGCTGACCGGTTTCGGCCATTTGCCGGATGGCCTGCTGCACACCGGTCCGCATTTCCGGCGGAATTATCAGGTCCAGCAGATTCCTGCCGATGGCTTCTTCAGCGGTGTAGCCATAAAGTTTTTCGGATGCGTGATTCCAATAATGAGTCGTCCCGTCATAGCCATAACTTTGAACCGCGACCGCCGGGATATTTTTCAGCAAATCCCGGAAACGCCACTCGCTCTCCATCAACGCCGCCGCTGCCTGCTTGCGGTCAGTGATGTTCTCGTGGGTGATGACTAGACGAACAGGAAAAGCGTTGTTAAAACGCGTCACGGAAGCCATAAACCAGAATTGTTCCGTGGGGGAATGACATGGATACTCCAGCTGAAAACAGTCGCGCTCGCCATGGATCACCGCACGAATACCCGCCGCAAAGGCCCTAGCATCCGCCGTCTCCGGACCAACGGTCTCATCACAGGCCGCCAGATAATTGCCGCCGACATCGGTATTTTTAGCGGGCGCCGGACCGGTCTTGGCAAAGTTTTTCCACGCCTGATTGGTGGCCAGAATATTTCCCCACTCATCCAGCACGCACAGATGCGACGCCAACGCGTCAATGGTCGCCTGATTGAATTCCAACGCCGATTGGATTTTCACCTCCGCCTGCTTGCGCCCGGTGATGTCGCGGAGCACACCGTAAGTGGATTGCAGACTTCCCTTGGAATAAACCGGAAGCCAGAAATCTTCGATGAATTTCAAACTGCCGTCTTTGCAACGCCACCAGGATTGCCAACGCGGGGCGGCATTGGTCGAAGTCGCCTGCAATTTGCGGAACATGGCGCGCTGTTCTTCAAACTTTCCTTCCTGAATCACATTGGCGAGAAATTTTTCCCGCCCCCCCATGCGGGCGACATCATCCAGGGTGTAGCCCAGCATCCGTTCGAAAACGGGATTGACATAATTAAACTCCTTGTCCTCGCTGCCCACACCATAGATGACATCCTCGATGCTGGCTGCTATCTGACGGAAGCGCTCTTCGCTGACGGCCAGATCAGCCTGGCTTTTCTGGCGTTCCGCGCGCGCGCGCAGGAAATGGATGCCGTAAGCCAGATTGTCGGCCAGTTCAGTGAGCAAGCCGACTTCGGTGGCATTAAAAGCATCGCGCTGGCCGGAGTAAATCACCAGCACGCCAAAATTCCGACCGTCATGCTTCAATGGAATCGTGATGGAGGAAAAATAGCCGCGTCGGCGTCCCTCATCCCGCATAAAAGCCGTCCGTTCATCGTTCTGGAAATCATTGCAGACGACCGTTTCACCGGTGCGGATGGAAATGCCCGTCGGCCCGCGCCCGTGTTCATCGGCATCGGACCAAGTGATTCTGGCTTTCTCCAGATAGCCTTCCTCGCAGCCCGCACAGGCATCCACGCGGACGGTTTTTTGCGGGTTGTCTTCCGCGAAGCCCACCCAGCACATGCGGTAGCCGCCCCGCTCAACGATGATCCGGCAGATCTCCTGCAACAAAGCCGGCTCGCTGGTGACGCGCACCAGCGCCTGATTGCAATCGCTCAAGGTGTGCAGGGCGTTGTCGGTGTGGCGGAGAATTTCGACCGTGGCCGCGCGCTGTTCCATTTCCCGCTCCCAAAGTTTCAGCACCCGCCGCAAGGCCAGATACAACAAACCGCCCGTCACCATCACGAAGCCAAAACCTTTCAGGATGGAAAAGCTCACGCGGCCCGCCGGGTCGGCGACCAGGAACGCCACCATTTCGTCGGAGAAAAGAATCCACGCGCCGGCCACCAGCAGATAAGCCACCGCAATTTTCAGCGCCGCCGGGCCGGCCTTGAGGCGCGTCCCCGTGTCCTTGGATTTTTTTGCCGGCTCGCTCATAAGTCAAGGTGCAGCCAAAAGATGGGTGACCGTCCGACCCACAAAAAACTCTCCGGCAACAATGGCGAAGACGGCGGGCAGCCAAAACCGCTGGTTTGTGCCGGTGGTCATTTGCAGCTTATTATTACCAGCTTCAAATATTAGTCAAACCCCGTTGCTGAAAGGCGGCGGCATATTTTCGCGCGACCGAAAAAATTCTCAAACCCGGTCATTGCTGGCCGGGCTGTTGTGGGGAGATTCCAGTATCAAGTCAACAGGTGGCGCTGGCAGGCACGGATTGAGAGAGTTTTTTAGCCTAAATCGTCAAAAAACCGGGTTTAATCGCCTTTTTGCCCGGTTTTGAGACTTTCCCGCGAAGTTTCATTGCCTAAAACTTAGTTTTATTGTCGAGAAACTTAGTTTCTTTGCCCGAGAATTAAGTTTCTTTGTCAAGAAACTTAGTTTTATTGCCTGAAAACTTAATTTCATTGTCATCGGACAACGTTCCATGGTCATCGGACAACGTTCCATGGTCATCCCACGTCGCGGGATGGTCATCGGACGTCAGGGAATGGGCATGGCCGCGGGTTTCACGGCCGGGCAACGTCGTCCCGAGCCGATTGCAATTTTTCTTCAAATGAGCAATAGGCCGGGCCGGGGAGTTGTGGTTAAGTGGCCAGCAGCGCCAAATCTGGAGTCTGCTCATTCAGAAAATTGAAGCGGGAAAATTAGTCAGAGCCGACTGACGTCGGCGGCTACGGATGTGGGGCGGCCTCGACGCCACAATTCCAGCGGCCAAGTGCGGTGGGGGAAAATCAAAGCCCGCGATGTTTGTCCTGGAGCATGAATCCGCCTGATGAAATTCTTCTCCTTTACATGCGGCGACTCACCCGACAAATTCCATCTCTGTGAACCCCCATTTTCTTCCCGCACTGGTATTGCCCGTCTGCCTGGCCTTGCTGGGTTGTCAAACACCGAACAAGTCGGCCGCGATCAATAATCCGCCCGCCGGATTCACCGCCCTGTTCAACGGCAGGAACCTTGACCATTGGTGGGGCGCCACCACGGAAGACCCGCGCAAATACATGGCGCTGACGCCCGATGCGTTCCAGAAGAAACACGACGCCAGTCTCGACGATATCCGCCAGCACTGGTCGGTGCAGAACGGGGAACTGGTGAACGACGGCAAAGGCCTGTTCCTCACGACGGACAAATCCTACGGCGACTTTGAACTGCTCGTGGACTACAAGACGGTGCCGCTGGCGGACAGCGGGATTTACCTGCGCGGCTGTCCGCAGGTGCAGATCTGGGATTACACGGAAACGGCGAAGTTCAAGCTCGGCGCGGACAAAGGTTCGGGTGCGCTGTGGAACAACAGCCCCGGAGCGCCCGGCAAAGATCCGCTCGTGAAAGCAGACAAGCCGTTCGGCGAATGGAACCATTTCCGCATCGTCATGGCCGGCTCGCGCGTCTGGGTCTGGCTCAATGGGCAACAGACCGTCAACGGCTGCCTCATGGAAAATTATTTCAACCGCAAGCTGCCCGTGCCGGCAAAGGGGCCAATCCAGCTACAGACGCACGGCGGGGAAATTCGCTGGCGCAACATCTTCATCCGCGAAATCAGCAGCGACGAGGCCGGCCAGCTTTTGCGCGGCACTGACCCCAAGGGATTCAAATCCGTCTTCAACGGCAAAGATTTCACCGGCTGGGCCGGCCCGCTGGATTGCTGCCGGGTGACCAATTCAGCCATCGTCTGGCAACCCAAGAAGGGCGGCACGATTTACACTCAAACAGAATTCACGAACTTCGTCGTACGATTGGAGTTCAAGCTGCCGCCCGCCGGCAACAATGGTCTGGCCATACGTTATCCCGGCAGCGGTGACACGGCCTACACCGGCATGTGCGAATGCCAGGTGCTCGACAGCGAAGATCCAAAATATGCGGCGCTGGATCAGCGCCAGTTTCACGGCTCCGCCTACGGCATGGCGGCGGCACATCGCGGATACCAGCATCCCACGGGCGAATGGAACTACGAGGAAGTCACAGTCACCGGATCGACCCTCAAGGTGGAACTCAATGGCACAGTGATTCTTGATGCCGATTTATCCAAGGTCACCGAATTTCTGGGCAATAAAAAGCATCCCGGCAAGGATCGCATCAGCGGCCATTTTGGCTTTGCCGGGCACAACGACCCGGTGATGTTCCGTAATATTTCCATCAAGCCGCTCAATTAAACCCTTCGCATCCGCATGAATTCGCACCACCAGCCTTCCCGCCGGTCGTTTCTAAAAACCCTCGGCACGGCCGCCATCGCGGCACCCTTCCTTACCGGTCGCCTGCTCGCCCTGCCCCCGAGCCGCACACTCCGCCATGCCAGCTTCGGGGCCGGCGGCATGGCCTGGGCCGACCTCACGCAAATTGCCAACTGTACGAATGTTGAAATTGTCGCGATTTGCGATGTGGATCTCAAACGCACGGTCGAAGCGCGGAAACGTTTTCCAAACGCGAAAATATATCAGGACTGGCGCGAGCTGCTGGACAAGGAGACGATTGATTCCGTCAACGTCTCCACGCCCGACCACATGCACGCGCCCATCGGCGTGAGCGCCATGCAACTCGGCAAACATGTCTATGGCCAGAAACCACTGGCCCACGACATTTACGAAGTGCGCCGGATGGCGGAGATCGCCCGAAAGAATAAAGTCGTCACCCAAATGGGAATCCAGATTCATTCGTCGGTTTATTACCGGATGGGAGTGCGGATGGTGCAGGACGGAACCATCGGGAAAATCAAGGAGATCCATTCCTGGTGCCCGAAATCCTGGGGGGACATGACCGCCAAGCCGGAACGAACCGATCCGGTGCCCACCGACTTTGACTGGAATCTATGGCTGGGCGTTTGCGCCGACCGGCCGTTCATCGGCGACCACTATTATCATCCCGGCAACTGGCGCAAGCGGCTGGATTTCGGCGCGGGCACCCTGGGTGACATGGGCTGCCATATATTTGATCCCTTGTTTGAAGCGCTAAATCTGCCCGCTCCCATTTCCGTTCGATCGGAAGGTCCGGCGCCCAACCAATGGAACTGGGCGCTCAACGGCAAGGTGATTTACACTTTTGCCGGAAACAACCAGACGGCCGGGAAAACCCTGCCCATCACCTGGTATGACGGAACATCCAAACCGGCCGCCGAGGTCATCGCCCTGCTGGAAGGTGAAGCCGTCCCCAACACCGGCTCCATCCTCATCGGCACCGAGGGAGTCATGCTGTTGCCGCATGCCGACACCCGACCGGCATTGTATCCCGCCGCAAAATTCAAGGATTTTAAACTACCGCAGGTCAAAGGCGCCAGACATTGGGAACAGTTCGTCAATGCCTGCCGGGGCGAGGACAAGACCACCGCCGATTTTGCCTTTGCCAGTCCGCTCACCGAAGCCATCCTGCTAGGCGGCATCGCCACGCGCTTCCCACAAACCACGCTGGAGTGGAACAGCCGGAAGATGAAGTTCAGCCTCAAGGAAGCGAACACGTTTGTCCGCCGGGATTACCGCCGTGGATGGTCGGTCAAAGGGCTATAGCGCGATTCCGAATTTTTGTTGCCGTACGAAGATGGGTGGTTTCAAATAGAGCGGGTCTATTTTAAACCATATGTTCTCACTATTTTATAAAAAAATCCCAGGTTTGGTTTTGGGTCTGGGCGCGCTGGCTGCGTTTACCGTCGAGGCGCTTGACGCCACGGCATTCGATCAACCGTATCAGCCGTCGTGGAATTCCTTGAACCACCGACAGACGCCGCAGTGGCTGCGGGACGGGAAGTTCGGCATTTATACGCATTGGGGGGTGTATTCGGTTCCGGCCCAGGGCCCGAATAGCACCTGGTTTGCCAACCATGCCTACGAAAAGACCAACAGCCCGGAACGAAAATATTGGGAGGCGACTTATGGGCCGCTGGAGAAATTCGGCTACAAGGAATTCATTCCCCAGTTCACCGCGGAGAAGTTCAATGCGGATGAATGGGCGGATCTTTTCCAGAAGGCGGGCGCGCGCTTTGCCGGTCCGGTGGCGGTGCATCACGACGGATTCTGCATGTGGGACACCCGGTATTCCGACTGGAACGCCGCCAAGATGGGACCCAAGCGGGATGTGGTGGGCGAACTCGCCAAGGCCATCAAGAAACGCGACTTGAAATTCGTCACGGCGTTTCATCATGCCGAGAACTGGTTCTATTTTCCCACCTGGAATACCAATTACGACTGCGGCGACCCGCGTTACTCCGGACTCTACGGTCCGATTCATGAGAAGAACGCGCTGCCCACCAAAGCCTTTCTCGATGACTGGAAAGGCAAGATTGTTGAGGTCATAGACAAATATGACCCGGATTTCGTCTGGTTCGACTACGGGCTGAAACAAATCACCGAAAGTTACAAACAAGACCTGCTGGCGTATTACTACAACAAAGCGGCGGCCGCCCACAAAGAGGTGGTGGTCAGTTACAAATTTCATGACCTTCCACCCGGAGCCGGACTGCTGGATTTGGAATTGGGACAGGAAACGGACCTGACCTATTATGAATGGATCACAGATTCGACCGTGGATAACGGGAGCGCCTGGGGATATGTCAAGGGGCAGGGTTTCAAGACGCTAGAGAATCTCATCGTCAATCTGGTGGATCGCGTGAGCAAGAACGGCTATCTGCTGCTTAATGTCGGCCCCAAACCCGACGGCACCATCCCGGATGAAGCCAAAACATTATTACTCGGAATGGGTGCGTGGCTGAAGGTCAATGGCGAGGCGATTTATAACACGACCCCGTGGCTCGTGGCCGGAGAAGGACCGACCCAACTCGCGACCAAGACCAAAGAAAACAAGGGGAAGAATTTCAACGAGAACAACGATCTCCGCTACACCGGGCAGGATATCCGGTTCACGGTCAATGGCAACAAGCTGTATGCCACGGTGCTGGCCTGGCCGGGGGAGACAGTTATAATCAAGAGTCTGGCTCCGAAATATAACTGGCCCGGACTGTATCCATCGGAAATCACTTCGATCACGATGCTCGGCAACGGCAAGGAGCTGAAGTGGGAGATGACGAAGGAAGGCTTGAAGATTGAAACGCCGAAGACCAAGCCCGGCGATTTTGCCTATGTTTTCAAGATCGAGCGCCGCCGACCGTTTTAATTTGGCTCAGATCATGGGGCATCAAGGGAAACATCGAACAGTCAACATTCAACGCCGAACATCCAAAAAGAAGCGGGACCCAAACATGAAACTTGAGAATGGAAAGGTTCGCGAGATGGACACAGTTCAACGAGGCTGAAAGCCTTCAGCGCATTACGGCCAAAGTATTTGGGAAACATCCTAATGGCCGGTCGCGACCGTGGTCGTTTTGGGCGGACGAAAGAACAGCGCCAACCCCACCGCCGCCAAGAGCGAGCAAATCATCGGCACCAGGAACAAGCCCTTGAAATGAACCACGCCGTCGTGGGTGAAAATATTCTGACCCAGGTACGGGCAGAAAGAATTCGCCGCCAGCGCACCCACGCCGAGGATCATCATATTGAACAAGCCTTGCGCACTGGCGCGGGCATCCTTGGGAAAATGAGCGTCCACAAAAATATAAACCGTCGCGAAGAAAAAGGCATAGCAGATGCCGTGGAGGATTTGCGCGAGAATGATGAGATCGCGGTGCTGCGGAAAATAAGCATAGACGGCAAACCGCGCGGCCTGGCCGAGAATACCGAGAATCATCGTCGCGCGCCAGCCCAGCACCTTGAGCGTCGCGCCGAGGATAAGCATGGTCAGAATTTCCGCCACCTGGCCAATGCTCATTACGGGCATGATCCAGTTGCCCGGAATGCCCACGCCGCCGGCGCCGGGAGCCGTGCCGAGGAACATTCCCGTCCAGTTGAAATAGCAATTTTGCACGAACGCATCCACCAGCGTCACCAACCACAACACGAGCACGAATGGATGCTTGAGGAGTTTCATCGCTTCCAGCCACGCCAGTCCTTCCGCGCCCTTGCCAGTCTTGTTCGGCGGCGTGGGCGGCAGCAGGAAACTGAAACCCGACAGCGCCAGCGACGCCCCGCCCGCCACGATGTAAGTCCAAGCGGTGGCCGCCTTGAGTTTGTCGCCGGTCAACCCGGAGGCGAGCACGGTGCCCAGCCAGTCGGAAAATCCCGTCACATTGGCGGCATGAACTTTGTCCCAGTCCACCAGAATGAACGTGAACGGCCAGGCCGCAAGAATCCAGCCGACCGTTCCGCCCATGCGAACAACGCCGAATTCCTTCTGCGGGTCTTTCATGTGGGCGAACGCGATGGAGTTGGCGATGGAGATGGTCGGCACATACAGCAGGCAATGCACTAGCATCAGCCCGAAGAACAGCCAGAAACTGCTTGTGAACGCCAAGGCCAGCATCGCCAGCCCACCGGTGAAATGGCTGAACGCGAGGAATTTTTCCGCCGCGAAATTCCGGTCGCAAAACTGGTTGCTGAAAAACATGCCCACGATGGCAGCGATGGGAAACGCATTCAGAATCCACGCCTGCTGAACCGGCGAGAAGCCCAGGCTGGGCAGATAGCCGAAGATCAGCGGCAGCCAGGCGCCCCAGATGAAGAACTCAAGCACCATCATCACAAACAAGCGAAAGCGGCAGGATTTATTCATAATTTCAGTTCGAGGGCGGAGATCATAGCTTCACGAGCGAACGGGTCCGGAGGGAGGTTTCCTCCGCCTCGCAAATTTCGAGCGCGGTGACGCCATCGCGCGCGGTCACGACCGAGCAAGGCCGATGGCCGGCAATGCAATCAACGAAGTAGCGCGTTTCGGCTCCGTAGCCATCCGGACCAGCACATGGAACGGTGCGCGGCGGCTTACTGGTTTCAGAGACGATTAGCGCCCCTGCCCCACGCATCAAATCAAAATCCAGCGTGGCTCGCTCGCAGTGCAGCGTGTAAGTCATGTTGAAACCCTGCGTCAACAGCCAGCTGCCCTCCGCATAAACCGCCGGCCCGTCAGCAAAGCCATACTGCGTCACCACATGATTAATAGAACCGCCCGCCTCCACCACGCCGGAGGAAAAAACCGTCCGGGGCCGGCCAAAAAGATAATTGACGAAGTCGGTGTCGTGAATGTGCAGATCAAACAGCGCGCCGCCCAGATCGCTTCCCGCGCCGGTGTAGGTGCCCGGCCGGCTCCAGGCCGGCAGCTCGGAAACGCGCCGGAACCGCGCGGCCAGAACCGAGCCGAAAGTTTTTTCCGCCACCACCTGCTTAAGCCAGGCCCAACCCGGCCAGAAGCGCATGCACATGGCCGGCATCAGGATTCCCAGCGAACTTTCTGCCACTGCTGCAATTTCCCGCGCCGCCGCCGAGGTGCGGGCCAAAGGCTTTTCGCACAAGACATGCCGTCCCGCCCGAAGCGCGGCGATGACCTGCGCAGGATGCATCGGCGTCGGCGTGCAAATGTCCACCAGATCAATTTCCGGATCGGCCAGCAATGCCTCCAGCTTGCTAAAGGTTTTCACACCGGCACCGAGGTGGATATCACCGGTGCTTTTGATATTGCCGGCAATGCCGGGGATGATGCCGTTGACCGGCAACCGCATGGGATCACATACAGCCGCTACACGCGCCGCCGGATTTTCGAGGTAGGCCCGCAGATGCGTGACGCCCATGAAACCAAGACCGACGACGGCGACATTCAACGGGCGTGCGGTTTTTCCGGATGAAGAGTTTGGCATGATAAAAATAATCAGGCGAGTTGCTCGACCATTGCTTTGGCAGCGCGCATATCCGCAACGCGGCTCGTGCCCGCCTCGCGTTCAATCACGAAGTGGCCCGCATAATCGGCAGCTTTGATCGCCGCGAAGAAGGCCCGCCAATCAACCTCGCCCGTGCCGACGACGACTTCTTCGCCCCATGTTCCGGGCATCTTGGTGCGCCGGGCATCCTTGATATGAACCTGCCGGATCCAAGGCGTAAGAAGCCGCAGCGCGCCGGGTACGTCGTCCCGGCCATAGAGGAGGACGTTGGCCGGATCAAAATTGACGCCAAGGTTGGGGCGATTCACCGCGCGCAGAATAGCCGCCAGTTCCCCGGCGGATTCCTGTCCGGTTTCCAAACCCAGTTCGATCTTCCGTTCCGCGAAAATATCCGCCACCAAACCAAGCCGCTCCGCCAGCTTATGGAAATCAGAATCGCGCTGGTCATGCGGCAGAAAGCCAGCGTGAAAGGTCACCAGCTTCAAGCCGAGTGTTTCCGCAAGCGCCGCGGTCGCCTGAATATTCTTCAAGTTCTGCGGCCAGGTGGCGTCCGGCGCAATGCCACCGGTCCGTCGGATGGTTTCGAGCGTCGAGTAATCTTCGCCGACGCAACCAAACATGCCGGAAACAATGGTGATTCCGTTGTTTTGAAATTCGGCAGCAGCCCGGCCCCAGATTGCGGGCGATTCCCGAAGCGGATCCAGGGCAAGCTGCACCCGGCGGACGCCCGTGGCGAGAATTTTTCCGGCAAGTTCGCCCGGGCTGGCGCACTGCAACGACCAACTACAAACAGCCAGGCGTTCAATCAGGGCGGTTTTGACCGGATTCATTTTGCGTTTCAATTCAGGGTTATGCGGGGGACTGAAATCAGATTAGGGGTTAATTCATTTTTTGTCCATCACGCCGGCAGGCCGGTAGTGTCTTAATCTTATTCTTAATCGTGATAATGGTTCCAAGGGGATTAAGATTAGGATTACGACTGGGATTAGGACCCACGCCGGCAG
>CAIXUZ010000046.1 GCA_903922735.1 uncultured Verrucomicrobia subdivision 3 bacterium
AGCTCATCCCAAGATAATGTTTCCCGGACGCAAGTCCCTAAAGACCACGGGCAGACCACCCGTTTGATAGGCTGGGAGTGTAAGCGCCGCGAGGCGTTCAGCTGACCAGCACTAATCGGTCGTGCGGCTTGATTGCTTTTTTCATTTATTTGAAAAAACAATTTCAACTCGCGAGTTGTGGAATGCCAATAGACTCCTGTGTGTAGTTTTCAGAGAATCGCCGAATCACTTCGGTACGATCTTTATAAAATAAAATTTTGCACGCCCTAATGCGTGCGCAATAATTTGGTGGCATTACCGCAGTGGTCCGACCCGTTCCCATTCCGAACACGGCCGTCAAACGCTGCATGGCCGATGGTAGTGGTTGTATAGCTTCCGCGAGAGTAGGTAGCCGCCAGTCTTTCATAATCCCCAGAGCCGTCTCTGGGGATTTTTTTTGCCGGTCGTCTCTTAACGTCTCTTGGGCTCTTGGAGTGGAGTGGAATTAACTATTCCGGTTTTCTTTGATTTTTTTGCCCATTTCCATTTATTCCTTAGACCCAGCCCGAATCGATTCAAAGCCCGCTTATTCGACGACTAAAATTTTGGCCGGGCGAGTTTCTTTACCGAATCTCAACTGCATGGCCTGGCCCGACTTTTTGCCGACCAACTGTTCTCCGAGTGGTGAGTGTGGCGTGATGACTAGAACTTCGGTCTTCTCGTGGATGACTGACGTGCCGCCCGCGCGTGGACCGAGAAAGTAATGTGAACGTTCGCCATTTTGATCGAGTTCCACCAACGCGCCGAGGTTGATGGCTTCGTCATCTGCAAACTTTCGCACGGTCAACTTGCCAAACTCAATTATTGCGGCCTCAAGTTCCGCGGCTTGTCGGGATTGACCGCGGGCGAGGTAGGAGGCTTCCAGGCCGCGCGTGTCGTATTTGCTTTCGGCTTTGTTCTGTTCGTGCGTGGCTTCCGCCCGGGAAAATTGCGCGGCGCGGAGATAAACCTCCAATTCCTCCACCAGCTTGGCGGTAATCTTCTTGAGCAGGGCGCGTTTGTTCATGATTTTCGCAGCTTGAAAATGGATTTTACGTCCACCGGCGCCACCGGAGAAAGCAGGTGCATGGCGATGATTTCCCCATTGGTCAACCCCGCGACGATCGCGAGGAAAATGACCGCCCAGTCACCCGCGCTGAAAGCCAGGAGGCCGATGAGGCAAACCAACAGGCAAAGTCCGTAAAATTTGGCAAGCCAGGAATGGGTCGCGGGGTATTTCCCGAATTTGACGTGACAAACAATCATGACGGCGGCTTCTGCCAAAAGAATGAACCCAATCGCCCCGAGATTGCGCATCACTACCGCTTGGCACAACACCCACAAGGCGGCGAGGATGAAGAGATAATAAATCACGTCCGTAAGACAATCGTAACGGCGCAACGCGGGTGTGGCCACACCATACCGGCGTGCCAGAATGCCGTCAAAAATATCCGACAGCGTTCCGATGACCAGCAATGGCAGAAAAATCCAGCGCGGCATGCCGGCCAATGCTCCCGCCAGTACCAGCGGTCCGAGACCAAGCCGCAAAGTGGTCAGCCCGAATGGTAAATGCCGCTTCAAAGATATTTTGCGAGAATCGGCTTCAACTCTGCCACGGTATTCTTCGGCCAGTTTTTTTTGTCGGTCAGAAAGGCGTGATTCAAGGCGGAGTGGGCTTTCCAATTCGGTTCGGCCGGAATCTGCGCGACGATTTGCGCGACAATCTTTTTGGCCGTGTCCGCATTCCGGTGGAGATTGGCGATGACCATCTCCAGCGTGACGTGTTCCTCTTCCTTCCAGCAATCGTAATCGGTGGCCATGGCGAGCGTGGCGTAGGCGATTTCGGCTTCCCGGGCGCATTTGGCTTCGCCTAGGTTCGTCATGCCGATGACGTCGTAGCCGGCGCGGTGATTGGCAAGCGATTCGGCGCGGGTGCTGAATGCCGGTCCTTCCATGCAAACATACGTGCCGCCATCGTGAAACCGGGCTTTGGCGGCTTTTGCGGTGCGCACGAAAATCTTCCGCAACTCCTCACTGATGGGGGCGGCAAACGCGACGTGGGCTACGATGCCGCGCCCAAAAAAGGTGTGGTTGGTGGATTGCTTGGTGCGGTCGAGAAACTGGTCAATAACCACGATGTCGCACGGCCGGTATTTTTCCTGCAACGAACCCACGGCGCTGACGCTGATGATCCATTGCACGCCCAGTTTCTTCATGGCCCAGATGTTGGCGCGATGGTTCAGCTCGCTCGGCAGAATCCGGTGACCCCGACCGTGCCGCGGGAGAAAAACCACATCCCGTCCGGCGAGTTTGCCGGTGAGCAGCGCGTCCGAGGGATTTCCAAACGGGGTCTTGACCTTCACCCATTGCTGGCTGGTGAAGCCTTCGATGTTGTAAAGACCGGTGCCGCCGATGATTCCAATTCTGTGCTTTGTCATGGCAGAATTTTTTACCACGAATCACGCGAAACACACGAAAATAAAACGGTCAGGCTACCGGATGGAAGGATTTCCAGACTGGCATTCCCCTCCAAAATCGCTACGCTGCCTGCATGGAACTCTTCAAAAGAATCCTCAAAATTGCCGTGGAAGGCGGCGCTTCCGACGCCCATATCAAAATCGGCGCGCCGGTCATTTTCCGCATCAATCGTGAACTCGTGGCGGTGGAATGTCCACAGCCGACCGCCGAATGGATGAACAAGATTGTGGAAACGATCACGCCGTCGCATTTAAAAAAACGGCTGGAAGAGGATCGCGAGGTGGATTTTTCCTATTACATTCCGGACGTGGGACGGTTTCGTACCAACTTGTTCCAGCAACGCGGTCAGTGGGCCCTGGCCATGCGTTACGTCCGCAGCCATGTCGCGAGTTTTGAAGAACTGGGGCTGCTGGAACAAATTAAAACCATCGCGGAAACGCCCCGCGGCATTGTGCTGGTCGCAGGTTCGACTGGCTGTGGCAAATCCACTACGCTCGCCGCGATGATCGAACACATCAACTCTAATTTCAAAAAGCACATCATCACGCTCGAAGACCCGATCGAATTCGTGTTCGAGGACAATCAGTGCGTCGTCGAACAGCGCGAAGTCGGCCTGGACACGGCCTCCTTCCATCACGCTCTCAAACATGTTTTGCGCCAGGATCCGGACATTATCATGCTCGGCGAAATGCGCGACGACATCAGCTTCAGCGCGGCGATGAGCGCGGCGGACACCGGTCATCTCGTTTTGTCCACGCTCCATACGACCACGGCGGCGCAATCCATCACGCGCATCCTCGACTTCTTCAAGGCGGACGAGCGCGAGCAGGTTCGCCGCCAGCTGGCCGGCACTTTGCGGGCTGTGATTTGCCAGCGGATGCTGCCCACGGTCAAAGGCAATCTGACGCCGGCGTTTGAAATCATGGTAAACTCCCCGCTGATCAAAAAAATGCTGGAGGAAAACCGGTTGGACAAATTGACCGCTGCCATCGAGACGAGTGCGGACGACGGCATGCTGACGTTCAACCAGTCCCTGTTCAACCTCGTCAAGGCCGGTCGCGTGACCGAGAAGGAAGCGATGGCCAAAGCCAGTAACCCGCAGGCACTGGAGATGAATTTCAAAGGAATCTTCCTCAATGAAGGCGGTCGCATTGTCGGTTAATTCCCAATCGATTTGAATTTCCACGATTGACTAATAAACAACTGGGTCTATCGTTTTTACATGCGGGTTTCAAAAAGAACAGATTATGCTTTGCGCGCCATGTTCACGCTCGTGGATCATTATGGTGGATTGCCCATCCCCATCCGTGAACTGGCCCGACGCAATGATGTGCCGAAGCGGTTTCTTGAGCAGATTATGCTCGCGCTCAAGTCTCAGGGCTGGGTGGATAGCGTGGCCGGTATCCGTGGCGGATATATCCTTGCCCGGAACCCCGACAAGATCACCATGGGCGAGGTGGTGCGTCATTTTGACGGTATTTTGGCCCCGATTGATTGCGTTTCTGTTTCCGGTTACCATCGCTGCTCGCAGGAATCCGTCTGCCGTTTCCGGCGCGTTTTCTTCGATGCCCGCAATTATGTGGCGAACCTGATGGACCGCACCACCCTGGCCGAAGTTGCCAAGGGCTTGCCCGTCTCAAAACAGGAAATCACCACCGGATTCATCGGCGGCGAGGGTATCTAAAAAAATATTCATTTGGCAGTTGACAAAAACCGGGTTCTGAAGATAATAACGACATAATAAGTCGTTTATATGGAAATGTGGGTTGTGATAACGAGCGGAAGTAGGGATTGAAATAGGAAAGTCAGGCGGATTTTTTTATTTAATTTAAACAACGACTAAACAAGTAGATTAAAGATTTAATGATGAACGCGATAAAAGAAGGAACAAATTTATCCGCCAATGCGGTGCCGGAGTGGTTGGAATTGGTGCGGCGGCAGGTGAATTCGCTGCGCTTCGGCGTGGTGCAGATTGTCGTCCACGATTCGCAAGTGACGCAGGTGGAGAAAACCGAGCGCGTGCGCCTCGCGCCCAAACATTTAAGCTGACCAGATATCTGGAAGCCCATAAACAAAATATCAGTGACTGACCGGCAAACGGAAGTCGCTCAGGAAAAAACATGAAACTAAATCGTTGGTTATTCGGAACAATTATCGGCACTCAATTCGTCTTTGCGTCATTCGCGTCAGATGACGTGGACATTCAGGCGTTGAAAAAACAAATCCAGGAACTGGACCAAAAAGTCCGCATCCTGGAGCGCGAGCGGGAGATTGACGGTGAGGCGGCGGCAACCGCCGCGAAAAACGCGCCCAAAATCTCACTCGGTGCCAACGGTTTTAGTTTCGGTTCGGCTGACTCTAATTTTGTGGCGCAGATTCATGGCGTGGCGCAACTCGACAGCCGATCATTTTTTAATGACGGCGGCGTCAATGGCAATGACGGATTTTTGCTCCGTCGGGCGCGGCCGATTATCTCCGGCACAGTGTTCCGGGATTTTGACTTCAACTTCACTCCCGACTTCGGCAATACCACGGTGCAAATCGTGGATGCCTATGTGAACTACCGCTACCGCCCGGAATTCCAATTGCAGGTAGGCAAATTCAAGTCTCCCGTTGGCCTGGAGCATTTGGTGGCGGACAAAGACACCCTGTTCAATGAGCGATCCCTGGCCACGGACCTGGTGCCAAATCGTGATTTGGGCGTGCAGTTGAAAGGCGATCTGTTTGATGGTGCCGCCAGCTATGCGGTGGGCGTATTCAACGGCGGCACGGATTACAACGGCACCACCGTCAACAATTCGTTTCAAGATAACAAAGGCTTCGCTGGCCGGGTGTTTTTCCAGCCGTGGAAAAATTCCGGCGTGAACGCGCTACGGGGTCTGGGTTTCGGCGCGGGTGCCAGCTCCCTCGCCAATCACCCGGCCACGAATTCGTCCACCGGCTTGACGCCGGGTTATACCACGGACGGGCAGCAGAAATTTTTCACCTATGCCACCGGCGTCAACGCCGGCGGCACGGGCTGGCGCGTTTCGCCGCAGGCTTATTATTACTACGGTCCATTCGGATTGCTGGCGGAATATGTGGTTTCCGACCAGCAGGTGGCCTCCAAGACCAAATCCGCCGACTTGCAAAATAGGGCTTGGGAAGTTTCCGGCTCATGGCTGCTCACCGGCGAGGACGCAAGTTATACCGGGGTCACGCCACGCCATTCCTTTGACCCGCGCACCGGCGGCTGGGGGGCCTGGCAGCTGGTCGCCCGCATCGGCGAACTCGACGTGGATGATAAGGCCTTTATCGGCGGCGCATTTGCCGACCCGAAAAAAAATGCCAGCTCCGCCGCGACCTGGTCCGTCGGCTTGAATTGGTATCTCAACAAAAACATCCGCGCCAACTTGAGTTACTCGCGGACGACCTTTTCCAGTTATGCGGGGACAAAATTTACCGCCTGGAGCGTTCCTTACCAGCCGGAGAGCGTTTTGTTCTCTCGGGTGCAATTATCTTTCTGAAATCCAAAACCGAGATCTATCAATCATATGAAAATAATCCTGAAAACTTTGCTGATTCTTGCCTTTGTCGCCACGGCACGGGCGAAGGAGGTCAACCTCCTCAACGTCTCCTACGACCCGACCCGCGAGCTCTACACGGAATACAACGCCGCGTTTACCAAACACTGGAAAACCAAGACTGGCGATGCCGTGAACATTTCGCAGTCGCACGGCGGTTCCGGCAAACAGGCTCAGTCCGTCGTCAACGGCCTCGAAGCCGATGTCGTCACGCTGGCGCTGGCCTATGATATTGACGCCATCGCCTCACAAGCGCGGTCACTGCCTGCCGACTGGCAGAAACGGCTACCTAACAATAGCGCGCCTTACACCTCGACGATTGTTTTCCTCGTCCGCAAAGGCAATCCCAAGCAGGTCAAGGACTGGGATGACATCGTAAAAAAGGGCGTGAGCGTGGTGACGCCCAATCCCAAGACCTCCGGTGGGGCGCGCTGGGCCTATCTTGCCGCCTATGCCTATGCGCTGGATAAAAATAATCACAGCGCCGCCGCTGCGCGCGACTTTATTAAGAAGCTCTACAAAAACGTGCCCGTGCTGGACTCTGGTGCCCGCGGATCGACCGTGACCTTCGCGCAGCGCGGCATCGGCGACGTGCTGCTGGCCTGGGAAAACGAAGCTCATTTGGTGCTGAAGGAATTCGGCGCGGCGAACTTTGAAATTGTCACACCATCCCTCAGCATTCTGGCCGAACCGCCGGTTTCCGTCGTGGACAAGACGGCCAAACGCCATGGCAACACGGAAGTGGCCAAGGCGTATCTCGATTATTTGTATTCGGAAGAAGGGCAGGACATCGCCGGGAAAAACTTCTACCGCCCGCGCAGTGAAAAGGCGGCGGCGAAATACGCCAGCCAATTCGCCAGCCTGAAGCTCGTCACGATTGACGGCGAATTCGGCGGCTGGGCAAAAGCGCAAAAAAACCACTTCGCCGACGGCGGAACTTTTGACCAGATCTTCCAACCCTAAACACGTTCGTGGTTCCCCCGGTGAGGGCGGCGGTTGGTCTGGTCTGTCAAGCCGCCGCCCGTCCCGGTAAAAAATCAAAACTCGAAAATTATGACTATCGCCACCTCTTTAAAAACCACCGGTTCATCGGTGTGCCCGTCGCGTCGGGACATCGCCGAACTGCTCGCGCCGTTGGAAAAAATCGCGGCGGGCTCGCCCAATCTTGTCGCCAATCACGAGGCGGCATTTGAAGTTGGCGGCGTGCGTTACAAACTGCCGCGCTATCTTTTCGTTGGGCCGCGCGGCGGCGACACGCCCATCCGCATCGGCATATTCGCGGGCATCCACGGCGACGAACCGGAAGGCGTTCACGCGCTGATCCAGTTCATCCGGCTGCTCGAATCACATCCCGAGCTGGCCACCGGATATTATCTTTCGTTTTACCCGCTCTGCAATCCGACCGGTTTCGAGGACGGCATGCGCCATTCGCGCAGCGGCAAAGATTTGAACCGCGAATTCTGGCGCGACTCCGCGGAACCGGAAGTCCGCCTGCTCCAAGCAGAACTCCAGTCGCGTTCGTTTCAAGGAATCATTTCGCTGCACACGGATGATACCAGCAACGGCTTTTACGGCTTTGCCCACGGCGCGACGTTAACGAAAAGTTTAATTCAACCGGCGTTGGCGGCGGCGGAAAAATTCCTGCCTCGCGATGAGCGTCCGGTGATTGACGGCTTTAATGCCCGCAACGGCATCATCCGCGACGGCTACGATGGCATTTTGTCTGCACCGCCGAAAATCCGTCCGCGTCCGTTTGAAATCATTTTGGAGACCCCGTCCGCTCCGCCGGAGTATTTGAAGGAACTGGCCTTCGTCGTGGCCCTACAGACCATATTGGCCGAATACCAGAAATTCATCGCTTACGCCCCGAACCTATAAGTCAAATCTAACCAACAAAACCATACCATGAGCCGTATCTATAACGACATCACCGAAACCATCGGCAACACACCGCTCGTGCGGCTGCACCGCACGGCTCAACAATTCGGCGCCGTCGCCGATGTGCTGCTCAAACTCGAATTCTTCAACCCGCTCTCCAGCGTCAAGGACCGCATCGGCGCGGCGATGATTGAGGATGCGCTGAAGTCCGGCGCCATCGGCCAGAATACCATTCTCATCGAGCCGACCAGCGGCAATACCGGCATCGCGCTGGCCTTCGTCGCGGCGGCAAAAGGCTTGAAACTCATCCTGACGATGCCAGAAACGATGAGTATCGAGCGCCGCAAACTCCTGAAAATTCTCGGTGCTAAACTCGTCTTGACCGAGGGGGCCAAAGGCATGAAAGGCGCGATTGCCAAGGCGGAGGAATTGCACAAACAAATTCCGAACAGCGTTGTGCTGCAACAATTTTCCAATCCGTCGAATCCCGCGATTCACCGCAAAACCACCGCCGAGGAGATCTGGCGGGACACGGATGGAAAGGTGGACTTTGTGGTTGCCGGGGTGGGAACCGGCGGCACGATCACCGGCGTGGCGGAAGTCATAAAAAGCCTGAAGCCTTCCTTCAAGGCGATTGCGGTCGAGCCAATAAAGTCACCGGTGATCTCTGGCGGTGTGCCTGGGCCGCATAAATTACAGGGCATCGGCGCGGGATTCATTCCCGCAAACCTGAACACCAAGATCGTGGACGAAATCATTCAGGTGAGCGAAGACGATTCCGGCCCGGTGTCCAAACTGGTCAACACGCTGGAGGGAATTCCCGTCGGTATTTCCAGCGGCGCGGCCATCTGGGCGGCACTACAGGTCGCCAAACGCCCTGAAAACCAGGGGAAAACCATTGTCGCCATCGTCCCATCATCCAGTGAGCGCTATCTCTCGACGTGGCTGTTCGCCGACATTAATACCGATTCTGACGACATTAGCAGCTTGCTAGCCGGAGATTGAAAGTTTTGCTTCCGGGAATTAATAATTGTGGCAATTAAGCTGTTTCAACCAAAAAAAAACCGGGTGTTGCCGGGCTTCAAACTGACGCTCGGTTTCACGCTTTTTTATCTTGGGTTCATTGTGTTGATCCCGCTGGCGGCAGTGTTCTGGAAAACCTCCACGCTGACGTGGCTGGAATTCTGGCACACGATCACCATGCCGACGGCGCTGGCTTCGTATCGGTTGACGTTTGGAGCGTCGTTTCTCGCCGCGCTGGTCAACGTCATTTTCGGTCTCATCGTTGCCTGGGTCTTGGTGCGCTACAAATTTTTTGGCAAGAAAATCGTGGACGCGCTGGTGGATTTGCCGTTTGCGCTGCCGACGGCGGTGGCGGGCATCACCCTTGCGGCTTTGTATTCGAAGCATGGCTGGATCGGTCAACTGCTCACGCCGCTCGGCATCAAGGTGGCCAATTCGCAGACCGGCATTTTCATCGCGCTGACGTTCATCGGCCTGCCGTTCATCGTGCGCACCGTGCAGCCGGTTTTGGAAGACCTCGATCCGGAACTGGAGGAAGCCGCTTCCAGTCTGGGCGCCAACCGCTGGCAGGTTTTTTGGCGCGTGATCTTGCCGATGCTCACGCCTGCGCTGCTTACAGGCTTCGCGCTGGCCTTTGCCCGCGCGCTGGGCGAATACGGATCGGTCATTTTCATCGCCGGCAACATCCCGATGAAAACGCAGATCACGCCCGTCATCATCATGGCCGAACTGGATATGTTTGACTATGCCAAGGCCACCGCCATCGCCGTGGTGATGCTCGTCGCCTCGTTCCTGTTGCTGCTCACCATCAACTTGCTGCAATGGTGGACGAACCGCCACAACACCACCAATCTCGCATGACGCCCGCCGCCACCACCTTTCGCCCGCCGCCGCGTGTCACGCATCGCCATCCGACCACGGAGCCGCCCGCTGTGCGCCGTTTGCTCATCGGCATCGCACTGGGATTCATGGCGCTGTTTCTGGTGCTGCCGCTGGTGTTTGTGTTCACACAGGCATTCGCCAAGGGCATCGAATTTTATTTTAAAACCTTAGGCGACGCCAACGCCTGGAGCGCCATCAAATTGACCCTGCTGGCGGCGGCCATTGCCGTGCCGCTGAACTGCGTCTTCGGCGTCTGCGCGGCATGGGCCATCGCGAAGTTCGATTTTCGCGGCAAGAATGTTTTGCTCACGCTGATTGACCTGCCGTTTTCGGTTTCGCCGGTGATCTCCGGATTGATTTACGTTTTGGTTTTTGGCGCGCAAGGCTGGCTTGGCCTTTACCTGAATGCGGATCATCCGAAATTTCCGTGGCTGGCGAACTGGCTGAACGAGCACAACCTCAAAATCATTTTCGCCGTGCCGGGCATCGTGCTGGCGACGATTTTTGTCACGTTTCCGTTCGTGGCGCGGGAGTTGATTCCGCTCATGCAGGCGCAGGGACGCAGCGAAGAGGAGGCCGCGCGCGTCTTAGGCGCCAGCGGTTGGCAGACCTTCTGGCGAGTGACGCTGCCGAACATCAAATGGGGCCTGCTTTACGGCGTGATTTTGTGCAATGCCCGCGCGATGGGCGAGTTCGGCGCGGTGTCGGTGGTGAGCGGAAAGATTCGCGGCCAGACGAACACCGTTCCCTTGCACATCGAGGCGCTGTATGATGACTATAATTTTACCGGTGCGTTTGCCGTGGCGTCTTTGCTGGCGTTTCTCGCACTCATCACGCTCGGATTGAAGACGTGGGTGGAACACCAGAACGCCCGGATCAACCAAGCCGAAACCAATCCATAAAATGAGTTTTACGCAATCAATCATGATGGGTTTTGTCGCGCTGCGACAAAACCTGTTGCCGAGCGCAGCGTCAGGCGACGGAAATTGCGCGCGCCCACAACTGTCCGCGCTTCAGATGCCTGCTGCGCAGGCAAAATTTGTCGCAGCGCGACAACTCCCACCAACGACCTGGTAAAACTATTTTATCGCATGAGCGTAGAAGTCAAAAATGTCACCAAGGAATTCGGGAGCTTCACCGCGCTCGACCATGTGAGCCTCAAGGTCGAGTCCGGCGAACTCGTCGCATTGCTGGGCCCGTCCGGTTCCGGCAAGACCACATTGCTGCGCACCATTGCCGGATTGGAATTTCCCGACAACCCCGGCGAGGCGCAGGTTTTGTTTTACGGCGAGGACGTGACCCAGATTCCCGCCAGTGAACGCAAGGCTGGATTTGCCTTTCAGCATTACGCACTGTTCCGGCACATGACGGTATTTGAAAACATAGCGTTTGGGCTGCGCGTGCGGCCCAAAACGACGCGCCCGCCGGAAGATGAGATTCGCTCCCGCGTGGAAAAACTATTGAAACTCATCCAGCTGGAGCCGCTGGCCAAACGGTTCCCCACTCAGCTTTCCGGCGGCCAGCGGCAGCGGGTCGCGCTTGCGCGCGCGCTTGCGGTGGAACCGAAAGTTCTCCTGCTCGACGAGCCGTTCGGCGCTCTCGATGCCAAGGTCCGCAAGGAACTGCGCCGCTGGCTCCGGCAGTTGCACGACGAAATCCACGTCACCACGCTGTTCGTGACGCACGACCAGGAAGAGGCGCTAGAGGTTTCCGACCGCGTGGCGATTTTGCGCGCCGGGAAAATTGAGCAGATCGGCACGCCGGAGCAAATCTATGACCAGCCCGCATCCCCATTCGTTTATGACTTCCTCGGCAATGTGAATCTGTTCAGCGGTCGTATGAAAGACGGTGCGCTGGTCATCGGCGGGACCGAATTCGCCGCGCCGGACAACCGCGGCGGTGAAGATTCGGCTGCCGTCGCGTTTGTGCGGCCGCACGATATCCGGGTGACTCGCCAGGCCGCCGGTCCGGCGTTGGCGGCGCAAGTCATACGCTCCAACGCTGCGGGTCCGGTCGCCAATCTGGAATTAAAGCGGCTCGACAGCGGCGAAAACTTCACCGTGCAGCTGGGCAAGGAACAGTTTCAGGAATTGCAGCCGAAAGTCGGCGAACAGGTTTTTGTGGAGCTCAAAAACGTGAAAGTGTTCTCCGACGATTATTCAATTTAATCTGACCAGTAACTTTGTTTGACTCTACCGTTGGCTCGCCTATCGTTTCGCGGCATGGCCGACAAACATTACCGAAGTATAGTTAAAGCCGTCTCCTGGCGCGCCACCGGCAGCGTGGACACGTTGATAATTTCCTATCTCATCACGGGCAAGCTAAAATGGGCGCTCACCATCAGCGGCGTGGAACTGTTCACAAAGATCGGCCTGTATTACGCACACGAGCGCATCTGGGAAAAACTGTCCTTTGGTCGCATCAAAGAGCCGACGAAGCCGAGCTTTGATATTTGAAAGATGGGTGGCCAATGGGAATCGACCAGCCAGTCAAGAGCGGCTGGATCTGTTGACAACGTTGCTAATCAATTCAGCCTGACCGAGCTGTCATCAGCCCAGACCAGCGTGTCTGTGTGTTGCGGCCATTTGACCGTGACGATCCGTTTTCCCTCCCGCGACTCAAACCGGACGTCCGGTTCTGCCATCGCCGCAGGCAGCGGCAGCAAAACCGCGATGAATCTTGGATTCACGTCATGCGTTGTTGCCTTAAAACGCGGGAATTTGGCCGGGGCATGATAATCTACCGGTTGGAAAGTGTCGGTCGATAGCACGGATTGCGCGCCGGAATGAATCCGTACCACTAATCGCGCCTCAGATTTTTGCAAGGGCTTGAACACGGCTCGCCCATCGCCCAGGGTCACTCCCATTTTCTCGGCAAACATCATTTGCCAGGTGAATTCGTGAGGTTGTTTGTCTTTGCGAATATCATCCATTACCACGGCGTAAGCCGGGGCTCCCTGGTAAGGATAAACGAAAAATGCATGCCGCCGGGCGTGTTCGACCACCGCGCCGGGCTTGCCCGCATTGTTGCGATTGTAGGCTTCGGTGCAGTCGGCCAGTGCGTATCCATAGCGATCATTGTTTGCATAGTTGGTAATGACCCCGCTCGTGCCCCAACCCGCTCCTGATAGGGCTTGCCCCTTGCCATCAATGAGCACGCAACTATGGCCAGACGTTTGTCCGCGTCCTTCGGGACCATGTTCGTTCGCATATCCGGGGTCCGTTGCCCAACGTTGCCCCAGCCCGTAGAGCGTGAAGTGGCCTTTGTCCCCCTGATTGTGCGTGGTGGGGTAGTAAGGTCCCGCCTCGATCGAAAACATCACGTCGTTGCTGGTCCAGCCCGTGCGCCAGATACAGAGACCACGGCCGCGAAATTGTTCGGCCGTTGGCATCCCGGCCGCAATGGGATTAATTGCGGGAATATTATTTTCCCACAGTATTCGCAGCAAGGAGGTGTCCGATCCTGAGTTGTCCCAAAGCCACCGGTAAAGACCGCTGTTTTGTACCTCGGCCAGTTTCAGCAGGTTGGCGTTCAGCCCGGCATAGGGTGAATCATTTCTGGCATCGTAAACTCGTTCGCCGGGAAGAAGCGACAGCGCATAGAATTCAGGCAGCTTGCGAAAGGTCGGATGGTCGAAGAGATTGCCCTTCCCGCTGCGTCGCAGCGCATCCGCAAATAATATCGTGTTGGAAAGCCCATAGCTCGAATACGACACGCCTTCCAGGTAGGCGCCTTCAGCGTCAAACCCGGCTCCCAACCATCGCTTGATGATCTTAACGCATTCTGCGACCCAGGCATCGGCCCGCTCCGGATAGGCGTTGCGCATCGTCAGGGCCAAACACCCGGCCGCGCCCCCGTTGACTCCGTTGTAATTGTGAACCTTGTACCACCACACCTTGGGGTTGTTGAACTCCTTGATGAACGAATCAAGGTAGTCTGCACACGCCGCGGCAACGACCCGCCGTTGACCGTCATCGAGGCATTCCGAGAGCAGATCGTAGCCCATGGCCAAACCGCGCATGATGTCACCGCGCCCGCCGGCAAATCCCGTGGCGACGAGCGGGTTGGAGACCGGATATTGTTTGATTGTGGCCAGGAGCAGCGCGGCGCCATGTCGCCCCAATTCCTTGCGCCCGGTGAGTTGATAGGCAAAGCCGATCGCCTCCATCCGCTCCGTGAGCTGGCGTCCGATCGTGTGCACGAGCAAGGCATCAAAGCGTTGCTGATCCATGCGATCTGTTTTCTTGGAAAACGAATAAGGGTCTTTCGGATCTGCGTAGCGCGGCGATGCCGGGTTGCAATAAGCTTCGGCGTCCGCCAGGATTTTGGTCCAGATGGGAGCGAACTTGGGTTGGGTGATTCGCTGACGAAGCACATCGATCTGCGAACGCTCGAAGAGCATTTGGGGAGATTCCGCTGAAACCATGCCGGCGGCAAACAGCGCCAGGAAAGCCAAAACTGAAACGCGATTTCTCATTGTTACCATCCCTTTTATTCGGGATTTTCCATTTGGTTTCTTGCCTAAAAGTGACATTGGATATTTGACCATACTCTGCCTGCTCCACCGTTTTACAAGATATTTCCAGTCTTTCCCGCCTTTACCATTAGCTCCCGACCCGCTTCAGACACCCACTGCTGCTTCTGCCTTTCACCATCACAAGCACTCACTTTCACAGAACTACAATGTATGGCGGGCGGGCTTTGCCTGAGGTTATTTCCGCCGGTGGCCTTGGCCTTGAACCGACTTCGAAGTGTCTGCGTTTCCTATGCCATTAGACTAAAATTCCGGTCGACGGACGGAGGCTCGTCCCCGGCGGCGGGTGATTGGCTCGCGCCAGCAGTGAGCTGCAATAATAATTAGCTAATAAACGCGTTGACCTGAAAAGGGTCGCGTTTAGAATTGGTTTGTGCGACTCGACTGGGATGAAACGACTGCAAGAATGTCCGCCAAAGGGCGGGAGGACAAATATCCTCCGGCACACACCGGTTTAGAAACCGATGAGGAATTGCGGGCGCTGGTTTTACAACTTGCTCAAAACTGTTCGGTCGGTCACAGCCATCGTGAATGTGTGTTTCGCCCGTTAATCAGCCTCTCTTACACCACCGTCACTAGTCTCATAGCCGGATTGAGCCGGAAAGCCTGCATTGAAATCCTTGAAGACGAATGCGGTTGTCGAAATCTTCACCAAGGCCACAACTGCCAGATTCCACAAAATCACGGTGCCGGGTTTGCTTGAGTGACCTTATTTGCCGGCCGATTTGATTTTTGCCCACCGCGCTTTAAGGGCCGCAGAGATTTTGGCTCGGGCGGTCTCGCTCATCGTCCTTTTAGCAGGTTTTTCAGTTGCCGGAGCCATGGCCGAAGATTCTGGTGCTGCTTTGGCAATCGCCGCCGGGTCAGTCTTGGCGGTCATTCCCTTTTCGGCTTTCACCATTTCATCCAGCAACTTCGTAAATTCAGCCAAGCCAGTTGAGGGGATGATGATGGTGCTTCGTTTGCCCCCCACTTCTTCAGAGATACGCAGAAACCGGCCCCGTGGATTCTCTTTAAGCCTCAACAAAAACGATTTTCGCTCGATATGGATGATCTCAGATTTAAGCGTGTCTTCCTGAACAAAAGGGCGCGGCGCTTGCGAGCTGTATGACTGATGATAAGGATGGCGATGGAAAGGCGAGGAATGATCGTTTAAATTCATATTGTGCCAGTGTTTTAATTCTTCTTTAAGCAATCTTATCCACCTTACACAGACATCATCAGCTCGTCCAGTCGAAGTACAGCGTCCGGTTCGGCGTGGTGTCAGGGATGATAGATTTGACGGATTTTTGATCGGGCGAAAGCAAATGACTATATGCGGATGGTCATCCGGTCGAAGCTGGTTAAGTATCTATTTTAACCTATTTTGCCTGCTCTAATACAGCGGCAGCTTTCAACGACGATTTCAAAAAATCAGGCTTTTGTTTGGCCAGTTGTTTATGCGGCCACTTTTCCGGCGCTGAATCGTAGGGTTTGAGATATTCGAGCGCCTTTTTGATGCTGCCTCCGTTTGGCGCCGTAAAATTCCACAACTCGACGCCCAAGGGAGCTGCCAGCCGGGCCACTGCCAACTGTGCCTGCAAGTTGAAGAGGCTGTAAGTCAGGCCATCTACGCGAGCCGTTTCCAAGGGCTGCTGCCCGTCGGGTTGAATCTGCCAACCGATTCGACTAAAATCCTCCCGCGCATATTTTCGCGCCTCGTCATCCTGTCCAATCATCCGGGAAATGGCGATCACCTGAGCCAGATACCATGAACCATGATTATTCCTGGCTTCATGCTCCTTTCGTCCATTGGGGCTGGTGGTTAACCACTGCAAGTAATCGGCCAGCCAGGCTTTGATGACTTTTTCGTCATCGCTACTCAACCCCGGCGAATTATGCAAGAGGCGCAGCGCATCGACCAAACGGATGATCCCCCGGGTATCGATCAAACCGCTGGAGGAGCCATGATTGTTATTACGCCCCAACCGGATCTGCGCATATTCAAACGCGGGGTTTATCCTGGTTGCGGAATTAACAAACCAGGCCCGCAGCCATTCTTCCGCCCGCCTAGCGCAGTCTTCCCGATGCAAAACCACCCAGCCCAGCGCGAGGGATTCGACATGGCTGATAAAATTGTTGAGCCGTTTTTCGTCTCCTTGCTCTATCTGCTTTCGGTTGGGATGGCCATCTTTTGAGAGATAAGGCAGCCCGTCCGGTTTCGCTGGATCAGGCCAATAATAGCGACCGTAACTAATGTAATCATGTGCATTTCCGGACGGTGAGGGTTGAGGCTTTTCCACAATGCTCACTATCGGCGCTTTAAGTGCTTTCTCGACCTGTTTATCCAGGGTGTCCTTGGGGAAATCACTGATATCCAAGAGATAGGGTCTAACATCCTGAGCCACCAGGAGAACCGGCAGTAATAGGCAGGTGATTACAATATAGCGCATCATTCATAAACAATGACGATTAATTGTGCCCGAGGTTTCAAAAAACCACACAAATCACCAAAAACAGCAGGTTCACCAGACTGTAACCGTTAATCAGGGTTGGGGAACTTGTGATCGATTCAGCCAGGCGGACACCGGAGGGCCGATATAGCCTGCTGAATCTGATATTTCAATCTAATCCCCTGAGCTTTTCCCACAACGGCTTCAAATCCTCATCCTCCAAAGCCATCTGTCGAATGTCTTTTTTGTTGGCCAGATCAATCGCCTTTCCCAACCACTGCTCAGCCTCTTTCAAATGCCCGAGCTGACACGCATAGCAGGCTAGATTGTAGCGCATCAACCATTCATTAGGAAATCGATCCGCAACGGGCTTTAAAGTGTCGTAGGCTGCTTGTGTCCGTTTCAATTCGTGGAGGCTGTAGGCTAAATGAAAAGGCCCCCAAGGATTTTCCGGCAGCAGTTTGGCCATGGTTTGGGCAATTTCAGCTGCCTCTTCCCATTTTTTAGCCGTCTCAAAAATCATGTACTGAACTTTAAGCACGACGGGATGGGCTCTTAATTCGGGAGAGATTTGCTCCAGTTCTTCGTTCGCGGCCATATGATCTCCCAGCCCCAGCCATCCCTCGGCCGCATCGAGGCAGCGTTGATCCGGGAGCGGGAGTTTTTTCATTTTGCGCAACTTGTTTTCCATGAAAAGGGACGGAATGTAAAGCCAGGGCTGAAAAGAGGAATCGCTTACCGGAACCGGGCCGGCTCTTACTTGGTCATGTAACCCGGCGACACATATTTCAAGCCCGCTACCCCCGCGGGTACGAAATCGCCATGCGGCGGCAACCCCTTCTTGACGCATCCCTTGACTTTAGGAATGGATGGCCAAGTCGCGGTTGAATCATCGGTGGCGATGACCGCAGGACATTGGGCGAACCCTGCCGGTGGCCATACCGAACTGCCCAATGTCCGCCCCGCCCGCGGCTGGATGTACACTTCGTCGAGGGTGAGCGGGTAAGTCGTATCCGCGCCGCCACCATGCGATGTGAACCAGAGCATGTAGCCGCCATTATTACCGGGTCCGTCGATTTGCGGATGGATACAAATCAGATTGGCCCGGGAGATTTCCACGGAACCGATCGAACCCCGATCCTGGCCAATGGTTAGCCCCTGGTAGGCGCTGTACCCGGTGAGTTTATCGATGCGCAGGTCCTTGACCCCACCGTAAGGTTGTACCACATCAGCGTGAAACTGATGGTTAAAGCCGAAGACGCCATCAATTCGTACGTTTTCAATTTGCACGATCGAATTGGTCGATGCGATGACGATGCCGTCGGACATGCCACCGGCACTGGCATCAACCAGGACGCCTTCAATATGAACCACACCGTGGTTGTTCTTGATATAAATTCCGCGTGAGATGGCGCCGTTGCTGACGTCGGGCTGACCAGGCGCCTTCATCAGAACTGGCAGGGTGACATGACCCCCGATAATGACAATGTTCCGGCCGCCCTCGAGGGTCGTGGAACCGACTTTTTTTACGGCCGGCATTTTCACGAGGTAGTCTTGTCCATCGACAAGCCGGTTGTAGGTGACCCCAGTCCCCAGATTAATGGTGGTGGGGTGCTCCAGCGGTGGCGGTGGATAGCGCAACTTATCACCCTCGCTGTTTGACGAGCCTTCGATGGCAGCTGGCGCCGCCGTGAGGACCTGACCGGATACAATCCATATCAGCGTCAAAGCTGCCACCAACGAAAGAATAAATGAATCTGTTCGTTTCATCGGATTTTTTCCATGTCGGTCAATTTATACAAATACCGGGGTGACGACAATTGTAACCGGCATCACCACTGCTCCCAATGAACATATTCCGGGTTGAACCGTGTGCGCGACTCCTTCTCCTCGCCGGGATAGCCTATGGCTAGGCAAGCCACCGGCAACACCTGAATGGGCAAGCCTAAAATCGCTTTCACTTCCCTGATTTTATCTTCCCGTGGATGAATTCCCAACCAGCAGGCCCCCAATCCCAGCGCATGCACCGCCAGCAGCAAGTTCTCCGTCGCCGCTGAACAGTCCTGTAAGGCATAGCTCAACTGCTGGTCATGGGCCGCCTCCAGATCGGCACATACTGTGATGCCCAGCGATGCCGCATTGAGCATGTTGCCGTTGGTCAGGACGTTTGCGAGCCTGGCCAGAGTTTCCGGCTTTTGGGTGACCACAAAACGCCACGGATCCTTGGCCACGGCCGAAGGCGCCGCCATAGCCGCCTGGAGCAGCTTTATGATGGTGGAGTCGCTGACTTTGCCAGACTTGTAAACCCGGATACTGCGCCGACCGAAAATAAATTGCAGTTGGTCTTGTAGGTTCATGTTTGACCGGACGCTAGCAAACGGGTTGAGCCAAAGACAACTGCATATTGGAGGCTTTCAAATCGTTTTAAGGAATTGAACTAAAAAGATAATTGAATATTGCAGGCGGATCTACCACGGGCCGACTTCAGACACCAACTACTACTTCTGCCTTTCACCGTCAACTGCACCAAGCATCAATAAAACCCTCAAATACGGCTGTTCGTGTGGTAGCTTATTGTGGTAACTAGCCATTCCTGCATCTGCAAGTCGTTGATGATGAAGAATGGGGTGGCCAACGGGACTCGAACCCGCAACAGCAAGCTCCACAAGCTTGGACTCTACCATTGAGCTATAGCCACCAACCAAGTGGAAGGACAATAGATTTTTTGTCGGCGCCCGTCAAGTTTTAGGCGTGCCGGCCCTGCGTCCCGGTGTGGAGGCAGCTTGAAATCAGCCTTTGATAATCGTCGCGCCCGCCGCCGGACGGGAAGCGAAGATGGTGGCCTCGATGCCGGTTCTGGCCTTGTAATCTGTGGCGATTTTCTTCGTGATGGCGTCCGCGCAATCGGCCTTCACCAGCGCCACGCAGCAGCCGCCGAAACCGCCGCCGGTCATGCGGCAGCCATAGACGCCGCCCTGGTAGCCGATGTCCTCGGCGATTTCCACGACAACATCGAGTTCCTTGCAGCTCACTTCATAGTCATCGCGCAGCGCATAGTGGCTGGCATACATCAACTGGCCGACCGTGGGCCAGTTGCTCTGGCGGATGCCTTCGGCGGCATGGGTGGTGCGCTCGATCTCGCCGATGACGTGGCGGGCGCGGCGATAGACCACTTCGCTCAGCTTGCCCCTGGCTTGGTCGAGCTGGTCGGCGGTGCAATCGCGGAGCGACTTTACGCCGATGTTCCGGGCGGCTTCCTCGCACTGCGCGCGGCGTTCGGCGTATTCGCCGCCGCTCAATTCGTGCTTCACGTTGGTGTTGATGACCAGCAGCGCCACGGAAGGATCGCTCATGGGCACCAGTTGGGTCTTGCGGGTGCGGCAGTCAAGCAGCAGCAACTGGCCCTCGCGGCCGAGGGCGGAGATGAACTGGTCCATGATGCCGCACGGAACGCCGGCGAAATCATGCTCGGCCTTCTGCGCGAGCAGGGCTTTTTCAATGGGATCAATGGCTTTGCCGGTGGCGGCTTCCATCAGGGTGGCGGTGCAGACTTCGAGCGCGGCGCTGCTGCTCAGCCCGCCGCCGAGTGGCACGGTGGACATGAAGGCCACGTCCAGCGCGGGAATGGTGACGCCGCGATGCTGAAAGCCCGCAAGCACGCCGCGAATGTAGTTGGACCATTTCGGCGAGCCTTTGGTGACGGGCGCGGTAATATCAATCGTGGCGCTTTCCTTGAAGTGCGTGTCATAGACGTTGACCTGGCCGGGCGCGGCGGCGGCATCGGCGGCCATGACGGCGTAGCGTTCGATGGCCATCGGCAGAACGAAGCCGTCATTGTAATCAGTGTGTTCGCCGATGACGTTGACCCGGCCGGGCGCGGCGACGATCCAGCGCGGGGCGCGGCCGTAGTTTTTTTGAAATTCAGCGGCGACGTGGGCGGCGAGTTCTTTGAGATTCATAACGGTTAAAGCGAAGATGGAAAATTCTGGATGGAAGCGGGAAGGGCGGCGCATTCCATCCGCCATCCTCCTGCTTCCATCCTCGCTTGTAAATCAGGCGGACGGCGGGTTCTGCTTGCCCTTGATGGCGCCGATCAGCATGCCCGCGCCGAACACCAGAAGGGCGATGCCCCAGATGAGGTTGATGTTTATGCCCAGTGAAATGGCGTGGTCGGATTGAACCACCGCGCCATACACTGCGAGCAGCACGCCGATGAGCGTGAACATGAGGCCGATCGGCCAGCGGATATCGAGTCCCATAAATTAATTTTCCTTTCAGTTGGGTTGTTGGTTCACCAGAAAATGAAGTTCAAGATCACGCACACGATGAGCAGCGCAATGCCGACCACCGCCGGGCGTTGATAAACGGGGATGTTGTTGTCCACGATCTTCGGCGTGAGCGAATAGACGAGCCCCTTGAGCTCCTCGTCGGTTTTCTGCGATTTGGTCGCGAGCGAAATCACCAGCGTCAGCGTGAAGCAGACGATGAAGGCGAAGGCGGCGAGCCAGAAATTCTGCGCCATTTCGCTGGGGAAGATGGTGACGACCTTGAGATAGCCGCCTTTCATGCCGTTGACCACATGGCCGGCGGCGTCGAGGTTGGTGCCGACACTGGTCAGCGCGTGGAACAGGGCCGAGCTGGCGATGCCGCCGAACAGGCCGAGGAACGCGCCGGTGCCGGTGGTGCGCTTCCAGAACATGCCGAGCAGGAACGTGGCGAAGAGCGGCGCGTTCACGAAGCCGAACACGAGCTGGATGATGTCCATGGCGTTGTTATACATCGAGGCGAAATACGCCGCCCCGATGCTCAACACAATGCCGGCCACGGTCACGACCTTGCCCATCCAGAAATAATGTTTGTCGCTCTTGTTCCGGGCGAAATACGCCTGATACAGGTCGTAGGTGAACACGGTGTTGAACGCTGTCACGTTGCCGGCCATGCCGGACATGAAAGACGCGAGCAGGCCGGTGAGCGCGAGGCCGAGCAGCCCCGGGGGACAATATTTTTTCACCAGCGACAGGATGACGCCATCGTAGTCATATTCGGCAATACTGTTGTAAAGACCGCTCTTGATTTCCGCGTCCGTCAATTTGGTCTTGCCGTGCTTGGCAATCAATTGGGCGACCTTTTCGCCGTTGATCTTCTTGCCCAGCGCGGCCTGAACGGCGGTGACAGCGGCCACGCTGCTGACCGGCGTGGCCTCTTTCACCACGGTGACCGCTTGGTCGTAATTCGCCTGCGCTACAATCGGCGGCGGAATGCGATAATCCTTGTTCGGCATTGAAGTCAGCGCAATGGCGATCATGCCCGGCACAATCACCAGCAGCGGCATGAACATTTTCGGCACCGCCGCCACGAGCGGCGTGTTGCGGGCGGCCGTCATGTTCTTGGCCGCCATCGCCCGCTGCACGACCAGGAAATTCGTGCACCAGTAGCCGAAGCTCAGCACGAAGCCGAGGCCGAAAATCATCGCGAACCAATCCACCCCCATCGGATTATGCGCCGGGCCGGCCAGCACCGGCTGCCAGGCGCTCGTCCAGGCGTTGGCGGCGTATTGCGTGCCCTGCGCCGCCGCCGCGTCCGTGGCCACGGTGTGCAAAGAGTTGTTCATCGCGCCCCAGCCGCCGACATCCTTCAAGCCGAGATACACGACCGGCGCGAAGCCGAGGACAATCATGAAAAACTGCAGCACTTCCGTATAAATGGCCGAGGTCAGACCGCCTTTCAAAACGTAGAGCAGCACCACGCCGGAGCAGACCCACAGGGCGACGTTGTAATTCCAGCCCAGCAACTGGTTCAGCAGCTTCGCCAGCGCGTTCATCGAGATGCCGGAGGCGAAGATGGTCATCACCGCGAAGGCCACGGAGTTCAGCGCCCGGACGCGCTCGTCGAAGCGCATTTTCAAATATTCCGGCACCGAGCGCGCCTTGGATCCGTAATAAAACGGCATCATGAACACGGCCAGAAAAATCATCGCCGGAATCGCGCCGACCCAGTAAAAATGCGCGGTGCTGATGCCGTATTTGGCGCCGCTGGCGCCCATGCCGATGAGTTCCAGCGCCCCCAGATTGGCGGACATGAAGGCCAGGCCCGTGACCCAGGTCGGAATGGAGCGGGCGGACGTCAGAAAGTCCGCCGAGGTTTTCATGTAACGCGATAGCGCCCAGCCGATGCCGAGCACAAAGGCGACATAGGCGATGAGGATGGTGTAATCAATCCACTGAAGTTGGATGGGTTGCATAAATTAATTAATAAATAAAACCGCGGCGTTTTGCGAATGTGGTGGGCAAGATTAGTAAGATTGCAAAACCAATGCAAGACGGCAAAACCGGCCTTAATCACCGCCCATGCACTATCCCCCGGACCGCTTTCACCAGCGCCGCCGCTTCCGCCGGGGTGCCGATGGTGATGCGCAAATAATCGCTCACTTCCGGTGCGCTGAACCAGCGCACGAGAATTTTCCGCTCGCGCAATTTCTGCAGCCATGCCTGCGCCGGAAACAACGGCGGCTTCGCCAGGATGAAATTGGTCTGGCTCGGCCGCACGCGAAAACCCAGCTTCGTCAGCTCCCGCGCCAGCCCTGCGCGCGTGGCGATGATTTTCTTGAAATTCGCCCGGTAATATTTCAAATCGTCCAGCGTCGCCTCCGCCGCGATCTGGCCGAGGCCGTTCACATTGTAGCTGTCGCGGATCTTGTCCAGTGCCGCGATCAGTTCGGGATGGCCGACGAAATAACCGATGCGCTGGAAGCAGAGTGAATACGCCTTCGAAAACGTCCGCGCCACGAGGACGCAGGGAAATTTTAGCGCCAGCTTCAGCGCATGTTCATCGGCAAAATCCACATACGCCTCGTCCAAAACCACGACGCCCGTTTGCGCGCGGCACAGTTTTTCCAGCTCTGCGGTTGGGTAGCCGCGTCCGCCCGGCGCATTCGGCGTGGTGATGAACGTCAGCGCGGCGTTGAAATCCCATTGCTTCCCGCGCTTCAGTTCCGCCACGCCGGGCATGGAGAAATCCGGGTTGAGGGGCACCGCGTTTTTGGCCGCGCCCTGGATGTCCGCCAGCACCGGATACAGCGAATAGCTCGGGGTAAAATATTGGACGGTGGTCTTGGCGGCATCGGTACGCCTTTCGTATTTCATCTGCTTCGGCTCCACAAAGCATCGCATCGCCAGCGCCAGCACCTCGTCCGAGCCGTTGCCGATGAGGATGTTTTCCGGTTTGCAACCGTGCAACTCGGCCAGCTTGGCGCGCAATTTCTCTGCCGTGGGATTGGGATATAGCCGCAGCCGGTCGTCGGTCGCCGCCTTGACTGCGGCGATCACCCTCGGCGAGGGCGGGTAGGGATTCTCGTTCGTGTTGAGCTTGATCAAGCCCTTGATTTTCGGCTGTTCGCCGGGAACATAACCGTGCATTTGGCGGACAATGGGCCGGATTAAATTTTCGGGACGCGAGGTCATCCGCTTCATTTCAAGGGATAACCGCCCAAAAGTCGAGCGTGCTGTGCCCGCTCAACTCCGCAGCGGCTGGCCCACGTTGATGCCGTGTTTCAAGCAGTACGCCCCATTGTCCACGTATTTCTGCGCCCACCATTTCAGGCCGGCGCGCTCTTCCTGGGTGAGCTTTCGCACCACTTTCGCGGGCGCGCCCAGCACGAGCGAGCCGGGCGGAATCTTGGTTCCCTGCGTGACCAGCGCCTTCGCACCGATGATGGATTGTTTGCCGATGACCGCACCGTCCAATATCACCGCGCCCATTCCCACGAGACATTCGTCGCCCACCTGGCACGCGTGGATAATCGCTCCATGGCCGACCGTCACCCAGTTGCCGAGGAGGCACGGGAATTTGTCCGCGAGGTGCAGCACGGCGTTGTCCTGCACGTTGGAGTGGTGGCCGACAACGATGCGGTTGATGTCGCCGCGCAGCACCGCGCCATACCACACGCTCGCATGAGCGCCGAGCGTCACGTCGCCGAGGACCACGGCGGTGCTGGCGAGGTAAGCGCCCTTGCCGAGCTTCGGTTGTCGGCGGAGAAATTTGTCGAGTTGCGGGTCAAGTTCAGCCATGCGGGAAATTTACGGCGGAATGTCTGGTGGCACAATTTTAAAGCAGAAGCCGCGCGAAAGACGCCAAGCCGGTGAAGGAAATGAAGGCATTCCCCTTCGCGACCTTCGCGCGACACACCGCCCAAAACCTTGACCTGCATCAAGGCCGGACAAAACCGGTGGGCTAGACTATGGACATGGCTGAACAACCTTTGATTGACGCCGGCGCGCAAAAAATCCTGTCGCTGCCGGAGGAAACCCATTTCGCGCCGAACGGCATCGTGAGCCGCACGCTGCTGCGCACGGCCAATTCCCGCGTGGTACTGTTCGGGTTCGCCGAAGGACAGGAACTGACCGAGCATACGTCCACCCAGCACGCGGTCGTCCAGATTTTGTCGGGCGAATGTGATTTCTCGCTCGCGGGCGAGGCGCACAAACTGAAAGCCGGCGACATGCTCTATATGCCGCCGAACCTGCCGCACGCGGCGAAGGCGACGACAAAATTTTCCATGCTGCTCACGTTGAGCAAACCGGAATTGCCGGCGGCCAATTCAACCTTTAACCTCAAAAAAACATGACCCCTGAAAATATTATCGGCGCGGACCAAGTGATGGATGTGCGCGAGCTGGACTGCGCCATCAAACATCCGTTGATCGTCAAAACCTGGATGGAATTGCCCGTCGGCGACCATTTCATCCTCGTCAACGGCCACAACCCGCTGGGCATCAAAAACCAGTTCGAGGCGCAATGGCCGGGCACGCTGGGCTGGGAATATCTTGCGCAAGGCCCGGAGGAATTCCGCATCAAGCTCACCAAGCTCCAACCGCTTGGCGCGCCCGCCGTGCCGGTGGCGACGCGCTGCCGCGAGCATTGAAACGAAATGGTCGCGCGAAGCCCGCGAAGATAGCGAAGGAAAAGGGCCGGATATTTTCACGTTGCTGCAACGCGACAGCCTTGGATTAAGGCTGCGTCTATTTTCCCTTCGCCATCTTCGCACACTTCGCGCGACGCCAATTTCACCTCGCCGGCGCTTTCCGCAAGCCGTCCATCCAATGGCGCAGGCTCATCAGCGGATGCTCCCACAGCATGCGCGGCCCGGCGTTGATCATGATGGTCCGCACCTGTTCGCGGCGCTCGCGCTGATAGCAATGCACGGGACACTTCGCGCACGTCGGCTTTTCCAGACCGAAATGGCAGCGTTCCAGCCGGCCGATCGCGTAGTTCAAAAATTGTTCGCACTCCGCGCACACCCCGCCAACGGTGTGATGCCGGTCGCGGCAATAGATGCGGACCATCACCGTCATTGTCTGCCATTCGCGCGCCAGCCGGGTGGCGGCGAGGTCGTTCTTGGCTTTGGCCGCGGGACGGGTCACGCCGGTCAGGGTCGCAGGTTCAGTCATCGTTTTCACGAACGCAGTTTCTCATGAGTCAGGCGTCGTTGTCTTGATGCAGGTCAAACCTGTTCCTGATTGTCCCGGCCCGGGAATCTGCGGATGGCTTGACGCAGGTCAAACCATTCCCACCGAAAGTGAGCCAGATTAGCCGTGTGACAACGCACGAAAATCCCGACGCGTCCGCCAAACCGAAAACCATTGTCTATGCCTGCTCCGGCTGCTCGGACGCGGGCGAACTGGCCGACCGCATCGCCCGCCGGCTCACGCGTGAAGGCGTGGCGGAGATGTCGTGTCTCGCTGGCATCGGCGGGCGCGTGCAGCCGCTCGTCAGTAAAGCGGCGGCGGCGGCGCGCATTCTGGCGATTGATGGTTGCCCGCTGAACTGCGCGCGCCACACGCTGGTGCTGGCCGGCTTCAAGGATTTTGAACACCTCGAACTGCACCAACTGGGCATGAAGAAAAATGCCTGTCCGGTCATCGAGGAACGCATCGCCGCCGGCGTGGAAGCCGCAAAGAAAATTTTGGCACCTGGCCCAGAAATGGCGTAAATCCTATCTGATCATGATGCCTTTGCTAAACCAGTTCAAACGCTTTGACGTTCGCGCCCTGCTGGCGCGCGGCATCGAGCCGTTCCCGGAAATCCACCAGCGCGTGCAGGCGCTCCAGCCGGACGAGGGCTTGATTGTCGTCGCGCCGTTCCTGCCGTCGCCGCTCGTGGAAAAATTGGGTGGCGAGGGGTTTGCCAGCAAAGTGGAACGCGGCAGCGGCAGCGACTGGATCATTTACTTTTGGCGCGAAGTGGAGTGATATTCCTCCATGAGCAACCCGCTCGCCGATCTTAAACGCACCGTGCTCGTCAACACGCTGCGCAGTTGCCAGCTCTTTACGGGCCTGCCCGTGGAAGATTTGGGGAAGATTGCCGATGTCACCGTGGTGAAAACCCTGGCGAAGGGTGACTATCTCTTTCACGAGGGCGACCCGGCGCACGGTTTTTATATCGTGCAGCGCGGCGCGGTGAACATCCATCGCGTGACGGCCACCGGCAAGGAACAGGTCATCCACGTCTTCCGCACCGGCGATTCGTTCGCCGAGATCGCCGTGGTTTCGCCGACCGGTTATCCCGCCGATGCGCGCGCATTGGAAACGACTCAAGTCTTGCTCGTGCAGAAGGACGGCATCTTTGAACTCCTCAAGCGCCAGCCGGAACTCGCCTTGCGCATGCTCGGCTCAATGAGCAGCCACCTGCGCGTGCTCGTCGGCCAGATCGAAGACCTCACCGTGAAGGACGTGGAAACGCGCCTGGCCAACTGGCTGGTGAAACGCTGTCCCAATCCGCAAAGCGAAGCGCCGGTGAAAATCGAGCTGACCGTGACCAAGCGCGTGCTGGCCGCCGAACTCGGCACCGTGAGCGAAACGTTCTCGCGCACGCTCGCCAAGTTCCGCGAACAAAAACTGCTCATCGTCAAAGGCAAGATGGTCACGGTGCTTTCCCCGGCGAAGTTGACCGCCGTGCTCCGCCGCAACCTCGGCGAGTAGGAATTTAAAAAACAAAATCCCGTCCGCACTTTCGCACGGACGGGATCCTACCCGCGCTTAACCTGAATTTATTTACCGAACGCCGGGACGGCGTCCGCTTCCGGCTGCGGCTCAACGTGCTTGCCTTCCAGCGACCAGCCGGTTTTCAGGCCGATGACAAACCAGCCGATGCCCACCGCGCCGAACGCGAACACGGTGTCGCCGATGACGCGCAGCCAGCGGAGTTTTTGCATGAAGGGCTGTTGCAGGAAATCCGCCGAGCGCGCATACCACATGCCGTGTTCGATGCTCGCCTGGGTTTGCAACAGGCCGACGGGCAGCAAGCTCAGGAAAATCATCAGCACGAGGCCGAGGTTCAGCGCCCAGAAACTGAAGCTGAGCATGCCGGTCTTCCATGCGTCCTGCCGCGTCATGCAGCGGAGGCTGAAGAGCATCAGGCCGATGCCCAGCATGCCATAGACGCCGAACAGCGCGGCGTGGCCGTGGACGGGCGTGGTGTTCAGGCCCTGCATGTAGTAGAGCGCGATGGGCGGGTTGATGAGGAAGCCGAACAGCCCCGCGCCGACGAGGTTCCAGAACGCCACGGCCACAAAGAAGTAGATGGGCCATTTGTAGGCGGAGACCCAGGTCTTGGTGCGGCCCAATTGCCAGTTTTCGTAACCTTCAAACCCGACGAGCACGAGCGGAACGATTTCCAGCGCGCTGAAGATCGCGCCCACGGCGAGCACCCCCGTCGGCGTGCCGCTGAAATAGAGGTGATGCATCGTGCCGAGAATGCCGCCGCCGAGATAAATCGCGGTGGAGAAGATGACGGCCGCCGTGGCCGTGGCCGTGCGGAGCAGGCCCATGCGCGTGAATAGGAATGCGATGACGACCGTGGCGAACACTTCGAAGAAGCCTTCCACCCACAGGTGAATCACCCACCAGCGCCAGTATTCGGCCATCGCCAAGTGCGTCTGGCGTCCCCACATCAAACCCGCGCCGTAGAACAGGCCGATGGCGGCGGAGGCGATGATGAACAGCGCCAGGAGATGGCGGTTCGGGCCGGGATTCTTGAACGCGGGCCACAGCGCGCGCGCCATGAGAAACAGCCACACGAACAGGCCGACGAACAGGAAGATCTGCCAGAAGCGGCCGAGGTCCACGTATTCGTAGCCCTGGTGGCCGAACCAGAAATTGCTGACGTACCCGAGCTTCTGTTGCACGCCCATCCATTCGCCGATGAGTGAGCCGACGACGATGATGAGCAAACAGGTGAAAAGGAAATTCACACCGAAGCGCTGGCCGGCCGGCTCCTTGCCGGAAACAGCGGGCGCGACAAACAGGCCCGTGGCGAGCCACGCCGTGGCGATCCAGAAGATGCCGAGTTGCGTGTGCCAGGTGCGCGCGACGGAATACGGGAGCCACTTCGCGAGCGGAATGCCGAAGAAGCCGTCGCCTTCCACGCCGTAGTGCGCGGTGACGGCGCCCAGGCCGACCTGCACCGCGATGAGCGCGACCACGATCCAGAAATACTTCAGCGTGGCGTGCATCGAGGGCGTCATCACGATGCCGAGCAGCGGATCGCGCTGCGGCACGACGTCTTCCTCCTCATCTTCGGTGAGATGCTTTAGCCGGGCGTTATACCAGACCATCGCGCCGATGCCGGCGAGCAGGGCGATGACGCTGAGGACGGACCAAAGAATGATCGCGCTCGTGGGGTTGTTATCAATGAGGGCTTCGTGGGGCCAGTTCTGCGAATAGGTGACGGCGCTGCCGGGGCGTTCCGTGCCGCAGGCCCAGGCCGTCCAGAAGAAGAAGGTGTTCATCAGGCGCTGGCGTTCCGGTGTCTTGATGGAATCGGCGGGAATCGCGTAATTATTGCGCAATGTTTTCAGCGCGGGATCGTTGCCGAACAATGCGGCGTAATGCGCGCCCACGGCTTGAATCGCTTCCGCGCGCGTCGCGGAGACGACCAGGTCGCCGGTCTGCGCATTGTAGGTGTTGGCGCGGATTTCTTTTTTCAAGCGCTCGCGCAAGCCGGCCTGTTTTTCGGCGTCGAGCTGGTCATAGGGCTTGCCGCCGTTGGCGGCGGCCCACTGGTCGAGGATCCGGACGCATTCACGATGCAGCCAGTCCGCCGACCAGTCGGGCGCGACATACGCGCCGTGGCCCCAGATGGTGCCGACTTCCTCGCCGCCGATGGATTGCCAGACGTTCTGGCCGTCCTTGATATCCTGCCCGGTGAAGAGCACGGCGCCATCCGCCGTGACGACGCGTTGCGGAATCGGCGGAGCGAGATGGTAAATTTCGCGGCCGTAGTAGCCGAGCGCAAGGAAGGACAAGGTGATGACGGCCGCCAGGGCGAGCCAGAGTTTTTTATAGGAACGGGGTTGGTCTTTCATGGGGCTTGGGTCAGGATGGGTTGCATTTAACACAACCAAAGTTTAGCGGCTCGCGCCGGAAATGATTTGATGCACGTCAAGGTTTTGACTTTTGATCGAGGCCGGTTGTTTTCTTGAAATGGGCGGTGCATTTTGAAATTGGTCGGGCCCGATGCCTTCTGCTAGAGTCAACCCGCCCATGACGAAAACAGCGTCAACCCGTCCCGTGCCGCCGCGCCGCAAATTGCCGCGCTCGTTCAAGGATTTGACGCCGGCGAAGCATTTTAACCCGCGCACGTTTTTTCACGAGCTGATCCTGAAAGGCTGGTTCACGAAACGCACGGGGGCGCACCGGCCCGCGATTGCCCCCCGGCTCCGGTACGGGCAGGTGGCGGTGACGTGGATCGGCCACGCGTCATTCCTGATCCAGTTCAACGACCTGAACGTGCTGGTGGACCCCAACTTCGCCAACTGGCTGTTCCTGCTCAAGCGGCTCAAGCGCTCCGGCCTGCGCGTGGGTGATTTGCCGCCGATTGACCTGGTGCTGTTGTCGCACGCGCACTATGACCATTTCCACAAGCCCACCCTGCGCAAACTCTCGCATCCCAAGATCGCCGTGATGCCGTGGGGCGTGGGCGACCTCGCCAAAAACCTCGGCTTCGAGCGCATCGTGGAACTGGATTGGTGGGAAAGTTTTTCGCAGCGCGACTGGAAGGTGACCTTCACGCCGAGCAAACACTGGGGCGCGCGGACGCTGCACGACCACCATCGCGGCTACGGCGGGTTTGTGCTGGAGCATCAGGGCCGGAAAATTTATCACGCCGGCGACAGCGCGTATTTCGAGGGTTTTGCCGAGATCGGCGAAAAACTCCGGCCGGAAATCGCGCTCCTGCCCATCGGCGCGTATCATCCGGAGACGTTTCGCAAAGTCCACATGGGGCCGGATGAGGCGGTGCAGGCGTTCAAGGATCTGCGGGCGAAAGTTTTTGTGCCGATGCACTACGGGACCTTCAAGCTGTCCTTTGAGGATATGGACGAACCGCCCCGCTGGCTCAAGGAAATTGCCGCGCAGCAAAAGCTGACGGCGCGGCTGAAAATCCTCGACGAAGGCGTGCCCAAGGTGTTTTGATGGGTGAACTTTATCGCGCCATGTTTGATATTGAACTGCCCGCAAGATTCCGCCGCTACGTTCCGCCCGCCGTGTGGGTCATCGTCGCGTTCGTCCTGCTCGCCATTCCGCTGCAGATCATCAGCTACGGTTACCTGCCCGGCGACGACGCGCTGCGCCATTGTGCAAAAGCTGTCAGCGGCAAGGCGTGGCCGGAAATTCTGGTCGTCGGGGACGCTTTCAAGCTGGATCACAACCTCGGCTGGCATGAGATTCTTGGTTTATTGCACCGGGCACTGGGTTGGAACGCGGAAAACCTCCTGGTTTTTTCCGTCGTCGGTTTGTTCCTCCTTTTGAACCTGGCGACTTTGCCGTGGTTGAAACGGCCCGAAGCGTGGCTGGTGGCGCTGCTTACGGCAATGGTGGTCTCGGATGTGCCGCAGCGGCTCATGCTGGGGCGGCCCTTTGTCATCACCATCACGGCGTTGATGACGATTTTATTTCTCGCCCGAGACAAACGACCCGACCGGAAAAATTTCGCGCTGCTGGTTGCCTTGCTGGCGGTGAGCATGTTTGTCCATGGGGTCTGGTATCTGTGGCTGCTGCCCATCGCCGCGTTTTTGTTCGCGGGTGAATTCCGTTGGTCCCTGGCGCTGGCCGGTGCGTGGGTGCTCGGTACGGCGGCGGCCATGTTTTTGTCCGGACATCCGGCCGATTACTTGAGCCAGGCATGGCAGATGGCGCTCCACGGCGTCGGCGGACATCTGACCAACCGCACGCAGGTCACGGAATTCCGGCCGTTCGGCGGCGATATTGTGGCGGTCATCATTGTTGGCGCCTTGGTGCTGCTCCGGCGGGGGACCAGGCTGGACGCCGCGCCCGTCACCAAAAATCCGGCCTTCTGGCTCGTGTGCGGCTGCTGGATGCTGGGGTTTCGCGTGTGCCGGTTTTGGGAGGACTGGGGCTGGCCGGCGCTGATGGTGTGGATCGCCACAGAAATGGATTTTCTTTTCGCCGCCCGTTTCGCGGCCGATTCGCTGCGGCGTTTGTGGGTGGCGTTGATCCTGGCTGGCGCCACCTTCCTCGCCACGACGAGTGATTATTCCAGCCGCTGGACGCAATGTCTCACCTGGCAGTTTCTCACCCCCGCCGCGCCGGAAATGGCGGGCTGGATGCCGGAGAACAACGGCATCATCTACTCCTCGGACATGGGCGTCTTCTACCAGACGTTTTTCAAGAATCCGCACGGCCACTGGCGCTATCTGCTCGGCTACGAACCGTCCCTGATGCCGGCGGAAGATTTTGCAACCTATCAGAAAATCATCTGGAATTACGGCGATGCCCGCGGCTACGAGCCGTGGGTGAAAAAAATGAAGCCGGCCGACCGGCTGGTGATCCGCGGCGGCAAGGGCGAGCGGCCCAACCTTCCGCAACTCGAATGGAACTATGGCGTCAGCGGTACCTGGATCGGGCGCACGCCGCGAAAATAAAACTCCCGCCGGACGGTGGCAAAAAACCTGGCCGCCGATGGGTCCGCGCCATGTTCTCCCTCCTGCCCGGCTCCCGCTGGGAGCGGGTTGCATCGAATCAGCGGCCGGATTTTCTTAACCTCCCGATTTTCCAACCTACCCCTTCGCCATTCCGTCGCATTGCCGCGCCAGCGCGAAATCTTTTTCCGTCAGCCCGCCGGCGTCATGCGTGGTGAGCGCGAGCGTTACCTTGTTCCAGCGGATGTCAATGTCGGGGTGATGCTGCGCCTGCTCGGCGAGGTCGGCGACGCGATTCACAAACGTCATCGCCGCGGGAAAATTCTCGAACTGAAACGTGCGCGCGATGGTTTGGCCGCTCCGCTGCCACTCCGGCAGCGCGGCCAGCGCGAGCAGGATCTTCGCCTCGTCCAGCTTGAACGGTCCGCCGGCAAAACTTTCCCGCGCTGCCAGGCTGACTTTCGATGCTTCGCGCAGCAGGCTCAAACTGGTGGCCAGCGACCAGCCCCACGCCAGCGCGAACAACCCGGCGCCGAGCAACCCGATGCCGCCGACCGGCTGAACGACCACGTCCCCGCTCATCTGGCCGTAAAATTGCAGCATCAGCCGGTAGAACCAGACCGTCACCAAAACGAAACCGCTGAGGGAAAGGAGCAATTGTCCGCTGCCGGCCAGCCAGCGGCGGGCGAGCAGCGAGCCGAGTCCGGGCGTGGCCAGCTGGTTCAACCACGCGGCGTTGCGGGCCTGGGTGCGGTTAATTTTTTTTGCCGCTGAAGAGGATTTCATACGCGAACATCATCGCCGCAATACCGATGGGTGCCGTGACCAGCACGCCGACGCAGCAGCCTAGAATACCCGCGAAACTAACCAGCCCCACCAGAATCGTCAGGCCGAAAACCTGCCACCAGTGTTGGTTCACCATTTTGAAGCTGGTTTTCATCGCCGCACCAAAATCCATTTGTTTATCAATGATGAGCGGCAGCGTGAACTGCCAGCTCACCGTGAGGTAGGTCACCGGAATCAGGCAGACGAAAAGAACCGGCAGGGCGCTGGTGAACACCGACATGAGCTGCGGCAGCAGGTTTTGAATGCCCACCGGATCGTTTTGCATGTGCTGTATCTGTTCCAGCAGCGGACCCGCCTTCGTCTGCCAGACGAAATTGAACGGCAACATGCACGCATTGACAATCAACGACACCACCAGCGCACCAAGGAAAAGCTGCAGGAACGCGGTTTGAAATCCAGCGAACACTTCACCGATGCCGGTCGCCTGACGGCGGATAGTCTTCAGATAGACCAGAAACAGCCCGCCCATCAACGGCCCCATCACCAGCGAAAGCACGGCGGTAAAAAGATAATTGTAGCCGATTCGCAGCGGGACCGGCGCGGACAATAGTCCCTTGCCAAAAGCGAGCATGATTAGGTTTAATGCGCCGGCACAGGTCACCTCCACCAAAACCAGGAGCAGTAAACTGACGCAGAGGGTGGCGAAATTTCCTTTCAATAATTCCCAGCCGCGCCCGATGCAGCCGCCGATATCCAGTTCATAATCGGCTTCCGCAAATTCCCCGGCGCCCGCCGCCGCTTTCAGCGGCGCGATGGTGGCTGGCGGCGCCTTGAGGACGTCGGCAAATTCCGGAAAGGTGGCGAGCGGGCGGAACTCCGCATCGCTCTCCGCCTTGGCCCGCGACGTGCCGGCCAGCCGGCCCTCGGCAATCCACTGCCGCACGTCCGCGTCCGTGACCGGACCGTATTCCTTGCCGTCGCCGCCGATGATGAGATAGTTAGCCATAAATGCTGGTGCTGGACTTCTAGTTTATCCGCCGCCGCGCGAAATCCACAACCGCGCGAGCCTTGTCCTCGGGCAATCCGTCCATGATGCCAATCAATTCTTGGGCTGCCGAACTCCAGGCAAAACATTAAACCGCCAACAGCCACCGCGCAACCCTGAACCCGCCGTCAAACGCGAAGACGAACGTCTGCTCGCGCAATTGCGGAAACTGCCAAAGGTTGTGCCCCGACGACAATCGGAGAAAGCCGGGGTCGCCCGGTTCGAGCAGGTAGGACTGGCTGCCCCAGCGCAAATTGAGATTGTCGAAATACATTTCCGGGGCGCCGGAGTCACTTTTGGTTATTTTCATGGTGAAAAAAGGTAAAAAGCCGGTTTTTTGCCGTAATTGTAGGATTTTCCGCCGTTTGAGGCGCGCCCCCAGCGGTTTTTGCGCACCGAAAAATGCCTCGGGGCGCACCCCAATGGCC
>CAIXUZ010000047.1 GCA_903922735.1 uncultured Verrucomicrobia subdivision 3 bacterium
GAAATCAGATTAGGGGTTAATTCATTTTTTGTCCATCACGCCGGCAGGCCGGTAGTGTCTTAATCTTATTCTTAATCGTGATAATGGTTCCAAGGGGATTAAGATTAGGATTACGACTGGGATTAGGACCCACGCCGGCAGCCTTGGATGATCCGGCACAGCGCAATCATCGCATCCGCCGGAACGTGTCCGGCGAAAGTCCCAGCACATGCTTAAAGACGCGGGAAAAATGAAACGGATCAGCAAACCCGACTTCCTCGGCCACCTGCTTCACCAGCACGCCAGCCGACTGCAAGCGCGCAGCGGCGTGGTTCATTTTAAGGCGAAGCAGATATTGATACGGGGTCTGCTGATCATAGCGGCGAAACAAGCGGCAAAGGTAGGCGTTATTGGCATGACACTCTTCAGCGATCTGCGCCAGCGTACGCAGACGAAGAAAGTGTTGCTCGATACGCAAACGGACCTGCTGATAGGTCTCAAAAGCCAGCGTTTCCACCCCTGCCACCGGCGCCCGGGCGGCGACGATTTTCAACGCGAGACATTCGAGCAAGCCAACGCATAAGTCAACGCGCTGCCGGCCGACTTGCAAGCCGCTTTGAATCAGCTCATCAAAAAGCGGAGACAGGGCGTTCGGCGGAAATACTTGAGCCACCTGCCCCGGCGGCAGGCGGCAAGCGCGCAAAAGTTTAAGGGCGGATCGGCCCGTAAAATCCACGAAATATTTGACGAGCGGATCCGACGAGCTGCCGACGATGTGATGCGGCACACGGGGGCCGTAGGCAAAAAGCCGGCCGGACTGCAATACATGGCTGCGGCCAGCAAGCTTCAATTCGCCCTGCCCACGCGCAACGTATTCGATGGAGTAAAATGGAAACGTGCAGCGATGAATGGCATAATCAGGCCGGCAATGCTCCACGCCACCGCAGACCACCGCCAGCCGCCGCTGCCGGGACGGGTTGAGATTGAGATAGAAGCGGCGCGCCTCGGCCACCTGGGGCGAGAAAAACTCCGGCACGCCGGATTTATTCCGGATGGCGGGCTTAATCAGCTTCATCCAAAAAGTCAATAATGTCCATGCACTGGCCAACTATAGCCATTCAAGAATACGCCTGTCCAAGCTATTATGGCTGGCGTTGAGATTGAGGCGACGATTATATTCAGGCGCAAACTCAACGCAAAAATAACATTCTATTTATGCAAGAACACAAACGAATCGTAGAAAAGGACGCCCCGCTGAAAAAAGATGATTTGATCGTCATCACCGGCGCGGGCGGATTCATCGGCGGCAACCTGGCCCGCTACTTCACCAAGAAAGGTTTCACGAACATCCGCGCGGTGGACAAGAAGCCGCTTTATGAGTGGTATCTGCATGTGCCCGGCGTTGAGAACCGCTGTCTCGATGTCAGCAATGAAGCCAACTGCCATCGCGTGTGCGAAGGCGCAGTGGAAGTCTACAACCTCGCCGCCGACATGGGCGGCATGGGCTTCATTGAGCGGTTCCGCGTGGAATGTCTCCGCTCCATTCTCATTAACACCAACATGGTCGAGGCGGCTTACAAGGCGGGCGCCCGCCGCTACTTTTTCTCCAGCTCCGCCTGCGCCTACAACACGCTGCTGCAAAAAGATCCGAAGGTCCGCGCGCTCAAGGAATCCGACGCCTATCCGGCGATGGCCGAACGCGGCTACGGCTGGGAGAAATTGGTTTCCGAAATGTTCTGCGAGGAATACTGGCACGAGCGCGGCATGAAGACGGCGATTGCGCGCTTCCACAATGTTTATGGGCCGCACGGCACCTGGGATGGCGGCCGCGAAAAGGCGCCCGCCGCGCTGTGCCGCAAGGTCATCGAAGCCATTGAGACCGGCAAGAAAGACATCACCATCTGGGGCAACGGCTCACAGACGCGGAGCTTCATGTATATTGATGACTGCGTGCAGGGCATCGACAAGATCATGCACTGCGACGACCTCATCGCGACACCGATCAACCTGGGTTCGAGCGAGCTCGTTTCGATCAATGAACTGCTTTCCAAAATCGAAAAGATCGCCGGCGTGAAGATGAACCGCAAATACGACCTCAACGCGCCGCAGGGCGTGGCCGGGCGGAACTCCGACAACACCTTCATCAAAAAGACGCTCAAGTGGGAGCCGAACACGACCTTGAACAAAGGCCTCGCGGAAACTTACGCGTGGATCCGGCAGCAATACAAGAAACGCAAAGCCGGCGAACGCGTCGGCGTGGGCTGATCCCCCTTGATTTTAGATTAATCCGCCGCCGGTGGTTCCCAACCCCGGCGGCGGAATTCACCCAATAAAACCTAGATTAACCCCATGCCAATGAAATCCCTGCTCGCTTCGCTGTTTATCACCGCTGCCATCTTCCCCGGCCGGGCGGAACTGACGGACGCCGATTTAAAGCTGCCGATCACCCCCGGCCAGTTTGCCGGCACGGTGGAATCGCTGACAAACTATGCCTGCCCAGACTGGTTCCGCGATGCGAAATTCGGCATCTGGGCGCACTGGGGGCCGCAAGCGGTGCCGATGGAGGGAGACTGGTATGCGAAGAAGATGTATCAGCAGGAAACGCTGGACCGGAAGACCGGCAAAACCAACGGACCGAGCGCCGACTACAAACATCATTTAGAAACCTATGGTCATCCGTCCACCAATGGCTGGAAAGACATCATCCCGCTGTGGCAGGCGGAAAAATGGGAGCCGGAGAAACTGATGGAACTCTACAAAAAAGCAGGCGCCAAATATTTTGTCAGCATGGGCACGCACCACGACAATTTCTTTTTGTGGAACTCCAAGCTGCACCGCTGGAACTCCGTGCAAATGGGGCCGCACCGCGATGTCGTGGGCGAATGGCAGGCGGCAGCGAGGAAAAACGGCCTGCCGTTCGGCGTCTCCGAACATCTGGGCGCCAGTTTCACCTGGTTTCAAGAAGCGCACAAAGCGGACAAAACCGGCCCATTTGCCGGCGTGCCTTACGACGGCGCCAACTCGAATAATTGGGACTTGTATCATTTCCCCGCAGAACCCGGTGACACCGGCTGGTATTCCAAAAACGCGCGCTGGCATCAGCAATGGTATAACGAGGTCAAAGAACTCGTGGACAACTACAAACCCGACCTGCTTTACAGCGATGGCGGGGTGGCGTTCGGCCCCAGCAATGTCGTCGGTCTGAGCCAGATCGCCAATCTTTACAACGTAAGCGCCCAGGCCCACGGCGGTAAAAGCGAGGCCGTTTACAACTGCAAGCAGGTTTCCAGCGGCCGCTGGGTGCAGGATTACGAACGCGGCGTCGGAGCCAAAATTGATCCCTACCCCTGGCAATGCGACACCTCCATCGGCGACTGGTTTTACAACAAGCACTGGAAATATCAGCCGGTGAACTGGACGGTGACGCTGCTTGTGGACATCGTCAGCAAAAACGGCAACTTGCTGTTGAACGTGGTTTTGCGGCCGGACGGCACGCTGGATCCGGAAGCGGAAGCCATGCTCCATCAACTCGCTGATTGGACTGCGGTGAATGGCGAGGCCATTTACGGCTCCCGCCCGTGGCTGGTCTCCGGCGAAGGCCCGGTGCGCATGAAAGGCGGGGCATTCAATGAGAAATTCAACTTCACCGCCAAAGACATCCGGTTCACGACGAAGGGCCAAACGCTTTACGCCTCCACGCTGGGCTGGCCGACGGAAAATCAAATTCTCATCCGCTCGCTTGCCAAGACCGAAGATGCGAACCAGAACCAAATCAAGCGGGTCGAACTGCTCGGCCACCAGCACGAATTAAAATTCACCCAAACCAAGGATGGTTTGACCGTGACGATGCCAACAGGGATCACCAAGGGTCTGACCTGCACGTTCCGCATCAACGGCAACGGCCTCAAGCCTGCGCCACTGCCCGAATCTGCCAATGCGGCGGGGCTGATCCTGCCCGACGTCAAAGGCGGCCTCACCTTTGGCGCCGATGAAGCCGAGCTGCACGGCCAGAAGATCAAGGTCGAAACCAAAGGCGGCAAATCCAACATCGGTTTTTGGGACAACGCCAACGAATGGGCTTCCTGGCGCGCCCGCATCAGCAACCCCGGCAAATACAAAATCACCACCACGCTGGC
>CAIXUZ010000048.1 GCA_903922735.1 uncultured Verrucomicrobia subdivision 3 bacterium
GCGAGCCTCTTTCAGACGCCGATAACGATACATCAGAAGCGATCGTGTGATTTCAGGCATACGAAAATTGAAAAACGGGAAGATGAACAGTTCATCCCAGAATATATGACCCTGATAGGCTTCCTCGACGGCGCTCATAGGAATGAAATGTAAATCAGCCGTGCATTGACCTTGCGCAGAACCATCCCCGGATATTGCCCCTTGATGATTTTGGTTCGCACAATCTTTTCGGTTGAGCCTTTGGCAATCTCCTGCTCGATGAATCGTTTGAGCTTCATTTCACCCGGTTGCGGCAGACTTCCGTCTGGCATTATTTGCTCAACTGTTGGCAGCTTAGTTGGCGGCATGACATGAATCACGCGCTGGTTTGTCCTGCGAATCTTCAAGCCTTTGTAGCAACCGTCCTTTATCGCTGTCTTGATTGTTGCTGCGTTCCGTCCCAAACGGATTGACTCCATTTCAACGAATTCTCCAAAACGGATTCCGCCTGACCTTGTTTTACCACGGTTGATTTTCATTTTGAGAATAGTTGTTTGGCGAAAAGGCAGATGGCGAGAGGAAGGGTTTCGGCTTCCCTTCCCTGCTGAATCTCGTTGGAGCAAACAATGGGCTTTCCATTTACAAGCGCAATCATTATTGCGTCGTCCGATTCGTTATCGAATCTCGCAAGACACTTCTTCAAAACCATCATCGCGGCGGCGGGGTCGGTTGTGTATCTTCTCAATCCATTGTTGACAGTCCCCCCTTCATCCCTAAACGCGCCATGACAGTCCAAACACTGAACTTTTAGGAATGAATTCTTCAGACGTTTTGTGTGAATGTGATGACATTTTTTGACACCGAATATATGCCCGTCAATCCAAGCGTCTAGTTCGTGTAGTTCTTTTTCGTTCATGCTTTGCCTTTCGTTTTCCCAAATTGTCTCGCGTTCCAATCCCGCCACAGCTTCTTGGCCTTGTCCCCGGTGAATGTCTGGTTGTCGTAGGCCGTCCTGAACAGCGTGATGACCGGCGTCCAAATGTCCAGCAACCGCATCCGCTTGGCAAATGACAACATGCTCTCGCCGTGGCCTTGAACAACCTTTGCGTCAACGTCGAATGGCAGGCAATGCACAGTTGGTTTGCGCGGCTTCTTGCGAACTGTCTGCCCCAATTGGTTGCGCCATCTGAAATCAGCTTTCCAGACCTTCTTGGTGTCTATGACGGTTGTGCTCATATTTAATTCAAGTCACCGTCGAAGCGGCGCGGTTTCCACCTTTGCCCGGCCTTCACTCAAAAGGCTCGTTGGCGGTTTCGACGGTGACAGATTATTCCACGCTTCGACGGCCTCGCCGTGAGTTGGCCGGTAGCGTGGGGCGGGTTGGTTACAATTCGGGCACTCGAAACGGTGCCACATTCGGCATTCGTTGCTTAGGACGCTAGTTTGAATCGGCTGGTAGCCACAGGACGGGCAGGGCTTTGGTTCGCCCCAGAACTTTCTTACCATGCGTGATTTTTCTTCGCTCATGGTTTCTCTCCAAAGGTTTTTGTTCGCCGCCACATGCCAGGAGCAGGTTGTTCAATCCACTTGTGTTTCCGCATCCGGTTAAACCGCATCGTTACATCAGTCACACTCAGGCCGGTCGCAACGGCCACCGAACTCCGCGTGAACGGCTCGTGCGCGTCCTGAACGATTTTGAGAAATCCTGGGTCAAACTGCGGCCCGCTCCCGCTGCGCTTCACCGGCGTTTTGTCCGGCAAAGGCTCCGGCGGTATCGGTTCCGGCGCAATGTTGGCAATCTTGGCCAGCTTCGTTCCGGGCGGCGCGGGCAAA